>NZ_JAMBPR010000028.1 GCF_024206475.1 Paraburkholderia sp. CNPSo 3274
TGTCCGCTTCGTACATCTCGGCGAACAGTCGATCCATCTTCGCCAGCGCTTCGTTCGCCATTACGCGGATCGAACGCAACGGATGCGACTTGGGGACGAAGTCGTCCAGCTTGCGCACGGAAAACAAACTCTCGGTGAAAGTGTCGGCGCCGCGCATGATCTCCAGTGGGTAAGTGGTGGTTCATCTATCAACGCTTCACGAACTCTGCGCGATGACATGTTTCAGCGGTACTTCAGCAACCTGTTAGGCGTCTTCACAGCAGCAGCCGATTTCGGTGCCCCGCCAGCTATCAGGAACTTGCTTCGGTCCTTTGCATTTGCAATCCATGCGGGAGCACGACCATGGCCAGTCCAGGTTGCGCCCGTTTTGGGATCGAGATATTTCGCTGCCGACGAGCGCTGCTTCGCCGCAACGGTCGTTCCCGGTTTGCGGCCGCGCCGCTTGCCGACAAATGCTTCAATGTCAGCAACCGTCACTGCATGCTTGTCCATCAGGCCGCGAATCTTTTCGAGTACCCCCGACGATTTCGTTGTCGCCAGCGATTCTGCTTGAGCCTGCAGCTTTGCGATTCTTGCCTGAATCGATTGGAGCGTAGCCATTCGTGGTTTTCCTTTGAAAAGTTAGTTTTTCGCACTATGCCACATCGGACGACGAATACAACATTTTGTATCGAATTAGTTTGCGCTGGGCAGTGAGAAACATTACTGTCTATTTCGAGGTCGATAAGTCGTCTGACTATCGGCATGGAAGTGTCGTCGCGCTCTTCGCCCCCCCACTTCAAGCCAGCGCGTTCTTACTCGTTATCCGAAATCTGGTATGTACGCGAATTGACCATAGGAATACCAATAGGCTCTCGCGCGATGCGTCATACTCTTGGGAGACCAGCGAAGATCGGGCGGGCAACCTGTTTTCGTGCAGCGGGCAACGCAAATCCCGCTGGCACGTTACAACTACTCTTTTTTTCGCGGAAACTACGCCTGTCTGATTGTGCTGCCGCAAGACTCGCGCACGATAAGCGGGACCGCCATCATCGAATGCAACGCGTCCGGTCGTTCGCCAGCCATAAGGCGTACTAGCAGGTTAGAAGCCTCGCAAGCCTGCTCATAAGGCGACGTTCGCATCGTCGTCAGCGGTGGCGTCGCAAAAGCGGCCAGCGGAATATCGTCATATCCGACGATGGCGACGTCATCGGGGATGCGCAAGCCAGCCTTGCGCAATGCGGCCATCGCACCGAATGCGACGGTGTCGTTTCCTGCAAACAATGCGGTGAAGGCAGGGCCGTTCTCGAGCATCACACTCATGGCGTCATACCCGCTTTGTGCATTGAAGTTCGCGAATCCGACACGCTCGGCTTCCACCCCGAGACCGAATTCCCGCATGGCGTCGCGATAGCCGTAGAGGCGCTCCGTGACCCCGTGGTACTCATCGGACGCAAACCCGAGATAGGCGACTCTCCGATGCCCAAGCGCCAGAAGATGCCGCGTCGCGACGCGCGACGCCTCGCGCATGTCGACGTCGATGGTATAGATGTTTGCGTGTTCGGCGAGCTTCGATCCAAAGACCACGAGCGGAAAGCCTTCGGACGCAAGACGCGCGAGGTGGACGTCATCGGAGCGCGGCGTATTGATAGCAATGAGTCCGTCGATACGACGGCTGTCGACCAGTTCAACGAAGCTGCCACCCGAACGGCCCGTCTGGATCAGACCATGAGTCGAGGCTTGCGTGGGCTCTAAGTTCAGCGTCGCGTTGCAGCAAGCCGGTCGTTGCCGCGAACAGGGGTTATTGCTTCGGCGCGGCGTTCGAGTTGTCCCTCGCGTGCGACCTCCGGCTAGCCACGGAAACGACACCTTACGGACTCCCCGAGTAAAACACGGGCCGAGTCATCGGCTTCGAAAGCGTGGCGTGCCTTCATGGCTTGATAGGTACCGGGCGTACAAAGGACATCGTCATGCGCTCCCGACTGATATGCGGGGTGCAGGCCTATGACTGGGGTATTGCCACTGAATTCGCGATGGACAGCGAACTCGAAGACGCAACGAATGCATTGGTTGGAGAACTGCTCGATCTGCCGCCCGATCGGCAACGCGCAGCGAAGAAATTATTGAACAGCGTCGAGGCCGCGCAGTTCTCGCTCGACTTTGCGCTTGAGCATCACGGTTAGAAGCGCATAACCGAAGGCTATCGAACACTTCTTTTGTGTGAGAACTCAAGAGATAGGGACCCGCCTCGACTTTAGGCCAATCAAACCTCATCTTCAGGCAGCTGGCAAATTTGGTGGTAAAAGGTCTGGATATCGGCGAAGTAAAATGGACGAAACGCCCCGTAGACGTTTTTCCAGTCCGGCATGTAGCTCAAGAGATGTTCTCGAAATGTTGTCGCGACGTCCGGACTGAGATCCTTGCGCACGATCAGGACGGCGGGTACGCAAGTATCATATGCGCCGATGACCTTCGTCACCTGCACATTCGCGGGTGTCATCTTCCAGACGTCTTCCAGAATCATCGTGGCGCGAATGGACTTCGCGACAACAGCGTCGACCCGGTCCTGCCATCCCGAAACCTGCTTGAGTTCGAAGAAAGTTTCAAGCTTTTTTCCTTTCTCATTCAACATGATTGCGGGCGGAAAAAAACTGGAAGAACAGGACCTGTTCAGGTATCCGTACGTCGATCCTTCAAGGTCGTCGAGGTTATTCGCCTGATCGTCGTGACGAACCACAAGGAGCGTGCGTTGAGCGGGTTGACCGGAAAACTTCGATGTTGCGATGACAAGTCCGCGATAGTGCGGATTGCCCTTTCTCATCATCACGCAGAAGCCCGCCCCAGGAACATATGCGATATTCGGGCTGCCCGCCTCGAGCAACCGGTTCATCTCCGGAATGTCCGTCGTCACCTCGGCGTTCACGCCTGCCTCTGACAACAGGCTTGTCCAGGGTTCTTCGGTAACGGGAAAGTCGAGATTCTTGTTCAGAAGAAACGTCAGATTCTGCTTTGCCATGGTTACCACCTTTTTTCAGTCGCCATCGTCTTTTACTTCGATTTAAGCCCTGTAATTCTATGTGGATCGACAAATTAGCGATGACGAAAAGAATAGGCTTTTTGTCGAAATGCACGATCTCGGCTATCTGGAAACGTAGGCATTGAAAGCACTTACAAGGTTACGGATCGCCTGCCCGAGGTCGTCTTCGGCGACGCCGGCCAGTTGAGCCGCCGGTAACTGCCAGGTGGTCCGAGAGGCCAGCGCGTGCAGCAGCTGAACGGTCATCGCGTCGTAGCCGTCAGCCCTTTGGCGCTCAAACGCGCCTGGGTCTCCTTCCCGCAGGACCTCAAGCACCGCGGCCGCACCACAAACCGAGCGCAAGGCCACGATGACGTCACGCAGGTGTTCAAGCCACGCTGATCGCCAACGCCCCTCCAGGAGCATGCGCTCTCGTGCAGCTTCCAGGCGAGTGCTTGCGAGTCCGGCATCTCGTTGCAGGGTGTCAAGCGTGGCTGCCGAGCCGCCGTCCAGACGGAGCGCGGCTGACGCGAAGCGCATGTTGGCAGATATCGCCGTGGAAACTGCGGCGGCAAGCGTGTCACTGCTCCGCTCGGGCCACAAGACGAAGCTGGCCGCCACGCCCACGAAGGCGCCAATGATTTCATTGATAAAGCGTGCAGCAATCAAACCGCCAGTCGGGTGAATGAAGTTGGAAACCAGCATGAACATGGGACAGAGAAAGACCACGAACAAGCCGTAGCTCACCAGCCTGGAGGCAATGGCCGCAGCGGCAAGCGGCAGGATGGCGAGGAGCACTGCGCCCGGAGTCGGCAGCGTCGCCAGAAGTGCCGCGGCAATCAGTCCGCCGATGAGGCTGCCGATTGCTCTCTCCCACACGCGCAGCCATGTGTTGGCGGAAATCGGTTGCGTCACGATGATTGCCGCGAGCGCGCCCCAATAGGCGAGCGTGACGTTTAGCCAGGTGCCAATGGCAAAGGCGAATACGGTTGCCATCGCAACTCTTAGCGCGTGGCGCCAAACCAGCGAGTCCACGATCTGGCTGGTACTCGCTGCAGCGACTGGGGACTCCTTGCTGCCGACGACTGAAGCCAAGCCGCCTTCTGCGAGGCGGACAATGGCACTTGCCGCAAACGTCACGGAACGTGCTGCCGTATCGTCCTGACCGGCGACCTGGCGCACAAGGGCGTTCGACTGCATGACCAGCGCTTCGGGAAGCGGACGGTCCAGCAGGGCATGGGCGCTGACCCCCTGCAGGACCTCCTGCAGTCCTTGCAGCAGGTACCGCGCTTTCGCGCTGAGGGCCACTTGGGAAATCCGCCGGGAATGACCGATGGCAATCAACGCGGAAAAGATTCTGGCCGCCGTATCGATATACGCCCCGAGCCGCGATCCATTGCTGGTGTCGAGCGCCGCCAACGCCCTCCCCCGTTCGATAGACATCCGCACGCCCCGGCGGTGCACCGTATCGAACTCCTCCCAGCCGGTGACACTTGTGCCTGGGAGGGGATCCAGCGCCAGCAAAAAGCCGGCCATGATCTCCAGTCTTCCGAAGATCGTCGATAGCATCAGATTGGCGGATTGCCGGAATGGAATGGGCCAGAGGAAGACGCAGAACAGCATGGTCCAGGCGGAACCAAGCAAGAAATATCCGGCCAGCTCGAGCGCCCCGGCCAAAGGTCTGCTTAACGCAACCCCAATGACGACGGCGAGAGAGGCAACCAGACCTGCCTGGGTGGGCATCGGGCCAAGAGCCGGTTTGTAGGATCGCGCGAGTCCGCAGAGGAAGACCAGGACGAACAGAGTGACGAGGCTCGCGATATAGCCCCAGCTCGCCGCGTAGGCAGAGAGCGGCATGACGATGCCCCCCAGGATCGTGAACGTGCCCATCGCCTTGAGGCGTACGGCGTTCTCCCCTTGGGGATCGCACAGGCAATTCCAGAAAGCCGCAACGGCGCCCAGCGCGACCTCGGGTCGTGCCAGCAGCATTGCCGCGGCCAGCATCGGCGCCATCGCCAGGGCGGCACGCACGCCCTCCGCGATCGCAACGCGCTCGGGCGTGACGGCAAAGACATGACCTTCCGCCCTGAAAGTCCGGCGACTGACTATCGATACCAGCTTGGCAACGTTGAACATGACACCTTCGCTTTGCGCAGACGTTGAACTGGATGGCCCAACGCCTTCGAAGCGAAGCGTTGACTTTGCGCCCATCGTCGAGAAGCCACAGCCTGGCGCGCTTAGCGTAGCACGGAAATCTGGGCGATCCGCGCCTGCAACTGCCAGGCGGCGTGTGGATCCAGCAGACTTTACCCGCGATCGGCAATCTATCGATGGGCAACGTACGGCTTGACCATCTTCTTCGGGTCGACGATTTCATCGAACTGTGCTTCGGTCACATAGCCGAGTTTCAAGGCTGCCTGCTTGAGCGTGAGATCGTTATCGTACGCATAATGTGCGATCTTCGACGACTTGTCATAGCCGATAACCGGCGAAAGCGCCGTCACGAGCATCAGCGAACGGTCGACATCTTCCTGGATTTTCTTCAGGTTCGGCTTCGTGCCTTCCACCAGAAACTTCCGGAAGTTCGTGCATGAATCGCTCACGATAGCGATGGAATGCATGATGTCGAAGATGATCAGCGGCTTGTAGACGTTCATCTCCAGATAGCCGCTTGCGCCGCCGATACCCGTTGCCACATCGTCGCCAATCACTTGCGTAGCGACCATCGCGAGCGCCTCGGCCTGCGTAGGGTTGACCTTGCCCGGCATGATCGACGAGCCTGGCTCGTTTTCGGGAATGATCAGTTCTGCGAAGCCGGCGCGCGGCCCGCACGACATCAGCCGAATGTCGTTGGCGATCTTGTAGAGGGAGCATGCGAGCGTGCGCATCGTGCCCGATAGATGGATGAGCGCATCGTGCGCGCCTTGCACGGTGAACTTGTTCGGGGCTGTGACGAACGGAAGATTCGTCAAGCGGGCAATCTCGGCAGCGGCTGCGCCCGCGAATTCCGGCGTGGAATTCAGGCCCGTACCAACGGCCGTGCCGCCGAGCGCAAGGCGATAGACGCCCTTTAGCGCATCGTCGAGCCGCTCCAGGTTGTCGGTGAGCATGCCCTCGTAGCCGGACCACTCCTGACCCAGCGTGATCGGAGTCGCGTCCTGCATATGAGTCCGCCCAATCTTGACGACGTCCTTCCAGGCAACCGCTTTCACACCAATCGCGTCGCGCAAGGCGGTGACCGTCGGCGCGAGCCGCTCCTTGACGTTGATTGCCGCTGCCATGTACATGGCGCTCGGAAACGAATCGTTCGACGATTGCGACATGTTCACGTGATCGTTCGGGTGCACGGGTGTCTTGCTGCCGAGCGGTGTGCCCGCAAGTTGACAGCAGCGATTCGATATCACCTCATTGACGTTCATGTTGAACTGCGTACCGCTGCCGGTCATCCATACGTGCAGCGGAAACATGTCGTGATGCTGGCCGGCGAGTATCTCGTCACACACCTTGACGATGAGATCATGCTGAAGCGCGCCAAGGCGCTGCTCATTGAAATTGACGTTGGCCGCCGCCTTTTTCAGAATCGCGTAGGTGATGATCATTTCACGCGGTATCAGATCATCGCCGATGCTGAAATGCTGGAGCGAGCGTTGGGTTTGCGCGCCCCACAGTTTGTCTGCCGGTACATTGACGACGCCAAGGCTATCGCTTTCCTGACGAAAGCCCGCGGCGGGCTCCGGTTGCTCCGAGCCCTCGGCCGATACCCACGCGGAACTGCCACCCACGGCAAGCGATGCGAGGAGCGTCGATTGCATCATTTGTCTGCGGTTCATCTGCTTTCCCCTTATGCGCGAATCCAGTCAACGTTACGATATGCGATATCGCATTGTTCGATGCGTCTGGCGACGCGACATCAGGGCGCTATCCACCCTGTCGAGGAAAGTATGGGACGGTTTCGCGCGTCGATCTTCCTGAAACGCACTGGAATTCAAGGTCGATTGGCGCAGCGGACCGTGAACGTGGAATGGCGATGCAGTGCCCCGGAATGCGGCAAGGGCCGCCGCGAACCCGGATTTCGGATTCGCGGCGGCCCCTGTCAACAATGATGCATCAATTGCTATCGAAGTCGGCCGAGAGGCTCAGGTCGCGTTGGCTCTCGATATCCTTCGTGAGCTTCTGCAGGTAATCGACGACCGTATTGAAGCCCCATGCGCCCAGCACCAGATGACGCGGTGCCTCCGTGTTGCGCGCGATGGCGATCATCGCTTCGCCGGCCCCCGCCGGGTCGCCCGGTTGCGTGCCGCTCGTCTGCTTTGTGCCGGTGTGGCGCTTGCCGGCAGTTTCCGCGTAATCGTCGATCTGGGTGAGCGTCTGGCGCAGCGAGCGGCCTGCCCAGTCAGTGCGGAACGGACCGGGCTCCACGCACGTCACGCCAATGCCAAGCGGCTCCAGTTCAGCGCGCAGCGAGTCCGACCAGCCCTCCACCGCGTGCTTGGAGGCAGCGTAGTAGCCCGAGCCCGGAAAGCCGATCAGGCCGGCCACCGAGCTGATGTTGATGATGTTGCCGCTGCGTTGCGCGCGCATGAGCGGCAGCACGGCGCGGGTCATCGCAAAGAGGCCGAATACGTTGGCGTCGAATTGTGCGCGAATCTCGGCTTCCACGCCTTCCTCCGCCGTGCTCTGATAGCCGTAGCCGGCATTGTTCACGAGCACGTCGATACGGCCAAATTTTTCGCGCGTTGCCGCGACAGCCGCTTCGATCTCGGCCGGCTTCGTGACATCGAGCGCAAGCGCCAGGGCACGGTCCTCCGCGCCGCTCACGATGTCGGCCACGCTCGAGACGTCGCGCGCCGTGACAACGGCTCGCCAGCCTCGCTTGACGATCAGCGTGGCGAGCGCGCGTCCAAGGCCAGTCGAACAACCTGTGATAAACCAGACGGGGGTGTTTAATGATGACATGGTAGATCCCTAAATAGACGTGCTACTGCATGGTGACAAGACAGGGCTTTCGGGGCATGCAAGCCGCTAATTCCTCGCGCCGGATGCTGTTTCACTCCGGCATAGCGTCGCAGTATAGGAGTTCGCTTGCTCATCAAAAAGCCGCACAATCCAAATGCGCTATGCGATGAATTAGCATAGTGCGCCGCTCGAGGTGCAGTGGGCAATAGCGGGACTGTCAGGTTGGAATGCCTCGGCCGTCTTTCGCAATGGGCTGGGGATTGTCGAGAACGATCGACGGAAAAATCGGGCAACGCGGACGCAGGATGCAATTGGCGCAATGCGCGCCCTTTGCATGGCCTTATTTCAGCCGCTCACGTACGAAGTCGATGAAGACCCTCAGCTTGCGCGGCAAGCCGGTTGGATTGTAGTAGTAGAGGTATAGCGCACCGCGCGGAATCCATTCGTCCAGCACATTCACGAGCCGGCCAGACATTCAGGAATTCCTTTAGCACCGGAGCGATGACCAGCGCAATCGACGCTCGCAGCACGTTCAGCCGCAGCGTGCCCATCGTGCCGCTGGATGCGCGGCCAACCTCGTTGAATGCGAGATCGAGTTGCTCCATCAACGGCTGGATTCGCTTCAGAAATTCGCTACCCGCTTCGGTCAGGCTGACGCTCCGCGTGGTGCGATTGAAGAGCTTCGTGCCGAGTTGATCCTCCAGCCGCCGGATCGTGTAGCTTGCGACGGAGTTGGAGATACCGAGTGGCTGCGCGGCGGCGCTAAAGCTTTGTTGCTCGGCAACACGGGCAAACAGCGAGAGAGCGGAAAGATCCGAACCGTTCATTGCACGATTTGATGGGATAGACACTCTAAATCAGGCATCCTTTTTTACAACGCCTTTGGGTGGTGTCGAGTTGCGACGCGGATCGACGCCGCACGCTATTCCCTCTTACGCTCACCCAGCAGGAATTGCGAATGCGTCACGCAACGCATTCGCATAATCCACGAAAACGTGGATCAACCTTGCAAAAAGGCGAGCAGATCGGCATTGACCTTGTCGGCATCCGTCGTGCACATGCCGTGAGGCCCACCCGGATAAACCTTCAGGGTCGCATTCTTCACGATTTTTGCCGTCATCCGCGCTGCAACGTCGACCGGCACGAGTTGATCGTCGTCACCGTGAAGGACCAGCGTCGGCACATCGAACTTCTTCAGGTCTCCGGTGTAGTCCACCTCGAACTGCTTGACGCACTGATACTGTGCCAGGATGGACCCGCCCATCGCCTCCCGCCAGAATTCGTCGATGGTGCCTTGCTCGACCTTTGCATTGGGCCGGTTGAAGCCGTAAAAAGGCAGAGCCAGGTTCTTGTAGAACACGGACCGGTTGCCTGTCAGGTTCTTGCGGATACCGTCGAACGCGGACTCAGGCAAGCCGTCCGGATTGTTGTCGGTCTTGACCATGAATGGCACGACGGCGCTAATCAGAACGGCCTTGGCAACCCGCGACGTTCCGTGGCGCCCGACATAGCGTGCGACCTCGCCGCCGCCCATCGAGTGGCCGACGAGCGTCGCCCCCTTCAGATCGAGTGCGTTGATCACGGTTGCGAGATCGTCCGCGTAGGTGTCCACGTCGTTGCCCGACGAAGACTGGCCAGAGCGCCCGTGTCCGCGTCGATCGTGCGCGACCACCCGGTAGCCGTTCTGCACGAGGAACAGCATCTGGGCATCCCATGCGTCCGCATCGAGCGGCCAGCCGTGCGAAAGCACCACGGGCTTGCCGCTGCCCCAATCCTTGAAGAAGATTCGCGTGCCGTCTTTGGCCAGGACCGAATCGGCGTCGTGGCGGGAAGCGGTGCGAGTGTGCCCGCTGCCAACGGTCGCTTCCGCCATGGCAACGGCCGGTGCCGCGATTGCCGCGACCGCCGCGCCCGCTCCCGCAGTCAACACGTACCGGCGATCTGACGAATGGTTTGCGCTTGATGTAGCCACGATTTCCCCCTTCTCTTCTTCAGGACGATGGATGGAGCGATCAACACACCATCATGCTATCGAGGCAAACGTTATCGTTCTTTCGGCAACGCACGCATTTTGTCCCCAGAGTATCGTGGGAACAGATTCTTTCTCGCAACCGGCGAATCGGCATCCGCTGTCACGGCACCTTCTTGACCCAGACGCCCTGCGCATTGACGAATTCGCGCAGACCGAAATGCGAGAGCTCCCGACCATACCCGCTTTTTTTCACGCCCCCCACCGGAAGGCGCGGATTCGAAGCGCTGAACCCGTTCACGAACACGCCACCGGTTTCGAGCCGTCTCGCGATCTCGCTCGCCTTCGCAGTGTCCGAAGTCCACAGATTGCCGCTCAGTCCGTAGTCGCTCATATTGGCAAGACGGATCGCGTCCTCCAGATCGTCCGCCACCGTGAGCGCGGCGACGGGTCCGAAAATCTCCTCGTCGAACGCGGCCATTCCCGGCGCGACATCACCCAGCACCGTGGGCTCGTAGAAAAAGCCCGGGCCTTCGATCATCTTGCCGCCAAGAAGCACTTTCGCTCCGCTCGCTATCGTTCTGACGACCTGCTCATGCACGCCGTCACGAAGATCGCTGCGCGCGATCGGTCCGATCGTTGTGGCGACATCGAGTGGATTACCGGCTTTGACTTTCGACGCAGCGGCGACGTATTTATGCGTGAATTCTTCCGCAATCGGCCGCTCCAGAATAAAGCGCTTCGCGGCAAGGCACACCTGCCCCGCATTCTGAAAACGCGCCTCGATGCCGACCTCCACTGCGCGGTCGAGATCGGCGTCCGCGAGCACGATGAACGCATCGGCACCACCGAGTTCGAGGAGGCTCCTCTTGAGCGCCTTGCCCGCGACCGACGCCACCGCCGATCCTGCCCGCATGCTGCCCGTTACCGTGACGGCCGAGGTGCGTGGATCTTCGATGACCCGCGCCACCATTTCGTTGCCGACGTGCAGAATTCCGAATGCCCCCTTCGGAAATCCGCTCGCCTCGAAGGCTTCCTGCAGCGCGTACGCGCAGCCCATGACGTTCGGTGCGTGCTTCAGGATAAACCCGTTGCCCGACAGCATGACAGGCCCTGCTGCGCGCATGACCTGCCAGTACGGGAAGTTCCACGGCATCACGCCGAGTACTGTGCCGATTGGCAGAAAGGACACGTACACGCGATCGCCGTTATCCACGGGCGCGGGCTCGTCGGCCAGAATCGCGGGGCCGTGTTCGCTGAACCAGTCCACCGCCGCCGCGCACTTTTCGACCTCGGCACGCGCGGCGGCGATCGTCTTGCCCATCTCGCTCGTCGCCAGCAGCGCCAGCGGCTCGAGTCTTTCACGCAGCGTCGATGCGAGCCGCCGGTAGCAATTGACGCGTTCCGTCATCGGCGTGGCGCCCCAGTTTCTCGCAGCAGCCGCGTTTTGCGCAAGCATCTGTTCGATGTCGTCAGGCCGCTGAAGCGGGTAGGTCATGATGACCTCGCCCGTTGCCGGGTTGCGCGATACCGATGCATCCTCCAGTGCCGCCACGTCACTCTTCATCGCCGCCTCCAGGATAACGTTGAACGCGCAACTTTCTCACGTGCCGTTCAAATTCACGCATTCGCGTAGGCTTTGGCGCGCCGCGCTCCCGGCCCAGATCATGTTACGTCTAGCGCGTTCCAGGCGCTTTCCAAAGCGCACTGGGAAATGCGCAAGCGCCCGAGGAAAGCGACTTGCGAAGACGGGGCGGCCCACGCGCAGCGACGTACGCGCCCCATACACCCCGCGTTCAAGCGGTTCGCGTGACAGGCAGCACGAATTCGAATGCCGCGCCGGCCTCTTCAATCGGCAACAAGGCCAGAGCGCCGTTGTGCGCCTGAATGATCGAGCGGCAGATCGAAAGACCCATGCCAAGGCCCTCGTCTTTGGTCGAAAAGAATGGCTCGAACAGGCGCTCTCTGGCGTCGGGGGCAACGCCTGGCCCGTTATCACGCACGACCACGCGCAGTTGACCAGCGTTCACCGCCTCTGCCGAAACGGTGATCTCCCGGATCTGCGAATGCACCGCATCGAGTGACTCTATGGCATTCAGAATGAGATTGATGAGGACTTGCTGGATCTGGACGCGATCGCCCGAGACCTCTGGTAGTCCGTGCGAGACGGCGTATTCGACCGTTATGTGTCTCGTGTGAAGGTCGTGGGCGAGCAACGTCAACGTCTCTTCGATAATTTCCGCAATCGAAAATCGGGCCTTCTGCGGCAGTCCGTTCTTCGATAGCCGGCGTATTCGCGTAATGACGTCCCTGGCGCGAGTTGCGTCGCGGATGATTCTGTTGATTGCGATGCTTGCCTCATCGACATCCGGCTGATCGCGGTGTAGCCAATGCAATGCGGCCGTACCGTAGGTCACGATGGCGGAAAGCGGCTGATTCACTTCATGCACGATGGACGACGTAAGCTTTCCGAGCGCATGCACCCTGGCCAGATGCGCAATCTCCGCTTCGGCGCGGCGCAACGCCTCCTTGCGCCTCTCTCGCCCGGTCACGTCCATGCTGCTACACAGGTAGTACGGGTCACCGTTTTCGCTTGTTCGCCCCTCTCCGACAGTACGAAAGTATCGTATTGCATCCTCGTCAACGATTCTGAATTGCACCTCGAAATCCTGTCGTTCCTCTATCGCCTCTGAAATCACCGCTGAAACGCGTGTCCTGTCGTCTGAATGCATGGCGTCGAGCAAGTCGCTTATCGTTTGTTTTGGCGACCCTTCTGCGAGGAGTCTGAACAGCGCCCCGATTTTCAGGGCCGGACTTATCTCGCCAGTTTCAATATTCCACCGCCAACTTTCCGTCTCGCTCAGTCTTTGCACTTGATCGAGAGTTGATTCGATCTCCTCCAGCCGCGATTGCGCGCGTATGCTCTCTCGATTCCCGGAGCGCAAGCTCTCATAGTGTCGCCCGGCGTCAGGTGTACAGCCGCGTGGCGGCCCGATCAATACATCCAGCCACGCGAGCAATTCCGCAAACTGCGCTGGATCGTCGTCGCGATCGGCCGCGCCTTCGGTTAGATCTCGTGCGCGCTCGCTTGTGGACGCCGGCTCGCTGATAAGAAGAATCGGTATCGCGTTGCTCGAACTACGCAGCGTCGAGACAACACCGATTCCGGCCATCCTGCCGGGCAGGTTCCGGTTCCATATGATCGCATCGTAGGTTTCAATCGCAGCGAGGAAGATTCGCTTGCGCCCGGTTTCGGCGAATTCCACGCAGTGGCCCGCCTTGAGCAGCCCAGCCTCGAACTGGCGGGCAATGCGAACATTGTCTACTGCAAGCAGCACGTTCATTTTCGCCCCAACTACCGTCGGCGGGCTACCAGGTCGAGTTCACCTGCCTCGGCGAGCTTTCGGCGTGCGTAGTGGCGCGTCGTCTCCAGTAGCCGGTAGCGTATGTTGTCGCCGTCCTTTTCGACCGTTACCCATGACTTCTCAACCAGGCTCGACAGCGCGTCGCTGATTCGAGCCGCCCGAGGTTCTTCGTCGGCCGCTATGGTAATGGCTGAATCCAGGCAAAACGCGTCAGCGAACACGCCGAGGCGGCGCAAGACGAGACGCTCGACTTCAGTCAGCAATTGATGGCTCCAGTCGAGCGTCGCCAGCAAGCTCCTGTGCCGCTGCGCTCCCGTGCGCTGACCGCTTCCGAGCGCGATGAAACGGTCGTCGAGCTGGGCCAAAAGCTCGCGTACACAAAATGCGTCGAGACGCGCCGCCGCCAGTCCAATCGCCAGCGGAATGCCATCGAGCCGACGGCAGATTTCCGCGACCATGGGGGCGTTGTCGTCACACAGCGCGAAGTCGCTACATCGAGCCGCCGCTCGCTCCGCGAAGAGCTGGATCGCCGGGTACTGGAGCGCTTCGCTCGCGCTGAGCCCAGCTGATTCGACCGGACTCCCGAGCGGCGCGAGCCTGTACACATTTTCTCCGGTCGCACGAAGCGGTTCGCGGCTCGTGGCAAGAATCTGCAAGCGCGGCGCAGCCAAGACCAGGCGCCCAGCGATGGCCGACGCCGCTTCGACGACGTGTTCGCAATTGTCGAGCAGGAGCCACTGCCGGTGGCTGCGCGAGCAAAAGTACGTCGCGAGCGCCGAGGTGATATCGCTTGAACGCGTGGTCAAGCCAACCGCGGTTGCGATCGCGCACGGCACGAGGCGCGGGTCCGAAAGCATGGAAAGGTCTACCCACCATACGTCGTAGCGGGACGTTTCGACGATCGATCGGGCGACCGCCAGCGCGATACTTGTCTTGCCGGCGCCGCCCGCGCCCGTGACCGTCATGATGCGTGTGCACGGCAGCCGCGCGAGAATGGCATCGATGTCCGCAGAGCGGCCGACCAGCCGCATGAGGCCCGCGGGCACGTTGTGCGTGGCGTCCGGGCGTTCGCGGGGCCGCGCATTGTCCGCGAGGAGCGCCCTCGCGTTGACCGGCGCCACAAACCGATAGCCCTGCCCCACAACCGTCGCCAGATAGCGTTCACCGAGGCTCGTTTCTCCGAGCGCCTTGCGCAACGCAGCGATTTGAACCTTGAGATTGCTCTCGTCCACAACGGATTTTGGCCAGGCGCGGCTCATCAACTCGTGCCTCGTCACCACTTCCCCAGCACGTTCCACCAGCACCGCCAATAGCTCGAGAGCACGGCTTCCAATCCGCACGCGCGATTCGCCGTCGAGCAGCAGCCGCCGCGCGGGCATGAAAGTAAACCGGCCGAATTCAAATACCGAATCGAATACCGCGCTCCCCCGGGTTGCCTCATGGCGCGTATTCGCCTCCGCACGCGAGAGCCCGCTCGTCGCGTCGTCGTTCGTTAGGATATCGAAAGCAGGTTGAACGCAAAGCGCACTCCATTTTGAAGGCGCGCCCGCTGCTTCCTCTGCCTGGCACGTAGGGACGATCTTGCTCATGGCGCTACACGGAAAAATCACGCTGCCATGTTAGGCCGTTGTAGCTATGCAGAAGGTGACCGAAACGTTAACCTTATTTAAGGCGACATCTCAACCTTTGCCCATGCCAGTAGCCGCGCCAGTTCGGTCCGGCGCGCCGCTTACGTTAAAAAAATTTAATCTGCCATTGAAGCGCCGCCCGCGTGGTCCGCGCGATAATAAGTGGTCGAAGCGGCAGGATCCTGGGCGCCCGCCCGGCGTGCTTCAGTGGTCTGTGTGACAGCGCACGTCTGGCGCTCGTTGTACTGACCGCGAGTGATAGACATGAAAATTCTCCTGGTCGAAGACAATCAGCAGGTGGCAGGCTTCCTGAAGAAGGGCTTGCACGAAACCGGCCACGTCGTCGACTGGGCGGACAATGGCCGCGATGGCATGGCGCTCGCAATCGGGGAAGCTTACGATGCAATCATTCTCGACCGCATGCTTCCGGGCGGAATCGACGGGCTTGGCATCGTTGCGGCGCTTCGCGCATCGGGCAACAAGGTCCCGGTGCTAATCCTGAGCGCACTCGACGAAGTCGACGAACGCATTCGCGGCCTGAAGGCGGGCGGCGACGATTACGTTGTGAAACCGTTTTCCTTTGGCGAAGTCCTGGCGCGGCTGGAGGCGTTGGCGCGGCGCAGCCAGGACAATCACTATGATACGACCCTGAAAGTTGGGGAACTATGCATGGACCTTCTCTCGCGCAAGGTCACGCGCGACGGCAAGGTGCTCCTCCTCCTCAAGCCTCGCGAGTTCAAGCTGCTCGAGTATTTGATGCGCCATGCCGAGCAGGTCGTGACGCGCACGATGCTGCTCGAAAACATCTGGGAATACCACTTCGATCCGCAAACCAACGTCATCGACGTGCACGTGAGCAAACTGCGCCAGAAGATCGACACCGGGTTTGAGCGGTCCATGCTCCGAACGGTCCGCAATGCGGGTTACATGCTGACGGCCAATCCTTGAATCGAGGCGTCTCTCGCGAGGGCGCAACCATGAGGCTGACGGACTACGATCGAACGAACTTGAGCGACGACGGCCAGTTCGTCCTGTCGCGCCTGCGCAGCCATGGGGAAAGCCAGAGCTGGCTGACCGTTACGTTGTCCGCCTACCGGCCGCTGCCCGAAAGCCAGGAACGTCTCGAACGCGCCTACCGGATGCGCGCCGCGCTCCAGGACGCGCGTGTTGCCATGCCGCATTCGCTGCTGCAAGACCACGGCAGTGTAACGCTCGTGCTAGAAGATCCCGGCGGCATACCATTGCGCACCGCGCTCAAAGGCCCGTTCCCGCTCGAACGTTTTCTGACCGTCGCGACGAGCCTCGCAGCGGCGCTCTGCACGCTGCACGACCGTGGGCTCACGCACAACGACATCAGGCCGGGCAACATTCTTCTCGATGAGCAGACACAAGAAGTCACCTTCACCGGTCTTGGCCTCGTTTCATCGGAGCCGCGGGAGCGCCCCGTACGCAATCTGCCCATGCTCGCGAGCGAAGCGCTCGCCTATCTTTCTCCCGAACGCACGGGCCTGATGAACCGATGGTCCGACTCGCGCGCCGATCTTTATTCGCTCGGCGTTGTCCTCTATGAAATGCTCACGGGTCAATTGCCCTATCACGCGAGTTCGCCTTCGGAATGGCTGCATTGCCACACCGCGCAAATGCCCATACCGGTTTCCGAGTGCATAGGCGCCGCTGCGCCCGACCCGGTAAGCGAGATCATTGCGCGCTTGCTGGCCAAGGACGCCGCACAGCGTTATCAGACCGCAGAAGGGCTTGCGCACGATTTGCGATGCTGCCTCGACGCCTGGCGCCAATCAGGCCGCATCGAATCGTTCGAACTGGGCGTGGCCGATTCGCCCGACCAACTGCAATATCCGTTTCGGCTTTACGGCCGCGAAAAGCAGGTCGAAATGCTCGAAGCGGCATTGAGCCGCGTCGTGCGACACAAGGAGATCGTGCTTGCGCTCGTTTCCGGCTATTCGGGAATCGGCAAGTCGACGCTCGTCAACAGCCTGCGCGTGACATCGGCATCTAGCTCTCGAGGGTGGTTCGCGTCCGGCAAATTCGAGCGCTACAAGCGCGATATCCCCTACGCCACGCTCGCGCAAGCGTTCCAGGACCTGATCCGGCAGGTGATCGACGGCAGTCCTGCCGCGCGCGAAGGCCTGCGCGCGCGCCTCGTCGAAGCGCTCGGCGCAAATGGCGTGCTCATGACCAGCCTGATTCCCGAACTCGAACAGATCATCGGGCCGCAGGCGCCGGTTCAGGCGCTTCCGCCCCAGGACGCGCGTACGCGCTTTCTCGCCGTATTTACGCGCTTCATCGGCGCGTTTCCGCACGAAGGGCGGCCACTCGTGCTGTTTCTCGACGACCTGCAGTGGAGCGATGCCGGTACGCTCGCCCTGCTCGAACGACTATGTCAGTCCGACGTACGAAATGTGCTCCTGGTCGGCGCCTATCGGGACAACGAGGTGGGATTGACGCATCCGCTGAGACAGTCGATCGATTCCATCCGGCAGACCGGCACGCACGTCGATGAAATCATGCTCGCGCCGCTGCAATTCGACGATGTTTCGCGGCTCATCGGCGACGCGCTCAAAACCACACGCGCCGAATTGCGCGACTTGAGCAAACTGGTCTTCGAACGAACGGGAGGCAACCCGTTCTATGTCGTGCAGTTCCTGAAGTTCCTGAGCGACGAGCATCATCTCGTGTTCGATCGCGAACGCCGCCTATGGCTTTGGGACAGCGATCAATTGCGCGCGGCCAGCTTCGCGCAAAGCATCGTGGATCTCATGGTGGAAAAGATCGAACGACTGACGGCGCCAACCCAGGAACTGCTCACGCAGTTCGCCTGCCTGGGCGGCCGCGCGAGTTCCCTGCTGCTCGCGCGCATCAGCGGCATGACCGAGTCCGATGTGGAAGCGACACTCGCCGGCGGCGTGGAAGCGGGTTTGCTTTATCGCCGCCGCGATGGTTTCGCTTTCGTACATGACCGGGTGCACGAAGCGACCTACGATCTGATTCACGAGCACGACCGCGCCCGCGCCCATTTGCGCATTGGCCGCATTCTCGCCGCGCAGGCGCCGACCGACGAGGAGCGTGACGTCTTTGAAATCGTCAACCAGTACAACCGCGTGCTTGCGCTCATCGATACATCGCAAGAGCGTGAACGGGTCGTTGATTTCAATCTCGAGGCCGGGCGGCGCGCTCGCGCCTCGTCGGCGTATGGCTCGGCGCTCATCTACCTTTCCGTCGGCAGCGAATTGCTTGGCGAAGACGAATGGGATCATCACTACGCGCGAAAGTTTCTGCTGGAAACGCAGCGCGCCGAATGCGAATTCCTGACCGGCGCCACGGAGAACAGCAAGGAGCGGCTCTCGATGCTCGATCAGCGCGCTCGCACCTTATGCGACCGTGCGACCATCACGTTCCTGCGCATCACGCTCTATACCGCGCTCGATCAGGTCAATGTGGCTGTCGAAACCTGCCTGAGCTATTTGCGGCATGTCGGTATCGACTGGGTCGCCCATCCCGGTCGCAGCGCCGCGCGCGAGGAATACGACCGGCTCCTCGACGGCATCGCCAACGCACCGATCGAAGCACTCGTCGATCTACCGTTGCTCGGGGACACGGAGATGACCGCGACGATGAACGTGCTTACCGCCGTCTTGCCGCCGGCATTCTTTAGCGACGAAAATCTCGTCTGCCTCGTACTTTGCCGAATGGCGAATTTGAGCCTCGCACATGGCAACAGCGACGCTTCATCGCTTGGCTATGCCTATCTCGGCATGGTTGCGGGACCGTTATTCGACGATTACGACGCCGGCTACCGCTTTGGTCAGCTCGGGCTCGCGCTCGTCGACAAGCGCGGGCTCGACAGATTCAAGGCGCGCGTTTACATGTGTTTCGCCTATCACGTCACGCCATGGACCAAGCCCATCCGCACGGGCATTCCGCTGCTGCGTCTCGCATTCGAAGCCGCGAGCGAAGCCGGCGACCTGACCTATATCGGCTTTAGCAGCTGCTGCACGGTCACCACGCTGCTCGCCGCCGGAGAGTCGCTCGGCGAAGTGGAACAGGAGGCGATACGCCGTCTGCAGATTGTCCAGGCGGCGAAGTTCGGCCTGATCGTCGATATCATCACGGCGCAGCTAGCCTTGATCCGTTCGCTGCGCGCCGGCACGGCCGATCCTGGCGACGAACATGGCCCATTCTGCGACGATGCATTCGAACGGCGCCTTGAAAGCGACCCGAGCCTCGCGATCGCCGCCTGCTGGTACTGGATACGCAAACAGCAGGCCGGCTATCTGGCCGGCGACATCAGGAGTGCGATGGATGCCGGGACCAAGGCGGCACCGCTCCTGTGGACGTCCTCCGGACACTTCGAAATGGCCGAATTCCAGTTCTTCGCCGCGCTCACGCGCGCACGCTGGCACGCCGAGGCACCAAGCGATGAGAAAGCGGAGAACCTGGAGAAACTTGCGGCACACCACCGTCAGCTCGAACTGTGGGCCACGCATTGCCCGAGCAATTTCGGTAGCCGCGCGGCCTTGGTGCGCGGCGAAATCGCCCGCCTTCGCGGCCGCGATTTCGATGCAATGGGCTGCTACGAAGAGGCCATCCGGCTCGCACGCGAATATGGTTTCGTCCACAACGAAGCGCTCGCACAGGACATTGCCGCGATGTTCTATCTGGAACACGGTTTCACGACCATTGCCGGTATGTATCTGCGCAATGCACGACTCGGCTGGCTGCGATGGGGTGCGATTGCGAGGGTAAAGGAACTCGACAGGCGCTATCCCGAACTGCTTCGAGAGCAGGCGGCATACGGACCGACTCCGGACAACGTAGCAGGCCACATCGATGTCGATACGGTCATGAAGGCGTCTCAGGCGATCTCGGCCGAACTCGTTCCCGGACGCCTGATCCATACGCTGATGACCATCATGCTCGAACACGCCGGGGCACGGCGCGCCCTGCTCGTTGTGCCGCGCGAGGAAAAGCTGTGGATCGATGCCGTGGCCGTAGCGACGCGTCAGGGCACGGATGTGAGCATCGAGCGCAAGCCGGTCTCTCCGCAGGAACTGGCCGAGGCTGTGCTTCATGAAAGCATACGGACGCACCGCCAGGTGCTGATCGACGATGCTTCGTCGGATGAAGCATTCTATGCCGATGAATATTTCGTCGCCAACCGTTCGCGCTCGGTGCTCTCTCTACCGCTCGTCAAGCAGTCGAAACTGATCGGCGTTTTGTACCTGGAAAATGAGCTCGCGCCCGGCGCCTTCACGCCGGCAAGGATGGCCGTGCTCAGGCTGCTTGCCTCGCAAGCGGCGATCTCGCTCGAAAACGCTTCGCTCGAAGAGAAGCAAACGTTGCTCGCGGAAAAGGATGCACTGCTGCACGAAGTGCATCATCGCGTCAAAAACAACCTGCAGCTCATTAGCAGCCTGCTGAACCTGCAGGCAGAACGCGTCGAGGACAAAGCCGTCGCAGAGCTGTTCGCGGACAGCCGCAATCGCGTGCGCTCGATGGCCATGGTTCACGAAAACCTGTACCGCGCGGGCAACTTCGCACGCATTCCCATGACGGTCCACGTGAAAACGCTGTGCGGGCATCTTGCGCGTGTCTACGACATGGGACGGCTGGGCGTCGACATGCAGATCGCCGTCGACGACGTCCAGCTCGACATGAATCGAGCAGTCTCGTGCGGTCTCATCATCAACGAACTCGTCTCCAATGCGCTCAAGCATGCTTTCCCCGATCAGCGCGGCGGCGTGCTGAACATCGGCCTGCGCGCGCTGGACGGTCATCGCTGCGAGTTGCGGGTTGCAGACGACGGTGTGGGGCTCGCGCCGGAATTCTCTTTCGAGCGCGACGAAACGCTCGGCCTGCGGCTCGTGCACGATCTTGTGCTGCAATTGCGCGGCAGCGTGGACGTCAGCCAGCAACAGGGAACCACATTCACGATTCATTTCGACGCCGCCGAACCCTGATCGACACTCGCCATGACCGCACGAATCTTGATCGTCGAGGATGACCGGATTGTCGCGCGAGATATCGCGCAACAATTGACCCGCAGCGGCTACCGCGTGATCGGCAGCGCGGTGAGCGGCGAGGAAGCGGTTGCGCTCGTTTCGCAGGCGCAGAACGGCCTCACGCCCGAACTGGTGCTCATGGATGTGCGGCTCGAAGGAAAACTCGACGGCATCGACGCCGCGCACCAGATTCGCGAACTGTGCGACGTGCCGATTGTTTTTCTCACCGCCTATGCCGACGACGAAACCGTTCAGCGCGCCACCAAGGCGGAGCCGTTTGGCTACGTGCTCAAGCCATTTGACGACATTCAGTTGCGCACCGTCGTGGAGATGGCGCTCTATAAGTACCGCGCCGAACGGCGCTTGCGTGAAAGCGAGCAGCGCTACGCCGTCACGCTTTCGAGCATCGGCGACGGTGTGATCGCAACAGACGCTGCGGGGCTCGTGACCTTCGTCAACCCCGCAGGCGAGGCGCTGATTGGGTGGCGTCGCGAAGAGGCCGTCGGGCATCCGCTCGCCCGCATGTTCCGCTTGCTCGACGAACTCACGCGCGCCCCCATTGCGGACCCGATGGCGGCGGTGCTGCGCAATGACCGCGAGAGCGGGCTGCCCGCCCGCGCCATTCTGCTTACGCCCAGCGGCAGCGAAATACCGGTCGAAAGCACCAGCACGCCGATGACCGACGAACGGGGCGAGACCATCGGCGTCGTCATTGTGTTTCGCGACGTGACACAAAAGCGCCGCGCCGAGGAAGCCGAGATTCTGCGCGAGACGAATGCACGGCTCGAAATGGCGATGTACGGGTCGAATGTGGGCGTGTGGGAAATCGATATGCCTGAAGGCGACTACAAGCGGGGCTTTGCGCGCTTTTCGAATATCTACGAATGGCTCGGCTTCGAGACGCCGCAGGCGCGTCTCGACTATGAAGCTTACATGAGCGTTCTGCATCCCGACCATCGCGCGAGCACCGACCGCGCTATGGCGACATTTCTCGCGGACAGTCGCGGCATATTCGAAATCGAAAACCGGCTGCGGCATCGCGACGGTAGTGACCGATGGGTGCTGGTTCGCGGCACGGCGCGGCACGATGCGAGCGGCAAGCCGGTGCGTTTCGTCGGCAGCATCGTGGACATTACACAACTCAAGCAGACCGAGCAGGCGTTGCGCGCCAGCGAAGAGCGCTTTCGAGGCACGTTCGAAAACGCCGCCGTGGGCATCGCGCACTGCGATCTGGACGCCCGCTTCCTGCGCGTCAATCAGCGCACTTGTGAAATCTTCGGCCGTGGGCGGGACGCGCTGCAGCATATGCGGCTGCACGCGCTCATCCACGCGGATTATCGCGAGGCCAGCGAGGAGAAATTCCGCCTTTTGACGGCTGGCAAGATCGCGCATTGCTCGGAAGAAGCGCCCCTCGGGAACGCAGACGATGCACCGATCTGGGTTAGCCTCTCGCTCGCGCTTCAGCACGGCACATCCAGCGAGCCCAGTCACGTTATCGCCATCATCCAGGATATTTCGGCGCGCAAAGCGCTCGAAGAAACGGTGCGTGTCGCAAAGGAAGCGGCTGAATCCGCCAACCGGGCCAAGGACCAGTTCCTTGCGAATATCAGCCACGAGCTGCGCACGCCACTGAACGGCATTCTGGGCTATGCGCAAATGCTGTTGCGCGATTCAGCGCTCGATGCGCGGCAACTGGCCGGCATAGGCGTGATCGAACAGAGCGGTCACCATCTGCTCACGCTCATCAACGACATTCTGGACTTCACCCGTCTTGGCGCAGGCAAGCTGGAGCTCCAGGTAACGGAGGTGTCGCTGGGCGCATTTCTCGAGACGATCGCCGAGATCGTTGGCGTGCGCGCGCAACAGAAGAACCTCGTGCTCAACTATGCGCCGGCGCTGGACCTGCCCGCCGTGGTATGCGTGGACGAACGCCGTCTGCGGCAGGTGCTGCTCAATCTGCTCGCCAACGCGGTCAAATTCACCGATCGCGGGGAAATCCGGCTTTCCGTGAAGCCCGGCGACGCAGACCGGCTGCGGTTCGACGTGCATGATACCGGCGTCGGCATCAGCGCCGATCGGCTGGAAGCGATCTTTCAGCCGTTCGAGCAGGCGGGCGATCATATGCGGCGTACCGGCGGCGCGGGGCTCGGTCTCGCAATCAGCCGGCAGCTCGTGCGCATGATGGGCGGCGAGATCTATGTGAAGAGCACCGTGGGAGAAGGCAGCACGTTCTGGTTCGAACTCGCGGCGCCCGCTTCCGCGCTGGAGGTCGATGCGCGCGCAACGAGCCTCGAAAGAGGCTATCTGGACGGCGCGGGACGACGCATTCTCCTCGTCGACGACGTTGCGACCAACCGGCGCTTGCTCGCCGACGTGCTGGAGCGCACGGGCTTCGAAGTGATCGAAAGCGCGGACGGACGCGACGCGCTCGAAAAAATCGTATCGAACAAACCGGATTTGACGATCCTCGACACGGTCATGCCCGTGATGGGCGGCGTTGAAGTGCTACGCAACCTGCGTAAGTCAGTTGATCTCGCTGCAATGCCCGTTATTGTCGTCTCTGCCGACGCATCCGAACAAAACGCACGCGACAATATCGAGGCTGGCGCAAGTCTCTTCCTCGAGAAACCGATCGATCTCGACCAACTGCTACAGTCGATCGCCGGTTTGCTCGGCATAAAACTTCAGCAAGCGGCGTCGCAATCCGACAAGGCGGGCCAGTTGGAACAACACGGACAGCCTATCGTCGTGCCGCCCCAAAGCGAACTCGCGCAGTTGCATCGCTACGCATTGCTGGGTTCCATGCGCGATATCCACCAGCACGCCGATCACCTCGTGGCATTGAACCAGCGATACGAACCATTCGCCGCGCGTTTGCGGCAGCTCGCGATGACCTATGAATCGCAGGCATTGCTTTCCTTGATTGAACGGTATCTCAACAGCGAAGGGAAAGGACAATGGGAGAAATAAAGCGCGATGACGCTCCCGTGGTGCTTGTCGTCGACGACACCGCGGCGAATCTGGGTCTCGTCGTCGAAACGCTTGAAGCCGAAGGTCTGCGCGCAGCGGTGGCGCGCGACGGCCAGGAGGCGCTGCGCCGCGCCGAGATCGTCAAGCCCGATCTCATCTTGCTCGATGTCATCATGCCGGGGCTCGACGGTTTTCAAACCTGCCGCGCGCTCAAGGAAAATCCGGTAACACGCGATATTCCCGTCATCTTCATGACGTCGCTATCGCAGACCGAAGACAAGATCAACGGATTTCGCGTGGGCGCGATGGACTTCGTCACCAAGCCGTTGCAGATGGAGGAAGTCGCGGTACGCGTGCAGACTCATCTCAAGCTTCGCGCTCTGCAACGCACGCAGCAGGAGCAAAACGTGCGGCTCGAAGAGGAGATCAAGACACGAATTCGCGCGCAGGATGCATTGCTCGAAGTGCTGGGCGCGGTCAAGAACGTCTCGAACGCCATCGCTCATGATCTGCGCACGCCGCTTGCCGAGCTGCGCTCGCGGCTCGAAATCCTGATACTCGGAATGAAAAAGAAAGGCGACGACGAGACATTGAATCAGCTCGAAGTTGCCGTCGCCGACGTCGACCGCGTCATCAGCATCTTCAATGCGTTGCTGCGTCTCGCCGAGATAGACGCCGGCGTGCGCCGCTCGGGGTTTGTCGAAGCGGACCTTACAGCCATCGTTTCCGATGCGGTCGAGTTCTATCAGCCGGTCGCGGAACTGCGTGGCATTACGGTCACGCTCCATTTGCGCAAGCAAGGCAAGCTGATGGCCGTCGTCGATCCGCTGTTGATGGCGCAAGCGATCGGGAATCTCATCGATAACGCCCTCAAGTTCGCGCAGGAAAGCGGCGAGGTAGCGGTTTCACTCGGCGAATCTTCGGACTCGATCGAGATTACGGTTGCCGACGACGGCCCCGGAATTCCCGTCGCCGAGCGATCCAAAGTCACCGAACGCTTCTATCGCGGCGACCGCAGCAGAGGTACGCCAGGCGTCGGGTTGGGGCTCGCGCTCGTCAAGGCCGTCGCTACGCTCCATCAAGGCGCGCTGGTGTTCGCCGACAACGACCCGGGCCTTGCGGCCACCATGACGATTCGAAGAACGGAATGATCCGCTCTTCGCACGACAAGGCCCGGCGTCTCGCTGCGAATCACGCCAGATCGAACCTGTCGAGGTTCATGACCTTCACCCACGCGGACACAAAATCGCGCACGAACTTTTCCTGCGCGTCATCGCTTGCGTAGACTTCGCATAGCGCACGCAATTGCGCGTTCGAACCGAAGACGAGATCGACGCGTGTGCCGGTCCATTTCAGCTCGCCCGTCTTGCGATCACGCCCTTCGAAGACATCCCGCGCGGGCGAACGTGGGGCCCATTCCGTACTCATGTCGAGCAGATTGCGGAAGAAGTCGTGCGTCAGCGTCTGCGGTCTTAGGGTGAACACACCGTGAGCCGCCTCTGCCGAATGCACGTTCAGCACACGCAGGCCGCCAATCAGCACGGTCATCTCCGGCGCGCTCAACGTGAGCGATTGCGCCTTGTCGATCAGCAGGTGCTCGGCCGGCACGCCGCACGTTCCCTTCAGGAAGTTGCGGAACCCGTCGGCAAACGGTTCCAGCGCTCCGAACGCGTGCGCATCGGTTTGTTCCTGCGAGGCGTCCATGCGGCCCGGCGCGAACGGCACGGTGACATTGTGACCCGCGTCTTGCGCCGCCCTTTCTATGCCCGCGCCGCCCGCCAGCACGATCAGGTCCGCCAACGATATTTTCTTGCCACCGCGCTGCATATCGTTGAACGCGCGCTGGATGGCTTCGAGCGATTCCAGCACTTGCGCCAGCTGTGCGGGTTGATTCGCGGCCCAGTCCTTTTGCGGCGTGAGACGTATACGCGCGCCATTGGCGCCACCGCGCTTGTCCGAGCCACGAAATACCGACGCTGACGCCCAGGCCGTCGAAACCAGTTGTGAAACAGAAAGTCCCGAGTCCGCTATCTTTTGCTTGAGCACGACGACGTCGCTTTCGTCGACGAGTTCGTGATCGGCGGCCGGAATCGGGTCCTGCCAGATCAGTTCTTCGGTCGGCACTTCCGGTCCGAGATAGCGCGCACGCGGCCCCATATCGCGATGAGTGAGCTTGAACCAGGCCCGCGCGAACGCATCAGCGAATTGATCGGGGTTCTCCATGAAGTGACGCGAAATTTTTTCGTACGCCGGATCGAAACGCAGCGAGAGGTCCGTCGTGAGCAAGGTCGGCAACAGCTTCTTCGATGGGTCATGCGCATGTGGAATCGTTGCGCTCGCATTCTTCGCAACCCATTGATGCGCGCCAGCCGGGCTCATCGTCAGTTCCCATTCGAAGCCGAACAGGTTCATGAAGAAGCCCATGCCCCATTGCGTTGGCGTGCCCGTCCACGTGACTTCCAGACCGCTCGTGATCGTATCGGCGGCGTTGCCGGTTCCGAAGCTGTTCTTCCAGCCCAAGCCCTGATTCTCGAGACTCGCGGCCTCCGGTTCGGGACCGACGTGGCTGGCCGGCCCGGCCCCGTGGGTCTTTCCGAACGAGTGGCCGCCTGCGATCAGCGCGACTGTTTCCTCGTCGTTCATCGCCATGCGCGCAAACGTTTCGCGTACATCGTGCGCCGCGGACACCGGGTCGGGGTTGCCTTCCGGTCCCTCGGGGTTCACATAGATCAGACCCATCTGCACGGCTGCAAGCGGCTCTTCCAGATGCCGCCCGCTCGCCGCGCGGGCCGCTTCCTCGCCGTGGATCGACGCATCGGCCACGACGACGCCGTCTTTGCTGTCGTCCCGAAGGGCGGCGCCCTTACCGTAGCGCAGGTCCCCACCGAGCCACGTCTTTTCACTTCCCCAATAAACGTCCTCGTCGGGCTCCCACGTATCCTCGCGGCCGGCGCCATAGCCGAAAGTCTTGAAGCCCATGGTTTCGAGCGCGACGTTGCCGGTCAGGATCAGTAGATCGGCCCAGGAAATGTTCTGGCCATATTTCTGCTTGACCGGCCAAAGCAGACGTCGCGCCTTGTCGAGGTTCGCGTTGTCCGGCCAGCTATTGAGCGGAGCGAAACGCTGTTGGCCGCGCCCCGCGCCGCCGCGCCCGTCACCCACGCGGTATGTGCCGGCGCCGTGCCACGCCATGCGCATGAAGAACGGACCGTAGTGACCGAAATCGGCGGGCCACCAGTCCTGCGAATCGGTCATGAGCGCAGCGAGGTCTCTTTTCAGCGCAGCGAAGTCGAGTTTCCCGAAGGCCGCGGCGTAATTGAAATCGGGTCCCAATGGGTTCGACCTGCTCGAGTGTTGGCTCAGTAGATCCAGCCGGAGCCGTTGCGGCCACCATTCGAGATTGTTTGTCCCGTCTCCCGCCGCATGGCTGAACGGACACGTTTCATCGGTTGACATGCGCTACCTCCTTGCGGGTATCGATCGATGCGCCGATTTTCCGGCGACATAGCCTATTTGCTGCGAATCGCTTCGACGAGACATCGCCATTGTCCCGACTCCTTCGGGTCGCTCTCGTGCCTGCATTGACAGGCGCCGACGCTCTGTAATCGCCCGTGGGCTCGCTCATCCGTTGCAGATTCGGCGTCTTTCCTGGCCGTGGAACACGCCTCGATCCGGCTCGCACCGAGCGCCTCATAGCTCTTCACGGAATAAGCTCGAACCGGTGCTGCGGCGCATGCAAGCGTCACGCTCACGGCCACAACGGAACATCGCAACTTCATGTCGGCTCTCCAGTCTGAGATTCCGGAAAGTGTGGGCTGTCCCGTGGAATCTAAAGCAGTTGGCGCAATACCCCTTGCGCACAGTTCGAATCGGCAAGTCATGCAGATCGATAACATCGCCACGCCCGCTCAACGGCGAAACGCGGATCGGACTAGACTGCGGGAATGGACCATGAACCACAGGAGAGCGTCATGAAGGTCTTGCTTATCGGCGCGAGCGGGCGCACAGGCCGGTCCGTCGCGCATAAACTGCACGCTGCGGCCATGCCTTTTCGTGCACTGATACGCAACGCTGCAAAAGCCGACGAATTCCACCGCCTCGGCGCGGATACGGCGATCGCGGACCTTGCGAGCGACTTCTCGCATGCTTTCGAGGGGATAGACGCCGTTGTCTATGCCGCCGGTTCCGCCGAAACAGAAGGCGCGGATCAAGAGCGCCTGATAGACCGCGACGCGGTCATTCACGCGGCGAACTACGCGAAGCAGCGAGGCGTGGATCGCTTTCTCGTCATCAGCGCATTGCTGGCGTTCGATCCAGAGCGCGCGCCGGATGCGCTGCGCCATTACGCCGAAATGAAGCAGGCGTCCGACAACTACGTGATTGCCAGCGCCCTGAAGTACGTCGTATTGCGACCCGGCCAATTGAGCGTGGAGCCTGGCGTCGGAACGATCCAGATCGTATCGGGCGTGTCGTCTTCGCACGCCCCGGTGGCGCGCGAGGACGTTGCCGAGGTCGTCATCGAAGCGCTCAAAGCGGGCCTGTCGCGCAAGGTCATCGGCTTCGCGGGCGGCAAGGATCCTATCGCCGTCGCACTCGCCACTGTTTGACGCCTCTAGTGCAAAAGCGAAATAACTCCTCGTTTTCCGGAAGCAGCGATAGGCGATCCTAAGTAACAATGAGACTTCGTCGATGTCCCCTCAGCGCCCAACACCGGGCAAGGAGAAAGTCATGAAGATTCTGGTAGTCCTGACGTCACACGACCAACTGGGCAATACGGGCCGCAAGACGGGCTTCTGGCTGGAGGAACTGGCCGCGCCCTACTACGTGTTCAAGGACGCGAACGTGGAAATGACGCTGGCGTCGCCCAAAGGCGGCGCGGCGCCGCTCGATCCAAAGAGCAACGAACCGGCGAACCAGACCGACATGACTCGCCGCTTCGAGGCCGACGCCAGTGCGAAAGCGGCGCTCGCAAGCACCGCGAAACTCAAGGATATTGCCCACGACGCGTTCGACGCCGTTTTTTACCCAGGTGGCCACGGTCCGATGTGGGATCTCGCCGAAGACCCGGATTCGATTTCGCTCATCGAGCGCACGATCGGCGCAGGAAAGCCCGTCGCGCTCGTATGTCATGCGCCCGGTGTGCTGCGTCACGTAAAAGGAGCGGACGGCGAACCGATGGTCAAAGGCAAGCCGGTGACAGGCTTTTCCAATTCCGAGGAAGCCGCGGTCGGCTTGACACATGTCGTGCCATTTCTCGTGGAGGACGAACTCAAGGCAAAAGGCGGCAATTATTCGAGCGTCGCAGACTGGCAGCCATACGTTCTCGAAGCCGGGCTGCTCATCACGGGGCAAAATCCGGCATCTTCGGGGCCAGGCGCTCATGCCTTGCTGAAGAAATTGGACAGCTTGAACAAATAGGCCCAGCAAAACAGACTGGTTCGAAAAGCCCACGGCCGCCTGGCGAAGCCGAGGGCGATTCGAACCAGACGATCGATGCCAGCACGATGCGCGCGGGCCAGCACGGCGCACCGGCTCATCGTGAGGCTACGTGGAAATCCAGCGCCTTGTTTCGGCCCGCGGCACGTATGCCTCAATTACCTTCCTCGTGCAAACTGAGCTTGCTCGTGACTCCCGTGACCCCCGAAACCTGACGCGCTGCATCGATCGCGGTTCGCTCCTGGGTCGGATCGTTGATCAGCCCGACGAGAACCACCCGGCCCGTTCCTGCATTGGCAAAAACGACGATGTCAGCTTCGCCAAGGGCGCGGTCCTTATAGATGGCGCGCTGAACGGTGCGTGCGAACTGACGATTCGCCTCACGTGCGGATGATTTGCTTGACGCCTTCTGAACAGCATCGCCATTTGCCTCGGCTCCCACCATACCCGACGACTCGACCGTGTTCTGCGCAAAAACCAGCGACGAAAACAGCAGTGCAAGACACCCCGTCATTACCTTTTGAATCTTCATCGTGGCACCTCCATGGTTTGGCGAAACGAAATCCAGATGAATCCGCGTTGATACTACGCCGCACGCCATCGAGGTTCTTTCGAAAACATACGATGAATTTCGGGGATGAACGGTAATTTGCCGAATTTCCCTTTTCGCACGCTTTGCGCAGACACACTGAGAGCGGCGCAGTTTCGAAGAAGCGCATAATCTGCGAGCAGACATTACCATCCAGCGGTTGGTCGATCGGGAGAGCCAGATGGACACCAAGCCGAATACCGCGCGCTCAGAGACACGTTCGCTCGTCATCATCGTGCTTGCCGTTGTGGTGATCGTCATAGCGTTTTGCTTCACCGCGGGCTGGCTTTCTCCCGGCCGGCTGACGCCCGCGAAACTCATCGACGCGCTCGCGCCGCCCGGCGGACCTGCGCCCGGATTCCGGCGAAATCACGCCAAGGGGATTTGCTTCACAGGTGTTTTCGAATCCAGTGGCGCGGCGGCATCCCTTTCGAAGGCGCCAATGTTCGTTTCCGGCACCTATCCCGTGACCGGGCGCTTCAATCTCGGCTCCCCCGATCCCAAGGCGGCGGATGCGGCGGTTCGCGTGCGCGGACTCGGCCTGCGCGTCGTCACACCTGACGGCAGCGAGTGGCGCTCGGCGATGATCGATGCCCCATTCTTCGCCGTGTCGACGCCCGAGGCGTTCTACGCGCTGCTGCAGGCGTTGGGGCGCAAGGACGACCCTGACGCGATGAAGCAGTTCATTGCGGCTCACCCGGAGTTCGCCGCTTTCGGTGCGTGGGTCACGAAAACGCCGATGACGTCCTCCTTTGCCGAAGAGCAGTTCAACAGCCTCGACAGCTTTGTTTTTACCAATACGGCGGGGCAGGACAGCACGGTGCGGTGGTCCTTCGTGCCTTCTGCGAAGCCTGAATTGCTCTCTGCCGAACAGTTGAAACAGCGGGGGCCCAATTTTCTCGACGCGGATATCGTCCAGCGCGTAGCCGACGCGCCGCAACGATGGACGATGATTGTCACCGTCGCCAATCCCGGCGACCCGAGCGCCGACCCGAGCAAGGCATGGCCCGACGATCGCCGCAAGATTTCAGCCGGCACACTGGTCGTGCAGGCGATCGAGCCGGAAGCCGATGGCCCGTGCCGTGATCTCAACTTCGACCCTACGGTGCTTCCGCCCGGCATGCATGTTTCAGACGATCCGTTCCCTGCGGCACGCTCAGCCGCTTATTCCGTGTCGTTCAACAGAAGGACCGCTGAAGCCAGCGATTATCCCCATACCGCCGCGGCAGGAGTTGCGCAATGAACCCGACCGGCCAACGCTTCTCGCCGCTACAGCGCCTTCTCCACTGGCTCATGGCGCTTGCCATTCTCACCATGCTGTTCATCGGCGTGGGTATGGTGTCCACCATTCGCCCCGCTCATCTCACGCTGCTTTCCATACACAAGCCGCTCGGCATATTGATTCTCGTGCTCGCATTGATTCGGCTCGCGGTAAGACTTGTAAAAGGCGCGCCGCCGTTGCCCGCCGAAATGCCGCCTGTCATGAAGCTCGCCGCGCATCTCTCGCATCTTGCCTTCTATCTTCTGATGATCGCGTTGCCGCTGCTTGGCTGGAGCATGCTCTCGGCCGGAGACTATCCGGTGGTGGTTGCCGGCGTGCGCTTGCCCGCCATCGCGCCGCACAGCGACGCATTGCACACGTTATTCTGGAATTCGCACAAACTCCTCGCGCTACTTTTCTTTTTCCTTATCGTCGCTCATCTCGCTGCCGCGCTTTTGCACGCGCTGATCCGGCGCGACGGTGTCTTTGAAGCCATGGCGCCGTGGGGTGATACCGTTTCTGGCATGCCAGCCGATAATGGCCTCGTTGCTGGCAAGACCCCCGGCCGCAACTAGTTCACAGCGGCATACCGACACGCCCGGGGCATCACTGCGCTCCGTAATCGACGCCAGGCAATTCGAACTCGAATACGGCACCCGTCGGCACGTTCGCATGAACCTGGAACGTGCCTCCGTGCGCCTCGACGATGGATCGGCAGATCGACAGGCCCATCCCCATGCCGGAAGCCTTCGTGGTGAAGAACGGTTCGAACAGACGTTCGGCATCAGCTTCGCTGATGCCCGGTCCCGTATCGCTTACCGATATCCGTACGGCGTTTGCGTCGTCGACGCGCGTTGCGATCGTCAGTTGCCGCATGCTGTCGACGCAATCGCTCATTGCCTCGACCGCGTTGATGACCAGGTTCATGACGACCTGTTGAAACTGGACGCGGTCACCCTCCACCACCGGCAAATCCGCATCCAGGTGTTCGCGCAACGAAACATGGTGTTTCGACGCCTCGCCGCGCGTTAGCACGATGACCTCGCGAATCGCATCGTTGACCAGAAATAGCTCCTGCTTCGCCAGTTGCTTTTTGACGAGCGCTCTTATCCGTCGAATCACGTCATTTGCGCGCGTGCCGTTCTTTACGACGCGCGCGATAGCCGCGCGCACCTCACCCAGATTGGGCGGGCTTGCGTCCAGCCAGTGCGTGGCGGCTTGGGCATTGAACACCGCCGACGCGATAGGCTGCGTGATCTCATGACTGATCGAAGCGGTGAGATGCCCCAGAGAAGCAACACGGTTCGCATGGGTCAGTTCCATTTCGATTTCGTGGGAGCGCTGCTCATGGCTCCTTGCGTCCGCCTCGGCGCGTTTTCGCTCCGTGAGGTCGACGACGAACGCCACCACCTGCTCTGGTGAACTGCTAAACAACGCTGCACCCAGCAGCACTGCGACGCGGCTTCCGTCGGCGCGGATATACTCCTTTTCAATCGGCGGCAACACACCCTTCTTTCTCAATTCGGCAATGGCCACCAGATCCTGCTCGTGCCACTCGTCGGGGGTAATCCGCGTGCAGTCTACGAGACCGGCGGCAAGATCGTCCTTGCTGTAACCGATCATGCGCAGAAACGCGTCGTTCGCTTCGTAAATCGGGCCGACGAAATCCCAGATGAAGACGCCCACGATATTCGCATCGACAAGACGACGAATTCTCGCCTCGCGTTCCGCGAGATCGCGATACAGGCGGGAATTCTCGAACGAAATCGCAGCCTGGGAAGCCAGGAGCTTCAGCACAGCCACCCGGCTCGCGGTAAACACGCTGGGGGCGAGATTGTTTTCAAGGTAGAGCAAGGCAATCGGTTTGCCTTGGTGCAGCAAAGGCATGCACGCAACCGAGTGCGTATGGCGTTCCAGAAAATATCGATCCGATGAAAAGTCGTGGCGGGCGCTCGCGTCGTGAATGATGACGTTATCGCGCGTCCTGGTCACATATTGAAATATCGATACGGGCAAGCTCCCGCTCTCCACGGTCGATTTATCCAGACTGACCGCGATCACCCCGTCGCCTGTCGTTGCTTCGGCTTCGATGTGAAAAGCGGCGTCGCTTACGACGATCAACAGTCCGCGGTCTGCGCCCGCATGCTCGACGGCGGTGCGCATCACCGTCTGAATCAGATTGTCGAGCACGATCTCGCTCGAAATAGCTTTCGAGACCCTGATCACCGTGGCGAGATCGAGATGCTCGACAGACGCTTCCATGCTGCTGACCACGGAATAAGCCTGATTGGGTTGCTCGATTTGCGGATTCAAAGCGTCGAGTTGCCGAACCTTGCCTTTCGCGCCCCATCGCGCGAACGCTTGCCGCGCATTCCTGAGGTACATATCGGCAATTTCCGCAAGCCCGCGCGCGGCGTAGAAGCGCGCGGCCGCCTGACACGCCACCGCTTCGTTATGGACGAAGCCGTTCTCGCGCGCAGAGCGGATCGCGAGATCGTATAGCTGCTCCGCTTGCGCAATGTCAGCACGAATGCGCGCCATTTCCGCACCCGCAAGCGCCGCGCGGTTCACGAAATTCTGCGGGCAATGCAAGGCCCATTTCTCGAGATGTGCCAAATGAATACGGATCGAATCGACATGCGCCTGCCGGTCCGACGTGCCCGCTTCGTTCCAGCAGGCCGCATGACTGAGCGCGCCGTAGAAGTGAAACTCTGCCGTTTCGAACTGCGAGGTCGCGACCCACAACACTTTTTCGGCGTTGTGTTCCGCATCGAGCGCCTCGACAAATTCGTCGGCGATATATCTCGCCTGCAATTTGCGCGTCCAGTAGTCGAACGCAGGGAGCGCCAAGGTCGGGGAACTGTGCAAATGGTTTTCGAATTCCGCCTCGTCGAATTGCGCGTCATCGAACGAGCCAAGGCGTTCAGTCTCCCCACGCAGTGTTCTGACGAGACCCCGATACGTTACGAGCATGTCAGTGACGAGCTGAAACCGGACGCGTTCGGAAATCGCCACCGCTCTGTCGACTTCGCCCTGCACGTCTTCGAGATTGTCCCCGACCGAAACGAGATTTTGCGTCAGATCGCAAAGGATATACAGCGTATAAGTCAGGTCTCCGCTTTCGTTCGCCATCTCGAGCGCCCGGCGTATCGGCTCGCGTCCTTCGAGGACGTGACGCGCCCAGGGCACCACGATATTGCCGAACGAGGTATAGGTTCGGGCTCTGTACTTCGTGAGGTGCTTCTTCTCCACCAGATCGAGGCCGAGACGACCAAAGCGATAGCCGGCCTCGTATTGATCGAAAACCGGCCCGGCATACGTCGCGAGCCACACGTATGCATAGCAGGACGCGTCGCTATTGCCGTATTCCAGGCTCAGGTTGACCATCCGGCACAGTACCAGCGCGCAGAGATGCTGATCGGTGAAGAACGCCGGTGTCACGATTTCCGTCAACACGTCGAGCGTATCCTGCACTTCGGGATCGTCGAGCAATGGCAAATCGATCAGGTCCTCGATCTCTCGCTCGCCGAGCAGCACGGCGATACGCTCGAATTCGCGCCGGACCGCCCTTTCGTCCGGGTGGGGCGACCAGTCCGTTCCGCCTTCGCGCAGATATTGCATGCAGATTTCAACGCCTCGCGCGCTCTGGTCCAGCGTCGTATAGAGCGTGATGCGCAACCGCGTCACCATCGCAGCGTGATGCCTGGTTCTCGCACGCTGCACGAGTTCCGAGAGCCGCCCTTGCGCCGAATGCATTCTCGTGCTCAGCAGTTCGCACTCTGCGAGCAGATATTCAATGGAGAAAAGCAGATCGTAGTTAGCGATCCAGTCGGAGTCCGTCAACAGCGAACGGCCGACGCAAAGATAGGCAAGCGCGGAATCAAACGCCGTCGCGGCCTTTGCGCGTTGCGCCGCCACGAGATTGAGTTGCGCCACCTGCTCGTGTTCCGCGCGTCCCTTGAGTTGCCGCGTTGCGCGATTGAACTGGCTGACGATTTCAAAAACCGCGTCTTCGCGATTGGCGAGCGGCGTATTGTCGAGCAGTCGCCTGCCTATGCGCAAATGCATCGACGTTCGCGCCGATTCGGCAATGAGCGTGTACGCGGCTTCCTGCACTCTATCGTGAAGAAAGCGATATGCTCCACCGGCGCAAAGTACCAGTCCAGCCTGCACTGCAGGCGAAAGCGCTTCGTGTATTGCCTCTTCCGGCAACTCGCAAATCGTCTCGAGGAGCGCGACGTTAGCGGCATTGCCGATACAGGCAAACTGCTTCAGGACGATCTGCGTACGCTCGGGCAGCCGGCCCAACTTGTCCAGCATGAGCGCGACGACGTTCTCCGTATAGCCTTTGGCATGAATTTGCTGGAGATCCCATGACCATCGGCTGGCGACGTGATCGAACGTCAGCAAGCCCTCATCCGCAAGCGCCGAAAGAAACTGGAGCGTGAAAAAAGGATTGCCGCCGGTCTTTTTGTGCAGCAAACGGGCCAGCGGCACGGCGCGTGTGGTGGGGCAATGCAACGCATCGCACACGAGTTGTTCGAGGTGCAGATTCGCGAGCGGTGCGAGCACGATGTCACGGACAGGCGCGCCCGAAGCGCGGATGGCGTCCATTTTTTGCGTGAGCGGATGCTCCGCACCCACCTCATTGTTCCGGTATGCGCCCACGACCAGCAGATGCTCAGTGTCGCCTTGAACGACCAGGTCTTCGAGGAAATCGAGTGTCGCAATGTCCAACCATTGCAGATCGTCGATAAAAATCGTAAGTGGGTGCTCGGGGCGAGCGAACACGGAAATGAAGCGGCGAAAGACGAGATGGAAGCGCCTTCGCGCATCCTGGGCAGCCAGAAGCGGCACGGGCAATTGCTCGCCGATAATCATGGCCAGTTCAGGCACCAGATCGACGATCAATTGGCCATTGGGGCCCAATGCGCGTCGAAAATCGTCGCGCCACACCGCGAGCTCGTTTTCACTTTTGCCCAACAGCAATCGAACGCCCGAGCGAAACGCCATGGCGAGCGACGCGTAGGGAATATCACGAGCAAACTGGTCGAACTTTCCGGCGAGGAAAAGTCCTCGTCTGGGCACGAGCGCCTTGTGCAATTCGTTGACGACCGCAGATTTCCCTACGCCCGAGTAACCAGCGACGAGCACGAGTTCGCTGCGTCCTTCCTTCGACACACGCTCGAAGGCAGCAAGGAGCGCGGCGACCTCGGCACTACGGCCATAGAGCGTTTCCGGTATCAGTAGTTGATCGGGCATATCGAATTGCGCAAGCGCGAAGCTCGCAATATGCCCGTGCGTTTCCCAATGAGCGAGGCAACGCCGCAGATCGTGGACAATGCCGACCGCTGTTTGATATCGATCTTCGGCTGTCTTGGCCAGCAGCTTCATGACGATTGCCGAAATCGGCTGCGCGAGCGACGGCACGAGTTCGGCCGGCGAAGGAGGCTGCCGCGCGATATGGCAATGCACGAGTTCCATCGGATCGGTTGCACTAAACGGCAACTGCCCCGTCAACAACCAGTAGAAGACCACGCCCAGCGCATACAGATCGCTGCGCGAATCGATCGATCGGTTCATACGCCCTGTCTGCTCGGGCGCCATAAAAGCCAGCGTTCCCGCGATGAATTCCGGAGGCACCGGCAACTGGCGTTCGCGCTGAACCATTGAAGCGATGCCAAAGCCCGTGAAACGCACCGCTCCGTTTGCTTTGTTCAGCAAAATATGTCGTGGATTGATATCGCGGTGGACGATCCCCCTTGCATGCACTTTTCCCAATGCATTAGCAATCGTCACGGCAAGGCGCAGAAATTCGACTGGAGTCGCGGGAACTGGAAGCGTTTCGAGCGGTTCGTCGCCAGCGTCTTCGAGCACCAGCATTGTCTGCCCCTGCTCGTCCAGCAGTTGCAGAGGGCGCGCCGCGGCGGGGCAGTCGAGCTTGTCGGCAAGCGCGTATTCGTGCGCGAGGCGACTGACTACCTCACGGTCTGGCTGATTACGCGCCGGGCACACGATCAGCACGGGTTCGCGCGTGTCATCATCCATTCGCCGTTTGCCGCGGCAGACGACATAGGCGTCATCATCCCACGCGGTTTGAAGCGATTCGACAGACTTAGCGCCGGGCCAAGGGGCCAATCGCATCGGCTGATCCTCCCAGGAAGCCGGCGAGATGCATCGGCAATTCAAATAACCTCGCCTTGCCGCAGTAACTCGATGCCCTGCTTTAGTCTATGCCAATAGCATATGTCGTGACTACTTCGGCAGCAAACGAGGCGCAATCGGCATCGGGGTTGTGCCTCTGGAGAAGTCCGCAAGGAAAAGACCAAACGGCCGGCGGCACCCAGCATTCACCGTGGAAATGGGGGCGCCAAGCATGAGGACATCGAGGAGAAAGGCGACTGAAGGCACGTGCTATCAGTAGGACAAGTCCAAGGCTACCGCGTGTTATACACGACAACCTGATGCCGTGCTTTTCAGGCGCTCCGGTTCGGGATTGCGGAAATGGCGCGAGCGCATGGACGAATGACGCCGCGTTGGCTATTGCCTGCTATTGCGCCGAACCTTTCGCTGTTTGCTGCCGGAGCTTTTCCACTTCGCGTGTGGAGACGGGCGGCGCCCCGTTATTCCAGCCGCTGCGTATAAACGTCAGAACATTGGCAATCTGCTCGTCGTCGAGGACGTCCGCGAATTTTGGCATCGGGTATGGCGCCGGTACACCGCCGATGATGATGTCGTCCGTTCCATTCAAGGTCACGTTGATCAGAGAAAGCGGTCGTTCTTCCAGTACGTTCGGGTTGCCGGCAAGCGGCGCCAGCAGCGGCGGGAACCCTCTTCCGTCCGGGCCGTGACAATGCATGCAGAAAGCCGTATAAACGCGCGCGCCGGCGTCGTTCGCCGGGTGCCCGAGCGACACCTTCGTCGCTCGGGCGTCGTAGGCATAGGCAGGACCGCCCGATCCGCCCGCAACGGGCAGCGATTTCAGGTAGTGCGAAATCGCCGCGAGGTCTGCATCGGACATGGCCTGACTGCTATGGTTGATCACGCTTGTCATCGAACCGAATGCGGCAGCGTGCAGATTCGCCCCCGTTTTCAGGAACTGCTCGATATCCGCTTCCGACCAGCGACCCAACCCCGCATTGTGGTCCCCGGTGAGACTCGACGCGAACCAGTTATCCACGGGCGCGCCCGTCAAATAGACGCTGCCGCTCTCGTCGAGCGCCTTTTCCTGAAACCCGACGCCGCGTGGCGTGTGGCACGACCCGCAGTGCCCGAGCCCTTGAACCAGATAGGCCCCGCGATTCCAGGCGACGTCTTTGCCCGCCTTGTCTTCATACGCGCCCCTGTGCAGGAACACCATATTCCAGAACATGAGCGGCCATCTCATGTTCAGCGGCCATTTGATATCGGACTCGCGATTCGCCTGCTTCACGGGTACAACGCCTTTCATGAAGTAGGTATAGAGCGCGTGCACATCACTATCGCTGACCTTCGCATAGGATGGGTAAGGCATGGCAGGATACAGATTGCGGCCGTCTCTGGCCACGCCTTCGCGCAGGGCGCGCGCGAAGTCCGCCTCGCTGTAGCGGCCAATGCCGGTGTCGGGATCGGGCGTGATGTTCGTCGAATAGATGGCGCCCATCGGCGTCATCATTTTCAGTCCGCCCACGAACGGCTTGCCATTTTGCGTCAAGTGGCAGGCAACGCAATCGCCCACCTTCGCGAGATATTCGCCACGCCTTATCAGCGCTGCGTCATCCGCGCAAGCCAGGCTCGAAACCATCAACAAGGCAAGTTCGCAACTGAGGACGAATGCCTTCAACGCCGTTCTCATCGTTGGCCTCCGTCTATACGGACTGCAACTGCTTGCCCACCGGCAGATCATGCAAACGCTTGCCGGTTGCCGCATAAATTGCATTAGCGATAGCGGGCATTGCCGCCGACGTTCCGGGCTCGCCGATTCCGCCAGGCGCTTCGCCGCTTTTGACGATATGCACGAGAATTTCTGGCGCCTCGTGAATGCGCAATATCCGGTAGTCCGTAAAGTTGCTTTGCAGCACGCGTCCGCGTTCGATCGTCACCTCGCTGAAAAGCGCGCCCGTGATCGCGAAGATCACGCCGCCCTGAATCTGCGCCTCCACCGTGTTCGGATTGACGAACATCCCGCAATCCACGGCGCACAGGACACGATTCACGCGCATTCACCCTGCTCGACTGTGACTTCAGCGACCATCGAAAGATAGCTGCCAAAGGCGTGCATGACGGCAACGCCTCGCCCCTGTCCCTTCGGTAATGCGCTTCCCCAACCCGAAAGCTGTGCGGCGATGTTGAGAACGTTCAGCGCGCGCGGCGACTTGCCGAGCAGATCGCGGCGATACTGCACGGGATCGGTTTTGGCCTGTACCGCAAGCTCATCGATAAAGCTTTCGACGACAAACGTACCGCGCGTTGGGCCGACACCTCGCCAGAATGCAGTCGGGACAGCATCCGGCTCGTGGCGCACATAGTCGACAAGCTGATTCGGCAAGTCGTAGGGAAGCGCAGCCGCCACTTCCACCGCATCGGGATCGACGCCGTTTTTAATCGTCGAAGGCGCGAATCGCGAAAGGATCGACGATCCGGCAATGCGATGCTGCCACGCAACCGGTTTGCCGTGCTCGTCGAGACCCGCCGAAATGCGGTCGTAATAGTAAGGGCGGTACATGTCGTGCTGGATGTCCTCCTCGCGCGTCCACGTCACCTTGACGGGCGCGTCCACTTGCTTCGCGACTTTCACCGCCTGTGTGACGCCATCTACCTCGAGTCGCCGCCCGAATCCGCCGCCGAGCAGGAAGTTGTGCACCACGACGTTATCCGCCGGCAGTCCGGTGATTTTCGCGCCCGCGTCGCGCGCGCGTGTCGGGACCTGCGTACCGACCCAGATATCGCAGCTATCCTGCTGCACATGCACCGTGCAATTCATTGGCTCCATCGTTGCGTGCGCAAGGAACGGTTGTCGATAGACCGCATCCACACGCGTTTTCGCGCCTGCGAATGCGCGGGTCACATCCCCTTCCTTACGCGCAACCGCACCTTCGCCCTGTGAAGCCCGCTCCAGATCGTCGACGATCGTCTTGATCGATACGGACGCGCCCGACCCTTCGTCCCAACTGATCTTCAACGCCGCCGCGCCGCGTTTCGCTGCCCAGGTATGGTCGCCGACCACGGCAACGCCATTGTCGATCTTTACGATCTGACGCACGCCGGGGATCTTCCTGGCGGCGCTATCGTCCACCGCTGCGAGTTTTCCGCCGAACACCGGGCAGTTGACGATCACCGCGTACACCATGCCGGGCAGCCGCACATCCAGCCCGAACATCGCACTGCCGTCCACCTTTTCGGGCGAGTCGAGCCGTCGCGCCGTCGTGCCAATGAGCTTGAAGTCTTTCGGGTCCTTCAGCGTGACGTCGCCCGGAACCGGCAGCTTAGCGGCGGCCTCCGTAAGTTGGCCATATGCGAGCGTGCGATTCGTGGCGGCGTGAATGACCCGGCCGTTCTGCGCGTGGCACGTCGCGGGGTCGACCTGCCACTGCTGCGCGGCGGCATTGACAAGCAACGCCCGTGCCGTGGCCCCCGCGCGTCGCATCGGCTCCCAGGCGTAGCGAATCGACGTCGAACCGCCCGTCAACTGGCCGCCTAGCAATGGATCGAAGAACAGCTTCTCATTCGGTGGCGCGTGGTCGATCGTAACGCTGTCGAGTGGGACTTCCAGTTCTTCGGCGATCAGCATCGGGATCGAGGTGTACACGCCCTGTCCCATTTCGACCTTCGGGATAATGAGCGTCACCTTGCCCGACGTGTCGATCTGCACGAACGCGTTCGGCGCCAGCACACCGCTCTGCGCAGCCTCGACGCCGTCGCCGCCAATCACCGTCTTGCGTACGTCGCCCTCGCTGCGCGCGGGCAAACTGAACCCGAGAATCAGCCCGCCACTGCCCAGCACCGCCACGCTCGCACTGAACTTCAGAAAAGCCCTGCGTGTGAGGCCGGATAGCGCTTCGTCTCGCGGTTCACCATTTTGCGCATCAAGGAGTCCCTGCGACACGTCACGCCTCCTTGACCGCCTGTTTGATGGCCGCGCGAATGCGGTTATACGTGCCACAACGGCAGATATTGCCCGCCATCGCAGCATCGATATCGGCGTCGCTCGGGTTGGCGTTCTGCGCGATCAGCGACGCCGCCTGCATGACCTGCCCAGACTGGCAATATCCGCACTGAACCACGTCGAGCTGGCGCCACGCGGCCTGAATCCGTCTTCCCGCTGGCGTATCGCCCACCGCCTCGATGGTCGTGATCTTGCGCTCGCCCACGGCCCCGACCGGATAGACGCACGAGCGGACCGCGATGCCGTCAACATGGACGGTGCATGCGCCACACTGCGCAATTCCGCAGCCAAACTTGGTGCCCGTGAGCCCGACGAGGTCACGCAACACCCACAGCACAGGCATGTCGGGCGGCGCGTCCACAGTATGCTGCTGACCGTTGACTTCAAGCGTTACCATCGAGACTCCTGATCAACGCGTTTCGGCGAGTTATATGCGCGGCACTTAGCCCTGCTTCATGACCATCAAACGCAGTTCCGTCATATCCTCGATCGCGTACCGCACACCCTCGCGCCCGATGCCCGAATCTTTCACGCCGCCATACGGCATGTTGTCGACGCGGAAGGACGAAATGTCGTTGATGACCACGCCCCCCACGTCCAGTTCATCCCACGCGCGGTGCGCGTGCGAGAGCGAATCGGTAAAGACGCCTGCCTGCAGGCCGAAATCACTGTCGTTGACCGTGACGAGTGCTTTTTCAAAATCGTCGAATTTCTCGAGAATGGCGACTGGCCCGAACGCTTCCTTCCGATAAAGATCGGTATCGCATCCGACGTTCTCGACGAGTGTCGCCTCGAACATCGCGCCTTCCACCTTCCCACCCGCGATGATGGATGCGCCCGCCGCCACGGCGCTTTCCATCCAGCCCGCGAGCCGACGCGACTCGGACACCGATATCATCGGGCCGACGAAAGTTGCCTCATCCTTGGGGTCTCCCGCCTTGAGCGATTTCGTTTTTGCAATCATCTTCGCGCGCAATGCGTCGTAAAGCGAAGCGTGCACGAGAATCCGCTGCACATGAATGCAGCTTTGACCTGACTGATAAAACGCGCCAAATGCGAGTCGCTCGACGACATAGTCGAGTTTCTCCCGCTGATCGCCATCGACGATCACTGCCGCATTGCCGCCCAATTCCAGCACCACCTTCTTCTTGCCCGCTTTCGCCTTCAAATCCCAACCCACTCCAGGCGAACCCGTGAACGAAAGCAGCTTGAAACGCTCGTCCGTCGTGAAGAGATCCGCGCCGTCGCGATGGGCGGGAAGAATCGAAAACGCGCCCTTGGGCAAATCGGTTTCCGCCATGACCTCGCCGATAATGAGCGCGCCGACAGGCGTGCGGCTCGCGGGCTTCAACACGAACGGCACGCCACAGGCTAGCGCCGGTGCCACCTTGTGGGCGGCGAGGTTTAGCGGAAAGTTGAACGGCGAGACAAACGAGCACGGACCGATGGGAACCCGCTTCACATAGCCCTGGTATCCCTTCGCACGCTGCGAAATCTCGAGATTGATGATTTCGCCGCCGATGCGCACCGACTCCTCTGCCGCGACCTTGAACGTGTCGATCAGCCGGCTTACCTCGCCACGCGAATCCTTGATCGGTTTTCCTGCCTCGATACAGAGCGCCACCGCCATTTCTTCTGCACGCTCGCGAAAACGCGCAACGCAGTGCTCGAGCACGGCTTGACGTTTATAGGGTGGAAACGTGCGCATCTCGGGCATTGCCGCTTCGGCGAAGCCAATAGCCTTGTGGATCGTTTTTGCGTCGGCCAGCGCGACGCGCGTGGCGACTTCGCCGCTGAACTTGTCCGTCACCTCCAGTTCGGTATTGGCGGCGACTGCCTCGTTCGCGAGGTAGTACGGGTAGCTCTCCTGCAACATGACGCGCTCTCCTTCTTTCAAGGCCCGCATGCGGCCGCGACCGGCAACGCAATTGATTCAAGACGGCCGAATCCAGAATAACCACCGACCGCATGAGCGTCTTCTTCGAAGACACGCAATTTGTCCACTCTCCACGAGGACGGGACGCGATGCATGCGCCGCCATGCTCGCGTCATCCTGCCTGCTTGGCCGCGCTGAGCGTAACGGTGCATGTCATGCCCATCGCGAGATGGACGTTGCGCGGAACGTTATCCAGATGAATCCGCACGGGCACTCTTTGGGCGAGGCGAATCCAGGTGAACACCGGGTCGACGTTCGCAAGCAGTTCACTCTGCCCCGTGGGATTGTCGCGATCCACTATGCCGCTCGCGATGCTATCGACATGCCCCTCGATATCCACCTTCGCGCCCAGCAACCGGACAATGGCGCGGTCGCCGATCCGAACGCCCTGTATCTTCGTTTCCTCGAAATAGCCGTACACCCAGAACGAATGTGAATCGATCATGGCCATACGCGCGACGCCCGCCGTGGCGAAGTCCCCTGGGAACAGATTCAGGTTCGTGATGTAGCCATCCGTCGGCGCACGCACGCTGCTTCGTTCGAGGTCGAGCCGTGCGGTCTCGAGGCGTACGAGCGCGGCTTTGAGGCTCGCCTCGGCGGCCGCGTGAGCGGCGCGCGCCGCATCGAGCGTGGATTGGGACTGCTGCGACTGCCAGGCGTAGTCCGAACGCATTTCCTCCGACACGACATCGGCAGAAAGCTTCTCGCGCCTTGCCGCCTGATCCTTGCGCATCTTCAGTTCGTACTGGCTCGCATTCGAAAGTGACTCGGACTGAAGCAACTGCGCCTGCGCGCGCGCAACATCCGCATCGGCCTGTTGCAACGCATAGACGAAGCGGTTCGGATCGAGCACGTAAAGCACGTCGCCCTTGTGAACCCATTCGTTGTCCTTGACCCGAACTTCCTTCACGATTCCCGAGACGTCGGTCGAAAGATTGATGACGTTTGCCCGCACGCGGCCATCTCGCGTCCACGGCGAATACATATAGCGATCCCAGATCGCATGCATGAGCACGAGCGCAATCACGACCACGATCAACGTGGTCGCAAAGCGTATGAAGTACGGCTTGTTCATCTATCGCCTCGTTTTCATGCGGCGGCCTCTGGGGCATCGTATTTACGTTCTCTGGACGATCAGCGCCGCACCGCAAAACAGCGCGACGAAGACCGCAACCCGGAACAGGCCCGGATGCCACGCGAACTGATAGGTACCGACCTTCGCCAGAAACATATCCAGCGCCACGAATACGACGACGCTCCCTAAAAACACGAGCAGCAGCGTGGGCGCAAAGAAGCCATACAGGTCAATTTCCACGGGCATCGCTTTCCCCTTCTTTGGCGCCGACCGGAATCGCGTTGATCTGCGCGCCCCCGCCCAGGTCTTTCATCAGCAACACCCATGCGTCGACCCGTTGCGCATGGATCAGAGTGAGATCGCGCTCTTGCTCGAGCATGATCTTTTGTGCTACCAGCACGTCGAGATATTCGGTGATCCCGCCTCGATAGCCGCTGACCGCGAGATCGTATGCGCGCCGCGACGATTGCCAGGCCGATTCGGCCGATTGTTGCTGAACGTCGAGCGACTGTAGCGACGTCACATCCTCAGCGACGCTCTGTACGGCGGACAGCACCGTGTCGTTGTATTTGAGAACTGCATCGTCGTATTCGGCGTTTGCCACGCCGAAGTTGGCGCGCCGGCGGCCCGCGTCGAAGATCGGCAATGATCCGGCAATGCCAACGCTGTGCCCGACTGCATCGCTATTGATGAAGTTGAAAAATCCACCGAATGGCGCCAATGACGCGAGTGAGGCGCTGGCGACCAGATCGATGTTGGGGTAAAAGTCCGCGTGCGCGGCATCGATCTTTTTCGCCGCTTCCGCGGCCCGCCATCGTTGCGCGACGACGTCGGCGCGATGCCCGACAAGCTCCGCGGGCAAGGCCGAAGGCAGCGCCGTGGCGACGCTGTCCGGCAGCAACGGCGCCTTTAATTGATCGCCGAAACCCGGCCCCTCGCCGACCAGATACGCAATCTGTAATCGGATGAGCGCGATTTCGTTCAGCGTGCGTGCAATGTCGGTTCGGCCTGCTTCATATTGTGCTTTCGCCTGACTCGCGTCGATCTCGCCACTAATGCCGGCAGCGCGGCGCTTGACCGCAATATCCATGTTACGCAACTGCTCCTCGTTGATCGACCGATAGACCGCCAGCAGCGCTGCCTGAAGCGCGAAACGCGTATAGGTGCGCGCAACGGCCGCTTCGAGTTCGACTTTGGCGAACTGTGCGTCCGCCACCGAAGCCTGCACGTGATTGAGTGCGCCTTGCTCGATTGCGCGATTCTTGCCCCAGAAGTCGAGGTCCCACGAAAGCGCAACAGCCGCGGCGTTGTTCCAGACCGTAGTGCCGCCTGGCGGCGAAGGGGTCGCATATCGAGGGAAGCGCGTGCGGGCAAAATGGGCCGCACCCTCGATGTCGGGCAGTTCGTCCGCATGCGCCGCGCGCGCCTGCCAGATCGCGGCGGTGACGCGTGATCTCACGATCGCGAGCGTTGGACTGCCCTTCTCGGCCTGCTGCATCAGCATGTCGAGCTGCGGGTCGCGCCAGCCGAGCCACCAGTCGCTCGTGGGCCAGTTCGCGTCACTGACCGCGGTGCGCACGGCGCTGCCCGCGTCCAGGCCGGTGGGATCGATATACGAAGCCTCGGGCTTGATTCCCGCGCCATCGATGCAGCCCGCGAGCACCGCGAGCGCTATCGACGACACGACACGCAGCGCAAACGCGCCAGCGCCGGAAACCGCGAAGGCTCTCATGACTCGGCCGCCGTGACTGCCCCAAGGCGCGTCAGTTGGTCGGTCAGCGCCGCCCAGGTCGAATAGAGCCGCGCGCGCATCTTCAGTATCGCGCGGCATTCATCCGATGCCGGATCGCCAGGGGGACCGGCCAGCACGGTCAACGCCCGTCTGATCGCCGCGAGCGCCGTTTCGACCGATTCGGAATCGGCGCGCTGCGCCAGTCGTTCCATCGCGCTGAGCCATTCAGCCTGCGCCTCGGCCCACGCCGCAGGAAGCAGATCTGGCTGTGTGAATTCGAGGTTGCGCACCTTCATCAACGTATTGACGATCCATAACTGGTCGAAGGCCCAACTCGTGGCGCGCTCCAGTTGATCCGGTGTGACGTGCGGCACCGTCGAAATATGCGCGATCAGGTCGCGCATCGCGATTCCCACCTGCACGGCGTCATTCGTATCGACGGGATCGCGTGCTGCCCGCTCCACGATCGAACGAATACGCGTCGCGTAACGGCTCGCCATCCAGGCGCCTTCGCGTGCGACCACGAGGGAAAACGCCACGGCGGAGACACCGATGCCGATGAGCAAGCCGAATCCGCGGTCGAGAATATAAGGCGGGTTGTAGACGGCGACGTTCGTTGGCGTCAGCACGTAGCAGAAGTAGATGTTGAAACCGGCGCCAAATAGCGCGACGCGCGGGAATGTATTGACGTAGCTCCCCAGGAACAGCACGATGCCCAGACACAGCGCGAACAGGGTGACGTCGCCCAATGCGGGCATCACGAAGAAGTTCACGCCGAAGCCTATGATCCACGCGATCAGGCATCCGACAAAGACTTGCCAGCTCGCAACGGCAGGTGTCGGGCTAAGCGAAAAAAATCCGCTGGTAATGCCTGCCGCTACAACCGCGCTATAGCCGTTGTCCCATCCCGAGACCACCCACGCGAATCCGACGACTGCCACCGCCGTAGCCGCGCGCACGCCCGCTATCGCCGCCGTGAAGCCGCTCGTATGCAGCGGAACGCTGCGAATAAACGCCACCGCTTCGGCGACGGGCTGCGTGAACCGTACTCTCGGCGGGTCGAGCAGCACCTTGCAGGTATTGCAGAACAGGCGAAGCGCCACGACCGCAGACCAGGCTTCGGCCGCGACCATCGCGACGGACTCGTAACCGGATTCGTCCTGCTGTTCGTTACCGCTCGTCCTGCGGTCGAGGTAGAGCAGCAGCGACGCTTCCAGTGCGCTCAACCTCTCGATCATGCGCTGGAGCCCGCTCGCCGTTTCCAGACACGCCGCATTCTCGTTCGCAACGACATTCGCCACCTTCCCGAATATCGCGTCAACTGTCAAGCGAAGCGCTTCGCCTATCTTCACCGAGTTGCGCCGCGCACGGGAAACGGAGAAGATTCGCGTGACAACACCGAGAAATGTCTTGTCCAGCTCCAATAGCCCTTCGTCGCGCAAACGCATTTCCGGCTCCTCGAATACGGCAGCCGTGCGCAGGCCCTCCATCGTCACGCTCTCACGAATCAGCTTGAGATAGTTTTCAACCGGTTCATACCCAGGGTCGCCGCGCACCGCGCCGCGCAGCGAATTCAACAATAGCGCCAATGCGTTTGCTCGCCATTTCGTGAGCGCGGGCACGACCCTCTGCGGAAACACCAGCGCACTCACGACACTGCCGCTCGCCACACCAATGAGGACTTCGCTGATCGTATAGATGATGTTGTACGTCACGTCGTAGGGCGTCGGCCACTCGGGCACCGTGGTAATACACGCTGCATAGCCTGACAACACGAAACCGTATGACTGATAGTTTTTATAGTACGAAGCCCCGGCGACGAAGAGCCCGACCCACATTGCGAGACCGGCCAGGAAAAGCACGGGCTGCTGCGCGAACAGGATGATCAGTATCAGTCCGGCAAAGCATCCGCAGATAATGCCCAAGGTCCGGTAAAAGGCGCGCGCAATCACCATTCCGCTTTGCTGGTGGAACATCACGATCACCGCCGAGACCATGGCCGTGCCGGGCGCGCGTAGTTCGAGCCGCATGCATATCAGCATGCTGATGATCACGGCCAGCGCAGCCTTGAACGCGTGCACGATACGCGGCAGCTCGTCGCCGTACACGTCGGCAAATTCTTTGCGGAATCCCTCCCAGGTCGTATTCATGTCCGCTTGACCTCACCCGTCAACCGCGCGCCATACGACTCCTCCACACGATCGTTCGGAATCGTTCTGGCATTTATATTAGCGCGATCAACGGGCCGCCTCTTTCGTGAAATGGCGTGGAATATTCTGGAACAACGGCGATTCGTGACTGCCGATCGATCAATTGCGCTATCCAATGCATCGGAATGGAAAGATTGCAGTGCATTGACTACCTGAGAGCAAATCTTCTTTTAACGTAACGCCGTTAATCCGGAGGCGTCTACGTTCCATTCTTCCTGCGCGCAGCGCGGGCAGCAGGCCTCCACGGCCGAAGCGAGTATCATCGCGCCAACGTTCCTCGGTGCCGGTCGCGTTGGGCGCGGACGATAGATCTCGTCGCCGGGCGAGATCAGCTTGCCGCTCATCGCGCAACGGCCGTTCACCCGGGAATGCGCGGCCACCCACAGTTGCTCCCGGTAGCAGCATTTGGTCGGGTCGCGCCAGTCGATCGTCATCGAGTGCGCGCTTGGCCGGTCGATGATACGTACGAATGGACGCCAGTCCGAAACATTGGTTTCCGCGCGGTGCCGGCATTTCGCAAGAGGAACAGGCTCCACGTCGACGATTTCCGAAGCCCCCGGTATCGACAGCAGACCTATCGTGCGAATCCACGGATCGACGAAGTTTGTATTGGTCAACATCGGCACCTCCTTTCACTCGGCAATCACGTCCTGCGAGCCGGTTCGATGAGCCGGTGCGGCGTGTAGCCAAGGTATCGCCGATCGTCGCGATGAGACAGCCCTACAAAGGGTTGTGCCGCGCGCATGAATTTTCTGCAACCCTATACCTTCGTTTAATGCCGTGCTGGAGGAACGCTTTCGACTGGCTCAAATAGCTCTGATGTAAATAACGTTTACATACTCACCGATCTTTAACCTTTGAGAAGCCGAAACGATCAATAACGTTTTGGCATTGAATCCGGCTCAAACCCGGTTGCTCCTTGTACGAGCAATTTGTTGCAGCGCGTCGTTAGCCATCGAGTCGGCTGAATGAAAGAAACGGCCGATATCTCGCGCACTTTTATACCTTTGTATGGTTACCGTGCCTCTTACACCGGACTATCCTGCAATGCGAAAGTCTAACAACCAGCAGGACTGCCGCACTCCGCCTGGGCAGTCCGTCCGAGGGATCGCGTGACTCCAGTCGCTCTTGTCTCCATAGTCGAGGACGACGAGTCGGTTCGGGAATCAATCGAGAGTCTCATTCGAGCCATGGGATGGGAAGTCTTGACTTTCGACTCAGCCGACGCGTTCCTCCGTTCAGGCGCCGTGCACAAAACACGGTGCCTCATCTCGGACGTCACCATGCCGGGAATGTCGGGCCTGGAAATGCATGCGCAGTTGCGCTCGCAAGGCAATGCGCCGCCAACGATCTTCATTACCGCTTACCCAACCGCGCAGGACGAATCCGTGGCGCTCGCCAACGGCGCACTTGCCTATCTCGAGAAGCCGGTTGACTCGAGCGTAATAATCGAAAAGGTTCGAGAAACGATCGGTCGGGCCTGAAATCTGGCGCGCCACATCGATCGCTTCATTCGATCGCCTCGTGCCATCCGTCGTTTTAACGCCAGTTGCACTTCATCCCTATACGACGGTATAGGTCAGTGGCATTGTGTGCCGCATTTCGCATACCGCGGTACTGTTTCCAACGCTGTCGTGGCGCGCTAGTGTGCTGATGTCGGACCGGATGCGGTCCGCTCATCCTGCCAGAAGGTGCTCACGATGGATGCCAACGCGCTCGATCTGTCACGGCTTCAGTTTGCCTTCACCGTATCCGTCCACATCATTTTTCCCGCGCTCAGTATCGGTCTCGCGAGTTTCCTTGCGGTTCTCGAGGCGTGCTACCTGAAGACAGGCAAGCCGCACTACAAGGCATTGTCGATGTACTGGGCGAAGATATTCGCCGTTGGCTTCGGCATGGGTGTCGTTTCCGGTGTGGTCATGGCCTACCAGTTCGGCACGAACTGGGCGGGGTTCTCCCGCTTTGCCGGACCGATTACCGGTCCGCTTCTCACCTACGAGGTGATGACCGCCTTCTTTCTCGAAGCCGGATTCCTTGGAATCATGTTGTTCGGTTGGGAAAAGGTCGGCGCGAAGGCTCACTTTGCGGCAACGCTGCTCGTTGCCATTGGAACGCTCATATCCACTTTCTGGATTCTCGCATCCAACAGCTGGATGCAAACCCCACAGGGATTCAAGATCGAGGACGGACATGTCGTTCCGGTGGACTGGCTCGCCGTCATTTTCAATCCGTCGTTTCCGTATCGCCTCGCGCACATGACGATCGCGGCGTTTATCGTCGCCGCGCTGGTCGTTGCCGCGACGGGCGGGTGGCATCTTTTGCACGGGCGGCGCGACCCGGAAGTCAAGACCATGTATTCGATGGCGCTTTGGCTGCTCCTCTTTCTCGCACCTGTGCAAGCCTTCGTTGGCGACCAGCATGGGTTGAACACCCGTCGCTACCAGCCGGTAAAGATCGCTGCGATTGAAGGACTATGGGAAACGGAAAAAGGCGGCACGGCGCTCAATCTCATCGGCTTTCCCGATATGAATGCGGAAGTGACACGCTATGCGATCAGAATTCCTCATCTCGGCAGCCTGATCCTCACGCATAGCTGGGACGGTGAAATTCGCGGGCTCAAGGAATTTCCCAAGGAAGATCGCCCGAATTCGAGCCTGATTTTCTGGACGTTCCGGATCATGGCGGGGCTCGGCGTACTGATGATCCTCACGGCGCTCCTGGGCGCGCTCCTTCGGCGCGGCGCAAGACTCTTCGAGTTTCGCGCTTACCAATGGCTCACCGTCATCATGGGCCCAATGGGTATCGTCTCGCTCATTGCCGGCTGGATTACCACCGAAGCGGGCCGCCAGCCCTGGGTCGTATTCGGCGTATTGCGAACGAGAGATGCCGTCTCGCCTGTGACTGCCCAGAGCGCGGGCGTTTCCCTGCTGGTTTTCTTCATGGTTTATGTGCTCGTCTTCGGCACGGGCGTCTATTACATCCTCAAGCTTATCTACTCCGGTCCGCCTCTGGAAGGCGAATCCGCGGCGCCTGCCAAAGTCGCGGATCACCCCGCAGCGGGCGGCCGCCGTCCACTCGCCGCGGCCACCGAGTAGTCGTATGCCAAGCCAGATGCGCAATCCTTCAGGAGCCTGCCATGGATGTCACGGTAGTCTGGGCAACCATTATCGCCATTGGTCTTTTCATGTATATCGTCCTCGACGGGTTCGATCTGGGCATTGGCATGATTTTCCCGTTCTTCCCCTCGGACTCCATCCGGGACATGCTGATGCACAGCATCGCCCCGGTATGGGACGGCAATGAGACGTGGCTCGTATTGGGCGGAGCTGCGTTGTTCGCCGCATTTCCAATGGTCTACTCCGTCGCGCTCTCGGGGCTTTATTTGCCGATCATCTTCATGCTCGTGTGCCTGATTTTTCGCGGCGTCTCATTCGAGCTGCGCGGCAAGGCCAACCGGACGAAGAATCTTTGGAGTCTCGCCTTCATCTGCGGATCCGCTGGCGCTGCATTCTTTCAAGGGGTGATCCTCGGCTCCTACCTCCAGGGTATTCCCGTGCAAGACGGTGTGTTCTCGGGTGACCCGTTCTTCTGGGTTTCCCCCTTCAGCTTCCTCACCGGCATGGGTCTCATGGTGACCTATGCGCTGCAAGGCGCCACCTACCTCGTCATGAAGACGGAGGGCGAACTGCAAGACAGCCTCTTCGGGATCGTTTGGCCAATGACACTCGCGTTGCTGGCGTTCATCGTCGTCGTGAGCATCTGGACGCCGCTCACGGACGCCGAAGTCGCCGCGCGATGGTTCAGTTCTTCGTTCCGCTATAGCCTCTATCCGGTCCCGATTCTCGTTGCGGTGACGGCGGTCGGCATGTACCGCGCAGTCAAAAGACGCTCGGATTTTGCACCCTTCGTGCTTTGCAACGTTCTGATTCTTCTCGGCTACCTTGGACTCCTGATCAGCATCTGGCCCTACGCCATTCCTCGTTCCATAACGTTGTGGCAGGCGGCTTCACCCCGGTCGAGTCAGATATTTGCGCTCGTTGGCGCAGTGATCATCATCCCGATCATCGTCGTTTATACGACTGTGGGCTACTGGGTATTCCGCGGAAAAGTCTCGCAAGATAGCCAGTATCATTGACGGAGGATAGAACCATGTCGGATACCCCTCACGAAGAGCAGCAGACCCTTGGCAAGCGTATGACGTGGTTCGCCATACTCTGGCTGCTCGGCTTCGTTTTCACCGTCCTGCTCGCCATGCCCTTTCATTTTCTCGTCGTGGCTTTGCAACGTTGATGGCGGCTGAACGCTCGATCACTTCAGATTCTGTGACTTGATGACTGACCGGAACCACCGCGGGTGGTGCTTTCTCGCCCACCCCGGCGTGACATAGCCGTGAAGCATCGCACCCAGCGTGCCGTCGATCCATATTCCGGCGTAGATATGCACCGTGATCGCCAGGATCAAGACCAATGCAACGAGCGAATGTACCAACGCGGCAAAGCGAAGGACGTCAATGGCGAAGTACGCCGAGAAATAGCGACGCCAAATGACGATGCCCGAGAGCAGCAGCGCGATCATGCAGGGCAACAGCGTCCAGAAAAGCATCTTCTGGCCGCCATTGTATCGGGCCACCTCGGGAAGTCCTTCGTCGCGATTCTGGAGAATCAGCAAAATACGAAGAAGCCATTGAATGTCGCTGAGTTCGATGAGATTGTGGCGCCAATAGCGAATCGCGAGGCAAGAGAACGCCGAAAACATGACGAGGCCGATGAACGGGTGCAGGATTCTCATCCACTGTCCGCCGCCAAACAGCGCAGAAAGCCAGAACATGGCCGGATGAAACAGCGCAAGACCTGACAGCGCGAGCAAGATGAAGCTCAACGCCGTGATCCAGTGGACGGTACGTTCGTTGGCGTTATAACGCTCGATCAGGAAATCGGACCTGCCGTTATTGCTGCTCATCTTTTGCCTCCTTGCTGGCCTCGATATCTGCGCGCGCAGCTTCCTCATCGGACTCGTGTACCCTATTTGGCCCGATCCGCACGTAGTGAAAAAAGGTCGTCAAAATTGTAAGAAACAGCACCGCCAGAGCCAGCGGCTTGGCAATACTTTTCCACACCATGACGAGTGGATTGATTCGCGGCCGGTCGGGCAGACCGTGATAGAGAGACGGCTGATCCGCGTGATGGAGGACATACATGACGTGCGTTCCCCCTACACCGGACGGATCATAGAGTCCTGCATTCTCGAAACCGCGTCGTTTCAGATCCACGATTCGATCGGCAGCCTGCGCCTTCATGTCTTCCTTGGTCCCGAACATGATCGCCCCGGTCGGGCAGGTCTTCGAGCAGGCAGGCTCCTGACCAACGGCAACACGATCCGAGCAGAGCGTGCACTTGTACATGCGATGGTCGGTCTTCGAGAGCCTCGGTATATTGAACGGGCATCCGGCTATACAGTAGCCACAGCCAATGCAGTTCTCTTCATGAAAGTCGACGATGCCATTCGTGTACTGCACGATGGCGCCCGGCGACGGGCAGGCCTTGAGACACCCTGGATCCTCACAGTGCATGCAGCCATCCTTGCGGATGAGCCACTCCAGATCCCCTTTGGGATTGACGTATTCCGTGAAACGCATGACGGTCCACGAGTGCTCCGATAGATCACGCGGATTGTCGTAGACTCCGACGTTCTCGCCAATCTCGTCTCTCAGGTCGTTCCACTCCATGCACGCGGTCTGACATGCCTTGCACCCTATGCATTTCGAAACGTCGATCAACTTGGCCACCGTGCCGGTGACAGGATTCCGGTCGCCAGGCGGTGGCACGGTCGTGGCGGATAACCGCCTGATATCCAGTGATTGCAGGGACACGTTTGCACCTCATACCTTTTCGACCTTGACGAGGAAGGACTTGAACTCCGGCGTCTGCGTGTTCGCGTCGCCGACCGATGGGGTCAGGATGTTGGCGAGATAGCCGGGCCGGGCGAGCCCCTTATAGCCCCAATGAAGCGGCACGCCTACCGTGTGAACCCTTTTCCCCTCCACCATGAGCGGCCGGATGCGCTTCGTCACGAGGGCGATTGCAACGATGTAACCGCGCCTGGACGACACCTTCACGCTATCTCCCGAAACGATCCGCAGTTCGTCGGCAAGTTCGTCGCCAATCTCGACGAATTGCTCCGGCTGGATGATGGCGTTCAGGCGCGCATGCTTCGTCCAGAAGTGGAAATGCTCGGTCAATCGATACGTCGTGGCCGTATGCGGAAACTCGGCGGCCGTGCCGAAATCCCTTCTGTCACGCGCGAACACGCGCGCAACCGGGTTGTTCGTGACATCGGGATGGTCCGGGTGGAGCGGATTGAAACCGATGGGCGTTTCGAAGGGCTCGTAGTGCTCCGGGAACGGTCCTTCTTTCATCTGCCGTCGTGCGAAAAAGCGAGCCACGCCTTCCGGGTTCATGATGAAAGGCCCCATGCCAAGCGAAGGCGCTTCGTCTTCCTTGTAGTCGGCAATATCCGCGCCGATCCACTGGCTCCCATTCCATTTGAGGATCGTCCGGCTCGGATCGAACGGTTGCCCATTCAGGTCGCAGGAAGCCCGGTTATAGAGGATTCTTCGATTCTCGGGCCACGCCCATGCCCAGCCAGTCGACTGCCCGATATTGGTGGGATCGCTATTGTCGCGGCGCGCCATCATGTTCCCCGCTTCCGTCCACGCGCCGCAGAAGATCCAGCATCCGCTCGCGGTACTGCCATCGTCGCGAAGTTGCGAAAAGCCTGAGAGTTGCTGGCCGGCTCTCACAACGACCGCGCCAGCGTTGTGCGAATCGCCAAGGTCCGATAGCGCCGACCCGTTGTACTCTTTGGCCAGTTCCTCGGGCGTGGGGCTTTGCGGGTTCGCATAGGGCCAGCTGAGTTTCAGTATCGGCTCGGCATACGCTCCGCCTTCGTTGCGATACAGCTCCCGCATCCGCGTGAAGATGTTCGACATGATCTCGGCATCGCCGAGGGCGTCGCCAGGCGGCTCAGCGCCCTTCCAATGCCACTGAAGAACGCGCGAAGAACTGACCACCGAGCCGTTTTCTTCCGCAAAACAAGTGGTAGGCAGCCGGAACACCTCGGTCTGGATCTTCGCCGGATCGGCCTTGTGATAGTCGCCAAAGTCCTTCCAGTACTCAGACGTTTCCGTGGCGAGCGGGTCCATGATGACGAGCCACTTGAGCTTGCACAGCCCCTCGAAGACCTTGGCCTTGTTCGGCGCCGAAGCAATCATGTTGAAACCCTGGCAGACGTAGCCCGTCATCTTTCCCTGGCTCATCGACTCGACGTTTTGAATCAGGTCATAGGTTTTATCCGGCTTCGGCAGATAGTCGTAGGCCCAGTTGTTCTCTTTCGTCGCGGCGTCGCCCCACCAGGACTTCATCATGCTGACAAAAAAAGCCCGGTAGTTCTGGTAGTAGCTCAATTGATTGGGACGTAGAGGTTTGAGCGCATGGCGCTGGATATAAGCCTCGTAGTCCTGGTCGTCTTCCCAAGGCAACACCATGTAACCCGGCAACATCTCGCTCAATAGTCCGAGGTCGGTCAAACCCTGGATATTGGAGTGACCGCGCAAGGCGTTCACACCGCCACCCGAGATGCCGATGTTGCCGAGCAGCAGTTGGACCATGGCGCCGGTGCGGATGATCTGCGAGCCGGTCGAGTGATGCGTCCAGCCGAGCGCATACAGAAGCGTCCCGGCACGATTGGGCGCCGCGGTGCTGGCAAGTATTTCGCAGACGTGCACGAACTTCTCCTGCGGCGTACCGCAGATTCTTTCCACCATCTGCGGCGTGTACCGCGAGAAGTGTCCTTTCATCAACTGATAGACACACCGCGGATGCGACAACGTCGCGTCGGTCTTCACGAATCCGGTATCGTCGAGTTCGTATTCCCAGGTGCTCTTGTCATACGATCGCTTGTCGGCGTCGTAGCCCGAATAAAGCCCATTATCGAATGCAAAGTCCTCCCTGACGATGAAGCTGAAATCCGTGTAGTGCTTTACGTACTCGTGCTGGATCTTGTCGTTCGTCAGCAGGTAGTTGATGACGCCGCCCAGAAAAGCGATATCGGTTCCGGTGCGGATCGGCGCATAGTAATCCGCCACCGAAGCGGTACGCGTAAAGCGTGGATCGACCACCACGAGCTGTGCGCCGCGATGCGCCTTCGCTTCGACCACCCATTTGAATCCGCATGGATGCGCCTCGGCCGCATTGCCGCCCATGACCAGAATGACATCGGCATTCCGGATATCCACCCAATGATTCGTCATCGAACCGCGGCCGAACGTCGGGGCAAGACCTGCCACCGTCGGGCCGTGTCAGACACGCGCCTGGTTGTCGAATGCGAGCATCCCCAGGCTGCGCACGACTTTATGGGTGAGATAGCCGGCCTCGTTGCTCGCGGCCGAAGCGGCGAGAAATCCGGTGGAGACCCAGCGGTTGACGAGTTTGCCCTCGTCCGTTCGATGAATGAAATTCGCGTCGCGGTCTGCTTTCATCAGCGCGGCGATGCGGTCGAACGCGTCATTCCAGGAGATCGGCACCCACTTGTCCGATCCGGCCGCGCGGTATTCGGGAATTTTGAGCCGCGCTTCGCTATGCACGAAGTCGAGAAGACTTGCGCCCTTCGGACATAGCGTGCCGCGATTGACAGGGTGGTCAGGGTCGCCTTCGATATGGATGATGCTGCCTTTGGCGTTTTTGGCGTTGTCGCCCAGTGCGTACATCAAGATCCCGCAGCCCACCGAACAGTACGTGCAGGTGTTTCTCACCTCAGTGGTGCGCATGAGCTTGTATTGGCGCACCTCCGCCAGCGCGGTAGCGGGCGAAAACCCGGTGAGTGCGAGGCTCGAACTCGCTAACGTGGTTGCAGTGAGCTTGAGGAACTGGCGACGGGTCAAGTTATCCATGAAGACTCCCCCGGGGATCTGCTCGCGGCCGCACAAAGGCACGACACACGTTATTGTTCCCGATACCCGTCACCACGTATTTTCTGAACGCACGCTTTTTTTATTTCACTGCTTTCCTATACCTTCGTTTAATACTGCGGAGCTTCCACGGCGCTCCCCCATACCCCTGTAGACTACCGGCGCTAGTTGTCACGCGATATCTTGCAGATACTTTCCCGCACGGACACGGAGGATAGATCCATGAACGCGCCCCTTCTCATCGGTCGATATGCAAGGTCATCGGAAGCCGTATCGTGTGAACCGGATCGCGGCTTCGCGCTTCCAGAAGTGCTGCGCTGGACGAGCGGAACGCCCAAGGCGTGGGGTACGCAAATCGACAGCCGTTGCATTCTCGTCGCGCTTTGCCTGAACCAGTCGCTCCTGACGCTGGCGATAGACGGCGTATCATTTCATGACGGCGTCGTCGATCGAGGCGCGGCGCTCGTGATACCCGCCGGCTCCCGGATCGATGCGCGTTTCGCCACGCCGAGCGACTTCCTGCATGTCCATGTGCCCCCATACTGGCTCACCGAATGGCTCGACAACGACGACATAGCGGATATCGATTCCATTTTGTCGGAGCCGCAACATCTTCGCGACCCGCTGGTATTCAAGCTGACCGGCACGCTTTTGCGCGCGATTCACGGCAAATCCTCCACGAGCACGATTTACGCGGACGGCATCACGTTATCCATTCTCGCGCGCCTGCTCGAAATCATGGTGCTGCGCGCCACGATCAAACCGGCTCGCGCGCCCACTGTCTCGCCGCTCGAGGCGTGGCGCGTGAAGATGGCAATCGACTTCATCGATCAGCGTATCGATCAGAGCATGACGTCGGCCGAACTGGGCGCGGCGGTCGGTCTGTCGCCCATGCACTTTGCGGCGCGCTTTCGCGCCGCAACGGGCACCTCGCCACATACGTTCATTCTTCGCAGACGCATCGAGCACGCCCAAACGCTGCTCGCCACCACGAAGTCGACCGTTGCCGATATTGCCTTTAGCGTGGGTTTCCGTACGCAAGCGCACTTCACGACCGTGTTTCGACGCCACGTTGACGATACGCCGCATCGCTGGCGCGGCAAGCACGGGGCAACCGTGCGGCTGGGAGCGCATAACCTTGCAAACGTCGCGTGAGGGGCCACGCTCGTCACGCAGAAGCGCTACACGCGCGTTCTGCGCAGGCCATCGAGCTTCGCTTTCGCCGCCTTGAGGTCCGCCGTCTCGAAACCTTCGGTGAATTGCTCATAGACTGAAACCAGCACGGTTTGTGCGTGATTCGTCTTGCCAAGCCTGTGACTCAGTCGAGCGAGGCTCGTCGCCGCGCGCAGCGCCCAGGACGGTGCGCCTTGCTGACAGGACAGTTCAATTGCCTGCTGATAAAGGCTTTCCGACATGCCCAGCATATCGAGTGCGTCGGTCTCTTCGAGTATTTCACCCTTGATGCGCAACAGTTCCGGCATGCACCACAACTCGTCGTGCGCGTTCGCCCAGCTCAGTGCTTCATCGACTGCCGTGTGCGCCTCCTCATTGCGCCCAAACGCTCGCAGCCCGCGTGCGTAGATTCCCGCGTACATCGCATAGCGCAGACCGATATGCTCGCGCTTGAACTGCTCCAGCCCGGCGCGCAGTATCGGGAGGCCGGACGGCTCGCCGCACTCGATCAGCACGGCGCCGTGCAGGCAACATGCCATCGCTTCGAAAATGACGAGCCCGTGCTTTGCCAGATGGTCCTGCAAAAGCTTGAGATGAGCTTGCGCCGCGACCAGATCACCCACCTGTAGTGCGATCGGCACCGATGCAAGCGCGAGCACATAGCCGAGCGTCAACGAATGGCCGCTGGCCAGCGCGTCGCTTCTTGCTTCGTGTTCCGTTCGCAGCGCCTGATCGGCCAAGCCTTGAAGCCACAACACGTTCGACAGGATGGTTCTGGAGCCGTTACGCCAGTCGACGTGAATCGGCGAGAGTTGCGGCCGCTGAAGCGGCGCGAGGTGGCGGCTGAGCACACGCTCGAGATGTTCGCGCGTTTCAGCCTGCTTGCCCATGTGATGCCACGTGAACGCGGTGAGCCTGTCGCCATCCGAAAGCGCGACGGCGTTGCCCGATGCCTCCGCCACAGAGTGGAAATTTTCGAGCAGTTCGTCGGCTGCGCGGTTCTTGCCTTCATAAACCAGCGCGCAACAGCCGGCAAATAATGCGCGTAACTGATATTCCTTGTCGTCGAGCGCTTTCGCAATGGCCAATGCCATTCTCCATGCAACGTCGACCTCGGGAATCATGCCGCACGTGTACATGGCCGCTGCGGCCAGCGCGGCATGAAGCTTCATGCGGTACCGGTCGAATGCGGGCGAGCCGCCGTCGATGCTCGACAACGCTTGCTGAACGCGGTTGCGGCACTCCTCGAGCGACGACAAGCGCAGCCACGCCGGAATGGCCGCTACCGTGAGCGCCACGCCAAGCTCTGCCTCTGCGCGCGCCGCAAACGCCCAGTCGAGCGCCGCGCGCACGTCGTCGATCGCACGCAAATGCTCCTGCGCCCAGCGGCGCTCCGGCGGCGTGCTCCACTGATCCTCGGCGCGTGCGTACATGTCGAGGAAATGTCCGGCGTGACGGCGCGCGACTGTGTCCAGTTCGCCCGCATCGGCAAGCTTGCGGCGCGCATAGTCGCGCGTCGAGTCGAGCAGCCGGTAGTGCACTGTTTCGCCACGCACGTCCGCCGCAACCATCGACTTCGCCACGAGGCTCGCCATCGCGTCGATCGCGTTGCGGCTGGAAATACCGCCTCCGGTCGCCACCGCTTCGGCCGAGCGCAGCACGAAGCTGCCCGCGAACATCCCCACGCGGCGCAAGACGACCCGCTCGACCTCGGGCAGCAATTGATGACTCCAGTCCAGCATCGCCGCCAGTGTCCGGTGCCGCTCGGGGGCCGTGCGCCGTCCCTGCCCGAGCGCGAAAAAGCGGTCGCTGAGCAGGCCCAGCAGTTCGCGCAGGCCGAATGCATCGAGACGCGTGGCCGCGAGTTCGATCGCCAGCGCAATACCGTCGAGCCGCCGGCAAATCTCGGCGACCACGGGCGCATCGTCGTCGTTGAGCTCGAAGTCTCCGCGCCTCGCGCTCGCACGCTCCATGAACAGTTGCACCGCCGGATAGCGCAGCGCAACGTCTGCGGTCAGCCCCTCAGTGGCCAGTGGGCTGGCTAGCGGCTCAAGGCGATACACGTGCTCGCCGGCAGCCGCCAGAGGCTCGCGGCTGGTGGCGAGCACCAGCACCCGCGGCGAGGCGCAAACGATACGCTCAACGATGGCGCAGGCGGCTTCGATAACGTGCTCGCAACTGTCGAACACGACGAGTTGCGGGCGCTCGCGCAGCGCGAAATAGCTCGCCAGCGCCGAGGCGACATCGTTCGAATGCACGGCCAGCCCCAGCGCCGCCGCGACGACATTGGGCACGAGATGCGCGTCGGCAATCGTGGAGAGATCGACGAACCAGACCTCGTGCTCGCCTGCTTCGAACATTTGCCGCGCGACGGCCAGCGCCACCGTCGTCTTGCCGATTCCGCCCGGGCCCGCAACTGTCACGAGCCGCGAGTTAAGCAGTGGTTTAAGCAACGATTGAATGTCGGCTGCGCGCCCGAGTGGCCGCACCAGCGCCAGTGGGATATTGTTGCTGCTGCGAGGCCATTCGCCGCCATGCGTCTCATCCCGCGCCGGCAATACCCGTTTTACCGGTGCGACGAAGCGATAGCCGCGGCCCACCACCGTGGCCAGATAATGCTGATCGTGCGGACCTTCTCCAAGGGCCTTTCGCAACGCGGCGATTTGCACCTTGAGGTTGCTTTCCTCGACCACAGTGTTCGGCCAGGCCCGCGCGATCAATTCCTGCTTCGTGACGAGTTCGCCGCAACGCTCCACGAGCGCAACGAGGATCTCCAGCGCGCGGTTGCCCACACGCACCGCACAGCCGCCATTGAACAGCATCCGCTGCGCGGGTATGAGCTCAAAAGAGCCGAATAGAAAGGCTTCGCCTGCGGCATCCGGATAACTGGCCACCACGCTTCACCTGATATCTGGCTGAGACCCGCCAATATACCAGCATGGTCACCCTGGCCGCCGGACCGCCTCCTGCGCCCGCAATTGCCGATCGGGAAGGACGCTGTGGATTTGCGACACCACCCCCGCTCCCTCGCCAACCGCGGCAGACACGCGCTTGATCGATCCCGCGCGCACGTCGCCGATCGCAAACACGCCGCTTACGCTCGTCTCCAATGTGTGGCCGCCTTCGTCGCGCGCGCCATGCGCCTCTGTTCCCGTCAATACGAAGCCTTTGGCGTCGGTCTTGATGCTGCACTCGTCAAGCCATTGGGTATTCGGCTGTGCGCCGGTAAAGAGAAAGAGATGCCGAACGCTGAACGAAAGTTCACCCTGAACGCCTTCGCACCTGACCCCGGCGAGCCCGCCGTCTTCTTCGGTGAGTAACGTCACTTGCGTGTCCGTATAGAGCGTCACGTTGGGTAGGCGGGCTATCCGGTCGATCAAGTACTGCGACATATGCTCCGCGAGACTGTGATCACGCACGATGAGGTGCACGTGGCGCGCATAAGACGCAAGGTACACCACGCCTTGTCCGGAAGAGTTACCGCCGCCCACGACCACGACCTCCAGCCCCTCGCACAATTTCGCCTCGACCGGCGACGATCCAAAGAACACGCCCCGGCCAGTCAAGCGCCCGAGACCTTCTATGTCCGGTCTTGCGTAGACTGCTCCGCAGGCAATCACTATGGTATGCGAATCAATTCGCTTGCCACCATCGAGCTCCACCGCGAGCGGGACGCAATCGCAACAAAGCGAATTGACGCGCGTCGGAATCGAAATATGGACCCCGAACTTCTGTGCCTGCATGAAGGCCCGGCCGGTCAATGCTTCTCCGGAAATACCGGCCGGAAAGCCCAGATAGTTTTCGATCCGGGCGCTCGTGCCGGCCTGCCCTCCGGGGCCCCAGCTGTCGAACATCGCCACCGACAAACCTTCGGAAGCCGCGTACACTGCCGCCGCAAGCCCGGCGGGCCCGGCGCCGACGATCAGCACATCGTAGACATGCGCGGGGTCGAAATCGGGCAACCAGCCAAGACGCGTTGCAAGCTCGTTCTCATCCGGTGCGCGCAGCACCGTCCCGTCCGGACAGACGACGACCGGGAAATCGGCCTCGGTTGCCGAGAGGCGTTGCAGCAGCGCCACCGTTTCGGGATCTTCGCGCGCGTCGATCAGAGAATACGGATACGAATTTCGTCTGAGCAGATCCTGTAGCGCGATCAGGCGGGCGTCGGTCGAATCACCGATCAGCACGGGGCCGCTGCCGCGCTCGATCAAGCCGACGCGCCTCAGAATCAGCGCGCGCATGATCTTCTCGCCCAATTCTGCCTCCATGACCAGCAGCCTGCGTAGGTCCGCGGATTGAATCACGATGGCGGTCGTGTCTTCGATGACGACGCCGTCGCCAAGGCACGGGTGGTCGAACAATTGGGCGATCTCTCCCATGAACTGCCGCGCACGATACTCGAAGGTGCGATGGACGCGCCCCATTGCATCGCGCCGGATCACGCGCACATGCCCTTCGAGCATGACGACGAGGCCGGGCGCGGTGTGTCCCATCGAGAACATCAGTTCGCCGGCTTGCCACTTCATCACCGTTCCGAACGCGCGTGCCCTTTCGATTTCGCGCTCCGGCAGCAGCGGAAACATCTGTTCCTGCGGGCTCGAAAGCACCGATATCGGCGCATCCGGTTCAGTCCAACGGGTCATTTCCGGTCGGTCGTTTTCCATGGATGCCTCTTTTCGACATTAGCCTTCAGAATTCGAGCGCGGCGAGCGCCGCCTCGGCAACCTCGATGTCCTGCTCGACGGTTCCCGCACTCGTGCCCACCGCGCCAATGACGCTCCCTTTGAAAACGACCGGAATACCACCGCCAAAGATCACCACCTTTCCAGCGTTGGACTCCTGTATGCCGTAGAGCGGCTTTCCCGACTGAGCGAGCGTCGCCAGATGGGAGGTCGCCGTGTCGAAGATTCGGGCGGTCGCCGCCTTGTCGATCGCAAGATCGATGCTGCCGATCAGCGCACCGTCCTGGCGAAGAAACGCGATCAGATGTCCACCCGCGTCGACCACCGCGATGTTGTACGCAATGCCGAGGCTCGAGGCTCGCGCCTCCGCCGCGCAAACCATCTTCTTCGCATCTTCCAGCGTGAGACTATCGTAGGATCGTGGCATGTCACCCCTCGGCTATCCGTACCGTGTCATGTGCCGCTCTGCTAACGATAATCAAACAGGCTATTTCACGCCGAACCCCATGCAAGTTCGCAAAAAAACCTTGCAACGGGAAACGTCGATGCCGCTTCGCGCGACTCAAAACGTCAGATCATGCAATTCGCGGACTCTGTCGATCAACCACTGGAGGAACGACTCTTCCGACTGGGCGGCAGGCTTTGATGTACCCAGCTTGTCGAGCGACTGTTGACGACGTGAAAGCAGTCCGCACATCGACTGGACGATATGCGGGTAGTTCTTGAAGACGGGTGTCAGCGCGTCCTTATTCGCGCGATAGATCACGCCATTCGTGAGGGCCGTGACCGTCACGCGTGCCGGCAAGCCCGCAAGCAAGCCATCCTCGCCGCACGTTTCGCCCGGCCCGAACCGCGCAACCTCGATCTGTTCAGCGCCCTTGCTGGCAACCGCGGAGAGCACCCCGGAATCGATGATCGTGAGCGCGTCGGACACGCTGCCCGATGTGATCAGAACCTCGCCGGCTTCGTATGCGTGGCAGGACAGCCCTTGTGCGAGTCGCGCGAGTTCGTCGAGTGGCAACGCGGCGAATAGTTGAGCGCGGCGCAGTACGGCGATGCGCCCATCGCCTGAGGCCGCAACCGGGTCGTGCGGGCGGGGATCGCCAGGGCCTCTGAGATCGACCCCCGCCGCTGCGAGGTGGCGATAGCAAAGATCGTAAAGCTCGTTGGCCACCGCGGCTTTCTTGCCCATGTCGTCGACAAAGGCGGTCACTTCGTACGAGAGCGACTGGACGCTCGCCCCCTTCACGAGCACGGACGGCGCGGGGTCGGCGAGCACCGCGCGCACGCCCTCGAGCGCGAGACGAAGCGCATCGAGCACGACACCGGGTCGCGCCTCGGGGGTGATTTCGAGCGTGATGGTCAGACCGTGCAGCGCGGCGGGGCGGCTGCTGTTGGTGATCTTCGCCTTCGCGGCCACCGCGTTCGGCACGATGATGACGTCGCCCTGCCCGGTCAGCAGATGCGTCGCGCGCCAGTTCATCTCCAGCACCTTGCCTTCGACGCCGTCAATGGAAACCCAGTTGCCGACTTCGTATGGCTCGGTGGTATTGATCACGATGCCCGCAAAGACGTCGCTGAGCGTACTCTGGATCGCGAGGCCCACAACGATCGCGAGCGCGCCAGACGTGGCAACGAGACCACGCACCGGCAGTTCGAGAACGAAAGCCAGCGAGGCGACCACGGCGGCAAGAAAGGCAACCGCGCCGAATATGTCTTCGAAAAGCCGTTGACGGCGCCACGTCTTCGGCAGGAACAGGGTATCGAGCACGATGCTCAAAAGGCGTGCGCCGGTCAGCCACCAGATGATCTCGAGCACTGCGCCAGCCACATGCAGCGCGCGCGAGCCTTCGAGCGGCGGCTCGGAGAAAGGACTCAGCCCCGAATTGAACAGCAGCGCGCTCAACGCCCCGTAGATGCACAGCCGCGTGAGCAGTCTCGCCACTTCGTTGCGCGGCACGGCGCTGCGCCACACCGCGACGTCGATGGCCACCAGCGCAAAGCCGAAGATCAGCGGATTGTCCACACGGGCTCCAGGGGTCAGTCGAGCGCAACGAGCGTGTTTTTCAAGCGTGACTGAATGAAGTCGAGAAAGCACTGAATGCGGATGGAAAGCGTCAAATTGCGGTAGAACACCGCGTGCACCGGTTGCAGTTCATTGTTCAGGGCATCGAACGTCAGTTTCACGAGGCGGCCAGCAGCGATATCCTGCGCGGTCATGAAGTTGGCAAGACAGGCGATACCCTGCCCCGCTAGCGCCAGTTGGCGTATCGTCTCGCCGCTCGATGCACTCAAGGCAGGACGCACCTGAAGGCATTTCCCTTCGGCGTTGCGCATGGGCCAGACGTAGCGGCGCTCGCGTTCCGTGAAGCCGATCAGCAAGTGACCAGCCAGGCCCTCAACACTCGCTGGGTTGCCGTGGCGAACGATGTATTCGGGGCTAGCCACCACCTGCATTTGCACCCCGCCCAACGGCCGCGCGCGCAGCGTCGAATCGCTCAAAGCGCCAACGCGAATCGCGATATCGGTGCTCTCGGCCAACAAGTCGATATTGAATTCGCTCGTATTGAGTTGGAGTTCGATGTCGGGATAAATGCGGCGGAATTCCCCGACGTGCGGCACGATCGCATGCAGCATGAAAGCGGACGCAGCATTGATGCGCAACCTTCCCACCGGCGCTTGCAGGCGCCATGTGAGACGCTCTTCGAGATCTTCCATGCGGTGCAGAATTTCCCTTGCATGGCCGAGGTAGAACGCGCCTTCCTCGGTGAGATGCATGCGACGCGTCGTGCGGTTGAGCAGGGTCGCGCCGACCTTCTCTTCGAGCTTCGACAGCGACCGGCTGACCGCCGAGGGGGCAAGGCCAAGGCTTTGCGACGCCGCTGTAATCGAACCCGATTCGACAACGCTGACGAAGATGGTGAGATCCTCAGAGGTGGCTTTCATTGCAATGACATGCAGGCTGCGCCATGACCTGTCCAACCTTTTTCACACGGTGAATACGTCGGCTATTGCAGACAGACGTCCCGGTAGTCGACGGTGCGCCGGTAGACATTTCTACCGAGCCACGGGACGAAGGTAAATTCCATATACGCATCGCTGCAAACGATGATCCAGTTGTGTAAAGTCACTTGCTCAGACTGATACATGTTCACTGACTCCAGAAGACCCGCCGCGTGAGCCACATGTCGGCGCTCTCCACGACGATTTCAGAGTACTCGTCCGCTGCAGGCAAGTCCACGCTACCATGGCATACGTCAATCGCCGCCCTGCGTGCAGGCACTATACGTTCGTATGGTAAGCGTGGTCGTGAGCGGCGAACGAAACAACCAACGTCGCCCCAGCCTCGAAAATCGCGAATCCGGCAACATCCTAAACCTTGGTATAAGCCTTATACGGTTTGCCCGCGCGCATCGAACCCATCGTAGGGCTATGCGACTGCCATGCGCCGCATTATCCTGGTCCCTGCCTGATTCACGTCTACGCGTATGGAGGCCATCTTGGCGAAACCTTCCTTGTTTATGCCGCTGAGAGTTGGCAATCTCGAGTTGGCAAACCGCATCATCATCGCGCCGATGTGCCAGTACTCCGCAAAGCACGGGTGCATGAACGACTGGCATGTCGTGCATCTGGGCCACCTGGCCATCTCCGGCGCGGCGCTGCTCACCATCGAAGCGACGGCCGTTGTGCCCGAAGGCCGTATCACCTACGCAGACGTGGGGCTCTACGACGACCAGACGGAAGCCGCGATGCGGCGCACGCTGGAGGCGGTCCGTCACTGCTCGGATGTCCCTGTCGGCATTCAACTGAGTCATGCCGGGCGTAAAGCCTCAACGGAGGTGCCATGGAAAAAGCCCGGTCAATTTCCGCCCGACCGCGCACTCGGCTGGCAAACCGAAGCGCCCTCGCCCGTGGCGTATGCAGAGAACTACGTTCCGCCTGTCGAACTCGATCATGAAGGGCTTCGCCGTGTGCGTAACGCCTTTGTCGCCGCGACGCATCGCGCACATCGCATCGGCATCGACCTGATTCAGCTGCATATCGGCCACGGCTATCTTCTGCATCAATTTCTTTCGCCGCTCTCCAATCGGCGCAGCGACGAATACGGCGGCTCGCTCGAAAACCGCATGCGATTTCCGCTCGAAGTCTTCGACGAGGTCCGCGAAGCCTTTCCCCGCAACAAGCCGGTCACTGTGCGCGTATCGGGCACCGATTGGGTTGAAGGCGGCTGGGATATCGAGCAGACCATCTCATTTGCCGCGGCGCTCGAAGCGCGCGGGTGTGACGCCGTCCACGTTACGAGCGGCGGCTTGCACCCCGACCAAAAGATTCCAGTGGGGCCCAATTACCAGGTGCCGCTCGCGCGTGCCGTCAAAGAAACCGTTTCGATGCCGGTGGTCGCGGTTGGATTAATCACGGGCTTCGAGCAAGCCGACGCCATCGTGTCGACGGGAGACGCCGATTTCATCGCGCTGGCCCGAGCGATACTCTACGACCCGCGCTGGCCCTGGCACGCCGCAGCGGACCTCGGTGCGCATGTGCGCGCGCCGAAGCCCTATTTGCGCTCGCAGCCTCGCCGCTTCAGAGACCTCTTTGAAAGCGAGTGAGCGCAGAGAATATCGCTAACTGGCGGCTTCGAGCGCGGTCAGCACCTTGACGTCGGGTGCCGAAAGCAGCCAGTTCACGACCTTGGCGCGATAGTTCTGATAGTGCGCGCTCGCCCTGTGCGCATCCATTGCGGCAGGACCATCGTAGGTCTCGAATAAATGGAAGCTCGTTGGCCCTTCCGAAATACGATAGAGGTCGTAGCGCAAATTGCCGGGCTCGTTGCGCGACGCGCTCACCATCCTGAGCAATTCTTCCTCCACGTCCTTAACATGCTCCGGCTTGGGGACGATGCTCGCGAAAACGCTGATATTCATAAACTAGACCTCGAAAATCACTGAGCAAATGCTGCAACCGGCCATCATTTCTCGCCGAACGCTTCCATTCTTTCCCGGTACTCGCCAGGATCGTGCAGCCTTCCGTTGAGATGGCCATCCAGCACGATCCCCATCGATAGCGACGTGGCGTCGATGGCGTTCAGAAGGCGCTTCGCCGCGCGCTGCGCCGACGGCGAGCACGCGAGCAATTCGGACACCATCTCGTCGGTTGCGCTCTCCAGATCGCTATCGGGCACGAACTCGGTCGCAATGCCCCAGTCATAAGCCTGCGGTCCGGGAATCTGGCGCGAACGCATCACGATATCCTTGGTACGGCTCGTTCCCACCATCTTCTGAAGCCGCGCCGAGCCTCCCGATCCCGGCAACTCGCCAAGCCGCTGTTCCGACAACGCATAGAGCGTCGTTTCCGTTGCAAGACGAAAATCGCAGGCCAGCGACAGCTCGAATCCCACCCCAAAGCAGTAGCCGCGATTCGCGGCGATCACGGGCTTGCCGCAGCGCGCGGGCGCAGATACGCTCCACGCCAGCCGCGAAATGCGCTCCGCAGAGGCTTCGGCGAGTCCGCTGAGATCACCGCCCCCCGAAAAATGCTCGCCCGCCGAGCGAAGCACGATCACGCGAACACGGGGGTCTTCGTCCAGCGCCTCGAAAACCACTCGCAATTGTTCGCGCTGTTCCAGGTTCACGATATTGAGCGGCGGCCGGTGCAACACAATATCGGCACGAGCATTCGATTCCGTGAATTCCAGGAGAAAACCATCGAGCTTGCTGAGCAAGGTTTGCGCCGGGTGAACGATCTGGATCATGAATCTGCCTCTCGCGTCTGCATGTCGAATATTTTGAATAGACTGCATCCATCGCGAATGGATGGGGCAAGCCGAATGATCAACTGAGGGCCGGGTGTTGAGCCCAATATGCCACCCGCGCACCGGGACAGGAAGTTAAAAGTGGTAAAGCGTCGTAGTATCGCGCTCGGCTGGCGCCGGTGCGATCGAAAGTGATACGCCGCTTAAAATGCGGTGCGATTGGGAAAGACTTCGGGAAACGAAGCAGCTGAAAATGCTCCTGGAGGGCGACATTCAGACGCCATTCTCACGAGGCGTGACCCCTCCTTCTTCCAAGGAGCACAGCGATGTTCTTACGCAAGCTTTTGCCCATCGTGGCTTTGACGGTCACTTCCGCTCTTGCTATCGCCCCGTCATTGGCTCAAACCGACGCGTCGGCACCCACATCGACAACGGTTAGCAAAAAAACCATTCGGGCCCAGAATCGCCAACTCGAAACCCAGGTGAGGCGCACGCTCACGAAGACCAAGGATCTCGACGCGGGCGGCATCACCGTCGTCGCGCGCAGCGGAAAGATCACGCTCGACGGAACGGTACCGGACGAGGACCAGATTCAGCTCGCCGGCACTGCCGCCGCTGGTGTTGCCGGCGTATCGAATGTGACCAACAACGTGCGCATGCGCGAAGCCGGTCACTGATGTGCATCGTACGGGGGCTGGGCGACGGCTGTATGCGCCGCCCGGTTCGCACGACGCGGCGCCTTTCGGAATTGCATCATGAAAATCGCGTTCGTTATATCGGCTTCTCTCGTGACGCTATCGGTTAGCGCCGCACCCGCTTTCGCAAGTGGATACGGTCCAGCGCCGTTTTATCGGCCCGATGTGAGCAGCTACACGCCGCATTGGCGGCATGCCCGGCAGACACAAAGCGATAGCGCGCCCCGCAAGGACGACAAGGCGACAGACTCCGTCGGGCAACCGGAAAGCGATCCGGCACCCAGCGCCCCGGCCACATCCGTCAATTAGCGCCGAGCAGGTCGTGCGACGTCCCGTCGATGATTCCCAGCATCTCGGCCTTGGAGAGGAACTCGCTGAGGGTTTTTGTTCCGAGGCGTCGCATTCCCTCGCCGCGATAGATCTTCACCGTGATTTCAGTGATGCCCAACTCGTCGGCGATCTCGCGATTCGATGCGCCACATGCAACGCAATGCATGACCTGCCTCTGACGCGGCGTCAATTCGAGCCAGCGGCTTTTGATGTCCTGTGCCGCCGCGACATCCTCGATCCGTCGCCGATCGAGGTCGACGGCCTCCGCTATCGCTTCGAGCAGATCCTGGTCGCGAAAGGGTTTAGTCAGGAAATTAACCGCGCCCGCCTTCATTGCTTTCACCGTCATCACGATGTCGCCATGACCGGTGATGAAAATGACGGGATGCGCAATGCCGCGCTGCGAAAGTGCCTGCTGCACCATCAGTCCGCTCGCGCCGCGCAGGCGGACATCCAGCACGATACACGCGGGACTGCGAATGGCGCCGCTTTCGAACGCATCGATCAATGCCTCGCCGCGTGAGAACGCGCTTGCTTTCATTCCCACCGACCTTAGCAGTTGCTCTAGCGACTCCCTGACATCGTCGTCGTCGTCGACCAGGAAGACAGTTGGCGCCTCACCGCTGTGGGTGACAGCATGCTTATCGCTCACTGAAGTGCCCCAAAGGATTCGACAGAGCTAATATATACCGGCGTTATCGCCACCGCCATGCAAACCCATTAGCGCGGTCAAATCAGCGAGGCGCCAAACGACCTGGAATACGGCGCATCGGTATGATGATAGTTATTTAGACCATACGTGCCGCAATCATGTCTTCTTTGCCAACTGCGCTTTGAGCGCGTCAAGTCCGTCTTCATAGATTTGCGCGAAAAGGCGCGACGCTTCCTGCTCCGTCACGCCAACCGGCACAAACTTGCCCGACCACTCGACGCGGCACGCCGTTGCGCCCTTGTCTACCACGCTCAACGTCGAAACATAATCGGTCACAGGAAAGGGCGCTTTCAGGATTGCATAGCTGTAGCTGCGCGAAGCTTCGCTGTACGAAAGCATGCGCTCGACAATCGGATCACCGTCTGGATTGGAGAGATGACGCACACGGCCGCCATCGGTCAATTCGCTCTTCGGAATATAGGGCAACCAGTCAGGTAAGGAACCGAACCCGCCTATCAACTGCCAGACCTTTGCCGCCGGCAACGTGACGTCGAGCGCTGCGAAAGCTTCAGCCATGATCTCCCCCTACTTGCTGTCGATGGGTAACGGCGCCAGCGGCGATACCAAGCCCTGCTCCCGCATTTCGCGCCAGAAGTCATCGGGAATCGGCACCTTCAGCGCGGCGACGTCTTCCGCGATACGCTCGGGCCTGCTCGCGCCCGGTATGACCGCGGCCGTGGCTGGATGCGCGAGCACGAACTGCAAGGCCGCCGCCTTGACCGGAATCGCGTAGCGCTCCGCGAGCGCCTGGATTCGCGCTACCTTTGCGAGGATTTCCGGCGAAGCCTTCTGATATTCGAAATGCGCGCCGCCGGCCAGCACGCCCGAGCTATATGGGCCGCCAACAACAATATCGACCCCTTTCTCGAGCGCAGCGGGCATCAACCGCTGCAGCGCGACTTCGTGATCCAGAAGCGTATAGCGCCCCGCTACCAGCATGCCATTGGGCTTCGCATCCGCGAGCCCGAGCGTCAGCTCGATCGGTTCGACGCGATTCACACCGAGGCCCCAGCCTTTGATGACGCCCTCGTCGAGCAGCTTCGACAAAGCGCGAAATGCACCGGTACGAGCGATTTCGAATTCCTTGAGCCACGCGTCGCCATGAAAGTCCTGTGCGATGTCGTGGACCCAAACGAAATCGATGCGATCGACCTGAAGCCGTTTCATGCTGTCTTCAAGCGATTGCATGGTGCCGCGCTCGGAGTAGTCGTAGAGAATTTTATTCGGCAGCGCGAACTCGAACAGTCCGCCCTTTTCGCCAAAATCCCGCTTACCGGTTTCAACTTCATCGAGAATCAGGCGGCCGACTTTGGTGCTGAGAATATAGTCGTCGCGTTTGTGTTTCGACAGCGCTTTGCCGATGCGCAACTCGGAGAGCCCCGCGCCGTAAAACGGCGCGGTATCAAAATAGCGTACACCTTGCTGCCACGCCGACTCGACCGTTTCCAGCGCTTCTTCCTCGGGAATATTGCGGAACATGTTTCCGAGCGGGGCGGCGCCAAATCCCAGCGGACCGTTCAACAAACTGCTTCGAATACTCATGTCTGACTCCCAGTCTGGTATGAGTCTCCCTTGTAGTTGACCGAACGATACCGCCGCATCGCCCGCAATACCAGCCATACGACCGGCTGCGCCGTGACGTGGAAAGCGCTGCTGCCTAATACTTTGGTTTAAGGCCGAAAATTCATGACTCGCGTGCGCGTGAGTCGGCGCAATGGGCAAGCCGATCGTGCGCTATGAGCGGCGGCGTGTTGGCGTGCGAGGCACCACACCCAGCATTTGCGCCTGGCGGACAAGATCGACCACCGAATGAATGCCCATCTTGCGCATGACCTGTCCGCGATGCAATTTCACCGTGATCTCGCTGACATGCATTTCCTCGGCGATTTGCTTGTTCAGCAGACCGGCCAGCACGAACTCCAGCACTTCGTGCTCTTTCGGCGTCAGCGCTTCGAAACGTTGGCGCAGTTCGGCCAGGGCTGAATCCGAAGAGAGGCGTGCCGCGTCGCGCGTGAGCGCTTGCGCCACCGCGTCGAGCATGTCCTGCTCACGAAACGGCTTCGTGAAGAAGTCCACCGCTCCTGCTTTCATCGCCTTGACCGACATCTCGACGTCGGCATAACCGGAAATGAAAAGGATGGGAATATGCGGCGCGATTTTCGCTATCGACCGCTGGAACGCGAGCCCGTTTTCTCCCTTCAGCCTCACATCGAGAATGAGGCAGCTCGGAACCTCATCGCGCGCAAAATTCACGAACGCGTGCGGCGAATCGAAAAGCTCTACGCGATGTCCAACCGAGCGAAGCAGGCCGCCTAGCGCGAGTCTCATTTCCTCGTCGTCGTCGATCACGTAGACAACCGACGGCCCTGGCGTGCCGCTGGTATCCGCTGTGGTCGACCTGGCCATGATAGTCATCCGGCTTTCCTCAGGCGTCACGGCGCTCGCGTGTCACGGCAGGCGCTTGCACCGCTCGCCACACGCTGCATTCGTAAGAAAACGATTAAGGACTGACGACTCTACCCCGATTCCATTGTAGCAGCGCGCCAAAGCCACAAACTTGCCCGAAGACAGTCGACATTATACGAACGTATGGTTATCGAAAGTCGTTTGTCGGACTAGTCTGCGAGGCAGATCTTCTGTTTCCCATTTGGGGGCACACCGTGACTCCTGTCGCCCTTGTTTCAATAGTCGAAGACGACGAATCCATGCGGATGGCAACGGCCAGCGCCATCCGGTCGATGGGTTGGGAAGTCCTGACATTCGAATCTGCGGCCGCATTTCTGGATTCGGGCGCCGTTGGACAAACACACTGCCTCATCAGCGACGTCACCATGCCGGGCATGTCGGGCATCGAAATGCATGCATGCCTGCTGGCCAACGGCTACGCCCCTCCGACTATCTTCCTCACGGGCTATCCCACCGCACGCGACGAAGCGGTCGTCCTCGCCAAGGGCGCGCTGGCCTATCTCACCAAACCCACGGATTTCAATATCGTCGCAAGCAACGTCAAATGTGCGCTTGATAAAGCGAGGTCTCCGCGCGCAGATTGAAGCGCCGCGCCTTCTTTAGTTCACCTTCGTTCAACCCAGGTTGCGAGCGCGAAACGTGACAGCAAAAACCAGCAAGCCCGCGAGCGTCAACGCAAACCCCGCCCAAACCGCGGACAGCAGGCCCCAGCCGGCTCCGATCGCTAGCGCCCCGGCCCAGGCACCAAGCGCATTCGCGACGTTCAGCGACGCGAGATTCATTGCCCCCATCAGCGTCGATGCTTCAGGCGCGAGCCGCGTGAGACGAACCTGAATGGTCGGAATGGCGCCCATCATGGTCGCGCCGACACCAAACAGCGACAGCATCAACACCCACACCGAGTGGCCGAACAGCGCTAGCAGCACCAATACGGCGAGCGCGGAACCGAAGCCCAATAACAGCCCCAATGCGTCGTGCTTGTCGGCAACGTGTCCTCCTGCGGCATTGCCGAGCGTCATGCCGACACCGAAGAGCGCCAGCGCAACCGGAATCGCCGACGCGTTCAGCCCGGCAACGTCGGTAACGAAGGGGCCAATAAACGTGTAGACCGCGAAAATACTGCCGACGCCCAACGCGGCGACGCTCATCATGACCCAGACCGACGGCTTGCGCAGCGCGCCGAGTTCCTGCTTCAACGGGCCGCCGTTCAACGCCTCGTTCACCGGCACCCAGGCCCACAACGCGGCAAGCGCCAGCAGCGCCAGCGCGCCTACGGCAATATAAGTTTCGCGCCAGCCGAGTGTCTGCCCGAGGAATGTCGCGAGCGGCGCGCCGAAAATCGTCGCTATCGTAAGCCCGGTCATCACGAATGCAAACGCCTTGCCCGACGCGCCGGGCCCAACGATATAAGACGCCACAAACGCGCCGGCGCCGAAATACGCGCCTTGTGGCAAACCGCTGATGAACCGCGCGACTGCGAGCATGCCGATCTGGGTCGCCGCGGCAGAAAGCAAATTGCCCGCGGCGAACACCGCCATCAGGATCAACAAGAGCGTGCGCCGGTTCAGCCTTGCCGCCGCCAACGTCAACACCGGTGCGCCAATGACCACGCCAAACGCATAGGCCGTGACTGCATGTGTTGCGCGCGGAATTCCAATATCGAGGTCGGACGCGAAGAGTTGCAGTATGCCCATGCTCGCGAACTCTGAGGTGCCAATGCAAAAGCTCCCGAGCGCAAGCGCGAACAACGTGCGGCCACGCTTCTCTGCCTCCGACTCCTTCGTGCAATGGATTTCAACGGCTTCGCACTCCGCCGCGTACGCTTTTTCATGCATGGCAAATCCCACGGCCGATCACAGGCATGCGGCCTCTATCGCCGCGCCGCAGTTCCTCAAAAGCTTAGAAACCGCGCCGGTGAAATGACAGTAAATTTCGGTTAAAAAAGGTAGCTCCGCTGCGTTGGGCTCCGCGTCCCCTTCCGGGCCGCGCGTCGCCCGTTTTTCTGCGCAATTTGCGCGTTCATCGAGAAAGAACACTTGCCGCACCGCCGCCATACTGGTTTCGCGTTGTCGATCGTGTTCTACCCGAAGTCGTTGAGGTTGTCATGAAAGCCGAAGACAGTTACTTTGCACAGGCGGAATTCCCGCACTCCTTTGCCGACATTGATACGAGCGAAACCGCCGTGCCGGCGCGAGTTGCGCTTGGAACGATGTCAAAGGCGTCGATTGTCATGGTCTGGCTGTGGGCGCTTTTCGAAACCCGCTGGGAACTCGCAGGCGAGACGGAAATCCTTCCCGTCGTGGCTGTGCTCGTCGCCAAGGTGATCCTCACCGTCATCGTGATCTGGACACTGCGCCGCGCGCATCTCGCGCTCGCCGTGTTTTCGTTCTGCTGTGCCGTGAGTATCATCGTCATCTCCATGGCGCTGCCGCGCATGTATTCGCTCTCGCCGTGGTTCTTTTGCCTCTCGCTGGTTGAAACCGTCCTCAAGACGGCGGCGCTGGCCTCGCTCGCGTTCGACTACTTCGGTCCTGACAGCATGGTTGAAGAAGCCGAGCCACCCTGGCGGATGAGGTAGACCCGGCTATCGCTCATGGCAGTACGTCAAGCTATCGAATCGACGATGCCGCCCTCCACTTTCAGTGCGGCACCCGTCGTGGCCGAAGCCTGCTGCGAGCAGACGTAAATCACCATATTGGCCACTTCTTCGGTCGTCGCGGCGCGCCGGATAATCGACGAACCGCGCGTACTGATGACAAATTCGTTGAGCACCTGGTCCGGCGTCTTGCCTTGCGCTTTCGCGGTCGCGGCGACCATATCGAGCGCGCCTTCCGAGAGCGTCGGCCCGGGCAACACCGCGTTCACGGTCACGCCGCTATTTGCGGCGAACTTTGCGACGCCGCGTGAAATGCTCAATTGGGCTGTTTTCGTGAAGCCATATGCGAGCATATCGGGGGGAATCGCCAGTCCCGATTCGGAGGAAATAAACACGATTCTCCCCCAGTGCCGGCGCATCATGCCATCGAGATAGGCACGCGTCATGCGCACGCCAGACATCACATTGACCTGAAAGTATCGCTCCCATTGCGCGTCCGCCGTGCTCAGGATATCGCCGGGCCCGAAGAAACCAAGGTTGTTCACGAGGATGTCCGCTTCGGGCACGTCCTCGACGAACGCAGTGACGCCTTCAGGCGTGCCGAGATCGCACGCCACTCCGCGCACGTTCGCGTCAGGCACGCTGGCCTTGATGCGCGCGATAGCGCTGTCAACTGCGTCCTGTTTGCGTCCATTCACGATCGTCAGTGCGCCACATGAAGCGAGCCCCGTTGCAATTGCGAGGCCGATGCCGGAGCTGGATCCACTGACCACCGCTCTCTTTCCACTCAAATCGATATTCATCTCGATCTCCACGAAAACATTGGCGCGATACGCGCGTTGACTGCATACGCGAACCGTGTGCTCGATATTAAGACGCGCCATTCGATTTGTCAGAGAGGGGTACGCGCCGATTCGGGCAAAGCCGCAATTCCCAGCGCATTCTGAAAAGCCGCGATTGGCAGGCGGTGCGAATATGACCTCACCGTGATTCAAGCCAGTCGAGGAGGCGAACATGAAGCTCGTGAAAGCAATCATTCTTTTTGCCGTGCTGGTGCCTGCGCTTTCTCAGGCGCAATCCAGCATGCCGACAAATGACTCAACCCAAAGCGGGTCTCCGGGTATGCAACAAATGCAGAACGGGAATACACAAGGCAACAGCGAATGTGTGGGTCCGCACAGCTACTGCAATCTCTTCACTGGAAGTTAGCGGCTTCAGACATTGCCGTATGACGGCTTCGTCTACAGGGCGGGTTCAGCGATATGGATTTACGTATTCTCACGATGATCGTCGTCGAGCTGGGACTATCGCCCGCCGTTTGCCTCGCACAAGCGGCATCAGGACCATGCACGCGAGCCGAGGTGCTGCAGCATCTCTATGACCTGGAAAGCGAAGGCTTTTGGCCCACCCAGGCGTCGAATCTTCGCTTCCCCCTCAACATCGAGGCGGCCGAGGCGCGGCTCGCAGCCCGGCAAGCGGCACAGACGCAAGAGAGCGGCGATTCGCCAGCGCAATCCCCCGCGAACCCGACTCATTGCTTTCGCTGAACATTCGCGCGCGACTTCTTGCGTGGCTGCATGTCGGTTTTTGCCTCGGGCGGCGCGAACAAACCGGGAAGCCGTTCCGCGTAGCGCCGTGTAATCGACTCCAACTCACCGCCGTCAGCAAGTTTCTGCAGTGCATAGGCGCGCGTGGTATTGAGCAAACGATATCGTGTGATCGACCCGCTCACGTCGGCTGATAGAAGCGATTTTTCGACGAGCTGGGCCACGCCGCCAATGACATCGCTCGCGGTGATGTCTCCATCTTCTGCGAGAGCGCTCGCAGCTTCGAGCGTAAACGGGCTGGCGAACAACGAAATGCGTCGCAGTATCGTACGCTCCACTCTCGGCAACAGCTCGTAACTCCATTCGAGCGCGGCTGCGAGCGTCCGATGACGCAACAGCGTCGTACGCCGGCCCTGATTCAATAGCCGTCTGCTGTCATCGAGTAGCAACGACAACCCGCGGAGACCGAATGCATCGAAGCGCGTCGCGACCAGCTCGATCGCGAGAGGCAGGCCGTCCAGATTCCGGCAGATTTCTCCAACGATCGGCGCATTTTCGTCGCTGAGCGCGAATCCCTGCTGGCCCGCAGCGGCGCGTTCGGCGAACAGCTGGACAGCGGAGAACGTCAGCGCCTCCGACGCCGTGAGCCCGACGGCGTCCGGCGGACTTGGCAACGGCAGCAGCCGGTGCAAATATTCGCCACTGGCGCGAAGCGATTGACGGCTTGTCGCCATGATGACGACATTCGGTGCGCCGCGCATCACCTGTTCCACGAACAACGCAGCCTCGTCGATCACGTGTTCGCAGGTATCGAGCACGATCAGCATCTGCCGCTCGCGAAGATGCGCCATGATCGCCGAGCGTTTATCTGCACTGCGAATGATCAGACCGAGCGCGCTGGCAACGGCGGCAAAGAAGGCGCCCGGTTCCGCTACCGGCCCGAGATCGACGAAGCTCACGCCGTGCGCATAGTTGTCCTGCGCGCCTTGCGCCGTGCACAGCGCCACTGCCGTCTTGCCGATGCCGCCGGGGCCGACGACCGTCACGAGGCGTTGGCGCGACAAGGCATCGCCAAGCCTCTCGATCGCATCTGCGCGGCCAATCGTGTTCGTCGGCATCGCCGGAAGACGGCAAGAAGCCTGAGCCGCTCCGTTTCGCCGCGCCGACACCTTTTGCTCCACGTACTCGACCGGCGCCACGAAGATGTAACCGCGCCCACTGATCGTGGCGAGATACCGATTTCCGCGCAGGCCGTCTCCAAGCGCCCTGCGAAGCGCTGCGATATGGACCTTGAGATTGCCTTCGTCGACCACGGCGTCCGGCCATGCGCGCGCAATCAGGTCGCTCTTGCTGACCAACTCGCCCGCATTCTCGACAAGCGCTGTGAGAAGAAGCAACGCGCGGCTGCCGATATGCACGGGCGCTCCATCTTCGAGCAGCAATTGCTGCCCGGGAAGCAAGCGAAACGGTCCGAACGAGAAGGCCCCCGCGACGCCCGGCGATGGGGTTGAGGCGGGCGGGCGCGGTTTCATGGTTGCACACCGCGAGGGATTGACCGGCATCGCATAACGCCCTCCTGATTGGCAAAAAAGCACGCGCCAGCGGAGCGGATCAATGACGTCTCGCGGCCGGACTGGCTTATCCTTCATTGAAGGCGCGGGTTGCTGGCGCGTACAGCGCGCGGGCATCCATTTGCAGGAATTGACGCGAATCTCGCAGGATTCGACGCCATGGCGGCTGGATGCCGATCAAGGCCTATCTGGACAACGCTGGATTCGGGAGGAACGGCTAAGGCGTGGTGCGCAGAAGCCGCCGCTGCGTTAGGGCAATTGAACTGAAGAATTTACGATTGGCCCGATGCGACCAGGATGCGGCCGCCCACGATCCGCACCCGATGCGGGTTCAATTGCTTGCCGGCGGGGTTGATCCCGCGGCCGCTATGTGCGCAAAACTCCCACCGGTGATTCGGGCACACAATAACGCCATTGGCGAATTCGCCGTCGCTAAGCCGGGCGCCCATATGCGGGCACCGGTTCTCATACGCGCGAACCGCACCGTCGATATTGATCATCAGGAGCGGCCCGAACACGGACTCCACAGCGACCATCTCGCCGATCCAGAGGTCGTTCGAGTCCATGACGTCGATCCACGACAAGTCCTCCGTCATCACGTCCTCGTTTCGGTAGTCTCCATCACATTGAGCGTCGGCTTGCCGCGAAACTGATTCGCGTATTGGCTCGGGGCCTCGCCAAAATAACTGGTAAAAGCCTTCACGAAATGCGACGGACTCGCATAGCCCGTGCGAGCAGCGGCTTCGCTCACACCCCAGCCCTCGCGAATCATCAACACGCGTGCGCGCTCCAGCCTTAACTGCTTGAGGAAATGATACGGCGAGACACCGATGATCTCCTTGAACGAATGCGCGAGCGTCGACGTGCTCGCCCCCACCGCGCGGGCGATATCGTCGATAGTGATCGACTTGTCGAATTCGGACTGCATATAGCGAATCGCAGCGAACACCTTGCGCGACGTTTTCCCGTACAGCGCTGCGGTAACGAGGCGTGGCGCCTGGTCGTGACGCAGCAACCGGAACACGATCTCCCGCAGAAACAGCGGTCCGAGCAGGCGGCGTTCGCTATCGTCGTCGAGCGTTTTCAGAAAGCGCAGGACTGCGTCGCGCAGGTCGCCGTCGAATTTCGACACATAGGCTTCTTCTTCCTCGTCGTCCGCGCCTGCCTGCGCCTGCAGCCCAGGCAGGCTTTCGATCAGCACTTCGGCGACTGCCGCCGCCGGAATCTGCAAGATCATCGAAAGAAACGGTTGCGCGGGAGAGCCTTCGAGAATCTCGGCCTGCAAGCGCGTCGCTCGATTGATCAGAAAATAGTTTGCGGGGTCGAAGAAGTACTTGCGTCCGTTGATCGTCACGCGTTTGCGTCCCTGCACGACTATGCAGAATGCCAGCGAGGCCGTTTGGTCCCAGTGCGGCGCCACCGGGCTTTCGAAGCGGTAGAAAGTGAGTCCGGTCCATCGGCACGGATTGGCGCCAGGCGCCACGGCGTATTTGTCGAACAATGCGATCAGCGGGTCGCTGAGCAGCGGGGCCATGTATTGCGGCGCGGCCGACGATTTCGTGGGGCGATTCGCTGCAACAACGGTTTTATCCAGGTCTGCGGAAATGCCGGCTGCTTCGAGGGACGCGGCAATTGCATTGCGTGCCGCCTCGAGCGTCTTCAATTCTTCCTGCCCCGGCGACGATACGCTGGTGAGCAACGTCGCGAGGCCGCCGGCGGCATCCTCGGCGCGGGCGCGCCACTTTTTGACCCAACGCGCAAAACTGCCGACGTTATCCGGGTTGCGCGCGATCGCAAAGCGCGCAAGCGCGCAACTCCAGCGAGCGGCGCGAGCAGAGTCCATCGCCAGATTTGTGAGCAGTAGCCAGGTCAAGTCGTCGCGATTCTTGCGAGCAACGTTCGCGAGTTGTGCAAGCAGAACTTCGTCGAGCGCCGGGCGCAACACGAGATTCACCGCGGTCAGGCACTCGGCCCAATCGTAGGTTATCAGCGCGGTCTCCAATGCTTTCCTCGCGGGCTGCCAACCCAGATCTGCCTCCCAGATACGCCGCGCTTCGACCAGTACATGCACGTCGGGACGGGCGAGTTGCAACTGGCGCGTCCGGTACGCAATCAGCGAGCCACGCCGCAACAGGTCGCCGGCCGCAAACGCAGCGCAATTCGTGATGTACGACGAAGGCGCGATCGTGCCCAGATAGGCTTGCGTCATCTGCAACCCGTGAACCGGATAGCGAGTCGGTATGAGCACGCGTGCCAGCGTGTCCAGCCAACGGGCCGAGATGTCACTGTCATGCGCAGTGCGCTCGTATTGGTCGAGCACACCTTTCATGACGCTTTCCTGTTCGTCCTGGGTCGTTACGTACTTGCGGTACGTCATTTCGTCCGGGTCGCGGAATTCGTTCCACTCTGCGACCTGCACCGGCGACTTGTCGCGATACGTCAAGTACCACATGTTGGCGGGCGTTGTTGGATTCAACTCGAAGGCCGCCGTACGGCGCTTGCGCAGCGTGTAATTCACTTCGTGCGTGACGATTTCATATTCGCTTGGCATGCGGCGAATCTCGCCGAACACGCTCCATGTGTGCAACGGTCTCGCTTTAGCATTCGAGGCGGAGTCGTCCATTATCTGCGTCCTTATGTTCAGCGCCCATGCATTACGCCTTCGACATCAGACCGTGTACCGCCATGTCACCTCGTCCGACGTCGTCTCGATGCGCCCGGCAAACGAAGCGAGCATCTGCTCCAGTTCCCGCATCTGGTACGGCCTTCCGACCTGCCGCTCGATCGAATCCCGGCTCACGCGAAGAAACCCTTCCGCCTGCACCCGTATGTACGCGCCGCGATCGACCAGTTCGATTTCCCGATTCGGGTTGTCCTCCACGATTGCGCGCACCACGGCATCGACGTCATCGACCATGCGCAGCACGGGTCCCACGAGGTTCGCTGAACGCGTCATGTTCCGCTCCGCTCACTCCGCGTAGCGCACAGTCAGACATTGCAGTGCATCGATACCGGCACCTGTGACCGTCTCGCTCATTGGCAACGCGACGCCGTTGAAATAGACAACCATCGGCGCGTCTCTTCGCGGAACCCGGATACCGACCGATTGTGCGGCGACCTTCTCGGCGACCTCCGCGATCGTGTCGGTGTCACGCACGAAAACGAGCTGGGTAACGATATCGCCAATGAACAGCGCGTTGATCGCCAGGGTAGTGGGCTGCGTATTTCGGGTTGCATTCATATCAAGCCTGCTCCGCGGTTTTATCGTCACGATACGAGTACGCCCACGCGTAATTCTTTGCATCTTTCCCCATTACCTCGGGCGTGAGGCCCATGTAGTCGAGAACGCCCTGGAGCGTTTGCGGCTGCACTTCTCCACCCAGGAGCCGTTCGACCACGGTCTTCTGGTGAATAGTGTCCTTGTCTTCCCACCAGATCTGCCGGCACGGTTTCGAGCAGAAATGGTAGGTGTAGCCATTGTGTTCGAGCGGATAGCTGCGCACCGGATACCGGTCGTTATTGGGCGCGCCCGCGGTCCCGATAGGCAGATGACAGCAGTTGCATAACCAGGGAAGCGTTTTTGGCAGCGTTTTCTCTTCCTGCCCGCTATTGATGTTCGCAATGATCGTGTCCCAGCCCGGGCCGAATTCCTTTTCCCAACGCGGGTACTTTTCCCGCAGCCAGGCCCGTTCGTCTTCGCTCACACCGCCCTGTGGCTTCCACCAGACTGTGGGACGCCAGAACCAGATTCCCATCTGGAGCGAATGGTGCCAGATGTCGAGTCCATCGATGAATTCCTGCCAGAACCAGGGCCGCTTCAGACCGTACTCCTGCAAGGTGCGCTGGTACTGATCGACGACCCACTCTTCCATGAACTCTTTGTATGACAGTTTCCGGTGCTCGAGCGGCGTGTAGTAATCCATGCAAATCCCGCTGATCACCGCGAAAAGCCGCGCGCTGATCCAGAACGTCTTGTCAATCAGCCACTGCGCCCGTTTTGGATCGTGCCGCATCAGTATTTCTATCGTCGGATGGCCCTGTTGCGCGTGGCGCGCCTCGTCCGTCTGCACGGACGAAATCATGTTTGCAAAATTGATGTCGGCGGAACTGAGCGCATCTGCCGCCAGCCCGATGAACTGAACGTTGGTAAATGCGGTTTCGAACGTAAACGGCAATTGAATGGCAATATCAACCGCGCTCGGATTCACCATCATGCCGTCGAATGCAGCCCGCCCGGCTACGGCCACCCATTCGTCGGTGTGATAGGCCTTGAGCGCCCAATCGTATTGCTGGTCCCTGCTGATGAATTCATGGGCGAACAGCAAGTCAAGCTGAGCGTGACGAATTTCATCGAGCGCACCGAACATCGCCATCTGCCGCCACGCAGGAGCCAAACCAAAGCGCGCCATACGCAATTCCGCGAGCACAGCCAGGTATTCGATCAGCGAGACCGCACCGTAGTGAATCTTCGAAACCGACTTCCAGCCCTCGTCGAGCTGCTCGAAGATCGACGACCGCCGCAATGCCGACTTCACGGCATAGGCCGAGGCTTCCTTCTCACGCTGCGTTGCAACGTATTCCGGATAGGTGATCTTGTACGGTTCGTCCCACTGCTTCCATGCGTCGATCGGCACCTTTCCGGTGCCGGACAACCATTCGGGAAAAACTGCATCCTGGTCGACGTACGAGAGCGTCCATTCGACGTCGCGATAAACGTCGTACCAATCTTCACGCCTGAGTGAAGTCATCAATATCTCCTGCGCCCTACCTCGCTGAACCTGCTTGTCGCGGGGCATCAGTCACATTCGAGCCGTCCGAGTTGTCGATACCAGTCCGCGGTGTCCCAATAGGCGACGATGTCGTCGATCAGCCCTTCGCGATTGACATGGAAGAGAAAGAGGTGGGCCAGATCGTAATGCATGCCGCTGTTCGCGAGCGTGCCGAACGCCTTGGCCTGGGTTCCGGAGATCGTGACCTCGACCGCCACGTTGCCCTCGTCGTCGTTGCCAATCCATTGCACGTCGTTGGTCAGGTCGGGAAAGGCGTCGATCAACGACGACCACCATGTTTTCCCGACTCCGCGCACCTTACCGTCGCCACGAATCACGCGCTGCTTGCGCATGACCTCGGCCGGCACATAGCGAAAGTTCGCGTTGTCCACACACGCGTCGACCATGCCCTCGACGTCCTGGCGTCGATATGCGTCGAAAAAACGGAGCACCGCGCCGTTAGCGCGCTGCCCGGTGGTAATCGCGCGACGTTCCGGGACTTCAGGCATGGATGTCTCCTTGTCCGATTCGACAAAGCGCGACGAATCAGAATGACGTGGTGATCGTTACGCGGTCCAGACGCCGTACGGCAAGTCGCCGGTATAGCTGGTTTTGGCACCAGAATAGCTTGACCGCCTCGATGCGATCGCTACGTGTATGCAGCAGCCACACTTCGTCGAGATCGATATGTTTTTCCTGATTGATCACGCCTAGAAATTCGCCAGCCTGCGTGCCATCGAAAGTCGTCTCCACGGCCACGACATCTTCATGCGTTGCGAACATGCGCCGCGTGCTCAACGTCAAGTCTGGAAACGCGGAAAACCAGTTCTCGAAGAATCTGCGCCCTTCGGCGTGAATAGGGCCATCGAGCGCAAGTGGAACGATGTGAATGGAGCAATGGGGGGAACAGGATGTGAGGGCGCCGTCGACATCATGTCGAGCAAGACAGCCAATGAATGCATGGGCGACTTCGAGGGCAATGTTCATGCCGCACTCCCTTGCAGGGCACCGAGTTTGCGCAACACCGCTTCCGCACAGGCTTCATCGGACATCTGATTCTGCGCCGTCAGCAAATGACGGTCTACCACCACATGAGACACCCACGGAGGCGCTTCATCATAGACAACGCCACGATTCTTCAACTCGCTTTCGAGAAACCACGGATGCCGCTGCAGTCCGACAATCGCCTGGTCTTCTTCCTCATTGCTGAATGCCGCCACCCGATATCCGTCGAATAGCCACCCGCCGTCGGGACCGTTGCCAACCGAAAGCAGCGCGGCGGGTCCGTGGCAGAGCAGAGCGATCAGGCGCCGCCGGGAATGCGCGAGGCGCAGCACGCGTTCGACATCGCGGTTGTCCGGCAGATCGACGATCGCGCCGTGACCGCCCGGAATGAACACTGCGTCGAACGAATGAATCTCCTCGTCCGACAAGCTGCGGAGGTCGTATGGCGCGTTTAGCGCACGATCATTTTCCAGCGAATGGGCGCAGGTTTGCGCTAAACGTTCGCTATCGTGCTTCACTGAATCGGCCAGAACTTGCGCCCGCGCGGGCGGTACGATCGCGCTGATTTTCGGCCGCGCAGCGAGCGCTTCGAGAAAGCCGATATCGTGTTTCCAGCTTTCCTTTGCCGCCGCTTCTACATTGGCGCGGGCCAGTCCGTGCTCGACATTCGCAAACGTCAATGCCTCGTACACGCGACGCGATGCGATCAAGTCGAGTTCCGTAAAGTGATGCAGCGTAAAGCGAATCCCTTCCGGATCATCGGCGAAGGATCTTACGATTGCGGCGAGAAAGTCCCTGTCCGTGTCGGGATAGTGAAATCGGGGCTCCAGGCTGAAGGGGTCCGCAATTCCGGGCCGCCCGTCCACCGTGTGAATTCGCACGTCCACGCCGGCAGCGCGAAAACGCCTAAGCGGCGTGTAGACTTCATCGGCCCAGTAGCCGGTGAGCAACGAGTCGCCGCCCTCGAGCGGAAGCTCGCGTGCGCTGGAAACGATCATCAGGATGCGCCGCATATTGGGCCTCCTCCTCGACTGATTTATAGTCTCCGGGGAAATATCCTGCAATACGGCGCGCCAAATGCCCATTCCTGCAACGCCCGGGCCTCGAAACCGTGCGGCGCGCCTGCTCGAAACGTATGAAAAATCGAAACTTGCGAGCGAGGCCTTCGCCAGGCTATGGAATGACGCTCGCAAGGGGAGTTGACTGCGGAATTGCAAACACGGGCATCTGCGCAAGCGGTTCCCGGCGACGATCCTGATGCCAGTTCGGGGCTCAATCATGCATAGATTGCCAATCAGCCACGGGCTGAGCGATGAGGCACACCCAACCGCCGAAACTGGAGTGGCTTACCGGTTCGGTTCATTCCGCCTGATTCCGTCACAGAAGACATTGCTCGATGGCGACACGCGCGTGCTGATTGGCGGTCGAGCGCTCGACTTGCTGACCGCGCTCGTCGAACGTCGGGGGGAGCTCATCAGCAAAAAGGAGCTCATGGCTCGCGTCTGGCCGAAAAATGTCGTGGAGGAAGGCAATCTCAAGGTGAATATCGCGGCCTTGCGCAAAGTCTTGGGAGACGAGCCCCAGGGCCAGCGTTTTATCGCGACGGTGGTCGGCCGCGGCTATCAATTCGTCGCGCCCGTCGAACGCGAAACGATGTCGGGCGCCGTAACACCGCCGCAATCGCGTCCCCAGGTTTCGCACAACATTCCCGCCGCATGGGTTCGCCCGATCGGACGCGCGAAGACGATCCACGACCTGCTGAGGCGGCTCTCGCGCTTGCGGCTTCTGACGGTGGCAGGCCCCGGAGGGATAGGCAAAACAACGGTCGCGCTGGCGGTTGCCCGCGAAATGGTCGCGCTGGACGAACACGACGTATGGTTCGTCAACCTTTCCCGGCTGTCCGACCCGAGCTTCGTGCCCCATGCCGTCGCCAGCACGATCGGTCTGGTCGTTCACTCGGACGACATCCTGCGAGCGCTGACGAATTACCTCCGGCTTCGGAATCGTCCACAGCTCATCGTGCTCGACAGCTGCGAACAGATCGTCGAGGCAGCAGCCATCATCGCCGAGCATATGATCGCGGCGGCCCCGCAAATCCATGTTCTTGCGACCAGCCGCGAGCCGCTGCAGGCAGTTGGCGAATACGTGTACCGGCTCGAGCCGCTCGAAAGTCCCCCCGACTCGGCACACCTGACGATCGACGCCGCGCTTCAATACCCCGCTGTCGAGCTTTTTATCGAGCGAGCCATTGCCGCACGCGGCGACTTCCTGCCGTCAGACGAAGATGCGCCCGTTGTCACGCAAATCTGCCGGCGCCTGGACGGCATTGCCTTGGCAATCGAGCTTGCGGCAACGCGTCTGGATGCCTTCGGCGTTCGTGAATTGCTCAACTTGCTCGACGACCGCTTTTCCGCGCTCGCGCAGGGGCGACGCACGGCTCCAGAGCGGCAGAGAACTTTGCTGGCCACACTCGACTGGAGTCATCAGTTGTTGCCCGCGGTCGAACGGCTCGTGCTGCGCAGATTGGGAATATTTCCAGGCGTCTTTTCGCTCGGGTCTGCGGCTGCTGTTGCAGGCGACGAAAACCTGCCTTACTCCAGTGTGATCGATGCGGTTGCAAGCCTCGTGTCGAAGTCGATGCTGTCGGCAAACGTCGCCGACGATGCGTTGCGATATCGTCTTCTCGACACGACTCGTGATTACGCGCGACGTAAGCTTGCAGATGCGAATGAGCTGAACATGGTCTCCCGTCGCCACGCCGAGCATTTCCATGATTTGTACGCGCGTGTCACAGACTGCTGGAACAGGCCGCCCGATACACGATGGCTGGCAAATCACATACCCACGATCGACGACGTTCGCGCCGCACTGAACTGGGCGTTCTCTGCGCAGGGAGATACATCGCTTGGCATTGCGCTCACCGTTGCCGCGATTCCTGCGTGGATCCGACTTTCCTCGCTAGACGAATGCCGCAGTCGCATCGAGCACGCACTTTATCGGGCGGATGCCCGCTCGCCCACGCTCGACAGGCAGCGGATGAAACTCTACACGGCACTTGCCGCCTCGGCACTGTATACGCGCGGCATGGTCTCGCAGGTCGACGCTGCATGCACCGCTGCACTGGCCATTGCGGAACAGCTTGACGATGAGGAATACCAGTTACGTTCATTATTCGCCGCCTGTTGTGGCCTGGTGTATTCAGGAAGACACCGCGCCGCTGAGGAACGGCTGCAGAAGTTCCGCTCCATTGCATTCACGATACAGAATGAGACCGCGATGTCGGAAGGCAACCGGCTCACAGCGTTCGCGTGGCACCACATGGGCAAGCAAGCCGAGGCTCGGCGGTTGCTCGAGCGCGTGCTCGAGTGGTACGACTCACCCAACCATCGATCTCAACTCTCCGACAACCACGTAAAGGGACGCGAGGGAACCCGTTCGTTGATAGCCAGCGTCTTGTGGACGCTGGGATGCCCAGAGCGAGCGCTCAAGGAGGCGCGCCGGGCTCTCATCGATGCACAAGAAAGCGACCATACTTTGCCGATTGGGTACGTTCTCGTGTTTGCGTTCATTCCGCTCGCGCTCTACGCAGGAGATCTCGTCTCGGCTGAGGGTGCCCTGAGCACATTGCAAGACACCGTAGCAAAGCACGGCTGGCCCTCTTCGACGCAATGGCGCGTGGTCTTCATGGCGCGCTTCTGGTCGAGATAGAGAACCCTGCCGGGCTCCCGATCCTCTCCGAAGCGTTAGCGCAACTCGAGCGCGAACATATCGGAATGCGTTATCCGATGTTTGCGGGGATGTATGCCCGGGGCCTTCTGCGCTTTGGAGATCACGTACGAGCGCTAACGGCGATCGAGGATGCATTGGTGTGGTCAAAGGCGCACGATGAACTGTGGTGCATATCGGAGTTGGTAAGGATCAAGGGCGAAATACTCGCCACGTCCGACGAACTCGATCCGCGCGGCGTATCCGAAGCGCTTTATCTCCACGCCATCGAAGTCGCGCAGCAGCAAGGCGCGCTGTTCCTGGAACTACGAGCGGCGAAGAGCCTCGCCCGCCTCAAGCTCAGGCAAGGCAAAACCGCGCTGGTGGAGTCCGTGCTTTCGCCGATCTACGACAAATTCACCGAAGGATTCGAAATCGTAGATTTAAAGGAATCGCGGGAGTTGCTCGCCAGTGTTCGCATAGCGTCCCGAAAATTCGACTGACAAGAGCCCCCGCTTGTCACGTCGGCATATTCGTGAATTGCGGAACATCCAGATGGTTGAGCCATTTGTACCGGCGCTTCGTGTACATCTCCAGCACCGGCTGAATCCCATCGGGATTGTTCAGGCTGCCGATCATGACGAACACCGTATCCGGAAACGCGCCTGAATTGTTTGAAAAGAGTCGAGATCCACACTCAGGACAAAAATTGCGATCTATCCTCTTACCGGAGTCGGCTATGTAGGAGAACGAGCGCGGTTGTCCGGTCAGCAGCTTGAAATCATCTGCGGGAATGCCGAAAAACGTCGCCATGACCCCACCACTAGCCTTCTGGCAATCCAGGCAATAGCAATCAGCAATAAACGTGGGATCGGCATCGAACTCGAACTTGACAGCTCCGCATGCACATCGACCTGCGTATTTCTTCGGCATGGCCTGTTACCTCATCAGTCAGGGAAACAGAGATTTCATACTGCAGCAGCACATTTCATCCGGAGAATTTCTTCGCTAATGAATTCGTGGAAACGAAATCTGAAAACGTGCAAAGCACACCCGCCTGGAGCCGATCAACGCTCGAGCTTCGCGTCCATCGTGATGGCCGCGTTCAAGACCTTCGACACTGGGCAACCGGCTTTCGCATCTGCGGCGGCCTTGTCGAACACTGCCTTGTCTCCGCCGGGGATTTTCACCACCACGTCCAGGTGCGAAGCGGTCACCGCAAAGCCGCCATTTATCATGTCGAGCGTGACCGTCGCTGTCGTGGAGATTCGTTCTGGCTTGACGTTTGCTTTACCCAGTTCAGCCGACAGCGCCATCGAAAAACATCCGGCATGCGCTGCCGCGATCAGCTCTTCGGGATTGGTGCCGATACCGTTTTCAAAGCGGGTCGAGAACGAATACTGTGTGTCCTTGAGTACGCCGCTATCCGTGGATATCGAGCCATTTCCGTCTCTCAGCCCCCCCTCCCAGACCGCAGATGCCTTGCGCTTCATTCTGCCCTCCTGTCTTGTCGGACTCGAAACCATTTCGCCAGCTAACGTTAATTCAATTCGGCTGATCCGCGCCGCTACTCGTGCGTGTACGCAAGCCATCCGATTGCGATATCGTCGGTTCAGCACCGCCTCGACTACGAGCCGGCACGTTCTGGATAACTACGCTACACTGCGGTATCCGTCGCGCTTGAACCTTCGCCATCATGTCGTCGGTCTTCCGTATCGTTTCGTGGTCCATCCGTCACCGGATTAGCGTGATCGCGTTATCGCTCGTCCTTGCGCTGCTGAGCGGTTATTACGTCTCCCATCACTTCAAGATCAACACTGCTACGGACCGGCTATTGACTGTCGACAAGCGGTGGGACGCCTTGTCCAGGTCGTTCGATCGCGCCTTTCCGCAACGAGGGGGCTCCGTTCTCGTCGTGGTCGAATCGAATGCGCCGGAATTCGCCGACACCGCCGCCAGCGAGCTTGCCAATGCGCTGCGAAAGGACACGCACCGGTTCGTTACAGTGACGCAACTGGGTGCCGGTCCATTCTTCGAACACAATGGGTTGCTTTTTCTGTCTTTGCGCGACGTACAGTCAACGACGTCGCAGTTGACGCAAGCGCGCTCATTGCTCAACGCGCTCGCCCATGACCCAAGTCTGACCGGTCTCTCCAACTTGTTGACGACGACCTTGCTATTGCCGCTGCAAATCGGTCGGATCAAGCTGAGTCAGATGGCTCCCCTTCTCGATCAAAGCGCGGATGTCATAGATCGCGTGCTAGTGAACCAATCCGCCGCCTTCTCATGGCGTTCGTTGACCGATCCCCATACGAAGTCACCTGCGCGCGCATTCGTACTCGTGCAGCCCGTGCTGAATTACGCATCGCTGAGGGCCGGCGGCGACGCAACGGCATTGATACGCGACACGGCGACCTCGCTGCATCTCGATACGCGATTTGGCGCACACGTGCGCCTTACCGGCGAACAACCGCTCGCCGATGACGAATTCGCATCGGTTCAGGACGGTGCGGCATTCAACGGCGCCGTGACACTTCTCGTCGTACTTGGCATTCTCTGGGTTGCGCTTCGGTCCGCCAAACTGGTACTTGCCGTGTCCATCTGCCTCGTCGTCGGGTTGCTTATCACTGCAGCTCTGGGTCTGGTGATGGTGGGCGCGTTCAACATGATCTCGGTCGCATTCATGGTGCTCTTCGTCGGCTTGGGCGTCGACTTCGGTGTGCAGTTCACTGTGCGGTATCGGGAAGAGCGCTACAAAGACGATCGTATCTTCGCCTCATTGATGAATACGGCAAATACGCTAGGCGGCCGCTTGACCCTCGCCGCCATTGCAGTGGCCATTAGCTTCTTTTCGTTCATTCCGACTGCTTATCGCGGAGTGTCGGAACTGGGCAAGATCGCGGGAGTAGGAATGATCGTCGCCTATGTCACCAGCGTGACGCTCTTGCCCGCGCTCATCAGCGTGCTACAGCCAGGAGAGGAAAGAGCATCGCCGGGCTTCCGGCAGCTTGCAGGAGTCGACGAATTCCTCGACAGGCATCGCAAAGCCATGTTGGCGGTGGCAGCAGTTGCCATTCTCGGCGCGTCACCATTGTTGCTGCACCTGCGCTTCGATTTCAATCCATTGCATCTCAAGGATCCACACACGGAATCGATGGCAACACTGCTCGCTCTGAAAGACTCGCCCGAAATAGGCATTAACAATGTACGCGTCATGGCGAATTCCCTGACCGAAGCCGATGAGATCGCCGCTCGCTTGTCAAAGCTGCCGCAGGTGGGCAGAACGGTCACGCTAACCACTTTCATCCCGACAGACCAGCCAGAGAAACTCACCGTAATCGCAAACGCTGCCCGGGTATTGGAGCCCGTCCTGGCGCAGCCGCCCGCGCCGCCGGCAAGCGACGCCGTTCGCGTCGACGCTTTGCGTCGGGCGGCGAACCAATTGTCGCTTGCGGCAGAGGATCATCCCGGGCCTGGCGCCGCAGAGGCGAAGCGACTCTCGCAAGTGCTGACCCGTCTCGCCGACGCTTCGAGCACGACACGCGACCGCGCCGACCATGCGATGACGGCACCGTTAAAGATCGCACTCGCGCAGTTGACCGCTCTTCTCGATCCTGCTGAGATAACCCGCGCCAATTTGCCGACCGGGCTAACGAGAGATTGGGTTGCCGCCGACGGCAAGGCGGTCGTGGAAATTTCCCCGAACGTCCCAAGCGGTATCGACCCAAATGATGACGCGATGCTGAGACGCTTCGCTAACGCCGTGAGCGCTGCGGAGCCGAATGCGATCGGAGGTCCGATCTCGATTTTGTACGCGGCTGACCTCGTCATCAAGGCATTCCTCCAGGCGAGCGCATACGCACTGGTAGCGATCGTCGTCATCCTATGGATTGCGCTGCGCCGGGTCGGCGACATCCTTCGAACCGTTGTGCCGTTGCTCGTTTCTGCGCTTTTGACACTCGAATTATCCGTAGCCATGGGCCTGCAACTGAACTTCGCGAACCTCATTGCGTTGCCGCTCATGCTTGGCATTGGCGTCGCGTTCAAGATCTACTATGTGATAGCCTGGCGAGGTGGCGCAACACGGCTGCTGGAATCCAGTCTGACTTATGCAGTTGTGTTCAGCGCAGCGACAACGGGCGCAGCGTTCGGAAGCCTGTGGTTTTCACATCATCCCGGAACATCGAGTCTGGGTGCTTTGCTCGCGCTGTCGCTTGTGTCTACGCTTATTGGCGCAGTGGTATTTCAGCCGGTGTTGATGGGACGGCCTCGCGCCGCTCAGTTCAAAACGATGGCGTCAGCTGACTGATATCGCTCCTCTGTAAAAGTGGCGGCGGCGGCGGGCGTCGATATGACTCGACGCAGCGACTCGCGAGGAATGTGTGAAACCGGACACCGCTACGATCGCTAGCGTTTCGCTGCATCCCGCAAAGCTTCGAGCAAGCTTTGGGCGTTGTGCTCTCCGCCGTAGAGATGGCCATTGATAAACAGTGTGGGTGTCCCCTGCACTCCACTGCGTATCCCGCTCGCGAAGTCGCTCTGGATGCGCTCGTCGTAACGGCCACTGAACGCAGCGGTCAAACTGTGAGGAGGGAGACCCAGCTCGGCGGCGTACTGCGCGATGTTCTGATCCCCCAAGGAGCGCTGATTCTCGTACAACATATTGTGTGCATCCCAAAACTTGCCGAGGGCAGCAGCGGCTTCCGAAAATTCCGCCGCATGGAGGGCGTGGGCGTGCATTTCGGTCAATGGGAAGTGCCGGAAGACAAATCGCAATTTCTCTCCCATCACGTGCTGTACTGCCGTGATGACGCCGTGCATTGCCCCGCAATACGGGCATTCGAAATCACCGTACTCGACGAGTGTTACGGGCGCATCGATCGCACCGTGCGAGTGGTCGAGCGGTCCAACGGATGGCGAAAGTTTGCTCATGGAATGTCCTGTTGCAGGCTGCAATCGGCTGCTTCGCGCCAGTATGTCCTGGCGGCATCTCGTTCAGGTAGCTTAGGTCGATTCACATTACCCGAACAGCTATCTGATCGGGTAATCGAAGCGCTCACGAGACGCCGCGGACTAAACCTTTGTATAGTGAGACCATCGCTAGAGCCTCTTCAATCTTCCGACGCGTTTGACTGTCACAAGGACTTTCATTGCCTGCTCCTCTCCTTTAAATCATCCTAATGGTCTGGATAACGAACTATTCTCCGTGATTGCCCACGCTTTGTTCTTGTGCACTGCAACGTAATTCGCCGCACTCAACGGCGCCAGCTTCGTAGCGGTTGGGCTATCATTTTCCCGACCGCTCGTTAGATGCCATGGTCTCTCAGGCTGGCGCGGTCCAATATCCCCGATACAGGGATGACCGATCGCGAAAAAAGGGGACGCAGCCGGGGCGAACCCGCAGACACGGAGCAGCCCATGCACGTGACCGAAGCGTCAGGAGCGGTGACTGGAGGGGCGGTCACGGCCAGACCTCCCGTTTTGCTCGCGACGAAGATCTTTCCGCCCCGGCTGCCCGCGGGCCTGATCGACCGTCCGCGCCTTGTCTGTCTCGCCGGGCAGGCCGAGAACAAACGTCTCACCGTCATCAAGGCCCCAGCCGGCTTTGGCAAGACCTCGCTTGCGCTGACCTGGCTCGAGCGCTTGCGCATGAAAGGCATACTGGTAGCGTGGCTGTCGCTCGACAGCGAAGACGACGAGCCCGCGCGCTTCCTCTATCACCTCGCGCAGGCCCTGCAGCAGGCTAGCGACAACGTCGGCGCGTCGGCCATCGGGCTCACGACAGCGGCGTCGCTCGTGCCCGCGCAGTCGATCGTCTCGACGCTCATCAACGAGCTCTTCGAGGTCGACGACGAGGTGTGCATCTTCCTCGACGACTTCCATCTGATCAGCCTGCCGGCCATCCACGACGCGGTGTCGTTTCTGGTCGAAAACGCGCCTTCGCACGTGCACGTGGTGATCTGCACGCGCACAGACCCGCCGTTGCCGCTCGGCCGCCTGCGAGCCCGCAACAGCCTGCTGGAACTCGACGCCTCCACGCTGCGCTTCGACTTCGACGAAACGCGCAGCTTTGTCGAGCACGAGTGGCCCGGCAAGCTGCATGCGTCCAGCATCAAGTCGCTCTTTACCCGCACGGAGGGATGGGCCGCCGCATTGCGCATTTCCGCGTCGGTGCTCGCGCGCGCCGCACACAAGCCGGATACGGAGATCGCGCCGGCCTCGGGCGCGTCGCACCCATTTGCTGCCTATCTGGAGGACATGGTCAGGCGCCTGCCTGGCGGGATGGTCGAGTTCATGCTGCGCACCTCGATACTCGAGCGGCTGAGCGCGCCGCTGTGCGAGGCGATCACCGGCGTCAGGACGAGCCAGGCCATGCTGGAGTCGATCGCCGCGCGCCAGTTGCTGCTCGAACCGCTGGATCTCGACGGCACCTGGTTTCGCTTCCATCATCTGATGGGCGAATACTTGCACCGGCGCCTGCAAACGCAGCACCGCGACGAGGTCGCCGACCTGCATCGCCGCGCATGCCAATGGTACGCGCAGGAGGCGCTGTGGACCGACGCGGTCAGACATGCCATCGCTGCGGGAGATACGGAAGAGGCGGTCTCGCTTATCGGCCGCTGCGCAATGGCGCTGGTCACGAAAGGCGACCTGCTCACGCTGCTCGGCTGGCAGCGGCAGTTCCCGGCGCACCTGATGCGCTCACAGATCAAGGTCACGCTCGCCATCGCCTGGGGAATGGCGCTCGCCATGCGCTTTGATGAAGCGCTCGCCATGCTCGACACGATCGAGCAGGATGCCGCCGCGTCCAGCTCCGATCCCGACCCTGTTCATTGGGAATGCCAGGCAATCCGCTCTGTCGTGGCTGCCCTTCAGGACGACGCGCACGCCTGCCTCGCGCTTGCGGAAAGCTGCCTCAAGCGGCCATCGACCGACATCTGGACCACCAACGTGGCCTCCAACGTCGTGCGCTTCGCGCACTGGAAAATGGGAAATCTGGAAGCGCTCTACGCGGTGCCGTGGGTTCCGTATTCGATCGAGGAAGACTCGCGCAATGTGTTCGCGTCGGTCTACCGACTCACGCTGCTGGGCCACGTGGAGATGCAGCAACTGCACTTCCCGCTCGCCGAGCGTTATTTCCAGGAATCCATGCGGCTCGCGGAGCAACACGCCGGCCCGAAATCCATCGCCGTCGCGCAGGTCGCGCCGATGATCGGGCAGTTGCGCTACGAGCAAGGGCGGCTGGATGAAGCCGAAGCGCTGGTGAGCGACCTGATGCCCGTTATCGACGCCGCCGTGTTGCTCGACAGCGCACTGATGGCCTACCGGATGCTGATCCGCACCGCCGGGGCGCGTTCGGATACTGTGCAGGCCTATGCGTTGATCGATCGGGCGCAGGCATTGGCCTACGCGCGCAAATGGGACCGCCTGAGCGCCGGCGCCCTCGTCGAACGCACGCGGCTCAATCTCGCCGAGGGCCGCATCGTGGAAGCCGCCGCCAGCGTCGCACAGCTTGATCGGCTTGCGGATTCGGCCCGCGCCGCCGCAACGTCCGCTGCCGCGGAGATCGGCACATACCGTGGACTCGCGCGCGCGTATCTCGCGATGGCGCAGGGCCGCACGCAGGACGCCGCCGACACCCTGAATGCCGAGCTGCAAACCATCCAGGGCCGGCATGGCCACTATCTCGCGCTGCGCCTGCGCACGGTGCTCGCGCTCGCCTGGATGGCGGCAAGCGAAAGCGCGCGAGCCGTCGAGATCTTTCGCGAAGTCTTGATGGCCGCAGCGCCTGCGGGACTCTACCAGTCCATCGTCGATCAGGGGCCGCAGATCGTACCATTGCTACAGGCCGTGCGCGAAGCGCTGCGTGGCGAGGCGCAAGCGAAGGCCCTGCTGGCCTACGTCGATCGTCTGCTGGACGGTAGCCGCGCTCTGTATCAGCCAGGCGACACCCGCGCGCGCAACGCGGAGCGCGAGCCGCTCAGCGCGCGCGAGCGCGACATCATCGGGCTGATCGCGCACGGCCAGTCGAACAAGGAAATCGCACGCACGCTCGGCATCGCGCCGGAGACCGTCAAGTCGCACGTGAAGAGCATCTTCGTGAAGCTCGCGGTGGACAAGCGCGCGCAGGCGGTGGCGCGGGCGCAATCGTTGGGGCTGGTGGGAAGCGTCTGAATCGTGATTCGTACTGCGTTGAAAAAACAATGAACGGCGTCACAACGACTCGGTAAAACAAGCTGCATCAGGCTTCGATAACGTATGTTCCCGGTGCGTCGGCAAGCGCAGCGTGACGCTCATTGCCGAGCGAAGCCGGCGCGCTGCGGCGCTCGCCCGAACGGCCTGCAAGCCACTCGCGCCAGTTGCCCCACCACGAGTCCTTTTCGGGCGTGGCGCTGGCGAGCCACGCGTCCGCATCAGCAGGCAGCTCCGGGTTCATGAAGTACTTTGCCTTCGGATTGCCCGGCGGATTGATCAGGCTCTGGATGTGGCCGCTCGAGCTGAGCACGAAGCGCGTCTTGCCGCCGAACGTGCGCGCCGTGTTGTAAACACCCTTCCACGGCGTGATGTGATCCGTCATGCCTGCCACCACGTAGGTGTCGCACGTGACCTCGGAGAGATCGATAGGCGTGTCGAGCACCGTGAGCGCGTGGCGCTTGCTGAACAGGTTACCCGTGAAAATGTCGAGCAGCTGGCCATGAAAGCGCGCGGGCAAGCGGGTCGTATCGTTGTTCCAGTAGAGGATGTCGAACGCGGGCGGCGCCTTGCCCAGCAGGTAATTGTTGACCCAGTAATTCCACACCAGATCGTTGGGCCGCATCCACGCGAACACGCGCCCCATCTCTTCGCCCGCGAGCACGCCGCGAGCGAGGCTGTTCTGCTTGGCCGCCGCAATCGCTTCGGGCGTGCAGAAGAGGCCAAGCTGCGAGTCGGCGGTGCTGTCGAGCACGGCAACCATCAGCGTGGTGGCGTTGACCATCTTTTTGCCGCGGCTCGCCAGGTGTCCGAGCAGTGCCGATATCGTCATCGCGCCGGAGCATGCACCGTGCAGGTTCACGTCGTCGCTGCCGGTGATGTCGCGCACCGCGTCGATGGCCTCCAGCAACGCAGAGACGTAGGTATCCATGTCCCAGTGGCTTTGTGCCGCCGTGGGATTGCGCCAGCTCACCGCGAACACCTGGAACTCGTTTTTCACGAGGTAGTCGACCATGCTCTTGCCTTCGGAGAGGTCGAACACGTAGAACTTGTTGATCTGCGGCGGCACGATCAATTGCGGCCGGCCATAGACCTGCTCCGTGGCCGGCTTGTACTGAATCAGCTCCAGCACCTCGTTGCGAAACACCACCGCGCCCGGCGAGGTGCCGAGATTCTTGCCCACTTCGAAGGCGCTCTTGTCCACTTGCGCGGGCATGCCCTGATTTTTCAGCATGTCGAACATGGCGTTTTTGAGGCCGCCGATCAGGCTCGCGCCGCCCGAATCGACGACCTTCTTGAGCGCCGCAGGGTTACCGAGCAGCGTGTTCGTGGGCGAAAGCGCATCGGTGAAGAGCGACATCACGAATTGCGCGCGCTCCTTGCTCTTCGAATCCAGCGCCGAGCGGTCGACAAAACCGTTCAGCGCGTCGCGCCAAGCCAGATAGCCCTGCAGTGCCATGCGATACCACGTGTTGTCCTGCCACGCGGGGTCTGCGAAACGTTTGTCGCCTGCGGGCGGCGCGCTTTTCGCATTGCCGCCCAGCACGGCCAGCAGATTACGCACGAGCGCCGCTTCCTGTTCGACCAGCAGCGCGGGCTGCCGCACGGCCTGCGCGCCGATCTGCTGCGCGGTGGCCAGGATATCGCATGGCCGCAGTCCCACAAACGGATTTGGGCCGAGCATGCCTTCCGTTGCAGACGCCGAGACATCGTCAATCTGTTCGTTATGCGAATTGTCTTTCGCCGTTGCCGCCATTTTCCTGCTCCTTATACGACGCATTTCGCGTCCTTGAACGCCCGAATTACGCCACGAGCATCGCGAGGGTCTCGGCGACCAGCGCGGGCTTCTCTTCGCCTTCGATCTGCAGTTCGTTCATCGTCTTGACGATGATTCGCCCGCCGCCCTTCTTCTCCACCGACACCAGGGTCACGCGGTTGCGCACCCGGGCGCCCGCCTTCACCGGCGTCATGAAGCGCACCTTGTCCAGCCCATAGTTCAGGCCTGCCGACGCGTCCTCCGGAATCAGGCCGATCTCCATGGCGAGCGCGGCCAGCAGCGAAAGCGTCAGATAGCCGTGCGCGATCGTGCCGCCAAACGGGCTCTCGCGTCTGGCGCGCTCGACGTCCACGTGGATCCATTGCCGGTCGCCGGTGCAGTGTGCGAATGCGTCAATGCGTGCCTGATCGACGACGACCCAGTCCGATACGCCCAGCTCGCGGCCCACAAAATCGTCGATCGTGGCGATGCTGTATCCCTTGATGCTCATTGCGAGTACTCCTCTTTGAACCTTGTGAATGACCGATCAGGCGAACTGCTCGCGCAGCCACTTCTTGTCGATCTTCCCGACGCTTGTCTTTTTCAGTGCATCGACAAACTTGACGATCTGCGGCACTGCGTACTTCGAGATCCGGCCTGACCTGGCGAACGTCATGACGTGCTCCTTGATGTCGTCCTCACTCGCTTTGGCGCCGGACTTGAGCACGACGAGCGCCACGGGGCGCTCGCCCCACTTCTCGTCCTTGATGCCGATGACCGCCACTTCGGCCGCGCCAGAATGCAGGGAAATCAGGCTTTCAATTTCGAGCGACGACACCCACTCGCCGCCCGACTTGATCACGTCCTTGATGCGATCGGTAATCTGCAGATTGCCGGTCGGGTCGATATTGGCAATGTCCTGCGTATGCAGATAGCCGCCCGCCCAGAGCTGTTCCGAGGCCTCGGGATTCTTCAGGTAGCCCTGCGTGAGCCAGGGGGCGCGCACAACGATCTCGCCATTGGCCTTGCCATCGCGTGGGAGGTCGTCCATCTGCTCGTCGACGATGCGCAGATCGACGAGCGGAACCGGGAAGCCCGTCTTGCAGCGCAAGCGCACCTGCTCGTCGAGATCGAGCGGCTCGCCGCCCGTTGGCACTTGTGCGAGACTCAGCACGGGGCCCGTCTCGGACATGCCGTAGCCAGCGAAGATGTCGATGCCGCGTTCGAGCGCACTGCGTGCAAGGCCCTGCGGCAACGCTCCGCCGCCAATCACGATCTTCCACTTGCTGAAGTCGACTGACTCGGACTCGGCGCTGTTGAGCAGCATGTGGAGAATCGTGCTCACGCAGTGCGAGAACGTGACGCCTTCGTCGCGCACCAGTTGCACCAGGCGGTCCGGCACATAGCGGCCTGGATAAACCTGCTTCACGCCCATGACCGTCGCGATGTAGGGCATGCCCCATGCGTGCACATGGAACATCGGCGTGAGCGGCATGTACACGTCGCCGCGATGGAAGCGCTGCCCGGAAACGGGACTCGCCAACGCCGCCATCAGCGTGAGCGTATGCAGCACGAGTTGACGGTGCGAAAAGTAGACGCCTTTCGGCAAGCCGGTGGTGCCCGTCGTGTAGAAGGTCGTGGCGCGGGTGTTCTCGTCAAAATCGGGAAAGTCGTAGTGCGCTTCGCTCTGCGCCAGCATCGCTTCGTATTGCGCCGCGAAGTCGATGGAATGCGCTGCAGCGACACTGTCCGGCTCATCGATATAGACGAAGGTGCGCACGTTCTTGAGCTTGTCCTTGATCGATTCGACGACCGGCAGAAAATCGGTGTGCACGAGCAGCACCTCGGCGCCGGCATGGTCGATCGTGTACGCGATTTCGTCTGGCGAAAGACGCACATTGACCGTCTGCAGCACGGCGCCCATCATCGGCACGGCAAAGTAGCACTCCAGATAGCGATGGCTGTCCCAGTCCATCACCGCGACCGTGGTGCCATGCTGTACGCCGAGCCCCTTCAGGCCATTGGCGAGGCGCGCGATGCGCTCGCGCAGCTTCGAATACGTCATCCGCAGCTGCCCGCGGTAGACGATCTCCTGGTCCGGCGCCTGAACGCATGGCGTATGCAGCAGTTGCTTGATCAACAGCGGATAGGCTTGGGCCGAAGGCGCCGCATTCTGCACGTCGTCCTGCATCAATCTCTCCTTGAGTCTGAAAGTGGATGGCGGGCTGGCACAGATTCGTCGTACTGCTGGTGGACAGTGACATCCCGAATGACGTCATCTTGGGCCCGGCCAAGGGGGCGGAACATCCCCTGAACGGGGGAGCGA
>NZ_JAMBPR010000271.1 GCF_024206475.1 Paraburkholderia sp. CNPSo 3274
GCGTTTTAAGCGCTCACACTTGTCGGCTGTAAGAAAGACAGACTCAGGGGTCTGTAGCTCAGTCGGTTAGAGCACCGTCTTGATAAGGCGGGGGTCGATGGTTCGAATCCATCCAGACCCACCACTGTCTGTGGACGGGCAGTCCCCTTGAGTTGTGTGACTGGGGGATTAGCTCAGCTGGGAGAGCACCTGCTTTGCAAGCAGGGGGTCGTCGGTTCGATCCCGTCATCCTCCACCAATCCTCAATGCCTAGTGTCCGGTGAAAGACAGACCGGATATTACGCATTGGCGATTGAGCCAGTCAGAGCGGTATGTGAAAACGTATCGGCTGTCGTTCTTTAACAATCAGGAAGAAGTAGTAAAGAGATTCATCTGAAACACACTTAGAGATGGGTGTGGAGTAGGTGAATCAGGGTTGTGATTGTATCAATGTATTTTTAAGTGATCGAAAGATTGCCTTGAAATACGGCGCAACACGAATACTCAACCTGTAGCGAGCGTGAATCGCACGAGCAATCGTGACCGAGACAC
>NZ_JAMBPR010000272.1 GCF_024206475.1 Paraburkholderia sp. CNPSo 3274
AGAACACGGAAGGCGCGAAGTTCTGGATGAAGGTGTTCAGCGACCTGAAGGTGCGTGGCGTGCAGGACATCCTGATCGCGGTCACCGATGGACTGAAGGGCATGCCTGAAGCGCTGGGCGCGGTGTTTCCGGCCACCACGCTCCAGACGTGCATCGTGCACCTGATCCGCAACTCGCTGGACTACGCGAGCTGGAAAGACCGGCGGGGGCTGGCTGCTGCCCTCAAACCGATCTATTCGGCAACGGGCGCTGAAGCTGCCCAGACCGAACTGGACGCGTTCGAGCAGGGCGAGTGGGGCCGTAAATTCCCGACGGTGGTGGCGGCCTGGCGCCGCGCCTGGGATCGCGTCATTCCCTTCTTCGCGTTTCCGCCTGCGGTCCGCAAGGTGATCTACACGACCAACGCCATTGAAAGTGTGAACGCGCGGCTACGCAAGATCGTCAAGACGCGTGGGCACTTCCCGACGGACGAGGCCGCGACCAAACTGCTCTGGCTGGCCTTGCGCAATATCACGGCTGACTGGAGCCG
>NZ_JAMBPR010000273.1 GCF_024206475.1 Paraburkholderia sp. CNPSo 3274
AAGACCGTGGGGCGCATGCGTCAGGTGATGGTGCGTGGCTTGAAGAAGGTGGACCAGATGTTCGTGTTGAACATGGCGGCATACAACCTCGTGCGCATGCGATCACTGGCACAAATCCGCTTATAAGTGGCGGAAAGCGTGGCAAGGAGGTCAGAAGTCGGCCTCAAGCCGCCGAAAGAACGTTGAATTCGCGTTGAGATTGCACAATGCGAAAGTTTGCGACTGGCGGGCGCGGACATCGAGGCGCACCGCTTCCGCCGGGGATGTATTTCCGCAACCTGCTAGGCTTGTCGGACTTCACCGAGATGGACAGCCTGGGCATCACCGTGACGGGTGTCACGCTGGACCACCGCCTCTATCACTTCCGGCTGGCCTGCTCGGGCTTTGAGCACGCTCACGTCATTCTCGGCGGCGAGAGCTATGTCGCGCTGGCCGAAGGGCTGCAGAACGCCATCTGGGCACTCGGAGGCGCGCCGCGCGAGCACCGCAGCGACAGCCTGTCGGCGGCGTTCCGCAATCTCGATGCCGA
>NZ_JAMBPR010000274.1 GCF_024206475.1 Paraburkholderia sp. CNPSo 3274
GCGTTTTAAGCGCTCACACTTGTCGGCTGTAAGAAAGACAGACTCAGGGGTCTGTAGCTCAGTCGGTTAGAGCACCGTCTTGATAAGGCGGGGGTCGATGGTTCGAATCCATCCAGACCCACCACTGTCTGTGGACGGGCAGTCCCCTTGAGTTGTGTGACTGGGGGATTAGCTCAGCTGGGAGAGCACCTGCTTTGCAAGCAGGGGGTCGTCGGTTCGATCCCGTCATCCTCCACCAATCCTCAATGCACAGCGTTCTGCACGAAGCAGAACCTTTTGCATTGGCGATTGAGCCAGTCAGAGCGGTATGTGAAAACGTATCGGCTGTCGTTCTTTAACAATCAGGAAGAAGTAGTAAAGAGATTCATCTGAAACACACTTAGAGATGGGTGTGGAGTAGGTGAATCAGGGTTGTGATTGTATCAATGTATTTTTAAGTGATCGAAAGATTGCCTTGAAATACGGCGCAACACGAATACTCAACCTGTAGCGAGCGTGAATCGCACGAGCAATCGTGACCGAGACAC
>NZ_JAMBPR010000275.1 GCF_024206475.1 Paraburkholderia sp. CNPSo 3274
ATGCGTCAGGTGATGGTGCGTGGCTTGAAGAAGGTGGACCAGATGTTCGTGTTGAACATGGCGGCATACAACCTCGTGCGCATGCGATCACTGGGACAAATCCGCTTATAAGTGGCGGAAAGCGTGGCAAGGAGGTCAGAAGTCGGCCTCAAGCCGCCGAAAGAACGTTGAATTCGCGTTGAGATTGCACAATGCGAAAGTTTGCGACTGGCGGGCGCGTACATCGAGGCGCACCGCTTCCGCCGGGGGGGTATTTCCGCAACCTGTTAAGGCCCACAGCGAAATCGAGTGGCTCAGCGATAACGGTTCCTGCTACATTGCCGAGGAAACGCTGACGTTCTCGCGGAAAATCGGTTTGAAGCCCGTCACGACCCCTGTGAGAAGTCCGCAGAGCAACGGGATGGCCGAAAGCTTCGTCAAAACGATAAAGCGTGACTACGTCTCATGGATGCCCAAGCCTGATGTCAGAACCGCACTGCAAAACCTGGCTATCGCGTTTGACCACTACAACGAAT
>NZ_JAMBPR010000276.1 GCF_024206475.1 Paraburkholderia sp. CNPSo 3274
GCAGGCCGGCGCCCGGTCCTCGAACCAGCGGTGGTCGCTGCCGTCGATCTGCACCAGCTCGCCGAAACATGCACGCCGTGCGCGCGGCTGGTAGACCTTCGGTGGACGCTGTTTGCGCGGCACCCACAGGCCGGCCTGGGTCATCAGTTGGCGCACCGTTTCCTTGCACAGCCGGATGCCGTGGCATTCGTCCAGCTTCTCGCGGGCCAGCGTCGGCCCGAAATCGGCGTAGCGCTCGCGGATGATCATCAGGGCGCGCAACGCCAGGCCTTCGTCGAGCTTGCGGTTACCTGGCAGACCGCGTCGGCCCGAGGCCACGCCAGACGGCCCGTGCTCCCGGTACCGGATCACCAGCCGTTCGATCTGACGTACTGTCAGACCCAGCCGTTCGGCGGCACGGCCGGGCTTGAGGCCCGTCTCAACGACGGCCTGTATAACCTTCAGTCTGTCCAGTTCGCGCATGCTCAAACTCACCAGCGTCGTGTCCGGCTTCATGGCAGGCCCCGCAGCGG
>NZ_JAMBPR010000277.1 GCF_024206475.1 Paraburkholderia sp. CNPSo 3274
TGCTCGTCGGCGCTGACGCGCACGGTCTCTTCACGACCACACAGACGGTGCCGGGCATCTTCACGCGCGCAGCGTGGGAGGGCGTCGTCGAGAAAACCATCGACGATGCGGTGAAAGGGCAGCATGTCGAGGGTGACTGGGTGCTGACTGGCGACCAGCCGACCGCCCGGATCAGCGCGACCGCCGTGGAGGGTGCGGTTGACGCGACGCAGGCTGCAGTCGAAGCAAGGAGGAGCGCCGACGAGCTGAGAAAGCGCCTGCGCGACCGGTATTTCACGGACTACACGGAAGCCTGGGCGACCATGCTCAACAGCTTCCAGTGGCTCGCGGCGACCAGCTTCTCGGGGGTGATCGACCAGCTCACGCGTCTGACCGATGCGCAGACCTCGCCGCTGCTCGCGGTCATGAAGTCGGTGCAGTACCAGGGCGAGGCGGGCCGTCCCTCGCAGGCGCTGACCGACACGCTCGTACGCAAGGCGCAGGGGTTGCTCGGTGGGGGCGATAGCGA
>NZ_JAMBPR010000278.1 GCF_024206475.1 Paraburkholderia sp. CNPSo 3274
TCGATACCACGTCGTTGATCTGTGGCGGCGGGCGCTCCGGCGCCGCAGTCAAAAGGATCACATGACGTGGCAGCGAGTCGAGCGGATCGCAGATGCCTGGCTCCCGCAACCTCGAATCCTTCACCCGTGGCCCGACCGGCGATTTGCCGTCAAACACCCGAGGTAGGAGCCCGGTGCCCGAATTGGGCACGCCGGGATCTGTGCGGGGGGTGCTCAGTAATGGGCATCCCTACCGCAATTCTGGGCCGTCACCGGCACTTTGAACCGCCCCGGGTTTCCCGGAGGCTGTTTTGCTTGAGTCACGCCGCGATGGCGGACCCAGCGAGTTTTGAATAATAAGCGGCTTCTGCCTCGGCAGGTGGAATGTTGCCGATGGGGCCGAATAGTCGACGATTGTTGAACCAGTCAACCCATTCGAGCGTCGCCATTTCAACGGCCTGCGGATTGCGCCACGGTCCGAGGCGATGGATCACCTCTGCCTTGTACAAGCCGTTGATCGTTTCAGCC
>NZ_JAMBPR010000279.1 GCF_024206475.1 Paraburkholderia sp. CNPSo 3274
TCAAAGTGTATTTGTCATTCGGTCAATCACGTCGGCTCGCGGATGCTGCGGTACCGCCGTCACCGTTTCCTTTACGGTTGGCTACGGGTTGGCGGCGATGGAGGACGTTCGTATCCGTGCCGTCTACCGCGGCAGAGCCGCTAATGTGACAGCGCCATGAACAATGTGCGCAATCGCACACTACTGCCCGGTTTCGTCTTCGGGCCTCGCGCCCAGCGCACTATTTTTCAGAAGTACCTCGATCGACTGACAAAACGGGCGCGGAACGCGCCAGCCTGAACGGGCCGCCGATTCCATCGCGCCGGACCGAATTCCTTTTCCCGCCTGCCACTTCAGTAATAAAACAATTCGGTATCCTGATCTAAATCGGTGCACGTGGTGCAAATGAGGGTAAGTCATGAAACGAATCCATGCCGCATTCCTTGCCGCAGTGTTGAGCGCTACGATTGCGCCAGAATGTCAGGGGCAGTACACAACCGACTGGTTAGCGAATACGTTTGGGACTA
>NZ_JAMBPR010000280.1 GCF_024206475.1 Paraburkholderia sp. CNPSo 3274
TCATCCGGGCGCTCGCGATTGCGCGCTCGGACGTTTTGCCTTCCGCTACACAGACAGCGTCGGCACCCGGGATCAGTTTTCTATCGTGGCTCAATGGCTGGCCTGCACGTACCCCTGCCGACGCTTCGCCGACATCCTCGCGGATACCTGCGCACGGCTCGGGGCCGATGTGGTTCGCTATTCCTTCATCGCAGTGGACTTGCACCACCTACTCCTTGCCGGTCTCCCGGCGCACCTGTGTCAAAACGCTTTTTTGAAGCGCTAAGATGCTTCATCCGACAGCGAGGGATGGAGCGAGATGAAGCGGTTCGTGCAAGGCGACAATCGTACACAAAGCTTTCTCCTTCCCGAAGCGCTCGATGACTACGTGACGGACACCAATCCTGTGCGCGTGGTGGACGTCTTTGTGGATGAACTCGATCTCCGGCAGCTGGGGTTTGAAGGTGTCGAGCCAGCGCTGACCGGGCGGCCTTCGTATCATCCCGAGGTGATGCTCAAGATCTAC
>NZ_JAMBPR010000029.1 GCF_024206475.1 Paraburkholderia sp. CNPSo 3274
CCGCTTGCGCGCGTCCACCGGGTGGTCTGGGGACCGCTTCGGCATCGTATAATGTGGTCTGTAATCTGGAGGATCGAATGAAAATTGCAAAGGACACCGTCGTGTCGGTCGCTTACAAGCTATCGGATGCGCAGGGCAATCTGATTGAGGAAAGCGACGAGCCGATGGTCTATCTGCACGGCGGCTATGATGGCACGTTCCCCAAGATCGAGGAAGTGCTGGACGGGCAGGAGCCGGGCTTCGAGACCCAGATCCAGCTTGAGCCGCAGGACGCTTTCGGGGAATACGATCCCGATCTCGTGAAGATCGAGCCGCGCAACCGCTTCCCCGAGCCGCTCGAAGTCGGCATGCAGTTCGAAGGCACGCCCGAAGAAGGCGACGAAGATCTCGACTCGCTCATCTATACGGTCACGGACGTCGCCGAAGACAAGGTCGTGCTCGACGGCAATCATCCGCTTGCGGGCATGGCGCTGCGTTTCGCGCTCACGGTCAAGGAAGTGCGCGTAGCCACCGAAGACGAAATCGAACATGAGCACGCGCATGGCGCGGACGGCCTCGAAATCGTCGACGAAGACGAAGAAGACGACGGTGACGAAGGCGCCGCGAAACCCACCCTGCACTAATCGCGAATCAATGCGCGAAGCCGCCTGACGCCGGTGCGCCGGGCGGCTGTAGCTGGTCAGGCGGCGGGCCTTTGCCGCCGCTGTTTCCACCGCTGTTTCCACCGCTGTTTCCACCGTTGTTTCCACCGTTGTTTCCACCATCCAGGCCGTTCTGGCCGTTCGCATCATTCCGACCGTTTAGTCCATTCTGGCCACCCTGCGTGGGCCACGCTGGCATCAGCACGCCGTTCCCGGCCGGCGGCAAGCCGGGAGGCACGGCGGTTCCCGATGCGCCAGGCGTCGCGGGCACGACGTCAGGCGACTGCGGCATGCCGGGAATCTCGGTCACATCCGGCATCGATGACACTTCGGGCATTTCCGGCATCGCGGGTGACGATCCCGCGCCCGGCGAGTATGGCGACGGCTGCGCGGGCAACAGTGGCAGATGTTTCGGTACATCGCGCACGCTCACGCGCAGCGGCGTGCGGCGTGCCATGTCGGCGTCCACCTGCAGCCATTGCGTGAGCGGATCGCGCAGTGAGAACGCGATCCGCGTGACGTTTTCTATCCTTGCTCCCTTGTCGTTACGCAGCGGCTGATCGATCGTAAAGCCATGGGCGAGCTTCGAGTCGTCGGCATTCACAATGATGATCTGGCCACGGAAAATCTCGGCGAGCTTCACGAGGCTGCGGCGCAACTCCAGATAGCCGTCGCGCGGTGCACGGTGAAAGCGCAGCCATGCGAAGCGGTCTGGACGCTCGTAATGCTCGGGCATCGCGTTGCCTTGCATGAAGATGACGATTGCGCGCGCGTTACGGCGCTTCGCATACTCGGCCGCATGTTCGAGCCAGAAGCCGTTGGCGATCACGCGGTCTTCGAACTCGCCATTGCGCCCGCCCGCATTGAGATAGTGATTGTTGCCGTCCGGCACGTTCAGCCCGATGAACACGGTGTCGCCGAGTTGCCAGCGCACGTTTTCCCGATACGGCCGGAAGCGCGAGACTTCGCTCTCGCGCGTGAGCGTCAAGGGGGTTTGGCCGAGCGCGTTGGGATCGGAGAAGAAGTTCTGGCGCAGGAAGTCGAGTCGCTCAGCGGGATCGTAGGCGCCCGAGCCGTTCATGCCGCAGGTGACCCAGTCGCGTTCGCCGGGCACGAACACGAGTGGCGCACGTGACGCATCGAGCATGTCGTGACGCCGCTCGTAAAGATGGTCGGCGCAGGTTTCGCGTGTGCCTTTGAGATTGCCGTCGTAGACCGTGAAAGCGATTTGCGGATCGCGCCCGATGGCGTCGATGAGCCGCTGCGCCGACGCCTCCTCGGACTGCGACGTGAGCGCGTTCGCCACGACCGCGAAGGCATAGCGAGGCGACTGCGCAAACGCCGCGAGGGGCGAACCCAGTGACGAAGCCAGCATCAACGCGCAGGACACACGGCGCATAATTTTCAGATAGCGCGAGCGGGGACTGCCGCGGCCCCCCGGTTGTGGTGGCCGCGGCGGCGTCGCGAGGCGACGCTCAACGTTTCGCGTCCGGCGCCGTGGCCAGCTCATGCAGTTCGTACAACAGGTCGAGCGCGTCGCGCGGGCGCAGTTCGTTCGGATCGAGTTCGCGCAGCCGCTGTGCGACGAGCGACGCGCCACGGTCCTCCTCAACCGGCGCGGCGCGATCTTCCGCGAATCGCGCCGCGTCGTCATACTCGGCGGCGGGCGCGGCGAACAGGTCGAGTTGCGGCGTGGGCTGCCCCGCCGATTGCTGCTCCAGATGCACGAGATGCTTGCGCGCGGCGCGGATCACGGCGGCAGGCACACCCGCGAGCTGCGCGACCTGCAGGCCGTAGCTCTGGTTCGCCGGGCCCTCCTGCACTGCATGCAGGAAGACGATGCCGTGGCCATGCTCGACGGCTGAAAGATGCACGTTTGCCGCCTGCGCAAATTCGGCCGGCAGTTGCGTGAGCTCAAAGTAGTGCGTGGCGAAGAGCGTGTGGCAACCGTTGTGCGCGAGCAGATGCCGTGCGATGGCCCACGCGAGCGCGAGGCCGTCGAACGTCGACGTGCCGCGCCCGATCTCATCCATGAGCACGAGGCTTTGCGGCGTGGCGTCGTTGAGAATGGCCGCGGCTTCGGTCATCTCGACCATGAAGGTCGAGCGGCCGCCCGCGAGATCGTCGGCGGCGCCGATGCGCGTGAAGATGCGGTCGATCGGCCCGAAGCTTGCGCGCTTCGCCGGCACGTAGCTGCCCACGTAAGCGAGCAAAGCGATGAGCGCGGTCTGGCGCATGAAGGTCGATTTACCGCCCATGTTCGGGCCGGTGATGAGCAACAGCTTGCGCTCGGCCGAAAGCAGACAGTCGTTGGCGATGAACTGCTCGACCTGCGCTTCGACCACAGGATGGCGGCCTTGCTCGATCTCGATGCCCGGCGCTTTCGTAAACGTAGGCGCATTCCAGTCGAGCGCGCGGGCGCGTTCCGCGAACGCGGCCAGCAGGTCGAGTTCCGCGAGCGCGGCGGCCACGCGCTGGCAATCGGGAATGAATGGCAGCAGCGATTGCAGCAGTGCGTCGTAGAGTGCTTTTTCGCGCGAGAGCGCGCGTTCCTGCGCCGAGAGCGCCTTGTCTTCGAACGTCTTCAGTTCAGGCGTGATGTAGCGCTCGGCGTTCTTGAGCGTCTGGCGACGGCGATAGTCGTCGGGAACCTTGTCGGTCTGGCCGCGTGTCACTTCGATATAGAAGCCGTGAACCTTGTTGTACTCGACGCGCAGATTGCCGATGCCGGTGCGCGTGCGCTCGCGCGTTTCGAGGCCGAGCAGGAACTGACCGCAGTTCTCGGAGATGTCGCGTAGTTCGTCGAGATCCGCGTCGTAGCCGCGTGCGATCACGCCGCCGTCGCGGACCATTGCCGCCGGTTCCGGCGCGACCGCGCGCTGCAGGAGCGCCGCGCACTCGGCGGGCGGTTCGAGCGCCTCGGCAATGTGCGCGAGCGACGTAGCCGCGCCGCTCGCGGCTGCGACCTGTTCGCGCAGCGCGGGCAGCGCCGCAAAGGTGTCGCGCAGGCTCGACAGATCGCGCGGGCGCGCGGAAAGCAGCGCGAGGCGCCCGGTAATGCGCTCGACGTCGGCGATCTGGCGCAAGGCACTGCGCAATGTATCGATGCTCGCTTGCGGCGGCGCCTCGAGCAATGCGCCGATGGCCTGCTGGCGCATTTGCGCGATCGCGGCTTCGCGCGGCGGGTGATGGAGCCAGTGGCGCAGCAAGCGGCTGCCCATGGCCGTGCTGCACGTGTCGAGCAGCGAGCAGAGCGTGGGCGATTCGGTGCCGCGCAGGGTTTCCGTGAGTTCGAGATTGCGGCGCGTGGCCGGATCGAGCCCGATGTATTCCGATTCGGCTTCGACCTTCAGGCTGCGCACGTGGCGCAGTTGCTGGCCCTGCGTGGCCGCCGCATAGAGCAGCAGCGCGCCCGCCGCGCCGCACGCGCTCGTGAGCGTTTGTGCGCCGAAGCCGTCGAGGCTCGCCACGTCGAGCTGGTCGCACAGGCGTTGCTTGCCCGAGCCGACGTCGAAGTGCCAGGCGGGAACGCGGGTGAGCGCACCCGATCCGGACGGCGGCGCCCAGGCGGCGGTTTCCGCTGGCATTTCCGCGACGAGGATTTCCGCGGGCCGAATGCGCTCGAATGCCGTGGCGACCTGTTCCGGCGCGACTTCCGCAAGGCGCAACATGCCGCTGGCGAGATTGAGCCACGCGAGGCCCACGTTGACGGTCACGCCGCGCCGGTTGTGGCCGGGACAAACGGCCATCAGGTAGACGTCGTTCTTGTCGGAGAGCAGGGCGGCGTCCGTCAGCGTGCCAGGCGTCACCACGCGCACGACCTTGCGCTCGACGGGACCCTTGGAGGTGGCCGGGTCGCCGATCTGTTCGCAGATCGCCACCGACTCGCCCAGCTTCACGAGCTTCGCGAGATATTGCTCGACCGCATGATGCGGCACGCCCGCCATCTTGATCGGATTGCCCGCTGAGGCCCCGCGCTGCGTGAGCGTGAGGTCGAGCAGGCGCGCGGCCTTCTCGGCGTCCTCGAAGAATAGCTCGTAGAAGTCGCCCATCCGGTAGAACACGAGCGTGCCCGGATGGTCGGCCTTGATGCGCAGGTACTGCTGCATCATGGGAGTGTGTTGCGCGATCTCAGCTGCGCCTGCGGTGTTTGTAGCCATCCTCGGTGTCTTGCTAGGGGTTCAGGGCGTGAGTTTAACGCGCGCCGATTGCATGTAAAGCCAGCCTTTCGGCTAACGCCGTCACAGGTGCTCCCGTCATTCGTCGACCAGCGCCTGCAGGTCCACGGTGCGCGCGTTTGCCGCACTGTGCCGCATGGCGAGCCAGATCATCGTGGAAACGAATACGCCGAACACGACGATGATCCACTGCACGGGGACCTTCGCGGTGAGCAGCAGCGCATACGCGCCAAGCATAAGCAGCACCGCGAGATTCTGATTGAAATTCTGCACTGCGATCGAGTGGCCCGCTGACAGCAGCGTCGCGCCGCGATGCTGGAGCAGGGCGTTCATCGGCACGATGAAAAAACCGGCGAGCACGCCGAGCAGCACCATCAATGGGTACGCGAAAAGCAGATAGAAGGGCACGATGAATGTGCCGAAGCGCACGCCAACACCTTGCGGAAAGAGGCCTTTGCTGTAGAACGCCATGCCTATCGCCACGGCGCCGCACAGCACGCCCACGGGCAGCACGCGCAGCGAGGCGCGCAGCGACACCCATGCGGCTGCCGCGCTCGCGCCGAGCGCGATGCCGAGTCCCGTCACGCCCTGCATCACGGCGGCTTTCGAGAGCGAGAGTCCGAGATTCGCGTCGGCCCACTTGAGCACGAGCAGTTGCAGCGTGACCGCCGCGCCCCACATCAGGGTCGTGACCCAGAGTGCGATCTGCGCGAGCTTGTCGGTCCAGAGCACGTTGAAACTATGCGTGAAATCGCCCATGAGACGCGCCGGCTCCCTGAGCCGGTTCTCGTAGCGCGCGCCCGTGTCGGGAATGCCGATGTTGATGATCGCGGCGAACACATACGTGATCATCACAGCGAGCATCGCGAGGTCGGCGGCCGAATGGATGACCGGCAACGGATGACGCGTGACGAAACGGTCGGCGTAAGTCGAGACGAGTGCGCCGCCCATCATCGTGCCGACGATGGTGGAAAGCACCGTGGCCGATTCGAGCCACGCATTGGCGGCGACGAGCTTTTCGCCCGGCAGCAATTCAGTCAGGATTCCATACTTTGCGGGCGAGTAAGCCGCTGCGCCGAAGCCGACTACGCCATACGCGATCATCGGATGCACGCCCGCGATCATCAGCAGACAGCCGCATGCCTTGAGCGCGTTCGAGACGAACATCACGTGGCGCTTTTGCAGGGCGTCGGCAAATGCGCCCACGAAAGGCGCGAGCAGCACGTAGGAGATCGTGAAAAAGATCTGCAGGAGCGGCGTGACCCAGGCGGGCGAAGCAATCACCGTGAGCAGCGCAATCGCTGCGATGAGGAGCGCGTTGTCGGCGAGCGACGACACGAACTGCGCGGCGATGATCGTGTAGAAGCCTTTTTTCATCGGATGCGTGCGTGCTCCTCTTGCAGCAGGGCGACGGGCGAAACAAAAAAGCGGCCGAAGCCGCTCGATGCGCATGCGTGGGCCAGGCCTGACCTGGCGCGCGCTTTGCACGCGTCGCGGTGGAACAAGGCGTGCACCGCGACGCGCACGGGCGCTTACGCCGCCTTGGGGACGCGCGTGTACTTGGAGAGGATCGGCACCATCTGCGCGTAGATCTTCGGGTTGCCCGCGACGACTTCGCCGACGTGCAGGAAGTCCGAGTCGCCCGTGTAGTTGCCGATCAGACCGCCGGCTTCCGTCACCAGCAGGCCGCCCGCGGCGACGTCCCACGGGTTGAGGCCCTGCTCGAAGAAGCCGTCCATGCGGCCGGCGGCGACGTTGGCCAGATCGAGTGCGGCCGCGCCCGGGCGGCGCAGGCCCGCGCACGCGTTGGTCATTTCGGCGAACAGATCGCAGTAGCTGGCGAGGCCGTCCTTTTCGCGGAACGGGAAGCCGGTGCCGATCAGGCCGTCGGCGAGACGGTCGCGGCGGCCCACGCGGATGCGGCGGTCGTTCAGGAACGCGCCGCGGCCGCGCGAGGCGGTGAAGAGATCGTTACGCGTCGGGTCGTACACCACGGCTTGCGTTACGAGGCCCTTGTGTGCGAGAGCGATCGAGACGCAGTAGTACTGGAAGCCATGGATGAAGTTGGTGGTGCCGTCGAGCGGATCGATGATCCACTGGTACTCGGACTCGTTCTCCGACTGGCCCGATTCCTCGGCGAGGATGGCGTGGTCGGGGTAGGCGGTCTTGAGCGTTTCGATGATGGCGGCTTCGGCCGCCTTGTCGATTTCCGTGACGAAATCGTTGTGCTGCTTCTTCGCGACCTGCACGAGGTCGAGGTCGAGCGACGCACGGTTGATGATCTGTCCGGCGCGGCGCGCGGCCTTGACAGCGATGTTGAGCATGGGATGCATGAGCCAGGATCCTTGTTGTCCGGCGCTCGCGAAGGCTTGACGCGCGCCGGTGGTGCAAAAGATAAAAGCGTCTAACGATTGGACAGGGCGCGGGCCTCGATCGGACCTGCGGAACCTGTCCCGTCAACGGAGACGAATTGGATAAGAGCGGAGCGCGGCTGCGCTGTTTGCCAGCGACTTGCCGGGCGCCTGGCGGGCAGCAGAACGGCTGCACGATTCGCCCGGCGCGCGCGAAACCGCCATTTTACCCGAGTATCGGCATTCCTACGGCTTCTCTCGGGGAGGATATCGGGATTTCTATGGATATGACGTTCGGCCAGCATGCTCGCCTGCGCAACCGTGGCGCACGGCAGCCTTGGGCGGCAGAAAGCGCATGGGCGGACATCGCCGTGCCGCGAGGCGCGCTAACATACACATTCCACTATCCTTTTCGCGGTTAGAGAACCATCTTGGCGCACCCCGACTCACCTGATTCCCACGCAACGGCGCCGGCTTCCGGCGACGCTCACGAGCCGCTGCGCGGCGGCTTCACTTCGACCCGCTTCGTGCTCGTCGAGCCGAGCCACCCCGGCAATGTCGGCGCGGCAGCGCGCGCGCTGAAGACCATGGGATTCTCGCGTCTCGTGCTGGTGGCGCCGCGCGTGCCGCAGGTCCACTGCGACCCGGAAGCCGTGGCCATGGCGAGCGGCGCCGACGACGTGCTCGCGGCCGCGCACATCGTGCCGACGCTTGCCGACGCGCTGGCGGGCGTGCAATGGTCGCTCGCGCTCACGGCGCGCACGCGCGAGTACGGGCCGCCGCCCGCTGCGCCGCGCCAGGCGGTGCAGGACGCCTGCCGCCAGGTGGCGCACGGCGGCGACATCGCACTCGTGTTCGGCAACGAGCGCACGGGCCTGTCGAATGACGACGTCGAGCGCTGCAGCGCGCTTGCTCATATTCCGGCTAATCCCGCCTATAGCTCGCTCAATCTTGCCCAGGCGGTTCAGGTGCTCTCCTACGAACTGCGCCTCGCGTACCTCGGCGAGAGCGCGCCCGCTGCCGCGTTGCCGGCGGCAGGCGGTGCTGCCCAGCCTGCGGCCGGGTCGCCGCTCGCGACGAGCGAAGATATCGAGCGCATGTACGTGCACCTCGAGAACGCGCTCATCGCGCTCGAATTTCTCGACCCCGTCAATCCGAAGAAGCTGATGTCGCGCCTGCGGCGGCTCTTCGCCCGTTCGGGGCTCGAGCGCGAGGAGGTCAATATTGTGCGCGGCATCGCCAAGCACATCCTCATGCTCAAGGGCAAAGGCGAAGGCAAGGGCGAGAGCCGTTGATCCTCTGCGCCGGCAAGGCTGCGTCCGCGCCGGCGTCCAACCTTGCCGCCGACGGGGACTTCCGACCTCAAATCGGCTTTGCGCCTACAATCGGCTGAAAACCGGCTAAAAATTCATAAGCAAATGCGCGCGGCTGCAATAGCCGTTGTGCCGCTTACGCGCACGCTGCGGCGTCGCGCTGCCGCCATTCCCCATGTTTCACACGTTTTTAGCGTGACTGCCATGTTCAAGAGACTTCGCGAAGACATTGCCACGATCCGCGAGCGCGATCCTGCCGCCCGCAGCGCGTGGGAGGTCCTGACCTGTTATCCGGGTCTGCATGCGCTCGTGCTGCATCGCTTCGCGCATGCGTGCTGGCGCGCGGAGCGCCGCTGGCTCGCGCGCTACGTTTCGCAGATCGCGCGTTTTCTGACGGGCATCGAGATCCATCCGGGCGCGACCATCGGCAGGCGCGTGTTCATCGATCACGGCATGGGCGTCGTGATCGGCGAGACGGCCGAGGTTGGCGACGACTGCACGATCTACCAGGGCGTGACGCTCGGCGGCACATCGCTTACGCGTGGCACGAAGCGCCACCCGACGCTAGGTCCGGGCGTGATCGTCGGTGCGGGCGCAAAGGTGCTCGGCGGCTTCACGGTCGGCGCCGGGGCGAAAATCGGCTCGAACGCCGTGGTCGTGAAGCCGGTGCCGGAAGGCGCGACGGCGGTGGGCAACCCCGCGCGCGTCGTCGCGCCCGCGAAGACCGCGCCGGTGCAGGCCAGGCCGGCTTCGGCGCGCGAGGGCTTTTGCGCATATGGCATCACGCCGAATGCCGACGATCCGGTTTCGCTCGCGATCCACGGCTTGATCGACCACGCGGCTACGCAGACACAGCGCGTCGATGCCATCGTCGTCGCGCTCGAGCGGCTCGGCGCGCGACTCGAGGCGCTGCATGGCGCCGATGCGGCGCTCGCCGAATTGCGGCGTCTGTCTGAGGGGCTGGAATGCGGCGGGCCGCAAGCCGAAGCGGCGAGCCGCGAAGAAGAGAAGGCGCCTGCGCGCGTTTGAGGCGTGGCGCGAGGAAGGTGCCAAAAGCGAGGTGCTAAAAGCGGCGCACCTCAGTCCAGCGGCAAGACCCTGAACCCTTCGGCATCCACGCGCAGATAGCCGCCGCGCGGCTTGCCGTGATCGAGATCCCAGTCGGGCAAGACCCAACGCGTGCCGCCGGGCTCCTGGTGTCGCGCCGGCCGGTGCGTATGGCCGTGCACGATGGTGTTCGCACGCGCGCGCTTGAAAAGCGCAGCGACGCCTTTAGCCGTGACGTCGTACTTCGGCAGGCGTGGACCGCTGCGTTTGCTCTCGCTCGCCTGGCGCGCCCGCTCGGCGATCGCACGCCGCCAGCGAAACGGCCACGCAAGAAACAGCAACTGCACGAGCCGGTTGCGCGCGAGCTTGCGAAAGAGCTGATAGCCGTGATCGTCGGTGCACAGCGCGTCGCCGTGCGCGAGTGCGAGGCGCGTGCCGAACGCGGTGATCGCGATGGGGTCGGGCAGCCAGATCGCGCCCGCGGCTTTCATGAAGCGCTTGCCCATCAGAAAGTCGCGGTTGCCGTGCATGATGTAGAGCGCGATGCCGCGCTCGGAGAGCGTATGCATCAGCGCAGCCATGCGTGCGGGGAACGGATCGGTGAGCATGTCGTCACCGATCCAGTATTCGAAGAGGTCGCCGAGTATGAACACCGAGTCGGCCTGATCGGCCGTCACCCGGATGAAGCGCTCGAACGCGGCGACCGTGCGCGGAATCCCTTCATTCAGATGCACATCGGAAATGAACAGGAACGGACGAGCCGCGTGCGGGCGCTTGCCCTCGCCGGGCACGCCCGCGGCAGCGTGTCGTAAAGCTTTTTCCTGCAGCATCGATGAAGGGTGTGCGTGAGAGTTGTATGAAGCTTATTCGACGACGACAGCCTTCTCGATCACGACGTCGTCGACCGGCACGTCCTGATGGAAGCCCTTCGAGCCCGTCTTGACCTTCTTGATCTTGTCGACCACTTCGAGGCCTTCCACGACCTTGCCGAACACGGCGTAGCCCCAGCCTTGCGGCGTCGGCGACGAGTGGTTCAGGAAGTCGTTGTCGGCGACGTTGATGAAGAACTGTGCCGATGCCGAATGCGGGTCGTTGGTGCGCGCCATGGCAATCGAGCCGCGCTCGTTCTTCAGGCCGTTGTTCGCTTCGTTTTCGATCGACGCTTCGGTCGGCTTTTGCTTCATGGCGGCGTCGAAGCCGCCGCCCTGGATCATGAACCCGTCGATGACGCGGTGAAACACCGTGCCGTCATAGTGGCCGCTCTTCACATAGTTGAGGAAGTTGGCGACCGTCTTCGGGGCCTTCTCGGCGTTCAGTTCGAGCTTGATGACGCCGTGGTTCGTGTGCAGTTCGACCATGATGGGATCCTTTGCCTGTGGCTGGGGGAATGAACGTCGCTGCATCGGCAAGAGGCGGGGCATGTTACCCAACGCGTGTGCCGGCGCCGCGACGTGCGACGGGTGAGGGCGGCGCTGCCGCCCGGTTAGTCGATGATTAACTGGCGTGTTGCCGGCGTTTTTACTTGCCGACGACGGTAGCCGACTCGATCACGATTTCCTTTTGCGGCACGTCGGCCATCGGGCCGCGCGAGGTCGTGGGCGCCGCTTCGATCTTCTTCACGACGTCCATGCCTTGCGTAACCTTGCCGAACACGGCATAGCCATTGCCGTCCGGGTTCGGATAGTCGAGGCCCGCGTTGTCGACCGTATTGATGAAGAACTGCGCGGTCGCCGAATTCGGGTCGCTCGTGCGCGCCATCGCGATCGTGCCCGTGAGGTTCTTCAGGCCGTTCCTGCTTTCAAGCGCGATCGGGGCGCGCGTGGGCTTCTCGACGAAGCTTTGCGTGTACCCACCGCCCTGGATCATGAAGCCGCGAATCACGCGATGAAAGATTGTGCCGTTGTATTGGCCAGCCTTCACGTACTGCAGGAAATTGTCGACGGTCTTCGGCGCTTTCTCCGGATAGAGCTCGACGCGAATGTCGCCTTCACTGGTCTTGAAGAGCACTTGCGGATGCGCGGCGGCCGGCTGGCCGTTTTGCGCAAAGGCGGGTGCGTTCGCGATCAGGGCGGCGCTGCCGAGCGCCAACATCAACCATTTCATGAGTATCCTCGGAAGTGCGGGAAAAACGCGGCGCGCAGGCTGCGCGCCATGTGTTAGTTCGATGGCGCCACAAAAGGCGGCATCGCGAGCGACCCCGTCGAGCCGCCGAACTGGTACGCGGGGTTGCTGAGCGCGGGCACGACGGCCGTTGGGCTCGCTTCCGATGCGCCTTCTGCCGCCGCGGCGCTCGGCTTTTTCTGCGCGGGCGGCGGCGAGATGATCTTCGCGATGTCGGCCTGGCGCTGCTGCGTGGTGCCACTTGCGTGGCCAAGCGTTTGCGCGCGGCGGTATGACGCATCGGCCAGACGCAGGTACAGGTCGCCGAGATTTTCCCACGCGAGTCCGTACGACGGGTTCGCCTTCACCGCGGTTTCGAGCGCGACGCGCGCCTCGTCGTAGCGGCCATGCTTCGCGTAAAGCGCCGCGAGATTGTTGTAAGGCTCGGGCAATTCGGGGTAGAGCTGCGTGAGTTCGGTGAACGCCTCGATCGCGTCGTCGTCGCGGTTCAGGCGCGCGAGAATGGTCGCGCGCTTGAACTTCGCCTGTACGTCGCGCGGATTCGTCTTGATGCGTGCGTCGAGCTGGCTGAGCGCGCCAGCCCAGTCGTGCTGGCTGATCGCCGCGTCGGCACCCGGCGTGGCGTCGGATGTCGCCGGGGGCGCGGCATGCGCGATGCTGACACTGCACAGCACGATCGCGACGCTCGAGAGAGTCGACGCGGCAAGGGTCGCAGCACGGGGCGCGCGGCCGCTGGAAGGTTTCATAGGGTGAGGTCGCGGTGTTATACTCCGAGCCATTCTAACAAAAGGTCTGTGCGTTTTCGTCGCGCGCTTTGTCCCTCGCCCGTTTCATTCGCATTCCGGGCGCGCTGCGCGAGTCGCCGGGCTTTCCAACGCCACTCGTGGTCGTCTCCGCGCCGATAGCAACCTGATTGCAGTCCGGACGCCGACAGACAGCAGCCTGAGCAATGCGGGCATCACCCGCTGGCTGCGGTCGGCGCCGCCGCGGATTTCTTTCGACCCACGTATCCATCGCCTTTATGGAATCACTGCGCATCTACAACACGCTCGCGCGTGACAAGCAAAATTTCGTGCCACTCGAGCCCGGCGTCGTGCGTATGTACGTCTGCGGGATGACGGTGTACGACTATTGTCACGTCGGGCATGCGCGTGTGATGGTGGTGTTCGATATCGTGCAACGCTGGCTGCGCGCGCTCGGCTACAACGTGACCTACGTGCGCAATATTACCGACATCGACGACAAGATCATTCGTCGCGCGGTAGAAAACGGCGAGACGATCAAGCAGCTCACCGACCGTTTCATCGCGGCGCTGCACGAAGACGCGGACGCGCTCGGCATCGAGCGTCCCGATCATGAGCCGCGCGCGACGCAGTACATCCCGCAGATGCTCGACATGATCGGCAAGCTCGAGCGCAACGGCTACGCGTATCAGGGTGCGGACGGCGACGTGAACTACGCGGTGCGCAAGTTCGCGAACTATGGCGCGCTATCGGGCAAGTCGATCGAAGACCTGCGCGCGGGCGAACGTGTGGCGACGAACGATGCCAAGCAGGATCCGCTTGACTTCGTACTGTGGAAACAGGCAAAACCGCAAGAGCCGGCCGACACGAGTTGGGACTCGAAGTATGGGCGCGGGCGTCCGGGCTGGCATATCGAATGCTCGGCCATGGGCTGCACGTTGCTCGGCGAGCACTTCGACATTCATGGCGGCGGCCACGACCTGCAGTTTCCGCACCACGAGAACGAGATAGCGCAGAGCGAAGGCGCGACCGGCAAGACGTTCGTCAATACGTGGATGCATAACGGCTTCGTGAATATCGACAACGAGAAGATGTCGAAGTCGCTCGGCAACTTCTTCACGATCCGCGAAGTGCTGGCGAAGTACGATGCCGAAGTGGTGCGCTTCTTCATGGTGCGCGCGCATTACCGCTCGCCGCTGAATTACAGCGACGTGCATCTCGACGACGCGCGCAACGCGCTCACGCGTCTTTACACGGCGTTGAAGGACGTAACGCCGGACGCGGGCGAGCTTGACTGGAATGAACCGTACGCGCAGCGTTTTCGTACGGCAATGAACGACGACTTCAATACGCCGGTGGCGATCGCCGCGCTGTTCGAACTCGCGAGCGAGGTGAACCGTACACGCGACGCAGTGCTCGCGCGTCAGCTGCAGCGCCTCGCACGTGTGATCGGGCTGCTCGTGCGCGAGCCGCGCGTGTTCCTGCAACAGGCCGCGGGCGCACAAGATGCGGGCGCGCTCGACGTGGCAGCGATCGAAGCGAAGATCGCGGCGCGCACGGCGGCCAAGCAGGCGAAGCAATATGCGGAGGCGGACCGGATTCGGGCCGAACTGCTCGAAGCCGGTGTCGCGCTCGAAGACAAACCGGGCGGGTTGACCGAGTGGCGCCGCGTGTAAGCGGGCTGTCCAGTTTCCACTGATCGATTCGCGAGGCAGGAGGCAGGATGGCAACGGCCACGAAGACGCAGACCAGGCGGTCTGCGTCGCTAACGGGCGCAACTGCGGGCGCACCCGCAGGTGCAAAGCGTGCGCTCAATGGAGCGGGCGGGAAGGCAGCGACAAAGCCGGCTGTAAAGACGGCGCGTGGAAAAACCAACGGCGCGTCCGCATCGCACGAGGCGCTCGATGGCGTGGCAATCGAGGCCGCGCTCTCCAATGGTCCAGCCGCGCTCGAAGCCGTGGAGCCCGCGGCGAACGCGCTGGGCGATTTCGAATTCGAAGTGCAGCGTCCCGACTATTGGGACAAGGCCTGCGCGGACCTCGTCAAGCGCGACCGTATTCTCAAGAAGCTGATTCCGAAGTTCGGCCCCGTGCATTTGTTGAGCCGCGACGATCCGTTCGTCACGCTCGCGCGCTCGGTGGTCGGCCAGCAGATTTCGACGGCGGCGGCGCAAGCGCTTTGGCAGCGTGTGGAAGCCGCGTGCCCGAAGCTCGTGCCGCAGCAGTTCCTGAAGCTCGGTCACGAAAAGCTCGCCGCGTGCGGCCTCTCGAAACGCAAGACGGAATATATCCTCGATCTCGCGCAGCATTTCGTCTCGGGTGCGCTGCACGTCGGCAAGTGGACGTCGATGGACGACGAAGACGTGATCGCGGAGCTCACGGCGATTCGCGGCATTGGCCGCTGGACCGCCGAGATGTTCCTGATCTTCAATCTCGCGCGCCCGAATGTGCTGCCGCTCGACGATCTCGGCCTGATCCGCGCGATCAGCGTCAACTATTTCAGTGGCGAGCCGGTCACGCGCAGCGAAGCGCGCGAAGTCGCCGCCAACTGGGAGCCGTGGCGTACCGTCGCGACCTGGTATATGTGGCGCAGCCTCGAGCCGTCCTGAGGCCTGAGCCAGTTGTCAAATATTGAGAAAAATCCTATCGATCAAAAAAATCGATAGTTCTGAGCCGATTCCGGCGCGGGCGGGCGCGGTTAGAATACGCGCTGCCGCAAAGTGAAGGATTTCCACACATGAAGACCACGTTTCTGGATTTCGAACAGCCGATCGCTGAACTGGAAGCGAAGATCGAAGAACTGCGCTTCGTTCAGGACGATTCGGCCGTCGATATTTCGGAAGAAATCGAGCGGTTGTCGAAGAAGAGCCAGCAGCTCACGAAGGACCTCTATGCGAACCTGAACCCGTGGCAGGTTTCGCAGATCGCGCGTCATCCGCAGCGTCCGTACACGCTCGATTACGTGCACGAGCTTTTTACCGATTTTCACGAACTCCATGGCGACCGCTCGTTCGCGGACGACCTTTCCGTCGTCGGCGGCCTCGCGCGCTTCAACGGCCAGGCCTGCATGGTGATCGGCCATCAGAAGGGCCGTGACACGAAGGAGCGCGCCGCGCGCAACTTCGGCATGCCGCGCCCGGAAGGCTATCGCAAGGCCGAACGCCTGATGCGCCTCGCGGAGAAGTTCGGTCTGCCCATCTTCACGTTCGTCGACACGCCGGGTGCGTACCCGGGCATTGGCGCGGAGGAGCGCGGCCAGTCGGAAGCGATCGGCCGCAATCTCTACGTGATGGCGGAACTCAAGACGCCGATCATCACGACGATCATCGGCGAAGGCGGTTCGGGCGGCGCGCTCGCAGTGGCCGTGGCCGATACCGTCATGATGCTGCAGTTCTCGACCTACTCGGTGATCTCACCGGAAGGCTGCGCGTCGATTCTCTGGAAGAGCGCCGCGAAGGCGCCGGAAGCCGCGGAAGCGCTGGGCCTCACGGCGCACCGCCTCAAGGCGCTGGGCCTCATCGACAAGATCGTAAACGAGCCGCTCGGCGGCGCGCATCGCGACCCGAAGGGCATGGCCGCGCTGCTGCGCCGCGCGCTTGCCGACTCGCTGCGCCAGTTCCAGGGCATGAGCATCGCCGACCTGAAGCAGCGCCGTTTCGAGCGCCTGATGGCCTACGGCAAGTTCAAGGAAACGACGCCGGGCGCGTAAGGCGCGCGACGTCAACGCTCCTCAACGTCTGCGGTCATGCTGTGACCGACCATCCCGAATTCGACGCCGGGCGCATCGTTCTCGATGCGCTCGGCGTTGTGCTTGCCACGCTTGCCGACGATGCACGCATCGCGATCGCGTATAGCGGGGGGCTCGACTCGTCTGTGCTGCTGGACGCCGCGGTGCGGGTGGCCGGGGCGGCGCGTCTCGTCGCACTGCATGTGCATCACGGCCTGAGCCCGAATGCCGACGCATGGCTCGCCCATTGCGAGGCGACCGCGCGCGCCTACGGCGTCACGTTCGACGCGATGCGTGTGGAGTTGGCGCGCGACGCCGCCGCCGGCGTCGAGGCGGCCGCCCGCGACGCCCGCTACCGCGCGCTCGATGCGATGTGCGCGGCGCACGGCGCGCAGGCACTCTGGCTCGCCCAGCATGCGGACGATCAGGCGGAAACGGTGCTGCTACAGTTGCTGCGCGGCGCCGGGCTCGCGGGGCTTGCGGCGATGGCGCCTGCACGTGCACCCGTGAATGGCGTGGCGCGCATGCGGCCGCTGCTCGCCTTGTTGCGCGCGCAACTGGAGCGCTATGCGCACGCGCACGGACTGCACTGGATCGACGACGAATCGAACGACGACACGCGCTACGCACGCAACGCCTTGCGTCACGACGTGATGCCGGCGCTGTCGGCCCATTTCCCCGGTTATCGCGATGCACTCGCGCGCACGGCGGCACATGCGGCTTCTTCGCAGGGCCTGCTCGACGATCTCGCGCGCATCGATTTACGCGACGTTGGACGCGAGGGCGATAGCACGCTTTCACACGCCGCGCTGCTCGCGCTCGACGATGCGCGCGCGCTCAATTTGCTGCGTTACTGGATGCGCTCGCTTGGCCTGCCGGCGGCATCGGCGGCGCGGCTTGCGGATATGTTGCGCCAGTTGCGCGAGGTTGCGCGCGATGACTTGAACGGCCACGCATTACGCGTCGATCACGCCGGACACCGCTTGCGCTCGTATCGCGGAATCATTTCGTGGGAAGCCGCGCGTGCGCGTGACGAACGCGCAGGCGAGAGCGCCGCTCATTCGCGGGCGCCTGTGTCGTTGAGCTGGCACGGAGAGGAAGTCTGGCGCCTGCCATCATGGCGCGGGACCTACATTTTCGCGCCCGCCGCCCCCGACGACGCCGACGCCGTTCCCGAGCACGTGCTCGCGAGCGCGCCGCTCATCGCGCGCGAGCGCAGCGGCGGCGAGCGCTTGCGCGACGAAGCCGCGAACGTGAGTCGCACGCTCAAGAATCTGTTCCAGACGCGCGGCGTGCCTGCATGGGAGCGCGACGTGCCGTTGCTCTTCGCGGGCGAGACGCTGCTGTTCGTGCCCCGTATCGGCGTGAACCGCTCGGCGTTCGGCGCGACGCCAGGCGAGCGTGATGCGGCCTGGCGTCGCATCGAATGGCGCGAGGATTGGCTGATCGCTTGAAGTCGCGCACGAAGTCTCCGTTCAATCCGCCGATGGAGTTGCGATCGTTCCCCCGCAAATCCTTGCCGCGCAAGCCTTTTTCGGCATCCGCAAGCTTGTTCCGTCTTGTAATTTTGACGTCAATCGGGTAGTGTAAGTCGTTTGTCCAGCCCGCTTTTTCGCGTTCACGGACGCCGTCAAAAGCGGCGTGCGCCGTGGAGGCGCGATTTTTCCTTCGAGCGGTATCCGACGGTTGCAGGGACGTCGTAGCGGCATGCGGGCAGGGCGCGAGTGCAAGGCACCAGCGCGTATCGATACGTATCGACACGATGTGGATGCGATGCGCCGACCTTCGCGCCCCTGAGGCAAAACCCGCGCGTGCTGCACGCGCTGAAGCCGCCGCCGTGGCCCCAAGCGTCCGGGCGGCCCAGTTCTTCAGTGCGCCAGCGCGGTAACATCTCCAGTTCAGAACGACAATGGCACTCATCGTACACAAATACGGCGGCACCTCGATGGGCTCGGTCGAGCGCATCAAGAACGTCGCCAAGCGCGTCGCCAAATGGCACAAGGCCGGCCACAAGATGGTCGTCGTGCCTTCGGCGATGTCCGGCGAAACCAATCGTCTGCTCGGTCTCGCGAAAGAAATTTCGCCGCAGCCCAGCCCGCGCGAACTCGACATGATTGCGTCGACCGGCGAGCAGGTGAGCGTCGGCCTCTTGTCGATCGCCCTGCAGGAAGCAGGCGTCGACGCCATCAGCTACACCGGCTGGCAAGTGCCGGTCAAAACCGACAGCTCGTTCACCAAGGCCCGCATCAACGACATCGACGGCGAGCGCGTGCTGGCCGATCTCGACGACGGCAAGGTGGTCGTGATCACGGGCTTCCAGGGCATCGACCCGGAAGGTCATATCACCACGCTCGGCCGCGGCGGCTCGGACACTTCGGCGGTTGCAGTCGCAGCGGCGCTGAAGGCCGACGAATGCCTGATCTATACGGACGTCGACGGCGTCTACACGACCGACCCGCGTGTGGTCGACGACGCACGCCGTCTCGATCGCATTACGTTCGAAGAGATGCTGGAAATGGCCAGCCTCGGCTCGAAAGTGCTGCAGATCCGCTCGGTGGAATTCGCGGGCAAGTATCAGGTGAAGACGCGTGTGCTCTCCAGCCTGACCGACCCGATGATGAACCTCGACGAGGAAATGTCCTCGGGCACCCTGATTACTTTTGAAGAAGACGAGACCATGGAAAAAGCAGTCATCTCGGGTATCGCGTTCCAGCGCGACGAGGCCCGCATCGCCGTGATGGGTGTGCCCGACAAGCCGGGCATCGCGTATCAGATCCTCGGCCCGGTGGCGGACGCGAACATCGACGTCGACATGATCATCCAGAACCAGAGCGTGGCCGGCAAGACGGACTTCACGTTCACGGTGCCGCGCGGCGACTATCAGCGCGCCATGGAAGTTCTCAATAACCAGGTGAAGGGTCACGTGAACGCCGAGCAGGTGCTGGGCGATCCGAAGGTGTCGAAGGTTTCGGTGGTCGGCGTGGGCATGCGCTCGCACGTGGGCGTGGCGAGCAAGATGTTCCGCACGCTCTCGGAAGAGGGCATCAACATCCAGATGATCTCGACCTCGGAAATCAAGATCTCGGTGCTGATCGACGAGAAGTACATGGAACTGGCGGTGCGGGCGCTGCACAAGGTGTTCGACCTCGAGCACGCGTAAATCGCGCTGTTTTTTGCGCTGCATTTTCGTTGTGTGACGACGGTGTGACGCGGGTTTTCCGCTCGATTCTGATTCGCGATGCCGCGCACGACGTTCGTTGTGCGCTTGCAGAAAAAACTTTGCAAAAAAGCGTCGTATGAATTGACCGGAAGGCGCTAACCCGCTATTATCTTGGCTTCGTTGCGCTGCCTCCCTGGCGCGAACGAAGTTTTCGGGAGACGTGGCCGAGAGGTCGAAGGCACTCCCCTGCTAAGGGAGCATCTGGGCCAAAACCTGGATCGAGGGTTCGAATCCCTCCGTCTCCGCCAGTCATGGCGGCGAAACCCCGCAAGTCTCGGCTTGCGGGGTTTTTGTTTTTTGGGCTACCGCCACGCGAAAAGCCAGTGTTCAGGCGGTGCGCTTGTTACCTCCTCGAGTCGTCCGGCTTGCTTCATTGTTGCGCCGCGATTTTCTGACCCATTCGCTTAGGTCTGCGATGGATATGCGTGCGTCAGGAAAATATGCCGGCGTCTCCGGAATGCGCAAAATCCATTCGAGAGCAGTCAATATTTTCGTGGATATGCCGTCAATAGAGTGTTGTTGTGAGCCGCCACCAGGCGATTCCGGGAACTTCTCGAACGGAGAGTGCGATGAGAACAAGGCGCGTCTTTCAGGCATCGATACGAAGCACGCTAAAAGCCGGCTGCGCGGCGGCAACGTCGTGCGCGTGCGCGACGGTGTGGGCTGACGGACAATCGCTGAGCCGATCTGTGATATGGGGTTCTGCACTGATTTCGGGCGCAACGCTTCGTGGGAAAGCGGGGCGCGCAGAAAGTAATTCGTAATGCGAATGAAGTGAAGTTTGTCGCGTGAATGCAGCGGCCGCATAGCAGCATCGCTGTGTGCTGCGCGTGCGTGAGCCCAGGACCCTGTTGCGGCCCGCACGCTTTGGCGCCAGCGGTGATATCCTCCGCTGCGCCATAGTTCGCCGCGTTGCTCAAACTCACGGCAGAAGCGGGTCGCGAGACGCATGCGCCCGATCTGCGCATTCGCATTGAGTTGCGCGCCACAAGCCTTCGCGTTGGTGTAACGAGACGTAACGACGTCGAATGCAGGCCAGGTTTGTGCATCAGTTATTACAAGTTTGAAATACGCGGGCGAAAGCCGTGCGTTATATTGGTTTCAACAAAACATCAAACCCGAAAGGTGAGTCCATGAAGTTCCCACGTGTTGTTGCAATGCTGCTCGGGGGCGTGGCTATCGGCGCATCGAGCGCCGCTATGGCTGGCGTGAGCGTTGGTGTCAACATCGGTATTCCGGCCCCGGTTTATGTCGCTCCGCAGCCGGTCTACGCGCCGCCCCCGCCGCCGGTCGTTTATCAGCCGGCTCCCGTTTATTATGGTGCGCCGCCTGCCATCGTCATCGGCTGGCATGGCGACCGTTACTGGGACGGCCGCCGCTACTGGGGCCGCGATGACTGGTATCGCCACCACGGCGGCTATGGCGGTCCGGGCCGCGGCCACTATGACCGCGACCACGGCGACCGCGACCACGGCGGTCCCCCGGGACATTGGCACTAAGCCGCGAGGTTTGTTGCCGGCGTGATGCGCGTGACACGGCGCGCATGGGACATTAAGCACCGCACCAAAAGAAAAGCCGCCCATTGGGCGGCTTTTGCATTCTTGCCGTTGCGCGCGCAACGACGCGCACGCAACGCAAAGAGAGGCTTACTCGAGGCCGGCCATGCCGCCAACCACGGCGTTGAAGCCCGAGTCGACGTGCATGATCTCGGCGGTCACGCCGGCTGCCAGATCGGACAGCAGGAACGCGGCGGAATTGCCGACCTGCTCGATGGTCACGTTACGCTGCAGCGGGGCGTTCTGCGCGACGAAATCGAGGATCTTGCCAAAGCCCTTAATACCGCTCGCCGCAAGCGTCTTGATCGGGCCGGCGGAGATGCCGTTCACGCGCACGCCTTGCGCACCGAGCGCCACCGCGAGATAACGCACGCTCGCTTCGAGTGCGGCTTTCGCGACGCCCATGGTGTTGTAGTTCGGGATGGCGCGCTCTGCGCCGAGATAGGTCAGCGTCAGCAGCGAAGCGTTCTGAGCGAGCATCGGCTTGGCAGCCTTGGCGAGCGCCGGGAAGCTGTATGCCGAAATGTCGTGCGCGATGCGGAAGTTCTCACGGGTCATGCCATCGAGGAAGTCGCCCGCGATCGCTTCGCGCGGTGCGAAGCCGATCGAGTGGACGAGGCCGTCGAGCGTATCCCAGTGTTGCTTGAGGTCCGTGAAGAGCGCTTCGATTTGCGCGTCGTCGGCTACATCGCAGGGGAACACGAGGTCGCTGCCGAATTCTTGCGCGAACTCGGTGATGCGGTCCTTGAAGCGGTCGCCGACGTACGTGAACGCCAGTTCCGCGCCTTCGCGCTTGCATGCCTGCGCGATGCCGTACGCGATCGAACGGTTCGACAGCAGGCCGGTCAACAGGATGCGTTTGCCAGCGAGGAAGCCCATGAATTCTCCTAAATCAGGTCAATGCGCCAGCGCCTGTGGGGGCGGCGCCGCGTGGTTTGGGTAGAATTCTCTCACAACTGACAAGGCAGCCTGGACAATTACCGATCTATGACGACAGGAACGCGAGGCAGGACGGCGCTCGGCGCGCTTGGGGCAACTGTTCCTGCGGCACGGCTCGCACTTGGCAAAAGGCTGGCGGCGATGTGTCTGGCGCTCGCATTCGGGCTGATGGCCATGCCCTGCGCGTACGCGGTCCACGCCATCGCGCAGTACGGCGAACCCAAATATCCGCAAGGATTCGCGCACTTCGACTACGTGAACCCTGATGCGCCCAAGGGCGGTACGCTCGTCCTCGCCAATCCCGACCGCCTCACGAGCTTCGACAAGTTCAACCCGTTCACGCTGCGCGGCAATGCGGCGCCGGGGCTCGGCATGCTGTTCGAGAGCCTCACGACGGGGAGTCTCGACGAAGTGGCCTCGGCCTACGGTTTGCTCGCCGACGATATCCGCATCGCGCCCGACGCGCTTTCGGTGACATTTCACATCAACCCGAAGGCGCGCTTCTCGAACGGCGACCCGGTGACGGCCGAAGACGTGAAGTTCTCGCTCGATACCCTGAAGAGCCGCCAGGCCGCGCCCTCCATGCAGGCGTACTTCAGCGAGATCACGCGCGCGGTGGTGGTCGATCCCGCGACGATCCGCTTCGAGTTCCACAGCAACAACCGTGAGCTGCCGCTCATCGCGGGCGGCATGCCGGTGTTTTCGCACAAGTGGGGCTTGCGCGCGGACGGCAGCCGCATCGCCTTCGATCAGCTCGCGTTCGAGCAACCGATCGGCAGCGGCCCATATGTGATCGACCGCTACTCGAACGGCCGCACGATCACTTACAAACTCGATCCCAACTACTGGGGCAAGGACCTGCCGGTGCGCGTGGGCACCAACAACTTCGAGCGCATTACCTACAAGCTGTATTCGGATGACGTGGCGCGCCTCGAGGCCTTCAAGGCGGGCGAGTACGACGCGCTCGTCGAATATGTCGCGCGCAACTGGGTGCGGCGCGATGTCGGCAAGCGCTTCGACAGCCGCGAGCTCATCAAGCGCGAGTTCCCGCAGCACAACGGCACCGGCATGCAAGGCTTCGTCATGAATCTGCGCAAGCCCGTGTTCCAGGACGTGCGCGTGCGCCGCGCCCTCGACCTCGCGCTCGACTTCCAGTGGCTCAACCGCATGCTGTTCTATAGCCAGTACCGCCGCATCGACAGCTGGTTCGCGAACACGCAGCTGCAGGCAAAGGGGCTGCCATCGCCTGGCGAGCTTGCATTGCTCGAGCCGTGGCGCAAATCGCTCGATCCTGCCGTGTTCGGGCCGCCGCCCTTGCAGCCCGATACAACCCCGCCGGGATCGCTGCGCGCGAATCTGCTCAAGGCGCGCGCGCTGCTCGCTGACGCCGGCTGGACCTATCGCGACGGCGCGCTGCGCAACGCGAAGGGCGAGCCGTTTACGTTCGAAGTGCTCGACGACACGAGCGCTTCGGCGCAGTGGGCGCCGATCATGGCGCAGTACACCCAGGCGCTCAGGCGGCTTGGCATCCAGGTGAACTATCGCTCGGTCGATTTCGCGCTCTACCAGAAGCGGCTCGACGCCTTCGACTTCGACATGACGACCATCAAGTTCCCCGACGTCCAGGTGCCGGGCGCGGAACAGGTCGACCGCTTCGGCAGCAAGGCCGCCGAGACGCCGGGCTCGGGCAATCTGCTCGGCCTGAAGTCGCCCGCCGTCGACGCGCTCCTCAAGGCGCTCACGCAGGCGCAGACGCTCCAGCAACTGCTCGACGCCACGCATGCACTCGACCGGGTGCTGATGCACGGCTACTATGTGGTGCCGCAGTGGTATAGCGCGACGCACCGTGTGGCGTTCAAGAACACGCTGGTGTATCCGGCGAAATTGCCGCTGTACTATGGCGCGAACGACTGGATCATCTCGACGTGGTGGTTCAAGCCGCAGCCCGGACCGCGAGCGGCGGGTCATTAACAACGGACACGACGGAAAGCATCGAAATCATGTGGAGCTACATCGTCAAACGCCTGCTGCTGATGATCCCGACGCTGCTCGGCGTGCTCACGCTGACCTTCGGCGTGATCCAGTTCGTGCCGGGCGGCCCCGTCGAACAGGCGGTGCGCGAATTGCGGCGGGGCGCGGAGCAGGGCATGCCATTTGGCATGCGCGCACATTCGGGCGTGGACGCGCAGCAGATCGCACAGCTCAAGCAGCTTTACGGCTTCGACAAGCCGCCGCTGCAACGCTATTTCCTGATGCTCGGGCGCTTTGCGCGCTTCGATCTCGGACAGAGCTACTTCCATCACCAGAGCGTATGGTCGCTCATTATTTCCAAGCTGCCGGTTTCGATCAGCATTGGCCTCTGGACCTTCTTTCTCACCTATCTGATATCGGTGCCGTTGGGCATCGCGAAAGCGGTGCGCAACGGCTCGCGGTTCGATCTCGTGACGAGCCTGGTCGTGCTCGTCGGTTACGCGATTCCGGGCTTCGTGCTGGGCGTGCTGCTGCTCGTGCTGTTTGGCGGCGGCTCGTTCCTGCAACTCTTCCCGTTGCGCAATCTCACCTCCGATAACTGGGACACGCTCTCGCTCGGCGGCAAGATTCTCGACTATCTCTGGCACATCACGCTGCCCGTGACGGCCTCGGTGGTGGGCAGTTTCGCCGTTACGACCATGCTGACCAAGAACGCCTTTCTCGAAGAGATCCGCCGCCAATACGTGCTGACCGCGCGCGCGAAAGGGCTCTCGGAGCGAACCGTGCTCTGGAAGCACGTATTTCGCAACGCGTTGCTGCCGCTCGTGGTGGGGTTCCCGGCGGCGTTCATCGGCGCGTTCTTTACCGGCAGCCTGCTGATCGAAACGCTTTTCTCGCTCGACGGGCTAGGTCTGCTTTCGTACGAATCCGTCGTGCGGCGCGATTATCCGGTCGTGCTCGGCACGCTGTACCTCTTTACGTTGATCGGACTGCTAACCAAACTGATCTCCGATCTGTGCTACGTGTGGGTCGATCCCCGCATCCAATTCGAACAACTGGAGCGCTGAGTTGAACCGAGTCCGCGCTGGCGCCGAGCCCGAACTTCGCACAGAGAGCGTGCACGCCTTCAAGTCGCCCACGCCCGCCCGCCGCGTGTGGCTGCGCTTCAGGCAGCAGCGCCTTGGCTACTGGAGCCTGATCGTGTTTCTCGTCGCGTTCGCGGCGAGTCTCGCGGGTCCGCTCTGGTGCAACGACAAGCCGATCGTCGTGCGCTCCGAGGGGCACTTGTATTTCCCGTTATTCAAGGACTATCCGGAAACCGCGTTCGGCGGCGATTTCCCGACGCCTGCCGACTACCTCGATCCGTACATTCGTCACCGCTTCGACGCGCCGGGCAACTTCGCGATCTATCCGCCGAACCCGTACTACTACGACACGCTCAACTACTTCGCGAAAGTGCCGAACCCCGCGCCGCCGTCGCGCCAGAACTGGCTCGGCACCGACGAGAGCGGCCGCGACTTGTTTGCCCGCTTGCTCTATGGCTTTCGCGTGTCGGTGGAGTTCGCGCTCGTGCTCACTGCCATCGGCACGCTGCTCGGCGTGCTGGCGGGCGCGGTGCAAGGGTACTTCGGCGGCAAGGTCGATATCTTCGGACAGCGTCTCATCGAGATCTGGAGTTCGCTACCCGAGCTTTATCTGCTGATTATTTTCGCGGCGATCTTCGAGCCGGGCTTCGTGCTGCTGATCGTGCTGCTTTCGCTGTTCGGCTGGATCGGATTGTCCGACTATGTGCGCGCCGAATTCCTGCGCAACCGCAACCAGGACTATGTGCTCGCCGCGCGCGCAATGGGCCTTTCGAACTGGCAGATCATCTGGCATCACGTGCTGCCCAATAGCCTCACGCCCGTCATCACGTTCCTGCCGTTTCGCATGAGCGGCGCGATTCTCGCGCTCACGAGCCTCGACTTCCTGGGTCTTGGCGTGCCCGCACCCACGCCGAGCCTCGGCGAGTTGCTCGCGCAGGGCAAGCGCAATCTCGACGCATGGTGGATCGCGCTCTCGACCTTCGGCGTGCTCGTGGCGACGCTTCTGCTGCTCACATTCATCGGCGACGCGCTACGCAACGCGCTCGACACGCGCATTTCCGACGCCATGAAGGCCGGAGGCAACCAGTGAGCACCGTGCCTCAGGACAAAGCCGCGCCGCTCCTCTCGATCGAACACTTGAGCGTGCGCTTTGACGAGACGCTCGTCGTCGATGACGTCTCGCTCGCGATCGGACGAGGCGAGCGCGTGGCGCTCGTCGGCGAGTCGGGCTCGGGCAAGACCGTCACCGCGCTCGCGGTTCTGCGCCTGCTGCAAGATGCGCAGATCAGCGGCACCATCCGCCTCGACGGCGACGATCTGCTCGCAAAGAGCGAGCGCGCGATGCGGGGTCTGCGCGGCAACGACGTCGCGATGATCTTCCAGGAGCCGATGACGGCGCTCAATCCGCTCTACACGATCGGCGAGCAGATCGCGGAAACCATCGTGCTGCACGACGGCGTCTCGAAGAAAGCGGCCTACGAGCAGGCGGTGGGGTTGCTCGAGCGCACGGGCATTACCGAGGCGCGGCGGCGCGTGTCGAGTTATCCGCATCAGCTCTCGGGCGGCCAGCGCCAGCGTGTGATGATCGCGATGGCCCTCGCGTGCCGTCCGCGTCTTTTGCTCGCCGACGAGCCGACCACGGCGCTCGATGTGACGATCCGCGGCCAGATCGTCGATCTGCTGCTCGAACTGCAGCGCGAGGAGGCAGCGCGGCGCGGTATGTCGGTGCTGCTCATCACGCACGACCTGAACCTCGTGCGCCGCTTCGCGCAGCGCGTGGCCGTGATGGAGAAGGGCAGGCTCGTGGAGTCGGGCAGCATCGAGCAGATTTTCGAGGCGCCGCAACACCCGTACACGCAACGGCTGATCGCGAGCCGGCCCGAGCGCCACGTGCTGCCCGTCCTGCCGATCGCGCCGGTTCTCTTGCAGGCGAAGGACGTGATCGTCGACTTCGCAACGAAGCTGCCGGGTTTTCGCGGCTGGTGGCAGAAGGGGCGCTATCGCGCCGTGAACGACGCGAACATCGCGGTGCGCCAGGGCGAGACGCTCGGCATTGTCGGCGAGTCCGGATCGGGCAAGACGACGCTTGCGATGGCGATGTTGGGGTTGCAGCGAACGGCAGGCGGTGTCGTCGAGTTCCAGGGGCGGCCGATCGCGAGCTATCGGGGCCGCGACAGGCTTTCGTTGCGCTCGCATCTGCAGGTTGTCTTTCAGGACCCGTTCAGTTCGCTTTCTCCGCGCCAGACTATCGAGCGCATCGTGGGGGAGGGGCTCGCGCTGCATCGGCCCGATCTTTCCACCGAGGAGCGGCGCAAGCGCGTCGTCGGCGTGCTGCGCGAAGTGGGCCTCGATCGCACCGCTTTGCAACGATACCCACACGAATTTTCGGGCGGCCAGCGCCAGCGTATCGCCATTGCCCGCACGCTGGTGCTGGAGCCGCGCGTGATCGTGCTCGACGAACCGACCAGTGCGCTCGACGTTTCGATCCAGCAACAGGTGTTGAGATTGTTGACGGAGTTGCAGCGCAAGTACAACCTGGGCTACGTGTTCATCAGCCACGACCTGGAGGTGATCGGCGCGATGGCGCACCGGGTGGTGGTGATGCAGAACGGAGCGATCGTCGAGTCGGGAGAGGTCGCGAATATCTTCGATAGACCGGCCCATCCTTACACCCGAAAATTGTTGAAAGCTGCATTCGACCGCTAGGCTTTGGCGGAACTTGAGGGTGAAGTTCGGTGAAATTCACCAATGAGGTGAATATCGCGATTGAATTTTTCTATTTGTTTTGACACACAAATACTTACTGGCTAGTATCGTCCAAACTTTTCTACTAACTCCCTGATTTACGGGAAATTTCTACCGACCAATGCAGCACCGATACCTGACCCAGGCTTGCACGCGCGTCGTCGCCGGGATGTTCATCGGCGTACTGATGGCCGCAGCTCCCGGCGCGTTCGCCGACGAAGTAAGCAGCTTTAACCAGAATGCCTCATTTTCGCCGAGCAACGCGGCGAATCCGCAGTCCATCCCCGCATTGCAGAACGCACTTCAGAATGCCAACCAGGCGACCCCGGCGGCGGCTCCGGCCCCGACCGAAGGCGGCGCCAAGGCGTTCCTTTCCGGCATGGCCGGCAAAGCCGGCGACGTCGTTGTTGGCGCACTCAACATGATTGGCGTGCGTTACCGCTGGGGCGGCAACACGCCCGACTCCGGCCTCGACTGCAGCGGCTTCGTGCGCTACGTGTTCCAGGACACGCTCGGCATGTCGCTGCCGCGCCGCGCCGAGGAAATGAGCCGGGTGGGCGAGAAGGTCAGCATGAGCAACCTGAAGCCGGGCGACCTCGTGTTCTTCAACACCATGCGCCGCACGTTCTCGCACGTCGGCATCTACATTGGCGACAACAAGTTCGTGCATTCGCCGTCCACCGGCAGCACGATCCGTGTTGACGACCTCGACGACGGCTACTGGGAAAAGCGCTTCACGGGTGCACGCCGTATCGAAACGTCGTTCACGCCGGACCAGCAGCAAAACCTCAAGCGCGTGAGCGCACAGTTCGACGGCAACGGCGGCAACTGATCGAGGTTTTATCGTGAACAAAAAGCCTGCTTGTTGCGAAGCAGGCTTTTTGCGTTTGTGCGCCCGCTTAAAGGGCGCTTGGATCCGGCGATCAGGCCGTCAGGCGCGCCGCGGAGAGCTTGCGTTCGAGTTCCGGCATGATGCGCGCCGCGGCTTCCTCGCCCGCGAGAATCGCCGCGTTGCGCTGCGTGAAGTCGCTGCTCGACATCGCATTGAGGTTCGGGCAGATCACGACGTCGGCGTACTTGTCGAGCTCGTAGGTCTTGATCGTCTGGCCCATGATCGTGAAGGTCTGCATCAGCACGTCGAATTGACTCAGCGTCGAGGCCGTTTCCGGGCGCGCCGAGATGTCCACGGCGATCACGAAGTCGGCGCCCATCCGACGCGCGAACGAGGCCGGCACGGGGCTCACGAGGCCGCCGTCCACGTATTCATGGCCCGCAATCTTCACGGGCTCGAAAATCGACGGAATGCTGCACGACGCGCGCACGGCAATGCCTGTGTTGCCGCGCTGGAACAGGATGGGCTGGCCCGTGCGCAGGTCGGTCGCGACGACACCGAGCGGCTTCGCCATCTTCTCGATGGGGCGGTCGTGCAGCGTGGTGTTCAGATAGTTCTGGAGCGCCACGCCCTGCAGGAGGCCGCGCGTGCGAAACGGCATCGCCCAGTCGCTGATCGAGGCTTCGTCCATCGTCAGTGCGAGCTTGTTGAGCGCGAAACCGTTCATGCCCGAGGCGTAAAGCGCCGCGACGACCGAGCCTGCGCTCGTGCCGACCACGAAGTCGACTTGCACGTTGCGCGCTTCGAGCGCCTTGATCACGCCGATATGCGCGAAGCCGCGGGCCGCGCCGCCGCCGAGCGCGAGGCCCACGCGAATCGGGCGCGTCGGCCTGGCGACGGGCGGCGGGGGCGCGGTGGTGACGGGCGGCGGGACGCTGGCGGTCTGCGTGCCCGCGGTCGTGCAGGCGGCAAGGACGGTGGAGGCGGCCGCAAGCGAAAAGTGCCGGCGGCTCAACGAGGGCGATGACTGCTTCAAGAAGATTCTCCATGCGGTCCGCGTGCGTGTCCGACAAGCAACGGCGCGGTACCCCGGTCTGCTCGCGCGGGCGGCCGAGTATCTGTGTTTGCGCGCGCGACGCCGCATCGTAGTGGCGGCGCGCCGACATCATAAGGCAAAGCGCGGTCGGTTTAGCGAGCGTGCATGTAACGCGATGTGTCGGTAGATGACAACGCGCTCGACGGTTTGCGAGCGCGCGGACGTTTGCATGAGAGAAACGTCGCGCCCGCAGGCGCGCTCCGGGCCTCTCCGTCAGGTCGAAGCGGTGCATGGCGGGTATAATCCCGTCTCTCATTTTCCGGATTCCCGTTCGTGTGCGCGAGGCTGCGCGCGCCCCGGCGCTCCCGCGCCAGCCGCGCGGGTCGAACGCGCCGCGAACCCTGGCCGTCCGCCGCCGTCGCTGCTTTTCTCGCCAGCGCCGCGCTCCGGATGGCGTCGCCTTCGAGTAATCGCCCATGACTACCTCTGTCGTCCGTACCCGCTTCGCGCCGAGCCCGACCGGCTTCATCCACCTCGGCAACATCCGTTCCGCGCTTTACCCGTGGGCGTTCGCGCGCCACAACAAGGGCGTCTTCGTGCTGCGGATCGAAGACACCGACCTCGAGCGTTCGACGTCGGAATCGGTCGATGCGATCCTCGAAGGCATGGATTGGCTCGGCCTGAATTTCGATGAAGGTCCGTTCTACCAGATGCAGCGCATGGACCGTTATCGCGAAGTGCTCAAGGAGATGCAGGAGCAGGGCCTCGTGTACCCGTGCTACATGTCGACCGAAGAGCTCGACGCGCTGCGCGAACGCCAGCGTGCCGCCGGCGAGAAGCCGCGCTACGACGGCACGTGGCGCCCGGAGCCGGGCAAGGTACTGCCCACGCCGCCGGAGGGCGTGCAGCCGGTGCTGCGCTTCCGTAACCCGCTCACGGGCATGGTGGCATGGGACGACGCTGTCAAGGGCCGCGTGGAGATCTCGAACGAAGAGCTCGACGACCTCGTGATCGCACGCCCGGACGGCACGCCGACCTACAACTTCTGCGTGGTCGTAGACGACCTCGACATGAAGATCACGCACGTGATTCGCGGCGACGACCACGTGAACAACACGCCGCGCCAGATCAACATCCTGCGCGCGCTCGGCGGCGAGCCACCGGTCTACGCGCACCTGCCTACCGTGCTCAACGAGCAGGGCGAAAAGATGAGCAAGCGCCACGGCGCGATGAGCGTGATGGGCTATCGCGACGCAGGCTATCTGCCGGAAGCGGTGCTCAACTATCTCGCGCGCCTCGGCTGGTCGCACGGCGACGCCGAAGTGTTCACGTGCGAGCAGTTCGTGGAGTGGTTCGATCTCGACCACCTGGGCAAGTCGCCCGCACAGTACGACCACAACAAGCTCAACTGGCTCAACAACCACTACCTGAAGGAAGTGGACAAAGCGCGCCTCGCAGAGCTCTCGAAGCCGTTCTTCGCCGCGCTCGGCGTGGACGAAGCCGCGCTCGCCAAGGGCCCGTCGCTCGAAGGCGTAGTCGCGCTTTTCAAGGACCGTGCGAACACGATCAAGGAGATCGCCGAGAGCGCGATGATGTTCTATCGCGAGCCGCAGCCGGAAGCCGACGCGCTCGCGCAGCACATCACGGAAGCCGTGCGCCCCGCGCTCGCCGATCTCGCCGCCGCGCTCAAGGGCGCGGAGTGGACGAAGGAGGGCGTCTCGGCCGCGCTCAAGGCTACGCTCGCCACGCACAAGCTCAAGATGCCGCAGCTCGCGATGCCGGCCCGCTTGCTCGTAGCGGGTACGACGCATACGCCGTCGGTCGATGCGGTGCTCGTGCTGTTCGGCCGCGATGCGGTGGTGAGCCGCATCGAGAAGGGTATTTCGGCTGCAAAGTAAATTTTTTGAAGAATTATTCGCCCGGACCCTAGCGCCCGGGCGGCAGTTCTTGTAGTATTCGGGCTCCGTTGAATACGGAGCGCGAGATGGCAGCAAATCTCACGCAAAGAGCCGCAGAATCGGGCAACGATGTTTCAAGGAAACCTCGAAGCGCTTCAAAAAACGATTCAAAAGCTCTTGACGAAAGCGAAATTGATGTTTAAAATCTCGCTTCTGTTCTGCAAGGGGGTATAGCTCAGCTGGGAGAGCGCTTGCATGGCATGCAAGAGGTCAGCGGTTCGATCCCGCTTACCTCCACCAACAGAACGCGTAGTAAGCAGTAGAGTGTGGTAAAGGCATTATCTGAAAAGATCATGTCCCCTTCGTCTAGAGGCCTAGGACATCACCCTTTCACGGTGAGTACAGGGGTTCGAATCCCCTAGGGGACGCCAGACATGAGCGTCGTCAATGAGATTGGCGAGGCACCAGGTGGAAATCAACCGACATCCATCTGATTGTGTCGAACTGGAGCGGTAGTTCAGTTGGTTAGAATACCGGCCTGTCACGCCGGGGGTCGCGGGTTCGAGTCCCGTCCGCTCCGCCAGATCGAGCCCGTTCAGAAACTGTGAGCGGGCTTTTTAGTTAAAGTGACGATTACAGGCGCAAGCCCGTGTTGTCCCCTTCGTCTAGAGGCCTAGGACATCACCCTTTCACGGTGAGTACAGGGGTTCGAATCCCCTAGGGGACGCCAAATCAAAATGCGGCGCCAAAGAGCAGTGTGGCGACGCCGCCAGCGGGAATCGACCGACGCCCGCTGGTGTGATGTGAGAAATGAGCAGCAAGCTGGAGCGGTAGTTCAGTTGGTTAGAATACCGGCCTGTCACGCCGGGGGTCGCGGGTTCGAGTCCCGTCCGCTCCGCCAGCTTCAAAGCCGTTCCGCAGTTGCTTCGGCAATTGCGAACCGCTGCAGTTCCAAGGCTTATGCCTGTGTTGTCCCCTTCGTCTAGAGGCCTAGGACATCACCCTTTCACGGTGAGTACAGGGGTTCGAATCCCCTAGGGGACGCCAAATCAAAATGCGGCGCCAAAGCGTAGTATGGCGACGCCGCCAGCGGGAATCGACCGACGCCCGCCGGTGAGCAGCAAGCTGGAGCGGTAGTTCAGTTGGTTAGAATACCGGCCTGTCACGCCGGGGGTCGCGGGTTCGAGTCCCGTCCGCTCCGCCAGAACGAAGCCCGTTGGATACGTCCAACGGGCTTTTTCTTTTTCCGCAGACGTTCTCCTACTTCCATCCTCATACTCTCCCTACGCGTCCTTTCGTTTTGCCGTACGGACAATCTGCGATTGCCGGCGGCCGCGCGTTATCGTAGCGTTGTCGAAACTTCGTTTCCCCGCTTGCCGACATGTTCGCACCGAACGACATTCCGTCGCCGTTTCAGCTGCGCCGCGCCACCATGGACGATTTCGAGTTCGCGGAGACGCTCACGCGCAACAACATGGGTGGCTACTATCTGCGGCATCACCTCGTCTGGCGCGGCGATCTCTTTCTGGCGAGTTATCGCGAGTCGGAGAATTTCATCCTCGAACTCGACGGCGAGGCAATTGGCGTGCTGCGCGTGACGCAAGAGGGCGACTCGCTGCACATTCGCGACGTGCAGATCGCTCAGGGGTATCGCGGCAATGGCGCAGGCACCTTTTTGCTCGACATCTCGCACCAATGGGCCCGCGAGCGCGGCCTGCGCGAGTTGCAACTGCGCGTGTTCGTCGATAACCCCGCAGCACGTCTCTATCTGCGCATGGGGTATCGCGTGGCGGGTCCGAGGCTTGCGCGCCTCGGCTCGATTCGCCACATGACGCGGCTTGTCTGAACCTGGCCGATCTCCCACTCAACGCGCGTTGTCGTCGCGATGGTCATCGCGCGCGGCGGCCACGGAATCTTCCGGTTCATCCTCGTCGCGATCGGCCGTGCCGCGCGCGATGAAGGCGCGCGGGCTCTCGCCGAAGGCGCGGCGAAACATCGCCGAAAACGCGCTCTGGCTCTGGTAGCCGAGTTCCTGCGCCACGACGGCCATCGGGCGTCCCTGATTGAGCAGTGGGATCGCGCGCGCGAGAATCGCCTGCTGGCGCCACTGCGAAAAGCTCACCCCAAGTTCCTGACGAAAGAGCCGCGCGATCGTGCGCGTGCTCGCGCCTACGTGTGCGGCCCAGTATTCGAGCGAGCCGGGTCCCGCCGGGTCGGCGATCAGCGCTTCGCACAGCGCGCGCAGGCGCTTTTCCTCGGGCATCGGCACGGCGAGCGGCAGCGGCGCCGAGCGTGTGATCTCGTCGAGCGCCAGCGCGCCGAGCAGGCGCTCGCGCGCGGTGGGAATGCCGCGCTCGTCGAGCGCCGCGATCGTCTCGCGCAGGAGGCCTGAGACTTCGACCACGCGGCACGCGTCGAGGCCGGGCGGAATCACCGATTCGTCTACGTAGAGCGTGCGCAGGAACGCGTCCTCGACGATCGCCACTTCGTGCGTGATGTGAGGCGGCACCCAGATCGCGCGCGAGGGCGGCACCATCCACGTCGTGCCGGGCGTCGCCATGCGCAGCACGCCGCGCGACGAGTAGGCGAGTTGCGCCCACGCGTGCGTATGCTGTGCGATGCACACCCCGGCCGGCATGGGCCGCGAGCGCACGCGGATAGGATGCGTAGGTGTAGGCGCGAACTCGGGCGGGATATCGACGAGTTCGGCGCGCGGCTGCGCCTCGTTGCGTACGTCGTTGGGTGCGAAGCTGGGTAAATCCTCGGGCATGACGGGCAGGGCGGCGGATTTGGCGAGTGGCGCACCCATTGTAGACGTCTCGCGTTCGAGGGCTTGGGCCGCACGCATTTATGGCCGGGCATAATGTGGGCGAATCGACAGCGTGCTCGTGTGGCGCGAGCCGCCTTGAAGGAGAGAAAAGAGTGAAATACGTGTTCGTCTACGGCACGCTGCGCGCGGGCGAGATCAACGACATCAACCTCGTGGCGGATCGCAATGCGATCGCGCGCCCGCGTCACCTCGGTCTCACCACGCTCGCCGGCCGGCTCTTCGACTTCGGCGCCTATCCTGGGATGGTGGCCGGATCGGCGGACGCGCAATCGACGGTCGTCGGCGACGTCTATGAAGTCGACGACGCGCTTCTCGCCGTGCTCGACGAAATCGAGCAGGTTTATCCGGGCGTCGACGGTCTCTTCGTTTCGCAGGAAGTGGATCTCGAGGTACAGGGCGAACGGATCGCTTGCCTCTACTATCCGGTTGCGTCCGCCGCCATCGCAGGACGCCCCGAGATCGCAGGCGGCGACTGGGTCGCGCATCGGCTCGCGCGCTGATCGTTCGAGGCGCGGCGCGTGAAAACACGAAGGCCCGGCGGGCTCACACCCGCCGGGCCTTTTTCATCGGCTATTCGTTAGGCGTGCCGAGCGATTAGATCTCTTCGTACAGCGGCAGCGTCAGGAACTCGACGAAGTTTTCCGACGTCGACATCTTCTCGAAGATCTGCGCGGCGCGCTCGTACGGCTTCGTGTCGCCGCCGACCGACGCCTTCACCTTGTCCAGCTCCTGCGGGATCAGTTCGCGCACGAGTTCGGCCGTGACCTTGCGGCCGTCTTCGAGCTTGCCCTTGGGCGAGCGGATCCACTGCCACACCTGCGAGCGCGAAATTTCGGCGGTCGCGGCGTCTTCCATCAGGTTATGGATCGGCACGCAGCCATTGCCCGCGAGCCACGAGCCGAGGTAGTGGATGCCCACGTTGATGTTGTTGCGCAGGCCCGTCTCGGTGATCGGCGCTTCCGGACGGAAGTCGAGCAGATCCTTGCCCGCGACGTTGACATCCGCGCGCTGCTTGCTGATCTGGTTCGGCTTGTCGCCGAGCACCTTCACGAACTCTTCCATCGCGATGGGTACGAGGCCCGGGTGCGCAACCCAGCCGCCGTCGTAGCCGTCCGTTGCGTCACGCGCCTTGTCCGAACGCACGCCACCCATGGCCTTGTCGTTGGCGGCCGCGTCGTTCTTGATCGGGATGAGTGCGCTCATGCCGCCGATAGCCGGCGCGTTGCGCTTGTGGCAGGTCTTGAGCAGTTCGAGCGCGTAGGCGCGCATGAACGGCACCGTCATCGTGATCTGCGAGCGGTCGGCAAGGCAGAAGTCCTTGTCGTTCTTGAACTTCTTGATTGCCGAGAAGATGTAGTCCCAGCGGCCGGCGTTGAGCCCCGAGCTGTGCTCGCGCAGTTCATGGAGGATTTCGTCCATCTCGAACGCGGCGAGGATCGTCTCGACCAGCACCGTCGCGCGGATCGTGCCGCGCGGGATGCCCACGCCTTCCTGCGCCGCGACGAAGGTGTCGTTCCACAGGCGCGCTTCGAGGTGGCTTTCCATCTTCGGCAGATAGAAGTACGGGCCGCTGCCGCGCGAGATCAGTTCCTTCGCGTTGTGGAAGAGATAGAGCGCGAAGTCGAAGATACCGCCCGACACACGCTGACCGTCCACCGTCACGTGCTTTTCGTCGAGGTGCCAGCCGCGCGGACGCACGATCAGCGTGGCGGTCTTGTCGTTGAGCTTGTAGGTCTTGCCGTTCTGTTCCAGCGAGATCGTGCGGCGCACTGCGTCCTTGAGGTTGAGCTGGCCGACGATCTGGTTTTCCCAGTTCGGCGAGTTCGAGTCCTCGAAGTCGGTCATGTACGCGTCCGCGCCGGAGTTCAGCGCGTTGATGATCATCTTGCGCTCGACCGGGCCCGTGATTTCCACGCGGCGGCATTCGAGATCCTTCGGCAGCGCGGCGATCTTCCAGTCGCCTTCGCGGATCGATTTCGTATCGGCAAGAAAGTCGGGGCGCTCGCCGGCGTCGAGGCGCTTCGTGCGCTCGACGCGTGCCTTCAGCAGTTCCTGGCGGCGCGGCTCGAACGCGCGGTGCAGCTTCGCGACGAGTTCGAGCGCTTCGGGCGTGAGGATCGTTTCGAAGCCGGGCTGGATTTCAGCCGTGATCTGCATGCCTTGCGGCAGTTGCAACGTGGTCGCCATTTGCTTGCTCCTTGGTCGGTCAGATTGTGAATGCGTGGTTGTTGTGGCTGCGGCGAGGGGCTTGTCCGTCACGCGCCCGGGCTGGGGCGAGGGCGGCTTTGCCTCTCGGGCGCAGCGGTTTCGAGAAAGGCGGCGAGTTCTGCCATGCCGCCGCCAGTGCCATGCGGCGCCACGCCGAGCTCTTCGGCAGGCAGCCGCTGGCGGTTGATCCAGAACGTGGTGTAGCCGAACCAGCCGGCGCCTGCGGCGTCCCAGCCGTTCGACGACACGAACACCAGGTCGCGTGGCGCGGCGTCAAAGGCGCCCGTGCCGAGCGAATACGCGGCGGCGGCCGGCTTGTAGGCGCGCACGGCATCGACCGAAAGCACCTGGTCGAAGAGGCCGCTCATGCCTGCGCTCTTCACCGCGATGTCGAGCATCTGCGGGTTGCCGTTCGAGAGGATCGCAAGGCCCATGCGGGTGCCGTCTTCGCGTGGCTCACGCAGGCGGCGCAGCACAGGCAGCACGTCGGGGAAAGCCGAGAGGCAGGCGTATTCGTCCATGAGACGCTTTTCGCCCGCGCCCGTGAGCGACAGGTTCAGGCGGCGTGCGGCGTAACGCAGTGCGTCGAGCGTGACGTCCCAGAACGGGCGGTAGCGTGCGCCGGCCGGGTCGGCGAGCGTGCGCAACTGCGTGTACTCGATCTGCTTCAGGCGCCACAGATGCGAGAGCGCTTCGCCCTGGCCGGGGAACATCTGCTCGGCGGCAGCGACGACCGAATGCACGTCGAAGAGCGTGCCGTACGCGTCGAAGATCACTGCCTTGGGAAATCGTGTCGTGGTGGGTGTCGTTGTGGCCGACATAGCCTTGCACTCCGTCTTCAGAGGTCGAGGTCGATTGTATTCATGAGTCGTATCACTGAAAAAGGCGGGATTGATCACTTGATCTTTTACTTTTACCCACCTAATCTGTCGGCCTACTTTCTCTTTTCCACTGTTTCTGTCGCCCAGTGCGCGCAGTGCCCACCGATGGACCGCTTCAAACAGATCGAGACCTTCGTCACCGTGGCCGCCAAGGGCAGCCTTTCCGCCGCCGCCCAGGCCGAGGGCGTGGCGCCCGCCATCATCGGGCGGCGCATCGATGCGCTCGAAGAGCGCCTCGGCGTGAAGCTGCTCGTGCGCACCACGCGGCGCATCACGCTCACGTTCGAAGGATCGGCGTTCCTCGAGGATTGCCAGCGCATCATTCACGACATGCAGAACGCCGAGGCGAGTGTGTCCGAAGGCGGCGTGAAAGCGAGCGGGCACCTGCGCGTGTCCGCGCCGGCGGGCTTCGGGCGTCGCCACGTCGCGCCGCTCGTACCCGACTTCACGCTCGCGCATCCGGACGTGAGCATCGCGCTCGATCTTTCGGACCGGCTCGTTGATCTCGTGAACGAAGGCTTCGACTGCGCCGTGCGCCTGGGCGAATTGCCCGATTCGTCCCTCGTGTCGCTCAAGCTCGGTGAAAACCGGCGCGTGTGCGTGGCTGCGCCTGCGTATCTGTCGCGCCGCGGCGAGCCCGAAACGCCCGCCGACCTCGCGCGCCATAACTGCCTCGCCTTCGGCGTGAGTTTGAACCAGCAGCGCGGCTGGGCGTTCCAGCAGGACGGCAAAGTGGTGTCGATCCGCGTGGCGGGGACGATGGAATGCTCGGACGGCGCGGTGCTGCATGAGTGGTGTCTCGCGGGCCACGGTCTGGCGTGGCGCTCGTGGTGGGAAGTCGGTGAGGACATTGCGGCGGGCCGGCTCGTGAGCGTGCTCGACGCGTTCGCAGCGCCGCCCATCGGCATTCATGCCGTGTTTCCGCAGCGCCGCCATTTGCCGCTGCGCGTGCGCCTCTTTCTCGACTATCTCAAGCATACCTACGGTCAACCCGGTTACTGGGGATAGGGCGCAGTGCGTGTTTCCGATATCCGGGATGACCCGCACGCACGGCTTGCACGGATTTTTCGCGCACTACAATCGACCTGAGGGCCCAGGCGCTCGCCCGCGCGAGACGCCGGCTGAGTGTTTGCCCCGCGTTTTCACCCTTGATTTTGACCCTCGACTTGCCCGTAATCCGATAGATCACGGAGGGCGCCATGTTCAAGCACATCCTCGTTCCGACGGACGGTTCGGAACTGTCGAAAAAGGCGATCGACGGCGCGATCGACCTCGCACGCACGGTGGGCGCGCGCGTCACGGCCTACGCGTGCCTGCCGCAATATCCGTACTCGCCTTACGCCGACGTGGTGATCGAGCCGCCCGGCGACTTCCAGACGCGCAGTGAGCGAGAGGCGCGAGTGCATCTGGACGAAATCGAAGCGGCGGCACGCGACGCGGGCGTGATCTGCGACAGCCGGACGAGCGTGCATCCCTCGCCGTATCTCGGCATCATCGAAGCCGCCGAATCGGGCGGCTGCGATGTCATCTTCATGGCCTCGCACGGGCGTCGCGGGCTCGGCAGCCTGCTGATCGGCAGCGAGACGCAGCGCGTGCTTACCCATACGAAAATTCCGGTGATCGTGTATCGCTAGCCTGGCGCGCCAGGGTTACATGCGGCGATCGAAGCGGGCGTTTTCCCCCGCGCTTTCCTGTGGATTCGCGATGAAGCACAAGGCCATGCTCGCCCGGTGCGTTGGCTGGGCGAGCCACGGGCCGGATTCTGTCCAGCACGCGCGGCCTGTGTCCTCTACCGCTTCCTCCCTGGAACGCCGTGCGGCATGCGCCCGCGCCGCGCCGGCAGGCGGCCAGCGCGCCCCGCCAAGGTACGCGTGCCGGCTGCCTGTTGGAGCGCGGCGGCTTGCGCCGCCGTTGCTGCCGGTGGTCTTACGCCACCTTCTTGTCGAAAAACTGCTCGTCTTCCGTCGAACCGTGCAGCGCCGTGGTGGAGGCGTCGCGCTCGACTGTCTGCGTCACGGCGTCGAAGTAGCCGGTGCCCACTTCGCGCTGATGCTTCACCGCTGTGAAGCCCTTCTCGGCGGCGGCGAACTCGGCCTGCTGGAGTTCCACGAACGCGCTCATGTTCTGGCGTGCGTAGCCGTGCGCGAGGTTGAACATCGAGTAGTTGAGCGAGTGGAAGCCCGCGAGCGTGATGAACTGGAATTTGTAGCCCATCGCGCCCAGCTCGCGCTGGAACCTGGCGATCGTTGCGTCGTCGAGGTTCTTCTTCCAGTTGAACGACGGCGAGCAGTTGTACGAGAGCAGCTTGCCCGGGAACTGCTTGTGGATCGCTTCGGCGAACTTTTTCGCGAACTCCAGATCCGGCTTGCCCGTCTCGCACCAGATCATGTCGGCGTACGGCGCGTAGGCGAGGCCGCGCGAGATCGCCTGTTCGAGGCCATTCTTCGTGCGGAAGAAGCCTTCCACGGTGCGCTCGCCGGTGAGGAACGGGCGGTCGTTGTCGTCGATGTCCGACGTGACGAGGTCGGCGGCTTCCGCGTCGGTGCGGGCGAGCAGCACGGTCGGCACGCCGCAGACGTCGGCGGCCAGACGCGCGGCCGTGAGCTTGGCGATATTCTCGCGCGTCGGCACGAGCACCTTGCCGCCCATGTGGCCGCACTTCTTCACCGAGGCGAGCTGGTCTTCGAAGTGCACGCCAGCAGCACCCGCTTCGATCATCGCCTTCATCAGTTCGAACGCGTTCAGCACGCCGCCAAAGCCGGCTTCGGCGTCGGCCACGATCGGCTGGAAGAAGTCGGTGTAGCCTTCGTCGCCGGGGTTCTTGCCTTCTGACCACTGGATCTGGTCGGCGCGCGTGAGCGTGTTGTTGATGCGCTTGACCACCTGCGGCACCGAGTTAGCCGGGTAGAGCGACTGGTCCGGGTACATTTCGCCGGCGAGGTTGGCGTCGCCCGCGACCTGCCAGCCCGACAGATAGATCGCCTTGAGGCCGGCCTTCACTTGCTGCATGGCCTGGTTGCCCGTGAGCGCGCCCAGTGCGTTGATGAACGGCTCGGTGGTCACGCCTTTCCAGAGCTTTTCCGCGCCGTTCTTCGCGAGCGTGTGCTCCGGCTGGACCGAGCCACGCAGGCGCACCACGTCCTCAGCGGTGTAGTTGCGCTTGATGCCCTCCCAGCGCGGATCGGTTTCCCATTGCTGTCGGAGTTGCTGAGCTTGCTGTTGACGAGTCGACATGGTGTGCTCCTTCGTTTGCGTGATAAGTGGATCGCTGAAACGAAACTGCTGAACCGCTGAATCTCACGAAACGAAAGTGCCGGGGTTTTGGGGTCGTTTCGTTTCGCTAACTCTTATATAAGAGTCTAGGCAAATCAATCGACCTGCAACAGACGAACAACGGGCTTTTTCAATGTTTTTTACTTAAGTAAAATCAACATGTTATGTAATATATTTTGTGATGTGAAACGATATTTTCCATCTTGCAATCGTTCCCTTTGTGCCACGCAGCACCATTTTTTACGAAGCAAAAAAATTTTTCGTATCGTGAAATCTGTGCGGAGATAAAAAAAGACCGGTGCCTAAGCACCGGTCCTGAGCGTTTCGCTGCGGCGGCGGGACGGCTCGAAGGCCGCGCCGTGCGCCGTTTTTGACTATTTAGCTGTCGCGACGTGCGCCACGCGGGCCGTCGTTACGGCGCGCGCCGTAACCGCCACCGCCTTCGCGCGAGCGGCCGTAGCCTTCGCGTTGCTGGCCGAAGCCGCCACGGTTGCCTTCGCCGCCGCGCGAGCCGCCGCCGAAGCCGCCTTCACGCGAGCCGGAGCCGCCGTCGCGAGCGCCATAGCCGCCGCGCGGGCTTTCCGACTTGTTGCCCCAGCTGTTGCCGTTGCGATCGCCGCCGCCGTTGCCACTGCCGTTGCCACCATTGCTGCCACGGGCGCCGTAACCACCCGGCTTGCCGTTACCGTTACCGTTGCCGAAGCGACGACCACCGCCATTGCCACCAGCCGGACGGCCGCGGCCGCCGAAGCCACGGTTGGCCGGCGCCGCCTTGCGCGGCTCGAAACCTGCCACGACGTTCACGGGCAGCGGCGAGCGCACGAAGCGCTCGATGCGCTTGAGCGCGCCTTGCTCGGCGTGATGCACGAGGCTCACTGCCACACCCGAGCGGCCTGCACGGCCGGTACGGCCGATGCGGTGCACGTAGTCTTCGGCGAACTTCGGCAGGTCGTAGTTGAACACGTGCGTGATGCCGGGGATGTCGATACCGCGCGCCGCGACGTCGGTCGCGACGAGCACGCGCACGCGACGCTCGCGCAGCGCACGGATCGTGCGGTTACGCGCGCCTTGCGGCAGGTCGCCGTGCAGCGCGGCGCTTTCGAAGCCAGCGTCGGCGAGCTTGCCGGCGAGCTGGTCGGCGTCCATCTTCGTGGCCGTGAACACGACAGCCTGGTCGAGGCTTTCGTCACGCAGCAGATGGTCGAGCAGACGATCCTTGTGATCGCGGTCGTCCACGTAGTGCACGGTTTGCGCGATGTTCGAGCTCGCTTCGAGCTTGCGCACGATCTCGATACGTTCCGGGTCCTTCAGCAGGCGGCTGGTGATCGAAGCAATCTTGCCGTCGAGCGTGGCCGAGAACAGCATGGTCTGACGCGTTTCGGGCGTAGCGGCGACGATCGTGTCGATGTCGTCGATGAAGCCCATGTCGAGCATGCGGTCGGCTTCGTCGAGCACGAGCATCTTGAGTTCGGACAGATCGATGCGGCCGCGCTCGAGGTGATCGAGCAGACGGCCCGGGGTCGCCACGAGAATCTCGGGGTTCTTCGCGAGCAGCATCAGCTGCTGGCCGTAAGCCACGCCGCCGAGAATGCTGACCGTGCGCAGACGGCGCAGGTGCTTGCCGTACGTCGAAGCGGCCGTGGTCACCTGCATCGCGAGTTCGCGCGTGGGCGTGAGGACGAGGAGACCGGGGCGCGCCACCGGTTGCGGACGGCGCTGGCGGCGATCGCCTTGCTGCGCGTTCGCGCCTTGCGGGCGCGGCTGGGCAGCCAGCGTCTTCTGGATCTGCGCGAAGCGCTCGATGGCGGGCAGCATGAAGGCTGCGGTCTTGCCCGAACCGGTCGGGCTCGAGACCAGCAGGTCGCGGCCGGCGATGGCGGCAGGAATGGCGCGTTCCTGCACGGGCGTCGGGGCCTTGTAGCCCGCTGCGATCAGCCCGGAGACGATCTCCGGCGACAGACCGAGTGCCGCGAACGCCGAACCGTCGGAAACTTCGGCGGCCTGCGCGGGGGCTTCAGCGGAAGCGTCGGCGGCGGCGGGAAGACCGAGGGCCTGATCGGCGATTGCGTCCAGGGGGCTTTGGGTATTGCTCGAAGTCATGAAAATCCTTGTTACACAGGAAATAGAACGTCGGCGCCAATCGGCATACCCAAGTCGTCGGATTTTGCGAACAAATCGAAAAACGGGGGCAATCCGCCCACAACGGGGGATTTTTCGTTAGAAGCTGTTTTGGGTGCGACTTAGGCCGGGATTGGCCAGTCGCCAGCCTGATATTTGACGGCCCGAAAACAGGGCCACGGCAGGAGGGGACAGGTTCTAAACTGGATTGGAGCTTTAACGCTACGAGGCGTTGTGCTGATCGAACGAGCGACCGGAGCGCAACGCAGCACGCAGTATATCTCGTTTTGTTGCGGCGCGCCAGAGCGATGCACCGCGAGGGCACGGGCGCGGCGGTGTGACGCGGCAGGCCGGGCCGCCTGGCGCCGCCGCCCGCCAATTTTTAATTCAATCGTTCCGCTTCAGCTCGTGGTGCCGCTCTTGAGCGATTCGACCAATTCCACATACTGCTGCCTGGCCGTTTCCTGCGCGGTGCCTTGCAGCGCGGCCCACGCTTCGTGCTTGTACTTGCCGACGATATCGGTGAAGCCAGGCTTGTCGCCGTGGACGTCGCCTTCGGTGGCCTGCTTGAAGAGCGCATAAAGGCGCAGCAGCGTCAGGTTGCCGGGACGCTCCGGCAATTGCTGCACGTCTTGCTGGGCTTGGGCGAACTTCGTATTCACGTCGCTCATCGTAGTTTCCTCCGCATATTGGTTCAGGTCAGCGCGCCGATGGTAGCAGCGCAAACCCCTGAAAAGCTGGAGCGATTCCTCCACTTGCGCCGGGTACGGCGGCACCAAAAGAGGCCATGACGCACGCGTACCCGCCAGTTGGCGAGAGCCGTGGGCCCGCTCGGGAGGCGGGGCATTACAATAGCGCTCATGACCGAAACCGTGCTGCTTGCCCTCGATACTTCGACCGAATATTGCTCGGTCGCGCTGCTTCGCGTCGCCCCTGGCGGCGCAGATCGTTCTCCTTCTGGTGGCGGCGAGACCGCCTCCGGATCGCGCTCGGAAGTCAGCGTCTGGGTGCGCCACGAAGCCACGGGCGCCGTCTCCAGCACACGGCTTCTGCCGGCCATTGGCGAATTGTTCGACGAAGCCGGCCTCACGCTCGCCGACTGCGACGCGATCGCGTTCGGCGCGGGCCCGGGCTCCTTCACGGGGCTGCGCACGGCGACGGGCGTGGCTCAGGGGCTCGCGTTCGGCCTCGATATCCCGGTGGTGCCCGTGGGCACGCTGCTCGTGTGCGCGGAGAGCGCACGGCTGCGCGATCCCGCCGCGACCCGCGTGCTGGCCGCGCTCGATGCGCGCATGGACGAAGCCTACTGGGCCGACTACGCGTGGGATGCCGCAGCCGGCGACTGGCGCACGCTGCAGGCCGCATCGCTCGACTCGCCGGAGCACATCGCCGCGCCCGATACACCGTTCACGCTGGCGGGCAACGCCGCCGCCGCGTTCGGCGCGCGCCTGACGGCCGCCGCCGCCGCGCGCACGATCGACGCCGAGGCGCTCCCCCACGCATTGCCGCTTGCGCACGCGGCGTTGCGGGCGTTTCGCGCGGGCCGCACGCAACCCGCCGACCAGGCCGCGCCCGAATACGTGCGCAACAAGGTCGCGCAGACCACGGCCGAGCGCCTTGCCGCGAAGGCGGCCGCCCACGGTGGCGCGGGTGGCGAGGGCACGCAATGAGCGGCGTGCTCATGACCGACCGCTACCTGTCGCCGATGACCGAAAGCGACCTGGACGAAGTCGCGATCATCGAGCGTTCCGCGTATGAGTTTCCGTGGTCGCGCGGCAACTTCGAGGACTCGCTGCGCAATGGCTACTACGGTCTGTGCATGCGCCACGTCACCGGCACGCTGATCGGCTATTGCGTGCTGATGCCCGTGGTCGACGAGATGCATCTGCTGAATCTGTGCGTTGCGCCTCAGGCGCAGGGTGCGGGCGCGGGGCTCGCGATGCTGCGCGAGGCGGTGCGCATTGCGCACACGCAGAGTCTCGAAGGCTTGCTGCTCGAAGTTCGGCCTTCGAATCACCGGGCAATCCGGCTGTACGAACAGTTCGGCTTCGTCACGATCGGCCGCCGCAAGAACTACTATCCGGCCCGGCATCACAGCCGCGAGGACGCACTCGTGATGCGTTTTTCTTTTGCAGGGGAGGGCGCGGATGTCGCTCGATGAGATCGCGCTGGAGGAGCTTGGGCTCGCGCCGCGCTGGGTGCGCAAAGGGGTGCAGGGTGCTGCGCCGCTCGAAGCGTCTCGCGAAGAAGAGGTCGTTGCGCCGTTGTCCGCGGTGACGCGCGCCGAAGCCGAAGCCGAAGCCGAAGCGCCGGTGGTGCCGGTGGTGCAAACGACGCGTCCGGTCGCTGCGCCGCAGCCAGCCGAAGCACAACCGGCCGCCCCGGAACTCTCCCAACCACCGCAACTCGTTGCGCGCGCCGCTTCGCCATCGAAGCCCGCGCCGCATTCGTCCGATGCACCGCCGCCCCTCGCCGACGACGATTTCGCGTGGTTCGACTCTGTGGCTCAGCCGGTTCTGCCACACGACGCCGAGCCGGCTCAGGCTGGCGGCGCACCGCGCAACGATGTCGCGACGCTCGACTGGGACGCGCTCGCCGAATGCGTGGCCTCGTGCACGCGCTGCCGCCTGTGCGAGAAGCGCACCAACACTGTGTTCGGCGTGGGCGATCGCGAGGCCGACTGGATGCTGATCGGCGAGGCGCCCGGCGAGAACGAGGACCGCCAGGGCGAGCCCTTCGTCGGCCAGGCGGGCAAGCTGCTCGACAACATGTTGCGCGCGCTCTCGCTCGCACGGGGTGAGAACGTCTATATCGCGAACGTCATCAAGTGCAGGCCGCCTGGCAACCGCAATCCGGAGCCCGACGAGGTCGCGCGCTGCGAGCCGTATTTGCAGCGGCAGGTGGCGCTCGTGAAGCCGAAGATCATCGTCGCGCTCGGGCGTTTCGCGGCGCAAAGCCTGCTCAAGACCGATGACAGCATCGCATCGCTGCGCGGACGCGTCCACGAGTACGAGGGCGTGCCCGTCATCGTCACCTATCATCCCGCTTATTTGCTGCGCAGCCTGCACGACAAGGCGAAGGCCTGGACCGACCTCTGTCTCGCGCGCGACACCTGGCGTGCGGCGTCCGGCGGCGAGCGATGAACGCCGCGCGGCCCGCGGACGGATCCGGTGCCAACCGTGCCGGGGGCGACGGCGGGCCGCAAGATGATGCTGGGTCGAAGCGTGTGCCCGCTACTTGCGCGAACCACGACGTAATCGATCGCCTCGGCGACCCAGCCGTGCGCGATCTCGCGTGGCTGCTCTTCAGCGCCGATCTATTGCGTGCGCAACCACCGCTCGCGCCGCTAGCGCAATGGTGCGCCAATGCCGATGAAGCTCGCGCCACGCGTGACTGGCTCGCGCAGGTCGATCGTGATCCGGCGCGTCTGCACGAAGCGCTCATGGCCGCGCCGACGCATCGCCTTGGCCGCTATGCCGAAAATTTACTGGGATGGTTTCTCGCGAATGGACCCGCGGCGCAGCTAGTCGCGCAGAACGTGCCGCTGCGGCGTGCAGGGCTCACGCTCGGCGAGTGCGATTTTCTCGTGCGAACGCGTGCCGGAGAGCGCTTGCATTGGGAACTGGCGGTGAAGTGCTACCTGCACGCGGGACCGGGCAATGACGAACGTGCATTGCTCGCCGAATTCGTCGGGCCGAATTTGCGCGATCGGTTTGACCTGAAACTGACGCATCTGCGCGACCGTCAACTGCGTTTGAGCGCGCGCGAAGAATTTGCCTCGCTGGGTTACGAAGGCCAATGGCTCGCGCAGATGTTCGTGAAAGGCTGGCTTTTCTACCGGGCGGGAAAGGCGGCGCCGTCACGGGTGGAAGACGCCCCCGAGCTAGCCGCAGATCATGGGCGCGGCTGGTGGGTGATGCGTTCGGACTGGCCAGCCTTCGCCCAGCAACAGGCGGCTGACGGCTGGAACGTGTTGCCGAGGCTCGCATGGCTTGCGCCGCGCAGGCTGGCGGCTGCGCCGGGCACGGCAGTCGCAGCCCCGGTCGACCCCAACGCGTTACTCGACGCGCTAGCCCGGCCAGACGACCCCGTGCTGGTCGCGGCATTCTCGGCCGACAGCACAGGCGGCTACCGAGAACTGTCGCGCGGCTTCATCGTTCCCGACGACTGGCCTGCGCGCGCCGCGGCATTTGCACGTCAATGAGCGCGCGAAAGCACGCTCACCACCAGCGCCAGAAGTGATGCACGGGTCCGACGCCATGACCGACGTCGAGCCGCTCGCTGGCCTCCAGCGCCGCCGTCAGATATTGCTTGGCTTCGCCAATGGCCGGTGCGAGTGCCCCGCGCTGCGGCCACAGTGCGGCAATGGCAGAAGAGAGCGTGCAGCCCGTGCCGTGCGTATTCGTGACCGGCACGCGCGGGCCGCCCAGGCGCAGCGTGCCGCCGGCCTCGATGAGCCAGTCGGGGCTGTCCGCGCTGCCCAGGTGCCCGCCTTTCATCAGCACCGCCTGCGCACCGAGCGCGCGCAGCGCTTCGCCTTGCTCCACCATCGCGGCTTCGTCTGCGGCGGGCGAGACGCCGAGCAACGCCGCGGCTTCCGGCAGATTCGGCGTGACGACGCCCGCTAGCGGCAGTAACTCTTCGCGCAGCGCAGCAACGGCTTCGGGCGCGAGCAGCGCGTGATTGCTCTTCGAGATCATCACGGTGTCGAGCACGACGCGCGGCGGCTGATGGCGGCGCAGCGCGTCGGCGACGGCGCGCACGATCTCCGCGTTGGCGAGCATGCCGATCTTCACGGAGTCGATGCGGATGTCGTCGAACACGGCGTCGAGCTGCGCCGTGACAAAACCCGCGTCGGGCGCGTGGATCGCCGTGACGCCGCGTGTGTTCTGCGCGGTGAGCGCCGTGATGACGCTTGCGCCGTACGCGCCGAGCGCGGAGAACGCCTTGAGGTCGGCCTGAATGCCCGCACCGCCGCCCGAGTCGGAGCCGGCGATCGTGAGAACGTTGAAAATCGGAGAAGTCATGGCAGCGTCAGGTGCGCGTCGCGCGCGGCATGGCGCCGCGCGTGCGCAGGGAAGGATCGATTCAGCAGACGTGGCGGCCGGATTGTGTGCGCACAGGAGCGCCCATCAATGCCTGTGATTTTCGCCGATCAGCGCGACCGAGTCGAACGAGCGTTGATTCGCCTGGTGGCGACGCATCACGAGCCACATCATCAGGCAGACGAACGTGCCGAACAGCACGATCACGATGGTCACCGGCACGTCGAGCCAGACGAGCACGGCGTAGAGGCACAGCATCACGAGCACCGAGAGGTTCTCGTTGAAGTTCTGCACGGCGATGGAGTGGCCGGCGGAGAGCAGCACGTGGCCGCGGTGCTGGAGCAGCGCGTTCATCGGCACGACGAAGAAGCCCGAAAGGCCGCCCACGATCATGAGGAAGATGTACGCGAAAATCAGGTAGCCGGGAATGCGCATGTGGCCAATATGCAGGCCCCAATGCGGCGGAAAGAGATATCGCGTGTAGAACGCCATCAGCATGACCGCAAGACCCATGATGATGCCGACCGGCAGCACCGAGAGCGACTTCTTGAGCGGCACGCGCGCGGCCGCGATCATGGCGCCGGCCGCCACGCCCACGGCCACCACGGCCTGGAGCACCGCGCCTTCGGAGAGCGACATGCCGAGCGAAACTTCGGCCCACTTGAGCACGATGAATTGCAGCGTCGCGCCCGCACCCCAGAAGAGCGTTGTGACCGCAAGCGAGATCTGGCCGAGCTTGTCGCGCCAGAGCGTGTTAAAGCAGTCGGCGAAATCGGTGATGAGGCGGATGACACCGTGCTGCTGGCGCGGGTAGCGTGCGCCAGTGTCGGGAATGCGCAGATTGAAGAGGGCGGCGATCACGTAAATCACCATGATGACGACCATCGCGGCTTCGGCGGGTGTGCTGATCGCGGCGGGCGTATGGCGCAGCACATGCGAGGCGATGTGGGGGCTGATCAACGCGCCGCCGAGCACCGTGCCGAGGATGATCGAGCCGACTGTCGTGCCCTCGATCCAGCCGTTGGCAGCGACGAGCCGCTCAGGCGGCAGCAGCTCGGTCAGGATGCCGTACTTGGCGGGCGAATAAGCCGCCGCGCCGAATCCCACTACGCCATAGGCAAACAAGGGGTGGGTGCCGGCCAGCATCAGGGCGCAGCCCACGACCTTGATCGTGTTCGTGATGAACATCACGCGGCCCTTGGGGCGGGAATCTGCAAAGGCGCCGACGAAGGCGGCAAGAACGACGTAGGAGAGGACGAAGAACAGCTTGAGCAGCGGCGTCATCCAGTTCGGGGCGTGGAGATCTTTAAGCAGTGCAATCGCAGCGATGAGGAGCGCATTGTCGGCCAACGACGAAAAAAACTGCGCGGCCATGATGGTGTAAAAGCCTTTTTTCATCTGATGCGATGCTTTCCTCGCTGCGGTCCGTCCGCCCCGGACGGGTGGGAGGCATCCGGGCTTATTACGTTCGAAATGGGTTGTGCGCAGGGCTTTATATCACGAAAATAGGTGCATTCGGACTAGCACAATCCTTGAGCGCCCGTCAGGCGGGCCTGCCGGGCTCTGAAAACACCCTGTAAGCTCCTGATTCGAAAGCGTCTTTGCGAAAAAATCTCCTATGCCGCGCCCCCTCTCAGCAACGATCCACACCGCCGCTCTCGCCAATAACCTCGCCGTCGTCCGCAAGTACGCGCCTAAGTCGAAAATCTGGGCCGTGGTGAAGGCCAACGCCTACGGGCACGGGCTAGCGCGCGCGTTTCCCGGCCTGCGCGCAACCGACGGTTTCGGCCTGCTCGACCTCGAGGAGGCCGTGAAACTGCGCGAACTCGGCTGGGCGGGGCCGATCCTGCTGCTCGAAGGTTTTTTCCGGCCGACCGATATCGACGTGATCGACCGCTATAGCCTCACGACCGTCGTGCACAGCGACGAGCAGATGCGCATGCTTGAAATGGCGCGTCTCTCGAAGCCGGTCAACGTTCAGCTCAAGATGAATAGCGGCATGAACCGGCTCGGCTACACACCGGAGAAGTATCGCGCCGCATGGGAGCGTGCGCGTGCCTGTGCCGGTATCGGCCAGATCACGCTGATGACGCACTTCGCGGACGCCGACACACCGCGCGGCGTCGGCGAGCAGATGGCAACGTTCGAGCGCGGCGCGCAAGGCATTGCCGGCGCGCGCAGCCTCGCCAATTCGGCCGCCACGCTCTGGCATCCTTCGACGCACTTCGACTGGGTGCGCCCCGGCATCATTCTTTATGGTGCTTCGCCTTCGGGCTTCGCCTCGGCGCTCGAAGGGACAGGCCTGCAGCCGGCCATGACGCTCGCATCCGAACTCATCGCCACGCAGCATGTCGCCGAAGGCCAGACCGTTGGCTACGGCTCGATCTTCACGACGCGCAAGCCCATGCGCATCGGCGTGGTGGCGTGCGGTTATGCCGACGGTTATCCGCGCGTCGCGCCCGAAGGCACGCCCGTGATCGTCGACGGCGTGCTCACGCATGTGGTGGGCCGCGTTTCCATGGACATGCTCACCGTCGACCTCACGCCAGTGCGCAGCGCGGGCGTGGGCGCGCGCGTGGAACTGTGGGGCAACAATCTGCCCATCGACGACGTCGCGAAAGCCTGTGGCACGATCGGCTACGAGCTGATGTGCGCCGTTGCGCCGCGTGTTCCCGTGCGGGCCGAATAACGCCATGGCAAAGAGCATGGCGAAGGTCAAGACACTGTACACGTGCACCGAATGCGGCGGGCAGGCGCCCAAGTGGCAAGGCCAGTGCCCTGCGTGCGGCGCGTGGAACACGCTCGTGGAAGGCGTTGCCGAAACGGCGAGCAGTCACCGCTTCCAGTCGCTCGCGAAGAGCGCCCCGGTGCGGCGTCTCGCCGATATCGAGGCGTCCGACGTGCCGCGCTTCACGACCGGCGTGGGCGAGTTCGACCGCGTGCTGGGCGGCGGCCTCGTAGCGGGCGGCGTGGTGCTGATCGGCGGCGACCCCGGCATCGGCAAATCGACGCTGCTGCTGCAGTCGCTCGCGCAAATCGCGGCTGAGCGTCGCGCACTATATATAAGCGGTGAAGAATCCGCGGCGCAGATCGCGTTGCGCGCGCAACGATTGGCGCTGCTCGATCCCGGCTCCTTGGCGAGCGAACTGCAACTGCTCGCCGAGATCCAGCTCGAAAAGATCCAGGCGACGATCGAGGCTGAGAAGCCCGACGTCGCGGTCATCGACTCGATCCAGACGATCTACTCCGAAGCGCTGACTTCCGCGCCCGGCTCGGTTGCGCAGGTGCGCGAGTGCGCGGCGCAGCTCACGCGCATCGCCAAGCAGTCGGGCACGGCGATCATCATGGTCGGGCACGTGACGAAGGAGGGCAACCTCGCGGGCCCGCGGGTGCTCGAGCACATCGTCGATACCGTGCTGTATTTCGAAGGCGACACGCATTCGTCGTTCCGGCTCGTGCGCGCGTTCAAGAACCGCTTCGGCGCGGTCAACGAGCTGGGCGTGTTCGCGATGACCGAGAAAGGCCTGCGGGGCGTGGCGAATCCCTCGGCGCTCTTTCTCTCGCAGCACGAGCAGAGCGTGCCGGGCTCCTGCGTGCTTGTGACCCAGGAAGGCTCGCGGCCGCTGCTCGTCGAGGTGCAGGCGCTCGTTGACACGGCGCACGTGCCGAATCCGCGGCGCCTGGCCGTCGGCCTCGAACAGAACCGGCTTGCCATGCTGCTGGCGGTGCTGCATCGCCATGCAGGCATCGCGTGCTTCGATCAGGACGTATTCCTCAACGCCGTGGGTGGCGTGAAGATCACGGAGCCGGCCGCGGATCTCGCCGTGCTGCTCGCCATTCACTCTTCGATGCGTAACAAGGCGTTGCCCAAGGGTCTGATCGTCTTTGGCGAGGTCGGCCTCGCGGGCGAGATCCGACCCTCGCCGCGCGGTCAGGATCGTCTGAAGGAAGCGGCGAAGCTTGGTTTTTCATGCGCGCTGATTCCCCGCGCCAATGCGCCGAAACAGCCGATCGAAGGTTTACAGGTGATTGCGGTGGAGCGCCTCGAGGAAGCGATCGACCGGGTACGCGAACTGGATTGAGCACGCCGTGCGCGTGCAGATGGCTTGTACTGGCGCGTAATGATTAGTAACAACCCTGGTTCCGGCTGTAACCATTTCAGACTGCGATTTCCCTATCCTTGGCGCGATGTTCAACCCGTGTCGAGCGGAAAGGATAACGACTTGAAACAGACTGATACGTCCTTCGGCGATCGTTCGATCGTCGTGCGCGGCTGCCGGGTGTCCGAGCCGCTCATGCAGCCTTGGGGCAGCACGTGCCGCATCGTCGAGTGGATCGATGGCGACGGGCGCATTTCGCGCCGCGTCGTGGCAGAAGACGTGACGGCGGCCGAGGTGCGCAGCACCATTGCGCACCACGTGGAAGGCCGCAAGTACGTGATGTATGACGACGAACGGTCGCCGCGGCAAACGCTGCCGCGACGCTAAACAAAAAATGGGCGCTGCGAAGCGCCCATTTTGTATTGTGCTCACGGGTGATGCGGCATACGCCGCAGGCTAGCCCCAGGGTCCGTAAGTGAAAGGCTTTTTGCCGCCAGGCGCGCCCGACGTGTCGGCGCCTTGGGCGCCCTGGCCGTGTTGGGCAGGTTGGCCGGAATGCATGCCTTGCGGCTGACCACCTGGGTGAAAAGGTGCCGCCTGCATACCGGGTGCGGCCTGCTGCGTTTGCCTCGCGGCCATTTCGTCCATCATGGCTTGCAGGACTTCGGCATTGAAGAGGGGATGGCGCGAAGCCTCCCCTGGCGTGAGCACCGGAGAAACACAGGTGTCGATCGCCTCCAGACGGTCGATCCATGTCTGCAGCGACTCCGACTCCATGATGGCGGCCAACTCGCGCGTGAGCGCGGCGGCATCCGCGCCGCCGATCGCCTGACCGAGACTCCAGTGGCGCTCGGCCCAGTCGTCGCGGCCAATGGCGTGGCACAGCGTCTGCCAGAATTTCAGTTCGAGCGCGCCGACGGCGAGCCACCTTCCGTCCTGCGTGCGATAGAGGTTGTAGCAGGGCACGCCGCCGTTGAGCAGACCTCCGCCTGGTTGCAGCGCCGCTGCGTCGTCGTTGGCTAGCGCGACTTGGGCGACCACGTTATGCGCGTAGCTCGCGTGCGCCATCGAAACATCGACGAAACGGCCCTCGCCGCCGCGCGCCACATGCCAGAGCGCCGCGAGAATCTGTGTGACCGCGCTGAGCGCGCCGCCAAGCAGGTCGGCGATCTGAAAATTGGGCAGCACCGGCACGCCGTCGCGCGTGGCCAATTGGTCTAGCACGCCCGAATAAGCGACATAGTTGATATCGTGGCCCGGATGGCCAGCGAACGGGCCGGTCGTGCCGTAGCCCGTGATCGCGCAGTAGACGAGTTTCGGATTGATCTTGTGCAACGCCTCGTAGCCTACGCCGAGGCGGTCCATCACACCGGGCCGGAAACTTTCGACGAGCACGTCGGCGTCGCGCGCGAGCGCGAACAACACCGAGCGGCCGCTCTCGGTCTTCAAATCGACCCGCGTTTCGCGCTTGCCGCGATTGACGAGGCGATAGAACGCACCGGGGCGCGCGGCCACTTCGTCCACCGCGCTCTGCATCATCACGCGCGCGGCGTCGCCCGCACCGGGCGGCTCGATTTTCAGGACATCGGCGCCCATTTCCGCGAGCCGCAAGGTGGCCACGGGCCCGGGCAGAAGGCGGGTCAGATCCAGTACGCGAAGGCCCTGCAATGCGGCGGGTGACGACACTCGTGGCTCCCTGGCGAAGATACCTGGCGAAAGCGCCTAATGGCGCGATGGTGATTCAACGCTGCGCTAGCCGATCTGCTCGAGTTCCTCGTGCGCATCGAGCCATTCGGCTTCGAGCGTTTCGAGGCGCAAGGCGACGTCGGCCTGCCGGCGAATCGCTTCAGTCAGGCGGCTCTTCTGCTCCGGCTCGTAGCTCGCCGGGTCGGCGACGAAAGCGTCGAGCGTGCTCTTTTCGCTGTTGAGCGCATCCATTTCCTTTTCGATCTTGCCGATTTTCGCCTGTAACGGCCTTTTCAGGTGCGCAACCTTCTGGCGCTGCTCTGCTTCCTGGCGGCGCTGCTCCTTGCGATTGACGCCATCGGCAGTATTTGCGCCGTTTGCCGCATTCGCCGTGCCGGAAGCGGCCTCCTTGAGCGCCGCGCGTTGCTCGGCCGCGTGTTGAAGCAGCCAGTCGCGGTAGTCGTCGAGGTCGCCGTCGAACGGCTGCAGACGGTGCTTCGCCACCAGCATGAATTGATCGGTCGTGGCGCGCAGCAAATGCCGGTCGTGCGAAACGAGGATCAGCGTGCCTTCGAACTGCGCGAGCGCCATGGTCAGCGCATAGCGCGTTTCGAGGTCGAGGTGGTTGGTCGGCTCGTCGAGCAGCAGCAGGTTGGGCTTTTGCCAGATGATGAGCGCGAGCGCGAGGCGTGCCTTCTCGCCGCCCGAGAACGGCGCGATGGGCGCCGCGGCCATTTCGCCGGGGAAGTTGAAGCCGCCGAGGAAGTCGCGCAGCTCCTGCTCGCGCGTGTCCGGCGCGAGGCGGGCGAGATGCTGGAGCGGCGAGTCGTCCGGGCGCAGCGTTTCGAGCTGGTGCTGCGCGAAATAGCCGATTTGCAGGCCCTTGCCTGTGCGCAGCTCGCCGGAGAGCGCCGCGAGCGTGCCCGCGAGCGTCTTGATGAGCGTGGACTTGCCCTGGCCGTTCGCACCGAGCAGGCCAATGCGCTGGCCGTTCTGGATCGAGAGCGTGACGCGCTCGACGATGGGCGTTTCGCTGCCGTCCTCGGCCCGATAGCCGCAGCGCACGTCTTCCATCACGAGCATGGGGTTGGGCGCGGAGTCGGGCGTGCGGAATTCGAACGTGAACGGCGAGCTGGCGTGCGCCGGTGCGATCAGCTCCATCTTTTCCAGCGCCTTCACGCGGCTTTGCGCCTGGCGCGCCTTGGTGGCCTTGGCCTTGAAGCGGTCGATGAAGCTTTGCAAGTGGGCGACGGTGCGCTGCTGCTTTTCATACGCGCTTTGCTGCAGCGTCAGTTGTTGCGCTCGCAGGATCTCGAACTGCGAGTAATTGCCGCCGTAACGCTTGATCTGCTGGTTCTCCAGATGCAGCGTGACGTCGCAGATCGAGTCGAGGAATTCGCGGTCGTGCGAGATCACGACGAGCGTGCCGGGATAGCGGTGCAGCCAGTCTTCGAGCCAGACGATCGCGTCCAGATCCAGGTGGTTCGTGGGCTCGTCGAGCAGCAACAGGTCGGAGCGGCACATGAGCGCCTGCGCGAGGTTCAGGCGCATGCGCCAGCCGCCCGAAAAGCTCGCAACGGGCTGGCGCGTGTGCTCGAGCGTGAAGCCGAGGCCGAGCAGCAATGCTTCGGCTCGCGCGGGGGCGGTGTAGCCATCGGCGTCGGCGAAGGCGCCGTGCGCTTCGGCTTCGGCCGCGCCGTCGTGCGCCGCCGAGGCCGCGGCGATGCGGGCCTCGATTTCGCGCAGCGCGGCGTCGCCGTCTAGCGCGTAGTCGAGCGCGGTGCGGTCGACCGCCGGGGTTTCCTGCGCGACGTGCGCGATGCGCCACGACGGCGGCAGCGAGAAGTCGCCGGCGTCGGCATGCAACTCGCCACGCAGCACGGCGAACAGGGTCGATTTTCCCGCGCCGTTTGCGCCGATGAGACCGACGTTTTCGCCGGGATTCAGCGTGAACGAGGTCTGTTCGAAAAGCGGCTTGGTGCCACGGGCAAGACTGAATTGGTTGAAGCGGATCACGACGGCGTCGGCAGGTAGAAAACGAAAGAAAGCGCTATTTTAGACCGGGGCGCGCAGACCGGGGCGCGCAGCCTGTGCCGCGCTCCGGCCGGCATTGGCCGAACGGCTAGCCGTTTGGTCGAGTGCTAATTGCACGTTTTCTCACGTAGACTGGCGCTTTTCCACGGGAGAGCTAGATGACATCGATCTATTCGTTTTCGGCGCAACCGCTCGGCAGCGGCGAGCCGGTGGGCCTCGACCGCTATACGGGCAAGGTGCTCCTGATCGTCAATACCGCGAGCGAATGCGGATTCACGCCGCAGTACGCGGGCCTGCAAAAGCTCTACGACCAGTACGCCGCGCGCGGGCTCGCGGTGCTCGGCTTTCCGTGCAACCAGTTCGGCAAGCAGGAACCTGGCGACGCCGCGCAGATCGGCAGCTTCTGCGAGAAGAACTACGGCGTCACGTTCCCGATGTTCGAGAAGATCGACGTGAACGGGGCGAACGCGCATCCGCTGTATCGCTGGCTCACGGGCGAGGCGCCGGGGCTGCTCGGGCTCGAAGGCATCAAGTGGAATTTCACCAAGTTTCTGGTCGACCGCAACGGCGGCGTGGTGAAGCGCTATGCGCCCGTGACGAAACCCGAGGCCATCGCAGCGGACATCGAAAAGCAGCTCTGAGCGTAGCCGGGCGGAATAGACGCCCGCTAGAGAATCGGCGCGAAGAGCCGCGCGAGATGCATCGTGATCTTGCGCCATGCGGGCGCGTCGCGGTACTCGCTGCGGTCGATCTCGAACGTCTCTTCGAAGTCGCGCAGCAGCATCGCTTCGACTTCGGCCGCGAAGCCGCGATGCACGGTCAGCACCATGATCTCGAAGTTCAGGCGAAACGAGCGGTTGTCCAGATTCGCGCTGCCGATAGCTGCAGCTACGTCGTCGATCAGCACGACCTTCTGGTGCAAAAAGCCCGGCTTGTAGCGAAAGATGCGGATGCCCGCGCGCACCGCGTCGAAGGCGTACAGCATGGACGCCTCGAATACCACGTAATGGTCGCGCCGGCTCGGGATCATGATGCGCACGTCCACGCCTCGCAGCGCTGCGAGGCGCAGGGCCGAAAACACGGCTTCGTCGGGCACGAGGTAGGGTGTCGTGATCCAGAGGCGTTTTTTTGCGGCGTTGATCGCCTCGACGAAGAAGAGCGAGCATGTCTCCTGGCGGTCGGCCGGCCCCGTGGGCAAGACGAGGCAGTACATGTCGTCGCCGTCCCGCGGCACGACGGTGGGCGGCTCGCAGCCGGGAAGCTGCTGGGTGGCCCAGTACCAGTCCTCGGTGAAGGCGAACTGCACGTTGGCGACCGCCGGTCCGCGCAGTTCGATATGCGTATCGCGCCACGGAGAGAGGCGCGCGTTCGCGCCCAGGTATTCGATACCCACGTTGTGGCCGCCCACGAACGCGTGCTGGCCGTCCACTACGACGATTTTGCGGTGGTTGCGGAAATTGAGCTGGAAGCGATTGACGAAGTGGCGCTTCGTGGAGAACGGGTGCACTTCCACGCCGCCGTCCTGCAACTCGTGCACGTAGCTGGCGGGCAGGTCGAACGAGCCGATGCTGTCGTACAGGAAATACACGCGCACGCCGCGTTTGCTGCAGTCGAGCAGCACGTCCTTGAGCATGTCGCCGAGCGCGTCGGCGCGCACGATGAAGAACTGCACGATCACGTAGTGCCGGGCTTGCTCGATCGCATCGAAGATGGCGGAGAAGGTCGCTTCGCCATTCACGAGCGTGCGCACGGCGTTGCCCGGCACGAGCGGCATCCCGCCCAGGCGCGCGAACGTGCGGATCACGCGCACGCCCAGTTCGTCGGCAGGCCATTCGCCCGTGGAGACGAGCTTGTCCCAGTCGGGCGCGTGGGCGCGTGAGCGCAAGGTTTCGTTGCGCAGGCGCCTCGCGTCCGCATAGCCCGCGAACTTGCTGCGGCCGAGAAAGAGATACGGGACGAGCGTGAGGTAGGGCATCGTCGCGAGCGAGACGGCCCAGGCAATCGCGCCTTGCGAGGTGCGCGTGTTGAGGATGGCGTGGCACGCTGCGATCAGTCCAAGCAGATGGATGATCGCGAGCAGCGTGCCGAGGTGTGACCAGTCGAATCGCATAGAGGCGTGGGACGCTCCTTCAGCCGGACGCAGGGCCGGCCCGCGCCGGGAGGCGCACGGCCGGAGGGCTCAATCTTACCGAACCCGCTGCGACGACGGCTATCGTCCCAGTCCTGCACGCGGGCAGACACGGCGCACGGGCGACGCGGCTCGCTCGCGCAGGACGATTAGACCGGCAGGTCGCATGCCTGAATCAGGAAGACCTGATCGTCGCCGGCGCTCGTCGAGAGCCAGACGAGATCGAGGCCGCCGAACGCTGCTTCCACGTTCTCGCGCTCGTTGCCGATCTCGATCACCAGCACACCGTCGTCGGTGAGCCAGTTGCGTGCATCCTTGATGATGCGGCGCACGATGTCCATGCCGTCCGCGCCGCCCGCGAGCGCCATTTCCGGCTCGTGGCGGTACTCGGGCGGCAGCGCCTGCATCGAGTCGGCGTTCACGTACGGCGGGTTCGTGATGATCACGTCGTAGCGGCGCTCGGGCAGCGGCGCGTACAGGTCGCCTTCGAAGAGGGCGATGCGCTCGTCGAGATCGTGTTCGTGCACGTTGCGCTGCGCGACTTCGAGCGCGGGCGCGGAAAGATCGACGGCGTCGACGTCGGCGTTCGGGAACGCGTGCGCCGCGAGAATCGCAAGGCTGGCCGAGCCGGTGCACAGCTCCAGCACCGCGCTGACCTGCTCGGGATCTTCCACGTAGGGCTGCAGGCCGTCTGCGAGCAGCTCGCCAATGAACGAGCGCGGCACGATGACGCGCTCATCCACGTAGAAGCGCAGGCCGTGCATCCACGCTTCCTGCGTGATGTAGGCGGCGGGTACGCGGTCGGTCGCGCGGCGCTCGATCACGCCGAGCACCTTGTCGATTTCCTCGCTCGTGAGGCGCGCGTCGAGAAACGGGTCGAGCAGGTCGAGCGGCAAATGCAGCGTGTGCAGGATCAGGTACGCGGCTTCGTCGTAGGCGTTGTTCGAGCCGTGGCCGAACGCGAGTTGCGCGGCCGAAAAGCGCGAGACACCGTAGCGCAACAGGTCGCGAACGGTGGCAAAGGTAGCGGCTAGCGGTTGGGTCATGTTCTGGACTCCAGAGCGTGTTCGGTTGGCCGGTCAGGCGATCAGCTGTTCGAGCACGCGGCGATATACGTTCTTGAGCGGATCGATGAATTTCACTTCGATATGCTCATCGATCTTGTGGATGCTGGCGTTCGGCGGCCCGAATTCCACCACTTGCTCGCACATGCGCGCGATGAAGCGGCCATCGGACGTGCCACCCGTAGTCGACAGTTCGGTCGTCACGCCGGTTTCGTCGTGGATCGCTTTTTCGAGCGCGTTCGAGAGCGTGCCGCGCGTCGTGAGGAAGGGCAGGCCGCTCACACTCCAGTGCAGGTCGTATTCGAGGCCGTGCTTGTCGAGGATCGCGTGTACGCGCTTTTGCAGGCCGTCCACCGTGCTCGCGGTCGAGAAGCGGAAGTTGAACATGACGTCGGCGTGGCCCGGAATCACGTTGCTCGCGCCGGTGCCGCTGTGCATGTTCGACACCTGCCACGTGGTGGGGGGGAAGTACTCGTTGCCGTCGTCCCACTTTTCGGCGACGAGTTCGGCGAGCGCGGGAGCCAGCAGATGCACCGGGTTCTTCGCGAGATGCGGATAGGCGATATGCCCCTGCACACCCTTCACGACGAGCTTGCCCGACATCGAGCCGCGGCGGCCGTTCTTCACGCAGTCGCCGAGCGTATTCGTCGAAGTCGGCTCGCCCACGATGCAGTAATCCATTTTCTCGCCGCGCGCCTGCAGCGCCTCGACGACCTTCACGGTCCCGTCGGTGGCCGGACCTTCTTCGTCGCTCGTGATGAGGAACGCGATGGCGCCGCGATGCTGCGGATGCGCTGCCACGAACTCTTCGCTCGCCACCACGAAGGCCGCGAGCGAGGTCTTCATGTCGGCGGCGCCGCGGCCATAGAGAATGCCGTCGCGGTGCGAGGGCTGGAACGGCGGCGAACTCCATTGCTCGATGGGGCCGGTGGGCACGACGTCGGTGTGGCCCGCGAAGGCGAGCAGCGGGCCCCGCGCGCCCGCGGTGCCGCGCTTGACGGCCCACAGGTTGGTCACGCCGTTGGATTCGATCGTTTCGCACGCGAAGCCGAGCGCGCTGAGGCGTTCGGTCATGATGCGCTGGCAGTGCTGGTCGTCGGGCGTGACGGACGCGCGCGCGATCAGGGCTTCGGTAAGGGCGAGGGTGGCGGACATAAAAAGACCACTTTCAATAAAAATGCCGGCGCCGCTGATGGAGCAGGGGCCGGCAACAACTTGTCATGACGGTGTGCGCTCGACCTGCCATGGAGCAGTTCAGGCGCACCGGTCTCATGCGGCGCTCAAGCAAACAGCTCCGCATACTGGTCGGCGGAAAAGCCGAGCGTCTTCACGCGGCCGTTCACGACGACCACGGGCCGCTTGATGATCGACGGCTTGTGGATCATCAGCGCGATCGCACCGGCGGTCGTGTCGGCTTCCGCCTTGTGCACCTCCGAAAGGCCGCGCCAGGTGGTGCCGCGCTTGTTGATGAGCTGATCCAGCGAGACGTCCTTGAGCCAGTCCTGGACGAGCGCATTCGACACGCCCGCCTTCTTGAAGTCGTGAAACTCGAACTCGACGCCGTGCTCTTCGAGCCACACACGGGCCTTCTTCACGGTGTCGCAGTTCGGAATGCCGTAGACGACGGTCTTGGCAGACTTCGCCATCAGTCGCCTCGCAGCAGCTCGTTCAGGCCGACCTTCGCGCGCGTCTTTGCGTCGACCTTCTTGACGATCACGGCGCAATACAGGCTGTGCGAGCCGTCCTTCGAGGGCAGGTTGCCCGCGACCACGACCGAGCCCGCCGGAATGCGGCCGTACGAGACTTCGCCGGTTTCGCGGTCGTAAATCTTGGTCGACTGGCCGAGGTACACGCCCATCGAGATGACCGAGTTCTCTTCGACGATCACGCCTTCCACGACTTCCGAGCGCGCGCCGATGAAGCAGTTGTCTTCGATGATGACCGGGTTGGCCTGCAGCGGTTCCAGCACGCCGCCGATGCCGACGCCACCCGAGAGGTGCACGTTCTTGCCGATCTGCGCGCACGAACCGACCGTGGCCCACGTATCGACCATCGTGCCTTCATCGACATACGCGCCGATGTTGGTGTACGACGGCATCAGCACGACGTTTTTCGCGATGAACGAGCCGCGGCGCGCGATGGCCGGCGGCACCACGCGGAAGCCGCCCGCGGCGAAGTCTTCGGCCGTGTAGTTGGCGAACTTCGAGGGCACCTTGTCGTAGAACTGGCTGTAGCCGCCAGCGGGCATCGGCGCGTTGTCTTCCAGGCGGAACGACAGCAGCACGGCCTTCTTCACCCATTGGTTGACGACCCAGTCGCCGTCCTTCTTCTCGGCGCAGCGCAGCGCGCCACGATCCAGTTCGCCGATGACGTGGGCGACGGCTTCGCGCACATCGTTCGGGGCCGACTTGGGCGAAAAGTCGGCGCGGTTTTCCCAGGCGGTGTCGATGATCTGCTGAAGTTGTTGCGACATGGTGGTGATTTCGTGAGATTGATGGTTGAAAGCGGTGTTGCGCGCAGCGAGGTGCAGGCCCCCGGCGCGCAGGCAAAGGCTTTACGGTTTGAGCGAGCGGCAGAACTCGACGATACGCTGCGCGCCCTCGATGCACTCCTCGACGTCGGCGACGAGCGCCATGCGGACGAAGTCTTTACCCGGATTCGTGCCATGCGCCTCGCGCGCGAGGAACGAGCCGGGCAGAACCGTCACATTATAGTCGGCGTAGAGACGCTGGGCGAACGCGGTGTCCGTGAGGCCGCTGCGCGCGACGTTGGCCCAGAGATAGAACGCGGCGTCGGGCAATTTCACGTCGAGCACGTCGGCGAGCATGGGCGTGACGGTCGAGAATTTCCGCACGTATTTCGCGCGGTTTTCGCGCACGTGCGCCTCGTCGCCCCAGGCCGCGATGCTGGCGGTCTGCCAGACCGGCGACATGGCCGAGCCGTGATAGGTGCGGTACAGCAGGAACTGCTTGAGGATGGCGGCGTCCCCGGCCACGAAGCCCGAGCGCATGCCCGGCGCGTTCGAGCGCTTCGAGAGGCTCGACAACATCACGAGGCGCTCGAAGCCGCGGCCCAGCTGGTGCGCTGCTTCGAGACCCCCGAGCGGCGGATTGGCTTCGTCGAAGTAGATTTCCGAGTAGCACTCGTCCGAGGCGATCACGAAGCCGTAACGGTCGGAGAGCGCGAACAGCTCGCGCCAGTCGTCGAGCGTGATCACAGCGCCGGTGGGATTGCCCGGCGAGCACACGTACAGCAACTGTGTGCGCGCCCAGACTTCTTCGGGAACCTGCGAATAGTCGCAGGCGAAGTTGCGGGCCGGATCGCTGTTCACGAAGTACGGCTCGCCGCCGCCGAGCAGCGCGGCGCCTTCGTAGATCTGGTAGAAAGGGTTCGGGCAGAGTACGATCGCCCGCTTTGCCGGGTCTTTGACGCCCGCTGTCGGGTCGATCACGGCCTGCGCGAGCGCAAACAGCGCCTCGCGCGAGCCCGAGACGGGCAGGATTTCCGTGTTCGAATCGATGGCCGGCAGCCCGTAGCGCGCCTTCATCCAGTTCGCAATCGACTCGCGCAGCGCTGGGGTGCCCGCCGTGGCCGGGTACGACGAGAGGCCGTCGAGCGAAGCGACGATGGCGTCGCGGATCAGCGCCGGAGTTGGGTGTTTCGGCTCGCCGATGCCGAAGCTGATGTGGCGCAGGCCGGCGTTCGGCGTGACGTCCTTGAAGAGCACGCGCAGCTTTTCGAAGGGGTAGGACTGAAGGGTGTCGAGTAGCGGATTCACTTGGGGCTGGACAGGCGTGGGCGAAAGACGGATGGCGTGGCGCGCGGGATCGGAGTGGCCACTGCGGGCCGGCGAGCCAGTCGCACCGCGCTGGGCGAAAAACGCGGATGCGCAGCGTGGCCCTGCGGCTGCAAGCGGTCGATTATAGCGTGGCGCTGCTGCTGCTGCGGGCGCCCGCCAGATCCCGCCTTGGCGCCGCCGGTGCTTGCCGGGCGACGAAACAAAGGAAAAGCATGAAATTTTCGAACAACGACGCACGTGCTGCGAACGCGCGGCCGGGCCAAGGGAAGCGCGAGCGATGAGCCAGAGCACAGGCTTGCGCGCCGCCTGGCCGACGCTCGCCATCATGATTGGCGCATCCGTATGGGGTTTTGTCTGGTATCCGCTGCGCATGCTGGCGGCCGCCGGGCTCACCGGCACGGCCTCCAGCGCCGCAACGAGCGCGGCCGGCTGCCTCTTCGTGCTGGTGCTGCGCTGGCGCTCGCTCGCGACCGTGCGCTGGCACTGGGTGCTGCCGATGCTCGGACTCGCCGCGGGCGTGACGAACGTCGGTTTCGTGTGGGGCGCGATCCACGGCGAAGTGATGCGCGTGCTGCTGCTCTTCTATCTGACCCCGGCGTGGACGGCGATCTTCGCGCACTTCATCCTGCACGAGCGCCTGAACTGGGCGGGCGGCGCGCTTGCGGCGCTTTCGCTGCTGGGCGCGGTGCTGATGCTCTGGTCGCCGCAGTTCGGCGTGCCGCTGCCCGCGAACGCGGCCGAATGGGCGGGGCTGATCGGCGGCATGGGGTTCGCGATGAGCAACGTGCTCGTCGTGAAGACGAGCCGCGTGCTTCCGCACATGAAGCCGGAAATGCGCACCGCCGTGATCTTCGCGGGCGCGGCGCTGTTCGGCGCGCTGACCTCCTGTTTCGAGCCGATGTCGGCCGCACCGGCTGGCGAACATCTCGCGCGCGTCGTGCTGCTCGTGCTCGCGCTCGGCATCGTGCTCGGTACCAACAACATGCTCGTTCAGTACGGGCTTGCCCGCGTGCCGGCGAACCGCGCCTCGATCATCATGCTGTTCGAGATCGTCGTGACGGCGCTCACGTCCTGGCTCTTCGCCGGCGAGACGCCGGGCCCGCGCGAATGGGCAGGCGGCGCGTGTATCGTGCTGGCTTCCCTGCTGTCGAGCTGGGTGCACCGGGCGCAGGACGCGCGCAAGGGCGTCGCGCACGCGAGCGCCGACGCGAGCGTCATGACCCACGCCGACGCCAGCCGCACCGATGACGCGGACGATGCCGACAGCAGCGGCCCCGGCGGTGACGATGGCAACGGCGGCGGCAACGGCGATGGCAGCGCAGGCGGTGGCACGGGTGCTGGGCCTTCCCGCGCGCGGAATGGCGCGCGTGCGATGGTATGATTGCCGCTGATTCCCGCCGGCTGCACGCGCTCATGCGCGTTCGTACGGCGAGCCGTGGCGGCTGCCCAGTGCGCACTCCGCCGTCGCGCGATCGATACCGGATTCGCGGCGGCAAGCGACGTACGGCACAGCCGGTCCCGTTCACCACTATTCCAACAGCGATATCGCCGTGCGTCTGACTTCGATTAAACTCGCTGGCTTCAAATCATTCGTCGATCCCACGCATTTCCAGGTTCCGGGCCAACTCGTCGGGGTGGTCGGGCCAAACGGCTGTGGGAAGTCCAACATCATCGACGCGGTGCGCTGGGTGCTGGGTGAATCCCGGGCGTCCGAGCTGCGCGGCGAGTCGATGCAGGACGTCATCTTCAACGGCTCCACCGCGCGCAAGCCCGGCAGCCGCGCGAGTGTCGAACTGGTGTTCGACAACGCGGATGGCCGCGCCGCCGGCCAGTGGGGCCAGTATGCCGAGATTGCCGTGAAGCGCGTGCTCACGCGCGACGGCACGTCGAGCTACTACATCAACAACCTGCCGGCGCGCCGGCGCGATATCCAGGACATTTTCCTGGGTACGGGCCTCGGCCCGCGCGCCTACGCGATCATCGGGCAGGGCATGATCGCGCGGATCATCGAGGCGAAGCCCGAGGAGTTGCGCGTGTTCCTCGAAGAAGCCGCGGGCGTTTCGAAATACAAGGAACGCCGCCGCGAGACCGAGAACCGCCTGCACGACACGCGCGAGAACCTCACGCGTGTCGAGGACATCGTGCGCGAGCTGTCCAGCAACCTCGAAAAGCTCGAGGGCCAGGCGGTCGTTGCCACGAAATTCCGCGAACTGCAGTCCGAGGGCGAGGAAAAGCAGCGCCTTCTGTGGCTCTTGCGCAAGAACGAGGCAGCGGGCGAGCAGCAACGCCAGCAGCGTGCGATCGAGCAGGCGCAGATCGACCTGGAGCGCCATACCGCGCAGCTGCGCGAAGTGGAAGCGCAACTCGAAACGCTGCGCGTGGCCCACTACTCGGCAAGCGACGCCATGCAGGGCGCACAGGGCGCGCTTTACGAAGCGAACGCCGAGGTGAGCCGTCTCGAAGCCGAGATCAAGTTCATCGTCGAGTCGCGCAACCGCGCGCAGGCGCAGATCGCCGCGCTCACCGCGCAGCGCGAGCAATGGCAAGTCCAGGCGCAGAAGGCGCAGGACGATATCGAAGACGCCGAAGAACAACTGGCGATCGCCGAGGAAAAGGCGGCGCTGGCCGAGGACGATGCGGCGGCGAAGCAGGAAGCGCTGCCCGCGCTCGAAAACCGCTGGCGCGACGCGCAGGCGCAACTGAACGACGAGCGCGCGGGCATCGCGCGCACCGAGCAGGCCATCAAGCTCGAAGCCGCGCATCAGCGCAATGCCGACCAGATGCTCCAGCAGCTTCAACAGCGCCACGAGCGTCTGAAGTCGGAGGAAGGCGGCCTCGACGCGCCGGACGAAGCCCAGCTCGAAGAGCTGCGCATGCAGCTGGCCGAGCAGGAGGAAGTCCTGCACGAAGCGCAGGCGCGCCTCGCCGACGCGCAGGAAACGGTGCCGCGCCTCGACGCGGAACGCCGCGCCGCGCACGAGCGCGTGCAGGCGGAAAACGCACAGATCCACCAGTTCGAAGCCCGTCTCGCTGCACTCAAGCAGTTGCAGGAAAACGTGCAGACGGAAGGCAAGATCCAGCCGTGGCTCGAACGTCACGAACTGGGCGCGTTGCCGCGGCTGTGGAAGAAGCTGCACGTCGAAGCGGGTTGGGAAACGGCGCTCGAATCGGTGTTGCGCGAGCGGGTCGCCGCGCTCGAGGTGTCGAACCTCGACTGGGTGAAGGCATTCGCGAGCGACGCTCCGCCTGCGAAGCTCGCGTTCTATTCGCCGCCGGCTGCGGGTCAGGCGAGCGCTGCGGCCGCGGGCCTCACGCCACTGCTCTCGCTCGTGCGTATCGACGATGCGGGCTTGCGCGCGGTGCTCACCGAATGGCTCGGCTCGACCTACGTTGCCAACGATCTCGGCGAGGCGCTCGCCCAGCGTGCGCAATTGCCCGGCAGCGGCGCGTTCGTCGTGAAGGCCGGCCATACGGTGACGCGCGTGGGTGTGCAACTGTACGCCGCCGACACCGAGCAGGCCGGCATGCTCGCGCGTCAGCAGGAAATCGAGAATCTCGAGCGCCAGGTGCGTGCCCAGACACTGCTCGCCGACGAGGCACGCACGGCTGTCGTGCGCGCGGAAGCGGCGCACACGCAGGCCGCCCAGGTGCTCACGGATGTGCGCCAGCAGACCGAGCGCGCGACCCAGCGCGTGCACGCGCTGCAGATGGATGTGCTGAAGCTGACCCAGGCGCATGAGCGCTACACGGCGCGCAGTACGCAGATCCGCGAAGAGCTCGACGAAATTCGCACGCAGATCGAAGAGCAGCGCGCGTTGCGGGCGGAGTCGGAAGCGAACTTCGAGCGCCACGATGTTGAACTCGCCGAACTGCAGGCCCGCTTCGAGGACAACCAGCTCGCCTTCGAAGCGCTCGACGAGGAACTTGGCGCGGCTCGCAACCAGGCGCGCGACCTCGAACGCGCGGCGGCCGACGCGCGCTTTGCCGCGCGCAACATGGCGAACCGCATCGAAGAGTTGAAGCGCAACATTCAGGTCGCGCACGATCAGAGCGAACGCGTGGCCGCGTCGCTCGAAGACGCGCGCGCCGAACTGGAAACGATCAACCAGCAGACCGCGCACACGGGCCTGCAAGACGCCCTGGAAATTCGCGCGCAGAAGGAAGACACGCTGCGCGCCGCGCGCGCCGAACTCGACGACCTGAGCGCAAAGCTGCGCGCCGCCGACGAAACGCGCCTCGCCGCGGAGCGCGCGCTGCAGCCGTTGCGCGACCGCATCACCGAGCTTCAGCTCAAGGAACAGGCCGCGCGCCTGAACGGCGAGCAGTTCGTCGAACAACTGCAGGCCGCGGGCGTCGACGAGGCCGCGCTGCAGGAAAAGCTCACGGCAGATATGAAGCCGTCGTATCTGCAAGGCGAGGTCACGCGCATCAACAACGCGATCGCGGCGCTTGGGCCCGTGAACATGGCCGCGCTCGACGAACTGGCCGCGGCGAAGGAGCGCAAGACCTTCCTCGACGCGCAGTCGGCCGACCTCACGAGCGCGATCGAAACGCTCGAAGACGCGATTCGCAAGATCGACCAGGAAACGCGCACGCTGCTGCAGGGCACGTTCGACGAAGTGAACCGTCATTTCGGCGAGTTGTTCCCGCGCCTGTTCGGCGGCGGTCAGGCGAAGCTCATCATGACCGGCGACGAGATTCTCGACGCCGGCGTGCAGGTGATGGCGCAACCGCCTGGCAAGAAAAATTCGACGATTCACCTGCTCTCTGGCGGTGAGAAGGCGCTCACGGCCACGGCCCTCGTGTTCGCGATGTTCCAGCTCAACCCGGCGCCGTTCTGTTTGCTCGACGAAGTGGACGCGCCGCTCGACGACGCGAACACCGAGCGCTTTGCGAACCTTGTTCGCGCGATGTCGGACAAAACACAGTTCCTGTTCATTTCGCACAACAAGATCGCCATGGAGATGGCGCAGCAGCTCATTGGCGTGACGATGCAGGAGCAGGGCGTTTCGCGCATCGTCGCGGTCGACATGGAAACTGCGGCGGGTTTCGCCCAAAATACGGTCTAATCGATTTATACGGTCTAACGGACGGCGCGCGATGCGCGGCCGGCGGCGCCATCGGTGAGGCAGCCGCCGCGCGCAATGCGCTCGCCAGAGAAACGGTGCGCAGAATGAGCGCGCCGTCGAATAAGAATTGCTGATGGAGCATGCATGGACGAGTTGACTCTCGGGTTGATCGGCGCGGGCGCCGTGGTAGTCGGGGGCGTGGTGGTGTACAACGCGTGGCAGGGCGCGAGGGTGCGCCGGCGCATGCCGCGCCCGATGCCCGAAGAGGCGGTCGAAGCGGCGCAGCGCGACGAGTTCCAGGAGCCGAGCCCGTTCATCGAACCGGCGCATGCTCCGTCGCGCCGCGAGCCGTCGCTTGCGGGCAGCACGGAAGCCGAGCGAGTGGAGCCGGGTTTCGGGACCGCGGCGCCGCTCGATACGCCGGCCGACATCCAGGCGGAAACGACGACACCCAACGGCTTTCCGGAGGCTGAATCCAGTATGGACGCGGGTACTGATACGGCGCCGGCTGCCAGTGCGGCTGCCCCGCAATCCGTTAAGGACGGCGCCGACGAAGCCGAGCGCATCGAGCCGGTCATGCCGGCCGCCACGACGATCTCTTCGGCGCCGCCCGCCGTGGTTGACCGTCGCATCGACTGCATCGTGCCGATCCGGCTTGGTGCGGCGGTGGCGGGCGAGCGGGTGATTCCGTTGGCGCAGCGGCTGCGCCGCGCGGGCAGCAAGCCGGTTCACATCGAAGGCAAACCCGAAGGGGGCGACGGTTGGGAGTTGCTCCAAAGCGGCGTGCGCTACGAGGAACTGCGCGCGGCTGCGCAACTCGCGAATCGCAACGGCCCGCTCAACGAACTCGAGTTCTCGGAATTCGTGACCGGTGTGCAGCAGTTTGCCGACGCGCTCGACGCCGCGCCCGAGTTTCCGGACATGATGGAGACGGTCGCCATGGCGCGCGAACTGGACGGCTTCGCCGCGCAATGCGACGCACAGCTTTCCGTCAACGTGATGTCGGATGGCGCGCCGTGGTCGGCAAACTATGTGCAGGCCGTGGCCGCTCAGGACGGCTTGCTGCTTTCGCGCGACGGCACGCGCTTCGTGAAGCTCGACGCGAAGCAGAGCCCCGTTTTCATGCTGCAGTTCGGCGACACCAACTTCCTGCGCGACGACCTCACGTACAAGGGCGGTGAGCTGATTACGCTGATCCTCGACGTGCCCGTGGCCGACGAAGACATCCTGCCGTTCCGCCTGATGTGCGACTACGCGAAGTCGCTTGCCGAGCGCATTGGCGGGCGCGTGGTCGATGACCAGCGCCGGCCGCTGCCGGAATCGGTGCTCCAGTCGATCGACAAGCAGCTCATGACGCTTTACGCGAAGCTGGAGCAGGCCGGCATTCCGGCCGGCTCGCCGGCCACGCGGCGACTGTTCAGCCAGTAACGCAGCAGGCCCGCAGGCGGCCAAAAGACAAGGCGCGACGCCGTAAGGCGCCGCGCCTTTTTTTGCGCGCAGGCGGCGCGGCGTGGAGGGCGCGGGCAGGTCGTGGCGATCGTTCATGGGCCGGGCGCGGTCGCCGGTACGCGTAATGCGGTGCGTTCAAGTTCGCATTGCTGGACGTGGGCGTCAATGCGACGGACGCAGCAGCGTTAGCTATTCGGCCAGGACCCTGGCGAGGCCCGTTCGGCGGCGCACGAAGATGGCCGTTCCGCCGATGCGACACGCGCCGCTTCCTGAGATAATCTGACGTCCGAAATCATTTCCAATCGCGAGTTGCCCAAGGCATGGTCCGTACTCCCGCCCGTCCTCCCGAAGAAGCCACCGCTGCGCAGCGCGCGGTGTGGTTGCGCGCTGAACTCGAGCGTGCGAATCACGCCTACTACGTGCTCGACCAGCCGGAACTGCCCGACGCGGAATACGACAAGCTGTTCGGCGAACTTCAGCAGATCGAGGCCACGCATCCCGATCTCATCACGCCCGATTCGCCCACTCAGCGTGTGGGTGGCGAAGCCGCTGGAGGCTTCGAGCCCGTGGTCCACGACGTGCGGATGCTTTCGCTCAACAACGGCTTTGCCGACGAGGACATCGTCGCGTTTGACAAGCGCGTGACCGATGCACTCGGCAAGGTCGGGGGCGCCGAAGTCGCGGTGGTCGAGTACGCCGCCGAACTCAAGTTCGATGGCCTCGCCATCTCGCTGCGCTACCTCGACGGCGCGTTCGTCCAGGCGTCCACGCGCGGCGACGGCGCGACCGGCGAGAACGTCACGGAGAACGTGCGCACGATCCGCTCGTTGCCATTGCGCCTGAAGGGCAAACGCGTGCCGAAGGTGCTCGACGTACGCGGCGAAGTGCTGATGTTCCGCCGCGACTTCGAGCGTATGAACCAGCGTCAACGCGATGCCGGCCAGAAGGAATTCGCGAACCCGCGCAATGCGGCGGCGGGCAGCCTGCGCCAGCTCGATCCGAAAATCACGGCGCAGCGGCCGCTCTCGTTTTTCGCTTACGGCATTGGCGTGCTCGAGGGAGAGCCGATGCCGGCCACCCATAGCGAACTGCTCGACTGGTACGCGGAAATGGGCCTCCCGGTCAATTCCGAGCGAGCGGTCGTGAAGGGGGCGCAAGGTCTGCTGGAATTCTTCCGCGCCGTGGGCGAGAAGCGCGATGGCCTGCCGTACGACATCGACGGCGTGGTCTACAAGGTGAACCGCCGCGACGAGCAGGACGCGCTCGGCTTCGTCTCGCGTGCGCCGCGCTTCGCGCTCGCGCACAAGTTCCCGGCCCAGGAAGCGCTCACGAAGCTGCTGGCCATCGACGTTCAGGTAGGCCGCACGGGCGCGATTACGCCGGTGGCGCGGCTCGAGCCAGTGTTCGTCGGCGGCGCGACGGTGACCAACGCCACGCTGCACAACGAAGACGAAGTGCGGCGCAAGGACATCCGCATCGGCGACACGGTGATCGTGCGGCGCGCCGGCGACGTGATTCCCGAGGTGGTCAGCGCACTCATGGACCGCCGTCCGGCCGACGCCCACGAGTTTGTGATGCCGACCGAATGCCCGGTCTGTGGGTCGCGCATCGAGCGCCTGCCCGACGAGGCAATCGCGCGCTGCACGGGTGGCCTGTTCTGTCCGGCCCAGCGCAAGCAGGCGCTCTGGCACTTCGCCCAGCGCCGCGCGCTCGATATCGACGGCCTGGGCGAGAAGATCATCGACCAGTTGGTCGACCAGAACCTCGTGCGCACGCCCGCCGATCTTTTCAATCTCGGCTTCGGCACGCTCGCGCAGCTCGAGCGCATGGCGGACAAGTCGGCGCAGAACCTGCTCGACTCGCTCGAGAAGGCCAAATCCACGACACTTGCGCGCTTCATCTACGCGCTCGGCATTCGGCACGTGGGCGAATCGACGGCCAAGGATCTCGCCAGGCACTTTGGCTCGCTCGATCCGATCATGAGCGCGTCGGTCGAGGAATTGCTCGAAGTGAACGACGTGGGGCCGATCGTCGCGCTCGCGATTCACGAGTTTTTTGCGGAAGAGCATAACCGCACGGTGATCGAGCAACTGCGCGCACCGGGCAAAGTAACATGGGCCGAAGGCCCGCCCGCGCCGAAGGCGCCGGTGGGCGCGCTGGCCGGCAAGACGGTGGTGCTCACGGGCACGCTGCCCACGCTCTCGCGCGACGAGGCGAAGGAGATGCTGGAAGCAGCCGGGGCGAAGGTCGCCGGCTCGGTGTCGAAGAAGACTGACTATGTGGTGGCGGGCGCCGACGCGGGCAGCAAGCTCGCAAAAGCCGAGGAACTCGGCGTGCCGGTGCTCGACGAAGAAGGAATGCGCAAGCTCCTGGAGAGGCAAACGACATGATTCGCAAAATTCTCAGAATGGGCGATCCGCGCCTGCTTGGCATTGCGAGGCCAGTGGATCACTTCGATACGCCCGAGTTGCACGAACTCATTGCCGATATGTTCGACACCATGCACGCGGCGAACGGTGCGGGACTCGCCGCCCCGCAGATCGGCGTCGACTTGCAAGTGGTGATCTTCGGTTTCGAGCAGAATGAGCGCTATCCCGAGGCGCCGGCCGTTCCGCAAACGGTGCTCATCAACCCGGTTATCCATCCGCTGTCGCACGACATGGAAGAGGGCTGGGAGGGGTGTCTTTCGGTGCCGGGCATGCGCGGTGCCGTGAGCCGCTATTCGATGATCCGCTATGACGGCTTCGATCAGTACGGCACGCCCATCGAGCGTGTGGCCGAGGGCTTTCACGCACGGGTCGTCCAGCACGAATGCGATCACCTCATCGGCAAGCTGTACCCCATGCGCATTACCGACTTCTCGAAGTTCGGCTTTACCGAAGTTCTGTTTCCGGAACTCGACCCGAACAGCGACGAGTGAAGAGCGAAGCATCGAAAAAAAACGGGAGCCAGATGGCTCCCGTTTTTCATTCGGCGCGGCGCCAGGCGCCGAAATGGCTTTAGAACGCTTCGTCGGCGGCCAGATAGCGCCATTGGCCTTGCGGCAGCGCGCCGAGCAGCACGCGGCCCATGCGCACGCGCTTGAGGCCCACGACCTTGAGGCCGACCAGTTCGCACATGCGGCGGATCTGGCGCTTTTTGCCTTCGCGCAGCACGAAACGCAACTGCTCGCCGTTTTGCCAGCTCACCTGCGCGGGCTTGAGCGGCACGTCGTCGAGCGACAGGCCGTGGCGCAGTTGCGCGAGCAACTCGGGCGGGAAGTGCTGATCGATTTCGGTCTCGATGTCGTTGTAGGTGACGCGCACGAGGTATTCCTTGTCGATGTCCGAGCTCTCGCCGATCAACTGCTTGGCCACGCGACCGTCCTGGGTCAGCACGAGCAGGCCAGTCGAGTCGATGTCGAGCCGGCCAGCCGGCGCGAGCGTGCGCAGATGCGTGGCCGAGAAGCGGATACCCGACTGATCGCCGTCCCAATGATTCTCGCCGGTGATCAGCGTAGCGGCGGGCTCGTAGCCGTCCTCGGCCTGGCCCGACACATAGCCCACGGGCTTGTGCAGCAGGATCGTCACCTGGCGCGCCTGCGCGGCGAGCGCGGCCGGACCGACTTCGATGCGCTGATTCGGTGTGACCTTGGCGCCGAGCGTGTCGACGACTTCGCCGTCCACATACACCCAGCCTTTTTCGATCCATTCGTCGGCTTCACGGCGCGAGCACAGGCCCAGTTCGGACATGCGCTTGGACAGGCGCAGGGCGTTGTCCCCGTCGACTTCTTCCCGCGGTGTGCGACGCGGTGCGGATACAGCGTCATCGGTGCGGCGTGGGGACTTCTCGGCCGATTTGACAGGGCGGGCGGTCTTGCGGCCGCCGCCTTCTTCGGCGCTGCGGCGTGCGCGCGGCGCGGCGCCTTGACGCTCATCGCTCCACGCGGATTTCACCGGGCGCGCGGCGCGGCGCTCGGTGCCCTCGTCGCGGGCGCGTGCGGGGCGGCGGTCGTCACTGTCCGTGCGGCGGACGAAGCGCCCCTCGCTGGTTTCGCCGCGGCTTCGCGGCGGACGGCGATCATCGCCTTCGGTGCGCCGTTCGAAGCGACGCTCGTCACCTTCCTCGCGGCTGCGCGGCGGGCGGCGGTCGTCACCCTCGGGGCGGCGCGCGAAGGGACGTGCACCACCTTCGTCGCGGTTACGCGGCGGGCGGCGATCATCGCCTTCGGTGCGACGCGCGAAGGGGCGTGCGCCACCTTCTTCACGGCCGCGCGGCGGGCGTCGGTCGTCACCCTCGGGGCGGCGCGCGAAGGGACGTGCGCCGCCTTCGTCACGGCTGCGCGGCGGTCGGCGGTCATCGCCTTCGGCACCGCGCGTGAAGGGGCGTGCACCGCCTTCCTCGCGGCTGCGCGGCGGGCGGCGGTCATCGCCTTCGGCACGGCGCGCGAAGGGACGTGCACTGCCTTCCTCACGGCTGCGCGGCGGCCGGCGGTCATCGCCTTCGGTGCGTCGTTCGAAGCGTCGGTCGCCGCCTTCGTCACGGCCGCGCGCAAAGCCACGCGCCTCATCGCCGGAGCGACGGGCCGGGCGGCGCTCGTCGCCGAACCCGCCTTCGCGAGCCGGCCGCGCCGGGCGCTCGCGTGGACGCGTATCGCCGGTGCGAGGCGTGGCGCGGCCGGTTGAGGTGCGCGCAGGCTTCCCGGCGGAAGTTTTCGCGGCCGATGCAGGCCGGGCGTCAGCCGGCCGCACCTCAGCCGGCCGCACCTCAGCCGGCCGCACCGGCTTACGCGCGGTCGTGCTGCCGCGGCGGACGGGGGCGCGTTCCGGAGTGGTCGGGCGCGGATGTTTGGCTGTCAGTTTGGCTCGCATGGATCTGGATATTTCGCTTGGGTCATTCACACTGCGATCGCGCGCAGCAATTCGGTTTCGACGTGAATCTGCTGGCGGTTGTCGGAGAGTCCCGAACCGTCGAGCAGAAACACGTCTTCCACACGTTCGCCGAGCGTATTGATCCGCGCCGCATGGACGCCGACATGATGCTCCGCGAGCACGCGCGCGATGGAATAGAGAAGGCCCGGCCGGTCGTTCGCCGACACGGACAGGATGTAGTATTGGCCGCGCTCGTCGGCCCGCAGGTCGACGCGCGGCGTCACCGGGAAGGTGCGTGAGAGGCGCGAGAGACGGCCCTTCGATGGCTCGGGCAATGCATTGCCCGTCGCCTTCAGGCGCGCCGCGAGTTCCTGCTCGACCAGGTTCGCGATATCGCGGTAATGCACGTCGCCCTCGGTGTGGGCGACGATGAAGTTATCGAGCGCGTAGCCGTGGCGCGTGGTGCTCACGCGCGCGTCGAGCACGGAAAGGCCGCTGCGGTCGAAGTACGCGCACATCGTCGCGAAGAGGTCCGGGCGGTCCTGCGCGTAGACGAGCACCTGCAACGCCTCGCCGATCGGCGACGGGCGCGCACGCACGACCGGCTCCGGCGCCTCGACGTGGCGGTAGAGCACGCGCGTTTGCCAGGCGATGTCGGCGGCGTCGTGGCGCAGGAAGTAGCCTACGTCGAGCTTGTCCCAGAGCGCGCGGTGCACGTGCTCCGGCACCGTCTCGAGACGCAGCAGCGCAAGCGCCAGCTCCTGGCGCGTTTTGAGCTCCGAGTGCGCGTCGGGCTTGGCGCCGCCGAGCACGGCGAGCGTCGAGCGGTAGAGGTCTTCGAGCAGCTTGCCTTTCCAGTTGTTCCAGACCTTCGGGCTCGTGCCGCGAATGTCGGCGACCGTCAGCAGGTAGAGCGCCGAAAGACGCCGCTCTGTGCCGACGAGTTCGGCGAAGCGCTTCACGACCTCGGGGTCGGTGATGTCCTGCTTCTGGGCGACCTGGCTCATCGTCAGGTGCTGCTGGACGAGCCAGACAACCAGGTCCGCGTCGTCGCCCGTGATGTCGTGCTCGCGGCAAAAGCGCCGCGCGTCTGCCATGCCGAGCTGCGAGTGGTCGCCGCCGCGCCCCTTGGCGATGTCGTGGAACAGCGCCGCGACGTAGAGCACCCATGGATGCTCGAAGTTGGCGATGAGCTGGCTGCAGAAGGGATACTCGTGCGCATGTTCAGCCACGGCGAAGCGGCGCATATTGCGCAGCACCATCAGGATGTGCTGATCGACCGTATAGACGTGATAGAGGTCGTGCTGCATCTGTCCGACGATGCGGCGGAAATTCAGCAGATAGCGCCCGAGCACGCTCGTCTGGTTCATGAGCCGCATGGCGTGCGTGATGCCGGCCGGCTGCTTGAGGATCTCCATGAAGAGCCGGCGGTTTTCCGGGTCGCGGCGCCAGCGCTGGTCCATGGACTCGCGCGCGTTGTAGAGCGCGCGCAGCGTGCGCGCCGACAGGCCCTTCACGCCCGGCACCTGCTCGTAGAGCAGGAATGCTTCGAGAATCGCGTGCGGCTCGCGTTCGAATACGTCGTCGCTGACGATCTCCAGCATCCCCTGCTTCTCGACGAAGTGCTCGGAGAGCGTGCGCGTGATGCCGCTCGTGCTTGGGAAGAGCTGCGCCTCGATGTTCTGGATCAGGATGGTGGAAAGCTGCGTGACTGCCTTCGCGGCCCAGTAGTAGCGGCGCATGAGCTGCTCGCTCGCACGCCGTGCGCTGCTGGCCTTGTAGCCGAAGCTTTCGGCCACGGCCGTCTGCAGGTCGAACACGAGGATGTCCTGGCGGCGGCCCGCGATCACATGCAGGCGCGCGCGCAGCGCCTTCAGAAATGCCTCGTTGCGGCGCAGTTCGCGCGCCTCGCGCCCGGTAATGAGGCCGCGCTGGTCCAGTTCCTTCCAGCTGCTGCCGAAGGCGGCGGCCTCGGTGACCCAGAGGATCAGCTGCAGGTCGCGCAGGCCGCCGGGGCTTTCCTTGACGTTGGGTTCGAGCGAATAGGGCGTGTCCTGGAAGCGCGCATGTCGCTGGCGCATTTCGAGCACTTTCGCCTGGAAGAACGCCCGCGGGTCCATGGCGTCGCGATAGCGCTGCGCGAAGTCGCCGAAGAGCGTCGCGCTGCCCGTGATGCGGCGCGCCTCGAGGAGCGACGTGCGCACGGTGACGTCGTTGGCGGCTTCTTCGAGGCATTGCGAGACGCTGCGCACGCTGCTGCCGATATCGAGTCCGAGATCCCACGCAAGGCCGATAAATCGCTCGATGCGTTCTTCGAGCGGCGCGAGCGGCTCGTCGTCCGGCAGCAGCACGAGGATATCGACGTCGGACCAGGGCGCAAGCTCGCCGCGCCCGAAACCGCCCACCGCCACGAGCGCCAGCGTGGCCGGCAGCTCGCACAGGTTCCAGGCGCTGCACAAGGTGTCGTCGGTGGTGCGGGCGAGGGCGCGCATCAACGAGTCGACATTGGTCGCGGTCTTGAAACGCTCGAGCAACTGGGCCTTGGCGGCCTTGTAGTCGGACTTCAGCGACGACGTATCGGGAACGGCGACAGCGGGAACACTCATGGGCTCGGGTCGTGTCTGGCGTGGTTGGGCGGGTGGCAGGTCGTGCGCGCGATCGGCCTGGCGCAGGGTCGCGTTGGTTCGTCGGTCAGTGCGTCGGCTGCTTGGCAGGCTACCCCATCGTGCTGCTGGCGCCGGGCGGCGTGCGCATGTTATGCCTCGCTCTCGATGGGCGTACTAGCCCCCGAGGCGCGGGTCGCTCTCTACGAGTTCACCCATTTTGCGCCGGATCGCGCGATGAAGCGCTTTCCGGCACTTTTTTCGGCAGTCAGGCTGCCGTGCCCGCCATCTGCGCGACGATGGCTGGCTTGGCAGGCGTACCCGCCGAGACCGTCAGGACCTCGTAGCCCGTTTCAGTCACGAGTACCGTGTGTTCCCACTGTGCCGAGAGGCTGCGATCCTTCGTCTTGACGGTCCATTGGTCCGGCATCGTGCGAATGTCGCGGCGGCCGGCGTTGATCATCGGCTCGACGGTGAAGATCATGCCGGGCACGAGTTCGATGCCGGTGCCGGGGCGGCCGTAGTGCAGGACCTGCGGGTCTTCGTGAAACACGGTGCCGATGCCGTGGCCGCAGTATTCGCGCACCACGCTGTAGCCCTGGCTTTCGGCGTAGCGCTGAATGGCATGGCCGATGTCGCCCAGGTGGCCGCCCGGACGCACCTGGTCGATGCCGAGCCACATGCATTCATAGGTGGTCTGCACGAGGCGCTTCGCGAGGATCGAGCCTTCGCCGACGATGAACATGCGGCTCGTGTCGCCGAAATAGCCTTCCTTGATGACGGTGATGTCGATATTGAGCGCGTCGCCGTTCTTCAGCGCCTTGTCGCCCGGAATACCGTGACAGATCACGTCGTTCACCGAAGTGCAGATCGCCTTCGGGTAGGGCGGATAGCCGGGCGGCTGATAGTTCAGCGGCGCGGGCACCGTGCCCTGCACATTGGTCATGTATTCGTGGCACAGGCGGTCGAGTTCACCCGTCGTCACGCCCGCGGTGACGAACGGCGTAATGTAATCGAGCACCTCGCTCGCCAGTCGGCAGGCGACGCGCATTTGCGCGATGTCTTGTTCGTTCTTGATCGAAATGGCCATGGTATGCGCCCGAAAATGCAGTCGAATATTGAATTATCGCACCTAATGCCAGTGGTCGCTGACTTTTGAAAAGGCAGGTCGCGATCCGGTGCGCGCTGCATGTGCCATTGATGGCGCCGTATTCCGCGGGTAATAGCTGTCTTGAATAAGGGGTAGTTTGCGTGCTATACTCTTCGGCTAAGTCGCTTCCCATATTCTTCGAATTCATGTTCGAAGGAAGTACGCAAGTACACGCGGGGGCGGCCGGATCCGCCGTTGCCGCGGAGCGCTTTGCCAAAGACGAATTTTGGCGGGTGCGCGAAGAACATTCGGAAGCATCTTCTTCAGGCAGCACACTCGCAAGCCGGCGCACCCAGGGTGTCGGGCGCGTCGATCTCCGGAAATGGGAGGGCGCACCGATACGGCAGCCGGCTTCAGACCCAAACCCTAGCGGAGAATTGAAACATGGCAGTTACCATGCGCCAGATGCTGGAAGCCGGTGTCCACTTCGGTCACCAAACGCGCTTCTGGAACCCGAAGATGGCCCCCTTCATCTTCGGTCATCGCAACAAGATTCACATCATCAACCTCGAAAAGACGCTGCCGATGTACAACGACGCGCTGAAGTACGTGCGTCAACTGGCAGCGAACCGCGGCACGATCCTGTTCGTCGGCACGAAGCGTCAATCGCGCGACACGATCGCTCTGGAAGCGCAGCGCGCTGGCATGCCGTTCGTGAACGCACGCTGGCTCGGCGGCATGCTGACCAACTTCAAGACGCTGAAGGTTTCGATCAAGCGCCTGAAGGACATGGAAGCAGCCGTGGAAGCGGGCGAGCTCGAGAAGATGAGCAAGAAGGAAGCGCTCCTGTTCGAACGCGAAATCGCCAAGCTGCAAAAGTCGATCGGCGGCGTGAAGGACATGGGCGGCATTCCGGACGCGATCTTCGTGGTCGACGTCGGCTACCACAAGATTGCCGTGACGGAAGCGAACAAGCTGGGCATCCCCGTGATCGCCGTGGTCGACACGAACCACTCGCCGGAAGGCATCGACTACGTCATTCCGGGTAACGACGACGCCAGCAAGGCTGTCGCGCTGTACACGCAAGGCGTGGCGGACGCGATCCTCGAAGGCCGTGCAAACTCGGTGAACGAAGTCGTCGCAGCAGCGCGTGGCAACGACGGCGACGACGAGTTCGTCGAGGTCAATTCGGAGGCGTAAGCTGCCCCGTGTCCGGCAAGAAAAGGGGGCTTTCCATAGGCCCCTTTTTTTTAAGCCGCGACTTTCGTCGCCGCGACATATGCGCGGCACCGTAGCCCTGTAGAAGCAGCTGTAAAAAAGCGTTTCACCGCAGGCGGAAACGGAAACGAATTTCTGCCGGCCGCGTCGAAAGGCGGGCGGCGTGTACCAGACAGACTCAAGGAGCGAATGATGGCGGCAATTACCGCAAGCATGGTGGCAGAACTGCGCGCGAAGACCGACGCGCCGATGATGGAATGCAAGAAGGCGCTGACGGAAGCCGACGGCGACCTGGAGCGTGCCGAAGAACTGCTGCGCGTGAAGCTCGGCAACAAGGCCAGCAAGGCCGCTTCGCGCGTCACGGCTGAAGGCGTGATCTCGTCGTTCATCGGCGGCGGCGCTGGTGCGATCGTCGAACTGAACTGCGAAACCGACTTCGTTTCGAAGAACGATGACTTCATCGGCTTCTCGACGAAGATCGCCGAACTCGTCGCCACGCAAAACCCGGCTGACGTCGCCGCGCTGTCGGTGCTGCCGCTGGACGGCTCGACGGTCGATGCAGTGCGCCTCGCACTGGTCGGCAAGATCGGCGAAAACCTCTCGATCCGCCGTTTCGCGCGTTTCGAAACCGCCAACAAGCTGGCTGCCTACCTGCACGGCACGCGTATCGGCGTGCTGGTCGAGTACACGGGTGCGGACGAGCAAGTGGGCAAGGACGTCGCGATGCACATCGCCGCGATGAAGCCGGTCTCGCTGTCGTCGGACGACGTGCCGGCCGACCTGATCGCCAAGGAGCGCAGCATCGCCGAGCAGAAGGCCGCCGAATCGGGCAAGCCGGCTGAGATCGTCGCGAAGATGGTCGAAGGTTCGGTCCAGAAGTACCTGAAGGAAGTCTCGCTGCTGAACCAGCCGTTCGTTAAGAACGACAAGCAGACGATCGAGCAGATGCTCAAGGCTGCTGGCGCGACGGTGCAGAAGTTCGCCCTCTTCGTGGTGGGCGAAGGCATCGAGAAGCGCCAGGACGACTTCGCTGCCGAAGTGGCCGCGCAAGTCGCTGCTGCAAAGCAGCAATAAAGACGGGTAAGCCCGCCTCGCCGCGCCTTGTGCGGCAGGCGGGAACCGCAGTTGTTGCAGCACCGCAGTTAGCACCGCAGTTTGCTGAGTTGTAAGCCGTGGCGGAGCAATCCGCCGTGGCGGGCAGCGTAGCGGCGACGCGCATGGTAGTCCCCCGCCGTGCGCGGCGCCGGAAATCTTCGCTATTTCTGGCGGCGCTTGCCCGAAGCCGTATTTCACCCCTACAGTTTCAAGTTATTGCCCTTTGCGCGCGATCCTGGATACCTCCATGCCCACACCCGCCTATAAACGCGTCCTGCTCAAACTTTCCGGCGAAGCCCTGATGGGCGATGATGCCTTCGGCATCAATCGCGCCACGATCGAACGTATGGTGGCAGACGTGGCCGAGGTGGTGCGTCTGGGCACCCAACTCGCAGTCGTGATCGGCGGCGGCAATATTTTCCGGGGCGTCGCGGGCGGCGCGGCCGGTATGGACCGTGCAACGGCCGACTACATGGGTATGCTGGCCACGATGATGAACGCGCTCGCACTGCAGGACGCCATGCGTCACGCGGGCATCGAGGCGCGCGTGCAGTCGGCGCTGCGCATGGACCAGGTCGTCGAACCATACATCCGCCCCCGCGCGATTCGCCAGCTCGAAGAAGGCAAGGTCGTGATCTTCGCCGCCGGCACGGGTAACCCGTTCTTCACCACCGACACGGCTGCTGCGCTGCGCGGCTCGGAAGTCGGCGCCGAAGTCGTGCTGAAGGCCACCAAGGTCGACGGCGTCTACTCGGCCGACCCGAAGAAGGACCCGGACGCCACGCGTTACTCGACGATCAGCTTCGATGAGGCAATTGGCCGCAACCTGCAGGTGATGGACGCCACCGCGTTCGCGCTGTGCCGCGACCAGAAGCTGCCGATCCGGGTTTTTTCCATCGTCAAGCCGGGTGCGCTCAAGCGCATCGTTCTGGGCGAAGACGAAGGTACGCTCGTCCACGTGTAAACTCTCGTCTCACGAGAGGTTCGAACACGGGCCGCGCCGCCCATCAGCGCGCCGGCGGGCTCGTTCCGTTATGAAGGTTCGGAGGTATCAAAATGGCTGTGGCTGACATCAAGAAGGGCGCCGAGCAGAAAATGCAGCGCTCGATCGACGCGTTCAAGAGCGATCTGGCGAAAATCCGCACGGGCCGCGCCCACACCGGTCTGCTCGACCACATCCAGGTCGACTACTACGGCTCGCCCGTGCCCATCTCGCAGGTCGCGAACCTCACGCTCGTCGATGCGCGCACGATCGGCGTGCAGGCGTGGGAAAAGAAGATGGTGCCGGTCATCGAAAAGGCGATCCGCGAGTCGGATCTCGGCCTGAACCCGGCCACGCACGGCGACCTGATCCGCGTGCCGATGCCCGCGCTCACCGAAGAGCGCCGCAAGGAGCTCACGAAGGTCGTCAAGAACGAAGGTGAAACGGCGAAGGTCGCCGTACGTAACCTGCGTCGCGACGCCAATGAGCAGCTCAAGAAGCTCGTGAAGGACAAGGAAATTTCCGAAGACGACGAGCGCCGCGGCGGCGACGAAGTCCAAAAGCTGACTGACCGCTTCGTGACCGAGATCGACAAGCTCGTGCAGACGAAGGAAGCCGAGATCATGACGGTCTGAGGCCTTGGGGCTTCCAGATTCGCCAGATTTCTGGCGGTTTCCCTTTTTTATCGCAGTTACAGTCCAACGGCCATGACCTATACCAGCTCAACCGTTCGCGTGCCCGACGTGGCGGCCGTGCCGCGCCACATCGCGATCATCATGGACGGCAATGGCCGTTGGGCAACCCAGCGGCGCCTGCCGCGCGTCGCGGGTCACACGCGCGGCGTCGACGCCGTGCGTTCCGTGGTCGAATCGTGCGTGGAGCGCGGCGTCGAATACGTTACGCTCTTCGCCTTCAGTTCCGAAAACTGGCGTCGCCCGACCGACGAAGTGTCGTTCCTCATGCGCCTTTTCGTCACCGCGCTCGAGCGCGAGGTGGCGCGCCTGCATGCCAACGGCATCCGCCTGCGCGTGGTCGGCGACCTGTCGATGTTCAACGAGCGCATCCAGGACCTGATTCGCCGCGCGGAAACCAAAACCGCGCGCAACACCCGTCTCACGCTCACGATCGCCGCGAACTACGGTGGCCGCTGGGATATCCTGCAGGCCACCCGCAAGCTGGTCGAGGAAGCCGCGGCTACGGGACAGCCGGTTCCCGTCACCGAAGACACGCTGTCGCAGCATCTGGCAATGGCCTACGCGCCCGAACCGGATCTCTTCATCCGCACGGGTGGCGAGCAGCGGGTGAGCAACTTCCTGCTCTGGCAACTCGCCTACGCCGAGTTCTATTTCACCGATACGTTCTGGCCGGATTTCGACGCCGAAGCGCTCAGTCGCGCGATTGCGTCGTATGCCGAGCGCGAGCGCCGCTTCGGCCGCACGAGCGCGCAGGTCGTCGCGCAGAACGCCGATTCGCTTTCATGCTGAAGACCCGCGTCATTACGGCGCTCGTCCTGCTGGCAGTCTTCCTGCCGATCACGCTGTTCGCACCTGTGGCGGCGTTCGGCGCGCTGATTGGCGTCGTGGTCGTGTTCGCCGCGTGGGAATGGGCGCGCCTCCTGAAGGCGGGCGCGACCGGCTCGATTGTCTACGCCGTGATCGCGGCGGCCGCCGTGGCGCTCAGCACGCGCCTGCCGGCGCCCCGGCCGCTCTTTCAGGCGGCGGGCGTGTTCTGGATCATCGTCGGCCCTTACGTGCTACTGCGCAAGCCGGTGCTCGCCGCGGGCGCCTGGCGCGCCTTCCTGCTGGCTGCCGGGCTCGCCGTTTTCGCGGCCTGCTGGCACGCCCTCGTTGCTGCGCGCACGGCCGGCGTAGCGTTCGTTTTGTCCCTGCTACTCGTCGTCTGGCTGGCCGATATCGGCGCATACTTTGCAGGTAAGGCATTCGGAAAGCATAAGCTTGCGCCGTCGATCAGCCCCGGCAAGACCTGGGAAGGCGCCGTGGGCGGCTGGGCCGCCGTGATGGTGGTGTCCGGCGCGGCGATCGCGTTGCACGCGTTCGAACCCACGCTGTATTCCGCGCTCGCCGCCCAGATCGGGCTCGGCCGTGCGCTTTTCGTACTTACCGTGCTGGTCGCGTTCAGCGTGATCGGCGATCTGTTCGAGTCGATGATGAAGCGCCAGGCTGGCGTGAAGGATTCGAGCGGCCTCCTGCCGGGCCACGGCGGAGTCCTCGACCGCATCGACGCGCTGCTGCCCGTGCTGCCGCTTGCCATGCTGCTGTTCGGCTAGAGATTTGAATATGCAAAAACGACTCACACTGCTCGGTTCCACGGGCTCGATTGGAGACAGCACGCTCGACGTCGTCGCGCGTCATCCGCAACGCTTCTCGATCTATGCGCTCACCGCGCATCGCAACGGCGAGAAACTCGTCGAACAATGCTTGCGCTTCGCACCCGAAGTGGCCGTGGTCGGCGACGCCGACACCGCCGCGCAGGTCGAGCGCAAGCTGCGCGAGGCGGGCTCGAAGACCATCGTGACCTACGGGCCGCAGGCGCTCGTCGAAGTCTCGAAAAGCGATGGCTGCGACACCGTGGTCGCGGCCATTGTCGGCGCGGCGGGTCTCGCACCCACGCTCGCAGCGGCGAAGGCCGGCAAGCAGATCCTGCTCGCCAACAAGGAAGCGCTCGTGATGTCGGGCGACATCTTCATCGACGCCGTGCGCGACAGCGGCGCCGTGCTGCTGCCGCTCGACAGCGAGCACAACGCCGTGTTCCAGTGCTTCCCGCGCGAAAACGCGCAGCGCGACGGCGTGACGAAGATCATCCTGACCGCCTCGGGCGGCCCGTTCCGGACCCGCGAGCCTTCGACGCTCGTGAACGTGACGCCCGACGAGGCCTGCAAGCACCCGAACTGGTCGATGGGCCGCAAGATCTCCGTCGATTCGGCCACGATGATGAACAAGGGCCTCGAAGTGATCGAGGCGCATTACCTGTTCGACCTGCCGGGCGAGCGCATCGACGTGCTGATCCACCCGCAGAGCGTGATTCACTCGATGGTTTCGTACGCCGACGGTTCGGTGCTCGCGCAACTAGGCAACCCCGACATGCGCACGCCGATCGCGCACGCGCTGGCGTACCCGGACCGTGTCGATTCCGGCGTCGCGCAGCTCGATCTCGCGCAAATCGCGACGCTCACGTTCGAAAAGCCCGACTACGCGCGCTTTCCGTGTCTTGCACTCGCGATGCAGGCATTGGCCGCCGGCGGCGTGGCGAGCGCGGCGCTCAACGCGGCGAACGAAGTTGCAGTGGAAGCATTTTTGAACCGGCGCATCGGCTTCATGGCCATCGCCCAGACGGTAGATGCCGTACTAAACGCGCTCGAGAACCGCAACGCGTCGAGTCTCGAAGTCGTGCTCGAAGCCGACGCGGCTGCCCGCCGCGCGGCTCACACCATCATCGACAGCCTGCCGGTGCCGGCCTGACAGGTCAGCGAGGGGCTTGCGGAAGGGCCCTGGCGGCCCCTCAGGCACGCGAGCCCGACCTCGGGACCGCTCCCGCACCGGTGCGCTGCTTCCAGCCCAGGAGGCGCTCATGAACCTGCTTACCGAACTGGTCGCATTCGTCGTGGCGATCGGCGTGCTGGTCGTCGTGCACGAATACGGGCACTACAGCGTCGCGCGCTTGTGCGGCGTGAAGGTCCTGCGCTTCTCGATCGGCTTTGGCCGGCCGCTCGTGCAGTGGGTCAGCAAAAAGAGCGGCACTGAGTGGACCATCGCGGCGCTGCCGCTCGGCGGCTACGTGAAGATGCTCGACGAGCGCGAATCGCCCGACCAGATTCCCGCGAGCGATTTGCCGCACGCATTCAACCGCCAGTCGGTCGGCAAGCGCATTGCGATCGTCGCGGCGGGGCCGATCGCCAATTTCGTGCTGGCCGTCGTGCTCTTTGCGGTGGTGTACGCGAGTGGGGTGACCGAGCAGAAGGCCATTGTCGCGGCGCCGCCCGCGCAATCGGCGGCGGCTCGGGCCGGCTTTCAGGGCGGCGAAACGATTCTTTCGGTGAGCGACGCAAACGGCAGCCGCTCCGAGCCCGTGCGTTCGTGGTCCGACCTGCGCTGGAAACTGCTTGCCACGGTGTTCGACCAGGGCAATGTCGTTCTTGCCGCGCGTGACGGCGAGGGTACCTACGATTTCCCGCTCGATCTCTCGCAACTGACCGGCAAGGACCTCGACGACGACTTCATGGCGAAGCTCGGCCTCGAGGCGGGCGGCAATACGCTCAAGGTGGCGGCCGTGGAGGCGGGTAGTGCGGCGCAACATGCCGGGCTGCAAGCGGGCGATCAGCTGCGCGCCGTCGATGGCCGGCCCGTGGACAGCGCAAGCACTTTCATCGCCTACGTGAAGGCGCGTGCGGGCAAGCCCATGCGGCTCACGGTCGCGCGCGGCGACGCTACACAGCACGTGCAGCAGACGCTCTCGCTCACGGTCACGCCGACGCTGCAGCGAGACGCGCAGACGGGCGAGGAAGTGGGGCGAATCGGCGCTGCGCTCTCGGCGCAGCCGCCTTCCGTGGACGTCCGTTATGGGCCGCTCGAGAGCGTGCGGCTCGGTGCGTATCGCACGTGGGACATCGCCGTGTATTCGCTGCGGATGTTCGGCCGCATGATCACGGGCGAAGCATCGCTTAAGAATCTGTCGGGCCCGGTGACGATTGCTGACTATGCCGGCAAGAGTGCGCGACTCGGTCCTTCAGCGTTCCTGTCGTTCCTCGCCCTCGTGAGCATCAGCCTCGGCGTATTGAATCTGCTCCCAATTCCGGTATTGGACGGGGGGCATCTGTTATATTATGCGGTTGAAGCCGTAACGGGCAAAGCCGTCTCGGACCGCTGGCAGCTCGTACTGCAGCGCGCGGGACTTGCCTGCATCGTCGCACTGTCGGCGATCGCGTTGTTCAACGATCTGGCTCGGTTAATCCATTTTTAAAGATGTCTGGCGGCGTCCGTGGGCGTACCGCCTGACCTGATGCAGCTATACATAATTGGGGAAGCACGTTGTTTAGACCTCATCGCTTGGTTCCAAAAACGGTTGCGGCCGCGGCGATCGCCGCACATGGACTCGTTGCCCACGCAGCAACGACGCCTTTCGTGGTTCAGGACATCCGCATCGAAGGGCTGCAACGCGTCGAGCCGGGCACGGTGTTCGCGTACCTGCCGATCAAGCAGGGCGACACGTTCAACGACGACAAGGCGTCCGAGGCCATCCGCGCACTCTATGCGACGGGCTTCTTCAACGACGTGAAGATCGCCACCGAAGGCGGCGTAGTGGTGGTGCAGGTGCAGGAGCGCCCGGCCATCGGCACGATCGACTTCGCGGGCATCAAGGAATTCGACAAGGACAACTTGACGAAGGCGCTGCGCGCGGTCGGCCTCTCGCAAGGCCGCTACTACGACAAGGCGCTCGTCGACAAGGCCGAGCAGGAGCTCAAGCGCCAGTACCTCACGCGTGGCTTCTACGCCGCCGAGGTCACGACCACGGTCACGCCGATCGACCGTAATCGCGTCGGTCTGCTGTTTTCGGTGGTCGAAGGTCCGAGCGCGAAGATCCGCCAGATCAACTTCATCGGCAACAAGACGTACAGCAGCGGCACGCTCCTGGCGGAGATGCAGCTCTCCACGCCGAACTGGTTCTCGTGGTACACGAAGAACGACCTCTACTCGAAGGAAAAGCTCACGGGCGACCTCGAGAACGTGCGCTCGTACTACCTGAATCACGGCTACCTCGAGTTCAACATCGACTCGACGCAGGTCTCGATCTCGCCCGACAAGAAGGACATGTACCTCACCGTCGGCATTCACGAAGGTGAGCCGTACAAGGTGTCGGGTATTCAGCTGTCGGGCAACCTGCTCGACCGTGAGGCCGAGCTCAAGAAGCTCATCAAGATCAAGCCGGGAGACACCTTCTCGGCCGAGAAGCTGCAGGCCACGACCAAGGCCATCGTCGACAAGCTCGGCGAGTACGGTTACGCGTTCGCGACCGTCAACGCGCTGCCGCAGATCGATCAGGCGAATCACACGGTCAACCTCACGCTGCAGGTCGATCCGAGCCGCCGCGTGTACGTGCGCCGCATCAACGTGGTGGGCAACACGCGCACTCGCGACGAAGTCGTCCGCCGCGAAATGCGCCAGCTCGAAAGCTCGTGGTTCGACTCGAACCGCCTCGCGCTCTCGAAGGACCGTATCAACCGTCTGGGCTACTTCACCGACGTCGACGTGACCACGGTGCCTGTGGAAGGCACGGCTGACCAGGTGGACGTGAACGTGAAGGTCGCCGAAAAGCCGACCGGCGCGATCACGCTGGGCGCGGGCTTCTCGTCCACGGACAAGGTGGTGCTGTCGGCGGGCGTGTCGCAGGACAACGTGTTCGGTTCGGGCACCTCGCTCTCGCTGAACGTGAACACCGCGAAGACGTACCGCACGCTGGCCCTCACGCAGGTGGACCCGTACTTCACGGTGGACGGCATCAAGCGCATTACCGACGTCTACTACCGCACGTACCAGCCGCTGTACTACTCCACCGATTCGAGTTTCCGCATCATCACGATGGGCGGCGACCTCAAGTTCGGCATCCCGTTCTCGGAAGTCGACACGGTCTACTTCGGCGCGGGCTTCGAGCAGGACACGCTCGACGTCGACTCGAACACGCCGCAGAGTTATATCGACTACGTGAACCAGTTTGGCCGCGTGTCGAACAATGTGCCGCTCACGGTGGGCTGGTCGCGCGACGCGCGTGACAGCGCGCTCGTGCCGAGCAAGGGCTACTTCACGCAGGCGAATGCCGAGTACGGCACGCCGGTTGGCGGCACGCAGTACTACAAGGCCGACGTGCAGGCGCAGTATTACTACTCGTTCGCGCGCGGCTTCGTGCTGGGGCTGAACTTCCAGGGCGGCTACGGTAATGGCCTCAGCGGCAAGCCGTACCCGATCTTCAAGAACTACTACGCCGGTGGTATCGGTTCGGTGCGTGGCTACGAGCCGAGTTCGCTGGGTCCGCGCGACAAGACGACGAACGACCCGATCGGCGGTTCGAAGATGCTGGTCGGCAACATCGAGCTGACCTTCCCGCTGCCGGGCACGGGCTATGACCGGACGCTGCGCGTCTTCACGTTCGTCGATGGTGGTAACGTCTGGGGCACGGAAGGCAACAGTATTGGCGCCAATGGCTTGCGTTACAGCTACGGCTTCGGTCTCGCGTGGATTTCGCCGATCGGTCCGCTCAAGCTGAGCCTGGGCTTCCCGGTTACCAAGCACGAAGGCGACCAGTACCAGAAGTTCCAGTTCCAGATCGGGACGGCATTCTGACGTATGTTTTGCCCGGCGTTCGTTGCGCGCGCAGCGCGCGGCGCCGGAATCCAGGAAACGAGAGGATGACTTTGCTAACGGGTATGTTTTCCAGACGGACGATCGGGGCGATGACCGTGTCGCTGGCGCTCCTCGGTTTTGGCATGGGCGTGGCGCAGGCGCAGGAAGCCAGGATCGCGGCGGTGAACTCCGATCGCATCCTGCGCGAATCCGTTCCCGCGAAGGCCGCGCAGACCAAGCTCGAAGCCGAGTTCGCCAAGCGCGACAAGGATCTGCAGGACATGGCGCAGCGTCTGAAGTCGCTGTCCGATTCGCTCGACAAGAACGGCCCGTCGATGTCGCCGGCCGATCGCGCGCAGAAGCAGCGCGACCTTTCAGGGCTCGACAGCGACTTTCAGCGCAAGCAGCGCGAATTCCGCGAAGACCTGAACCAGCGCCGCAATGAGGAACTGGCGGCGGTGCTCGACCGGGCGAACAAGGTGATCAAGCAGATCGCCGAGCAGCAACATTACGACCTGATCGTGCAGGAAGCGGTGTACGTGAGCCCGCGCATCGACATCACCGACCAGGTGCTGAAGGCGCTTGCAGCGAATAGCACTGGCGGCAGTAGCAGCAACTAAGGCAACCAGGCAACTAAAAGCAACTAAGGCAGGAGCAGCACGCGCATGGCATTTACGCTTGAGGACATCGTCGGGCGGTTCGGCGGCGAGGTGGTGGGCGATGCGACGCAACGCGTCAGTTCGCTGGCGCCGCTCGACCAGGCTGGTCCGCAACAGCTCGCGTTCCTCGCCAATCCGAAGTATCTCGCGCAGGTCGAGACGACCCGCGCGGGCGCGGTGCTCATCAGCCCCGGCGACCTCGAGAAGCTCGCATCGCGCGAAGGACGCAACTTCATCGTCACACCCAATCCGTATGCTTACTTCGCGCGTGTCGCGCAGGCGTATATCGACCTCGCCGCGCCGAAGGCGCAGCCGGGCGTCCACGCCAGCGCCCACGTCGACTCGAAGGCGCGGGTCGCCGCGAGTGCGGTGATCGGCCCGAACGTCACGGTCGAAGCGGGCGCGGTGATCGGGGAAAACGTGCGGCTCGACGCGAACGTGTTCATCGGCCGCGGCACCCAGGTGGGCGAGGGCTCGCACCTGTATCCGGGCGTGACCGTCTACCACAGCTGCAAGCTTGGCGCGCGCGCCATCGTGCATGCCGGCGCCGTGATCGGCTCGGACGGCTTTGGTTTCGCCCCCGATTTCACGGGCGAGGGCGACGCACGCACGGGTAGCTGGGTCAAGATTCCGCAGGTGGGCGGCGTGGCCATTGGGCCTGACGTCGAGATCGGCGCGAACAGCACGATCGACCGTGGCGCGATGGCCGATACGATCATCGAAGAATGCGTGAAGATCGATAACCTCGTGCAGATCGGCCACAACTGCAAGATCGGCGCGTACACGGTCATCGCGGGCTGCGCGGGCATTGCGGGCAGCACGACGATCGGGCGCCATTGCATGATCGGCGGTGCAGTGGGCATTGCGGGGCACGTCACGCTGGGCGACTACGTGATCGTCACGGCGAAGTCGGGTGTCTCGAAATCGTTGCCGAAGGCCGGCATCTACACGAGCGCTTTCCCGGCGGTCGATCACGCCGACTGGAACAAGAGCGCGGCGCTGTTGCGTAACATCGGCAAGCTGCGCGACCGTATCAAGGCGCTGGAGGCTGTGGTTGCCCAGAAGGCGCCGGGCGAATAAGAAAGCAGTATCGAGGTAGCGGGCGGCGTGTCGCGGGAGCGGCGCGCCGCTTTGCGTCGCGGACGACCAAAGCTCCCCGCCCGGGGCTTCCCGCCCGGGGCAATACGCATGCACGGGAGCCCGGGCGTGGCGCATACTTCGCGTCAGCGCGGACGTGTTTGGTCAAGCGCCTCGAAAATCGAAATCGAAAGTCACACGCGCAATTCCTGCGTGAGCAGAACCACCATGAACATCGAAAAACTCAACTTCGACATCCACAAGATTCTCACGCTGCTGCCGCACCGCTATCCGTTCCTGATGGTGGACCGGGTCATTGAGCTGGAGCCGCACAAGAGCATCAAGGCGTTGAAGAACGTGACGGTCAACGAGCCCTTTTTCACGGGGCACTTCCCGCAGCGTCCGGTCATGCCCGGTGTGATGATCCTCGAGGCGCTGGCGCAAACCGCCGCGCTGCTAACGTTCTCGGAGGAAGAGCAGGACTTCGAGAATACGCTGTACTACTTCGTGGGCATCGATGGCGCGCGCTTTAAGCGCGTGGTCGAGCCGGGCGACCAGCTCATCCTCAACGTGACGTTCGAGCGCTACATGCGCGGCATCTGGAAGTTCAAGGCGGTGGCCGAAGTGGAAGGCTCCGTGGCCTGCGAGGCGGAACTCATGTGCACCGTCAAGAAAATGGACGCGGCGCAATAAGAAGCGCCGCCGCATGCCGCAGCGCGCCTTGACCTCGAGGCGCCGGCGCACGGAAACAGAATCGGAGAGCGAGGACGAATGAGCAGGATCCATCCCACTGCGGTCGTCGAATCGGGCGCGCAGGTCGACGAATCGGTCGAAATTGGGCCGTTCGCGGTCATCGGTGCGAACGTCACCATCGGTGCGCGCACGAAGGTCGGTTCGCATAGCGTGCTGGAAGGTCACACGACGATTGGCGAAGACAACACGATCGGCCACTACGCGTCGATCGGCGGCCGTCCGCAGGACATGAAGTACAGGGGCGAGCCCACGAAGCTCGTGATCGGCAACCGCAATACCATCCGCGAGTTCACGACGCTGCATACGGGCACGGTGCAGGACACCGGCGTCACGATCATCGGCGACGACAACTGGATCATGGCCTACGTGCACGTGGGCCACGACTGCCGTCTGGGCAACAACGTCATCATGTCGAGCAACGCGCAGCTCGCGGGCCATGTGTTCGTCGAAGACCACGCGATCGTCGGTGGCATGACCGGCGTGCACCAGTTCGTGCGCATTGGCGCGCATTCGATGGTGGGCGGCGCCTCGGCGCTCGTGCAGGACGTGCCGCCGTTCGTGATCGCCGCCGGCAACAAGGCGGTGCCGCACGGCATCAACGTCGAAGGTCTGCGCCGTCGCGGCTTTTCGGCTGATGCGATTTCCGCGCTGCGCTCGGCGTATCGCACGCTCTACAAGAACGGGCTCTCGCTCGAAGAGGCGAAGGTGCAGCTCGCCGACCTCGCGCAGGCGGGCGGCGACGGCGACGTGCACGTGAAGGCGCTGCTCGACTTCGTCGAGCAGTCGCAACGCGGCATCATTCGCTGATCGATGGCGCTGCAAACGCGTCCGCTGCGTCTCGCGATGGTCGCCGGCGAGCCGTCCGGCGACCTGCTTGCGTCGTCGCTGCTCGCTGGGCTCAAAGCCCGCTTGCCAGACACTACGCAGTACTACGGAATCGGCGGCCCGCGCATGACGGCCGCCGGCTTCGACACGCACTGGCCGATGGAAAAGCTCTCGGTGCGCGGCTACGTCGAGGCGCTGCGGCACATTCCCGAGATTCTGCGCATCCGCAACGAGCTCAAGCATCAGCTGCTGGCCGAACCGCCTGACGCTTTCATCGGCGTGGATGCGCCTGACTTCAATTTCGGCCTCGAGCACGCGCTGCGCGACGCGGGCATTCCGACGATCCACTTCGTCTGCCCGTCGATCTGGGCGTGGCGTGGCGGTCGTATCAAGAAGATCCAGAAGGCCGTGGATCACATGCTGTGCGTGTTTCCGTTCGAAACGGCGCTCCTCGAGAAGTCCGGGGTGGCGGCATCGTACGTGGGCCATCCGCTCGCCGACGAGATTCCGCTCGAACCGGACATGCCCGGAGCGCGCCGTACACTGGGTATGCCGGAAAGCGGCCCGGTGATCGCGGTGCTGCCGGGCAGCCGCCGCTCGGAAATCAACCTGATCGGCCCGACCTTCTTCGACGCGATGCAGATCATGCAGCAGCGCGAGCCGGCGCTGCGTTTCGTGATGCCGGCGGCAACGCCGGCTATCCACACGCAGCTGCAGGAACTCGCGAATGCGCATCAGGGTCTCGCGCTCACGATCATCGACGGCCAGTCGCAACTCGCCATGACGGCCGCCGACGCGATCCTCGTGAAGAGCGGCACGGTCACGCTCGAAGCGGCGCTGCTCAAGAAGCCGATGGTCATCTCCTACAAGGTGCCCTGGCTCACGGGGCAGATCATGCGCCGCCAGGCCTATCTGCCTTACGTGGGCCTGCCGAACATTCTCGCGGGCCGCTTCGTCGTGCCGGAAATCCTGCAGCACTTCGCGACGCCGGAGGCGCTTGCCGACGCGACACTCACGCAGTTGCAGGACGAGGCAAACCGGCGCACGCTGACCGAGGTGTTCACGCAGATGCATCTGACCCTGCGCCAGAACACCGCGGAGCGCGCGGCCGAGGTGGTCGCGAGCATCGTCGAACGCCGAAAGGGGCGGGCATGAGCGAGCGCACGACCAGGCGCACAACGGCGCCAGCCGTGAAAAAGCCGCCGTCGCAGGCGGCGCTCAAGCTCGCCGCGCGTCGCAAGGCTGCGCGGCAGGCCGGACTGCTGTTCGAATCGCCAGACGACGTGATTTGCGGCGTGGACGAGGCCGGCCGCGGGCCGCTCGCTGGGCCTGTGGTCGCGGCGGCCGTGATTCTCGATCCGGCCCGGCCGATTCGCGGGCTCGACGATTCGAAGGTGCTGACGGCGCAGGCGCGCGAAACGCTCTACGAGCGTATCGTCGAACGCTCGCTCGCGTGGTGCGTCGCGTCGGCGAGCGTCGAGGAAATCGACACGCTCAACATCCTGCACGCGACGATGCTGGCGATGCGGCGTGCGGTTGAAGGCTTGAGCATTGTGCCGACGCTCGCGAAGATCGACGGCAATCGCTGCCCGGTGATGCCGGTGCGCAGCGAAGCGGTGATTGGCGGCGACGCGCTCGTGCCGAGTATCTCGGCGGCGTCGATCATCGCCAAGGTCACGCGTGACCGCATGCTGGTCGATCTGCACCAACGCCATCCGCATTATGGTTTCGACGCCCATGCGGGCTACGGCACGCCGCAGCACCTCGAAGCGTTGCGGGCGCATGGTCCGTGTGAGCACCACCGGCGCTCGTTCGCGCCCGTGCGCGACGCGTATGCGCTGCACGGCGTCGTCCTGCCCGGTGCTTCGACAATGGTTGGCGCCGCCGCCGGCCTCGAAGAAGGCGACGCCTTCGCGCCACTCCCTTGAGCCGCCGCTAACGGCGTCTCACGCGAGCCGGCGCCGTTTCGTGCAGTGCCGGCACCGCCGTTTTTCTATCTCCCGATCCCTCATTTGATACGCCAGGGCCGCCCGTGAAAGCCATTACCTCGCGCGACAATCCGCTCTACAAGCGCCTGAAGGCGCTCGCCGGCTCGACGCATCAACAGCGGCGCAGCCATCAGGCTTTGCTCGAAGGCTTCCATCTCGCGAGCGCGTGGCTCGACGGCGGTACGCAGCCCGAGTACTGCGTGGTGACCGAAGGCGCGCTCGCGCATGAAGAAGCGCGGGCCATCGTCGCCCGAGTGGACGAGCGCCGCGTGATCACACTGCCCGATGCGCTCTTCGGGCAGCTCTCGAACGTTATGCACGGCATGGGGCTGCTGCTGCTCGTCGATATGCCGGAGGCGCAGTTGCCCGCGCGCGTCGGATCGACCTGCCTCGTGCTCGACGGATTGCAGGACGCCGGCAACGTCGGCTCGATCCTGCGCAGCGCGGCGGCGGCCGGCATCGACAAGGTGTTTTGCACGCCGGGCACGGCCTATGTGTGGTCGTCGAAGGTGCTGCGCTCGGCAATGGGCGCGCATTTCCTCTTGCAGATCTATGAGAACGCGGAGGCCGAAGCGCTCGTCGAGATGCTTGGCGTGCCGGTGGTCATCACCGATTCGCACGGCGCGCAGGCGATCGACGAGGCCGATCTCACGGGCCAGGTCGCGTGGGTGTTCGGCAACGAAGGGGCGGGCGTCTCGCAGGTATGGCGTGACGCGGCCGCGCTGCGCGTAACGATTCCGCAGCCGGGCGGCATGGAGTCGCTCAACGTCGCGGCGGCGGCGGCGGTGTGCGTGTTCGAGCAATGCCGGCAGCAGCGGCACGCACGTTGACGCTCGCGCCAGTGAGCAATAAAAAAGCCCGCGATGCGGGCTTTTTCGTTTCAGGCGGGCCGTTTCAATACGACGGCTTGTCGATGCGAATTTCCTGCAGGATCGTGGTGGCGATTTCCTCGATCGACTTGTGTGTCGACGAGAGCCACTTGATGCCTTCGCGCCGCATCATCGCCTCGGCTTCGTTCACCTCATAGCGGCAATTTTCCAGCGCGGCGTACTTGCTGCCGGGCCGCCGCTCGTTGCGGATCTCGGTAAGGCGCTGCGGATCGATCGAGAGGCCGAATATCTTCGTGCGATGCGAAAGCAACGGATTCGGCAGCTTGCCGCGCTCGAAATCGTCCGGGATGAGCGGGTAGTTCGCGGCCTTCACACCGTACTGCATCGCGAGATACAGGCTCGTAGGTGTCTTGCCGCTGCGCGACACGCCCACGAGGATCACGTCGGCGTCGGCGAGATTGCGGTCGGACTGGCCGTCGTCGTGCGCGAGCGAGAAGTTGATCGCCTCGATACGGTTCTTGTATTCGTCGGTGTCGGCGTTCTGGTGGCCGCGGCCCATGGCGTGGCTCGACTTGAGCTCCAGCTCCTGCTCGAGCGGTTCCACGAAGGTCTGGAACATGTCCATCACGAGCGCATTCGCCCGTTTGACGATCTCGTTCGAGTTGCTGTCCACCAGCGTCGTGAACACGATCGGGCGGCGGCCTTCCTGCACGGCGGCTTCGTTGATCTTCTCGGCGGTCGAGTAGGCCTTTTCGGACGAATCGACAAAGGGCACGCGTACGAGGCGGAACTTCTGGTCGAACTGCGACAGGATCGAATGCGCGAAAGTTTCGGCAGTGATCCCGGTACCGTCGGAGACGATGAATACGGTGGGCGGCATCGGTTGAGGCTGGGTACGTGAGCTGCAGGGCTGCTCGGGACAGGCTTGGGCGCCCGGAAAGCCCCGTCCGGCGGGACCGAGGGGCAATTCTCGCCGACTGGCACAAATTCAAGAGTCGGCACGGTAGAATAGCGGCAACCTGTTGGATAAGCAATTGCAGTGCAACCGCGCCAAACAGCCGTCTATCGCGGCGCATTCTGGTGTCAATTTGCAGCGATTTCATCTAACACCATGGAATCGCGCGCATCTTCGTGCTTTTCCATTGAATGGAAATTCGCTCACGGCATGTGAGCGATTGCTTCTCCAACAGGTTGCGCAAGACGCGAATCCGCTTCCAATGGGCGGACCGCGTTCGAGCCCACTTGCGCAATCGTGAATTTTTTTCACACTTAGGGGCTTGTATGACTAACACCGTTGCCAAGGATCAGGCGTATGTAGTGCCTTTCGAGCAGTTGCGGATGACCGATGTCGAGATCGTGGGCGGCAAGAACGCCTCGCTCGGCGAAATGATCAGCCAGTTGGCTGAGGCAGGTGTGCGAGTGCCCACGGGCTTCGCGACGAGCGCGCTCGCCTTCCGCGACTTCCTGAAACATAACAACCTGACCGAACGGATCGCCGCTCGCCTGGAGACGTTCGACGTCGACGACGTGAAGGCGCTGGCCGAAGCTGGCAAGGAGATCCGTCAATGGATCATCGACGCGCCGCTGCAGCCGAAACTCGAAGCGGAGATCCGCGCCGGTTTCGAGACGCTGCAGAACGGTTCGCCGTCTGAGCTCTCGTTCGCCGTGCGTTCGTCGGCAACGGCGGAAGACCTGCCCGACGCATCGTTTGCTGGTCAGCAGGAAAGCTACCTTAACGTGGTGGGCATCGAGGACGTGCTCGATCGCCTCAAGCACGTTTTCGCGTCGCTCTACAACGACCGCGCTATTTCCTATCGCGTCCACAAGGGCTTCACCCACGCCGAAGTCGCGCTGTCGGCTGGCGTGCAGCGCATGGTCCGTTCGGATCGCGGCGCCGCAGGCGTGATGTTCACGCTGGACACGGAATCGGGCTTCAAGGATGCCGTCTTCATCACGTCGAGCTACGGCCTCGGTGAAACGGTCGTGCAGGGCGCAGTGAATCCGGACGAGTTCTACGTCTTCAAGACCACGCTCGCTCAAGGCAAGGCTCCGATCATCCGCCGCTCGATCGGCTCGAAGCTCATCAAGATGGAATTCACGCAGCCGGGCGAGCCGGGCCGCGTGAAGACGGTCGACGTTTCGCACGAACAGCGCAACCGCTTCTCGATCACCGACGAAGACGTGATCGAGTTGGCCAAGTACGCCGTCATCATCGAGAAGCACTACCAGCGTCCGATGGACATCGAGTGGGGCAAGGACGGTCTCGATGGCAAGATCTTCATTCTCCAGGCGCGTCCGGAGACTGTGAAGAGCCAGGCCGCCGGCAAGGTCGAGCAGCGCTTCAAGCTCAAGGGCCAGTCGCAGGTGCTCGCAACGGGCCGCGCGATCGGCCAGAAGATCGGCGCGGGCCGCGTGAAGGTGATTCACGATCCGTCCGAAATGGAACGCGTGCAGCCGGGCGACGTGCTGGTCGCCGACATGACCGACCCGAACTGGGAGCCGGTGATGAAGCGCGCAGCGGCGATCGTCACGAACCGTGGCGGCCGTACTTGCCACGCGGCGATCATCGCGCGCGAGCTGGGCGTGCCGGCCGTGGTGGGCTGTGGCGACGCGACCGACGTGCTGAAGGACGGCGCGCTCGTGACGGTTTCGTGCGCGGAAGGCGACGAAGGCCGGATTTACGACGGTCTGCTGGAAACGGAAGTCAGCGAAGTCCAGCGTGGCGAGCTGCCGTCGATTCCGGTCAAGATCATGATGAACGTGGGCAATCCGCAGCTCGCGTTCGACTTCTCGCAACTGCCGAATGCGGGTGTTGGCCTCGCGCGTCTCGAGTTCATCATCAACAACAATATCGGCGTGCACCCGAAGGCGATCCTCGAGTACCCGAATATCGACGCGGACCTGAAGAAGGCCGTGGAAAGCGTTGCGCGCGGGCACGCCTCGCCGCGCGCGTTCTACGTCGACAAGCTCACGGAAGGCATCGCCACGATTGCGGCGGCGTTCTATCCGAAGCCCGTGATCGTGCGTCTCTCGGACTTCAAGTCGAACGAGTACAAGAAGCTGATCGGCGGTTCGCGCTACGAGCCGGACGAAGAAAACCCGATGCTGGGTTTCCGGGGCGCGTCGCGTTATATCGCCGAGGACTTCGCGCAGGCGTTCGAAATGGAGTGCCTGGCGCTCAAGCGTGTGCGTGAAGAAATGGGTCTCACGAACGTCGAGATCATGGTGCCGTTCGTGCGTACGCTCAAGCAAGCGGAGCGCGTGGTTGGCCTGCTCGAGAAGTTCGGCCTGAAGCGCGGCGTGAACGACCTCAAGCTGATCATGATGTGCGAAGTGCCGTCGAACGCGATTCTCGCGGAAGAGTTTCTGCAGTACTTCGACGGCTTCTCGATCGGCTCGAACGATCTCACGCAGCTCACGCTCGGCCTCGACCGGGACTCGGGCATGGAACTGCTGGCCGTCGACTTCGACGAGCGCGATCCGGCCGTGAAGTTCATGCTCAAGCGCGCGATCGAAACCTGCCGCCGCTTGAACAAGTACGTCGGCATCTGCGGTCAGGGCCCGTCCGACCACCCGGACTTCGCCCAGTGGCTCGCGGAAGAAGGCATCGCTTCGATCTCGCTGAACCCGGACTCGGTTATCGAGACGTGGCAGCAGCTGGCGAAGTCGCAGTCGAAGTAAGCGCGGTGCCGAGGGGGGCAATCTTCGGCACATGCGGAGCTTGATGCAGCTTCCCGTGCGTCATTGCACGCTGCGGAAAAAAGTGTCAGCTTCGTGCTATAACACCCCGGTCTATCCGGGGTGTTTTACTTTGGGAGGTCGTCGTGGGTCCGCATGGTTTGTTCTGGTGGATTGCCGCAGGCGTACTCATCGTCGCCGAGCTGATGACCGGCACGTTCTACCTCTTGATGATCGCGCTCGGCTTTCTCGCCGGCGCGCTCAGCTATGAGCTTGGCGCGCCGCTCGACGTGCAGCTGATTGTCGCGGCGGTGGTTGGGCTCGCGGCCGTGATTACGCTGCGGCGCTCGCGCTTTGGACGCCGCCGGCGCATGACCGACGCCTCGACCGATCCGGGCGTGAACCTCGATATTGGCGCGACACTTGCTGTCGCCGCATGGCGTGACGGGCGCGCGCGCACGATGTATCGCGGCGCCGAATGGGACGTCGAACTCGCGCCTGGCGAGCCCGAAGATGCGCCTCTCTATGAAATCAAGGCGCTGCGCGGCAGTTGCCTCGTCGTCGCGGCGAAGCGCGAGCGGCGCGAAGCCGATGCGCCCGGCACCGCTCGCGACGGCGCGCGCCACGCGTGACTGGCCGATTTCAAAATCACACCAACACACCACACAGAAGCGAACGGAGGTCCCGTATGCAAGTCCCAGTCGTCGGCCTGATTCTGCTCGTGATCGTCATCGTGCTGATCGCGCAGACCATCAAGATCGTGCCGCAACAGCATGCCTGGGTGCTTGAACGGCTCGGGCGCTATCACGCCACGCTCACGCCGGGGTTGACGATTGTGCTGCCGTTCGTGGATCGCGTGGCCTACAAGCACGTGCTCAAGGAGATTCCGCTCGAAGTGCCCAGCCAGGTCTGCATCACGCGCGACAACACGCAACTTCAGGTGGATGGCGTGCTGTACTTCCAGGTGACCGATCCCATGAAGGCGTCGTACGGCTCGAGCAATTTCGTGTTCGCGATTACGCAGCTTTCGCAGACCACGCTGCGCTCTGTGATCGGCAAGCTCGAACTCGACAAGACCTTCGAGGAACGCGACTTCATCAACCATAGCGTCGTGTCGTCGCTCGATGAGGCCGCATCGAACTGGGGCGTGAAGGTGCTGCGCTACGAAATCAAGGATCTCACGCCGCCGAAGGAAATCCTGCACGCCATGCAGGCGCAGATCACCGCCGAGCGGGAAAAGCGCGCGCTCATCGCGGCCTCGGAAGGCCGCAAGCAGGAACAGATCAACCTGGCAGCCGGGGCGCGCGAGGCGGCGATCCAGAAGTCGGAAGGCGAGCGTCAGGCGGCGATCAACCAGGCTCAGGGTCAGGCGGCCGCCATTCTCGCGGTGGCCGAGGCGAACGCGCAGGCTATCCAGAAGATCGGCAACTCGATCCAGGCGCAGGGCGGTATGGATGCCGTCAACCTCAAGGTGGCCGAACAGTACGTGAATGCCTTTGCCAATCTTGCGAAGCAGGGCAATACGCTGATCGTGCCGGGCAACATGGGCGACCTGAGCACGATGATCGCTTCGGCGCTGACGATCGTGAACCGGGCGGGCTTGCGCGAGGGGCAGATCAGTGGGGCTGGGG
>NZ_JAMBPR010000281.1 GCF_024206475.1 Paraburkholderia sp. CNPSo 3274
CCAGGCCTTCGTCGAGCTTGCGGTTACCTGGCAGACCGCGTCGGCCCGAGGCCACGCCAGACGGCCCGTGCTCCCGGTACCGGATCACCAGCCGTTCGATCTGACGTACTGTCAGACCCAGCCGTTCGGCGGCACGGCCGGGCTTGAGGCCCGTCTCAACGACGGCCTGTATAACCTTCAGTCTGTCCAGTTCGCGCATGCTCAAACTCACCAGCGTCGTGTCCGGCTTCATGGCAGGCCCCGCAGCGGGTGCAGCAGGCCGGCGCCCGGTCCTCGAACCAGCGGTGGTCGCTGCCGTCGATCTGCACCAGCTCGCCGAAACATGCACGCCGTGCGCGCGGCTGGTAGACCTTCGGTGGACGCTGTTTGCGCGGCACCCACAGGCCGGCCTGGGTCATCAGTTGGCGCACCGTTTCCTTGCACAGCCGGATGCCGTGGCATTCGTCCAGCTTCTCGCGGGCCAGCGTCGGCCCGAAATCGGCGTAGCGCTCGCGGATGATCAT
>NZ_JAMBPR010000030.1 GCF_024206475.1 Paraburkholderia sp. CNPSo 3274
TCCGCTTCGTACATCTCGGCGAACAGTCGATCCATCTTCGCCAGCGCTTCGTTCGCCATTACGCGGATCGAACGCAACGGATGCGACTTGGGGACGAAGTCGTCCAGCTTGCGCACGGAAAACAAACTCTCGGTGAAAGTGTCGGCGCCGCGCATGATCTCCAGTGGGTAAGTGGTGGTTCATCTATCAACGCTTCACGAACTCTGCGCGATGACATGTTTCAGCGGTACTTCAGCAACCTGTTAAGGCTCGTGAAAAATGGGTTTATCTGTACCGTGCGGTAGATCGAGCCGGCCAGACGGTAGACTTCATGCTCAGCGCGAAGCGCGATGTGGCCGCGGCCAAAGCCTTTTTCAGCAAGGCAATCAAACATCAGGGCCAGCCGCCGGAGACGATCACGCTCGATGGGTATGCCGCCTCGCACCGCGCTGTGCGCGAGATGAAGGCCGACGGCTTGCTGCCTGAAAACACGAATATCCGGTCCTCGAAGTACCTGAACAATTTGATCGAGCAGGACCATCGAATCATCAAGTCCAGAACGAATGTGATGCTCGGCTTCAAACGATTCAGGAACGCCATGACCACGATTTCAGGCATCGAATTGATGCATCGCATTCGCAAGGGGCAGTTCAACTTCGCCATGCTCGGGCTTAAAGATACCGCTGCGCTCGCTGTCTGGAATACTGTTCCATTCAATCGATAAGGTATCCATATCGATTGAAAAAACTCGGCCTGACCAGCCATTTGCACCAGAGCCCGGACTGTCGCTCGGCCGGGCCTCAGCGCGCGACGACCATGCACACCGCCGTCGCCGTGGCGACGAGCTTATCGTCCTGCCAGAGTTCCCCGTTCACGTTAGACACGCCGCGCCCCCTGCGCACGAGCGTCGCGCGACCGATCAGCTTGCCTGGCTTCGCGGGCCGCAGAAATGAGGTGTTCAGGTTCAGCGTCGCGCAGTGCTCGCCCTCGGCCAGCGTGGAGACGACGAGCGTCGCCGTTACGTCGTCGAGCATGGCGCACAGCATGCCGCCTTGTACCTGTCCCGCCGGGTTCAGGAATGCGGGCGCACCGATGTACTCCGCTTCGAGCGCATCGTCGGTGAACGAAACAAAGGTGCCGCCTAGCGTCGTGGTAATGGGCGGCAGTGAGCCGTGCTCGCCGTAGACACGGGCAACCACCCGCTTTTCGTCGATTTCCATGGATGGTTTCCCTATTGGCGCTTCACGGATCATTCGCCACGAAAGACCGGCCTGCGCTTTTCCTTCCACGCGTGGGATCCTTCGCGAAGGTCGTGGGAAGCATCCGCCCGAGCTACGTCGCGCTCGAATTCAGCCGCGTCGAGCGTGCCGTTCGCAATGCGGTTCAGATGCTTCTTCATACCGAGCAGGGCAAGCGGCGCCATGTCAGCGAGTTCGCCGCTCAGCCGTTCAACTTCATCGGATAACGTTGCATGCTCAACGACCATGTCGAGAAAGCCGCAGGCCAGCATTTGCGCGGCGTCGAGCGTGGCCGCGCACAGCAGCAGTCGCTTCGCCACGTTCAAGCCAAGGCGCGAGACGTAACGCTGCAAACCGCCGCGGTAGAACAGCAGCCCGAGCCGCGCAGCCGGCACGAACATCTCGCTGCTCTCCACGCCGATGCGAAAATCGCACGCAAGCGCAAGATCGGTCGCACCACCATAAACACCCCCGTTGATCGCGGCTATCGTCACGGGGCGCGCCTGCTCGAGCTCATCGGCAAGCGCCTCGAAACTCGCCGCCGCATTGTCGTCCGCCAGGCTGCCGATATTGAAGCCCGCGCAAAAGTGGCGGCCCTCGGCGCACAGGCGCAGCACCAGCACGTCGCGCTTCGCGTTCACGTCGCGGATGAAACTGCGCAGCGTGGCGAGGTCCTCCGGTTCGAGACGGTTCGCCCTATCCGGGCGGCGCAGTGTAATCGTCGCAATCGCGCCCGCGATGGTGAGTTCGGGCGCTAGGCCCGGCGAGTGGGCGGGTTTCGAGGTCATGTCCGTGCTCAATGGAAGTTGTAGATTTGCATTGTCGTCTCCCCGGCCTCGATGCGCTTGCAGATCGCCGCTTCGTCGGCCTCGCGTTGCGCACCCTTCGCCACGACCTCGGCCGCGCGCGCTCGCGGAACCACCACCACGCCATCGCGATCGCCGACGATCAGATCGCCCGCGCTCACCGACACGTTGCCGATCATCACCGGCTCGTTGATCCAGCCGATCGCGCCATAGTCCTTGCCGGTGCCACGAATGGCAAGCCCGCGTGAAAAGACCGGAAAACCGATCGACTCCAGCAGGTCGGCGTCGCGCACCGCGCCGTCGATCACGAGGCCCGCGAGCCCGCGCACTTTCGCCGCCGTCGTCATCACCTCGCCCCAGTAACCGTGCTCGTACACGCCGTTCGTGTAGACCACCAGCACGTCGCCCGGCTGCGCGAGCAGAATCGCGCGGTGCAGCCAGAGATTGTCGCCGCCGGGCGAGTGCACGGTGACGGCCGTGCCGCAAATCCGGAAGCCCGGCGCCACCGGCTTGATGGCGGCGGGCAATGCGCCGATCTTGCCGCCGGCTTCATGCAGCGTGGCCGCGGGCACGCGGCGCGCGTCCTCCACCACGCTCTTGTCGACGCGTTCTATCGCAGTGCGAATCGTCGTGCTCGAATCGTGCTCTTTCATGTTTATTTCCCCCGCGTCTGCAACTGGTGATACTTGAACTGCTCGCGCGCTTCGTCAAGGCGCATGCCCCCACGGCACGCTTCGCGAATCGCTTCTTCCGCGTGATGGATCGTCTCCGCTGCTTCGAGCACGGCGTCTTCGTGTTCGTGCGGAATCACGATCACGCCATCGGCGTCGCCGCGCAGAATGTCGCCGGGCTGCACGCGCGCCTCGCCGATATTCACAGGAATGTTGGTCGCTTCCACCTGTACGCGGTCTTTGCCCGTGCGCATCCAGTGATCGCGGCTGAAGATCGGATAGCCGAGCTTCAGGCACAGCGCGACGTCGCGGCAGATGCCGTTGATGACCGTGCCCGCAATGCCGCGGCGGTGCGCGATCTCGGTGAGAATGTCGCCCCACACGGTCGCGTCTTCGCGGCCGCCGTTATCGAGGACGATGACCGCGCCTTCGGGCACGTCGTCGATATAGTCGCCCACCGTGCCGGGCGGATTGGCCGCGGGACCGTACTTGAGGGTCCATGCGCGCCCCGCGAGGCGGAAGTCGGTGCTGCGCGCCTTGACCTTGTAGCACTGGCCGTTGATGCCGAGTTTGTCGAGCGCGTCGGAAAGCGTGGCCGTGTCGAGCTTGCCTGCGCGTTCCACGTTGCCGTCGCTGCGCGTGGCGGGATTATCGTTTGTCGTCATGGTTGCGGAATCTCTACAGTGAACTGGATATGGGAGATGCGCTCAGGCGAGCATGTGTTCGTAGTTGCCGCCCATCACCTTGCCAACCGGCGTGCCCGCGAGAATCGCCTTCGCCATCGCGGCCTCCTTCGTGACGATCGTCTCGGCGGTATCCAGCACGGCATCGATGTCGGCCGCGCGGATGAAGATCACGGCGCTGCTGTCGGCCACGACATAGTCGCCGGCCTCCACCTGCACTTCCCCTATCTGCACCGGCACGTTGGTGCCCTTCTCCACCACGCGGCCACGCGCCGTGCGCGCCGTGGTCGAGCGGCTGAACACGGGCAGCTCATAGCCGATGGCTTCGTCGATATCGCGCACGTGGCCGTCCGCCACCACGCCCGCCACCTGGCGCACTTTCGCGGCGAGCGAGAGCAGGCCGCCCCAGCAACCGGCTTCCACGCCGCTGCGCTGCTCGACCACGATGACGTTGTCCGAGCCGGCCTGCTCGACGGCCGTGCAGCCCAGATGCACGGGCGGCCCCGGCGGCGCTTCGCCCGTGTCGAGCTTGACGGTGATCGCGCGGCCCGCAATGCGGCCCTCGCCCGAGCGCTGCGGCAGACCGCTCACCACGCCGGGGAGTTTGAGTTTGTCGAGCGCGTCGGAGACGGCGCAGCAGTCGAGCCGCCGCAGACGCTGTACGTTTTGGTCAGCCATGTCGTTGTCTTTCCGTGAAAGTCCTGTTCGAATGCGTGATGGTCAATCCTGCGTGCGCCACGCCGCGAAACACAAGCCCGTGCCGGTCAGCGCGGGACTGCGGTAGCCCGGTATGTACGAGACCCAGTCGAGGTCGAGCGACTTCACCGCCTCGACCGCGATGATCCAGTTGCGGATTTCCGAACTGCCCGCCTGCAGTTGCTTGGGGTCGAGGGCGGCGAGCCACGCGCTGTCCTTGCGGCGGATCGCTTCGATAATGCCGTTGTCGAGTTCCTCGTCCACCACGAAGTGCGAGAGGCCGCCCGAGGCGAGCACGCCCACGCGCAGGTCTTCGGGGTAGGCCTCGATCAGTTCGCGCAGCGCGGCGCCAAGCTGGATGCAGCGGCGCGGCGTGGGCTGGTTGGGCGGATCGAATGTGTTGACGATCACCGGAATCACCGGCAAATCGGTGCCCTGCAGATAGCGGCGGTGAATGAACGAGAACGCGTGGCCCTCGTACTGGCCGCGCTCCAGGCCGTCCATTGCCGCGATGTCGAAATCGCGCTCGCAAAGCTCGCGGATCATCCAGCGCGCCATCTCCGCTTTCACGGGGTAGTGCACGTCGGCGTCCGGTTCCTGGCGCATGGTGCGGGCGCGGGCGTACCAGCTGTCGTTGGGGCTCGTCTCGCGCTTCGCGTTGCGGATCGTCTCACCGTAATAGATAGCGAACGCGGGGTTGTTCGTGGTGCGAAACAACTCAGTCTGGTCGTCGCCCACCACGAACAATACGTCGAGCTTCGCGGCGCGAATGCGATCGCGCAGCTCGTCCATGGCCGCTTCGGCCTGGTCGTAGCGTTCGCCCATCTTCTCCGGCGTGACCATCGCTTCCGCTTCGCGCGGTGCGCGTTCCAGCAGATCGCCGTAGCTGACGTGGTTGCCCGCCCTGTCGAAGTAATGCGGGTTCTTGGGGTCCACTGCGCGAAAACCGTGTTGCCAGTCTTCGCGCTGCGACACCAGCATGATGCTGTGCGACGAGCCGAATGCGGCTACGAGGCGTGCCATTTCGTCTCCTTCTCCTGTACGTTGTTGCCCTGCGCGAACGTGTTCAAACCACGAACGCCGCGCGCCATTGTTCGATCTGCTCGTCCGCGTAGCCGAGTTCGCGCAGGATGGCCTGCGTATGCTCGCCCTGCTCGGGCGCGAGCCTGGGCGACGCTTCACGCGGATAACGCGAGAGGCGGAACGGCTGGCCCACGAAGGCCACCGCGCCCTTGCCGGGCAGCTCCACCGGCCACGCCATGCCGAGATGCTTGACCTGAGGGTCCTCGAACACTTCGTCGATGCGGTGAATCGGCCCGCACGGCACGCCCGCTTTGATGAGGACTGCCGTCCATTCCTTCGTGGTACGGGTCTTGAACACTTCGCCCACGGCACGGTTTACGGCGTCGCGGTTCGCCACGCGTGCCGGATCCGAGTCGTAGCCCGGGGCGCGCGCGAGATGCTCGAGGCCGAGCGCCTCGCACAGGCGCGTCCACATCGTCTGCCCGATGGCCGCGAGGTTCAGGTAGCCGTCCTTCGTCTGGAACACGCCGGTCGGCACGGTCAGCGGGTGCTCGTTGCCCACCTGCTGCGGCACCTTCTTGTCCACGAGCCATTGTGCCGCCTGGAAGTCGAGCATCGCCAGTTGCGCTTCGAGCAGCGAGGTCTGCACCCACTGGCCCTCGCCCGACGCTTCGCGTTCGAGCAGCGCCGTGAGAATCGCCATTGCGCAGAAGTGGCCCGCGCAGAGATCGGCGATGGGAATGCCCACGCGCATCGGGCCTTCCCCCGGCTTGCCGGTCACGCTCATGAGGCCGCCCATGCCCTGCGCGATGGAGTCGAAGCCCGGCCAGTTCGCATACGGACCGTCCTGGCCGAAGCCCGAGATGCTCGCGTAGACGAGGCGCGGATTGATCGCGCGCAGCGCGTCGGGGCCGATGCCGAGGCGGTCTTTCACGTCGGGCCGGAAGTTCTCGATGAACACGTCCGCGCGCTTGACCAGTTCGTGAAGAATCTCGCGGCCAGCGGGGTCCTTCATGTTCAGCGTGAGGCTTTCCTTGTTGCGGTGCAGGTTCTCATAGTCTGCGCGGTTATGGTCACGTCCGCCGATCATGTCGTCGCCGCCGGGCGCGCCGGGCGGAATTTCGAGCTTGATCACGCGCGCGCCCATGTCGGCGAAGAGGCGCATGGCCGTCGGGCCTGCGCGCACGCGCGAAGCGTCGATGATCGTGAAGCGCGAGAGCGCGCCTTTGCGGGCAGCCACGCTTGCCTGGCCGCTTGCCTGGTAATTGTTGGATGCTTCGGTCATGGACGTTCTCCCTCAGGCCGGCGTGAACATCGCAACGGGGTAGCCGCCGTCGCTCGGCTTGAACGTCACCCGCACGCGTTGTTCGATGGCGAGCGCGGCCGGGTCGCAGTCCACGAGATTGGTGAGCATCGTCACGCCTTCGTCGAGCGTCACGTAGGCGAGCGTGTAGCGCGCGTCCTCCTTGCCCATCGTGCTATGCGAGTAAATCGTGCCCTGCCCGGCAGACTCGACCCACTCGGTGTCGGCGCTCAGACAGTGCGGGCAGATATCGCGCGGGTAGTAGTGCGTCTCGCCGCACGCGGCACATCGCTTCAGGAGCAGGCGTCCTTCCTTCGCCGCCTCCCAGAACGGCAGCGCCTCGGGCAACACACGCGGCGGCGCAATACGGCGCGGGCCAGCGGGCTTAGCCCCCTTCTCCGCGGCCTTCTCCACTGCGGGATTCTGAATAGTTGTACTCATCGTTAAACCCGTTCCAAAATGAGCGTTGCGGCCGTATGACGTGACGCCAGCGCGCCGCCAATGCCGTTGGCGAGCGCGATGTCGCAGTTCGGCACCTGCACGGCGGGGTGGGCTTCGCCGCGCAGCTGGCGCACGGCCTCGATCACCTTCGTCACGCCGCCGCGGTTCGCGGGATGGTTGTTGCACAGGCCGCCGCCATCGGTATTGAAGGGGAGCTTGCCCACGCCCGAAATCAGGCCGCCGTCCTGCACGAATCGGCCGCCTTCGCCTTTCTTGCAGAAGCCGAGGTCTTCGAGCTGCATGAGCACCGTGATCGTGAAGCTGTCGTAGAGCGACGCGTATTTGATATCGGCGGGAGTCACGCCGGCCTCCGCGAAAGCCGCCGCGCCCGACCACTTCGCCGCCGACCACGTGAGATCGATCTTGCCGCCTGCCGCATGTTTCGGCGCTTCGCCCGTGCCGCGCACCTTCACGAGCGGTCGCTTGAGCTGTTTCGCGATCTCGGGCCGCGCCACGATGAGCGCGCCGCCGCCATCGCTCATTACGCAGCAGTCCAGACGATGCAGCGGGTCGGACACCATCGGCGAATTCACGACGTCTTCGACGGTCACCACATTGCGCAGCATGGCGTGCGGGTTGTGCTGCGCATGATGCGAGGCCGCGACCTTGATCCAGGCGAGCTGCTCGCTCGTCGTGCCGAACTCGTACATGTGGCGTTTCGCGACCATGCCGTACAGGTTTTGCGTGGCCGGGCCGAACGGGAGCTCGAACTGCACGTCCGGTGCATCAGGGTCCGGCGACTTGAGCGCGAGCGCCGCGCCTGCCGCACGCGGCCGGCCTGCTAGCGTAATCAGCGCCACGTTGCAGCGCCCCGCCGCGATCGCTTCCGCCGCATGCGCCACGTGGAGGATCGGCGCGGACCCGCCGCATTCGGTCGAATCAACGTGGCGCAGCTTCAGGCCGAGGTACTCCGCAATCGTGGTCGTGCCGAGGCCCGGCGCGTCGCCCGCGCAGAAGTAGCCGTCGATATCGTTCTTCGTGAGGCCCGCGTCTTCCAGCGCGCCCTTCGCGACATCGGCGTGCAGGCGCGCGACGGAGAGGTCGTCGGCCTTGCGCGTGGGATGCTCGTAGGCGCCGACGATATACGCTTGTCCGTTCAGGCTCATGCGGCCTCCTGCGCGAGACGCTGCGCCGTGAAGCGGTTGAGATGCCATGTCGCGTCGCCGTAGGTCAGGTTGATCGCGAACATGCGCTTAGCGTAGTGGCCCGCGCGGCACTCTTCGGTCATGCCCATCGCGCCGTGCAGCTGGATCGCCCATTCGCCGGCGTTCTTGCAGGCGTCGCCGATGAATGCCTTCACTGCCGAAACGAAGCGGCTGCGGCGGGCGGGGTCGTTCTCGTCCACGGCCATGGCCGCGGCGCACGCCATCGATTTGCCCTGCTCCAGCGCGATCAACATGTCGGCGACGCGGTGTTGCAGCGCCTGGAACTTCGCGAGCGGCGCGCCGAACTGCGTGCGCGTTTTCAGGTGCTCGGCGGTCAGTTCGAGCAGCGCTTCGAGCGCGCCGACCGATTCCGCGCACAGCGCGGCATTGGCGCGGTCGAGCGCCGCTTCGATGAGCGGGTATGCCTCGCCCACCTCGCCGATCGCATCGGCCTTGCTCACCGCCACATTGGCGAAGCTCACATGCGCCGCCTCGCGCCCGTCGATCGTTTCGAAGCGGCGCAGCGAGACTCCTTGCGCTTTGGCATCGACGAGGAAGAGCGACAAACCCTGCGTGTCCCCTCGCTCGCCCGAGGTCCGCACGGCCGCCACGAAGGCATCGGCGATCGGGCCGTCGAACACGAGCGTCTTGGTGCCCTCGATGCGCCAGCCGTCGCCGGTCTCCTTCGCGCGCACCGCGATGCGTGCGAGGTCGTAGCGCGCATCGGCTTCGCCCACGGCGAGCGCGAGCACCTTTTCGCCGCAGGGGGCCGCTTCGAGCCATTGCGAGCGCTGCTGCGCGCTGCCCGCCGCGCCAATCAGCGCAGCGGCAGGCATGCCGCTCGAAAGCCAGCCCGCGCCGCCCAGCGCACGGCCCAATTGCTGCGCGACCAGCATCGTCTCCACCGCGCCATAGCCGCTGCCGCCCTGCTCGGGGTCGATGATGAGGCCGGTGATGCCGAGTTCCGCGAGACCCGCGCGGCGGCGCGCCGCGAGCGCCGCATCTTCGGCGTTGCCGCGCTGATGCGCGGGATATTCGCCGTCGCAGAAGCGGCGTACCGCGTCTTGCAGCGCGACGTGATCTTCAGTCAAAGAAAAGTCCATGTTTTATCGTGTCCCGCTTCAGGCGTTGAAGAACGCGCGGCTGATCAGGTTGCGCTGCACTTCGTTCGTGCCGCCGTAAATCGACAGCTTTCGCGCGTCGAAGTAATTGGCCGCGACGGCAATGAGTTCCTCGGGGCTCGGCGGCTCGTGGCCCGCCTGGTCGAGCAGCGCGGCTTCGTCGAACGCAATGCCTTCGGGACCGGCGATGTCCGCCAGCAGCGCGTAGATCGCCTGGCGCAGCTCGGTGCCGCGCACCTTGAGCATCGATGCCTCCACGGCGGGCACGCGGCTCTGCTGGTTCGCGCTGAGCATGCGCAGGCCCGTGAATTCGAGCGCCATCAGTTCGATCTCGAAGCGGCTCACTCGCGCCTCGAAGAGCGGCTCGCTCGCGAGCCCTTGCTGCTTGCCGAGCGCCTTCGCGCGGGCGAGCTGCTGCTTGCACGAGCCGATGCCGGCAATGCCGGTGCGCTCGTGACCCAGCAGATACTTGCCGTACGACCAGCCCTTGTTCAGCTCGCCCACGAGGTTTTCGACGGGCACGCGCACGTTGTCGAGATAGACCTCGTTGAGATCGGTGCCGCCTTCGAGCATGCGGATCGGGCGCAGCTCCACGCCCGGCGATTTCATGTCGATGAGCAGGAACGAGATGCCTTCCTGCGGCTTCGCATGCGGGTCCGTGCGAACGAGCGCGAACATCATCTCGCACCAATGCGCGTACGAGGTCCACACCTTGTGCCCGTTCACGACGAAGTGGTCGCCGTCGAGAACGGCCGTCGTGCGTACGCTCGCGAGGTCCGAGCCCGCGCCTGGTTCCGTGAAACCCTGCGCCCACCACGTTTCGCTGCGGCGGATACCGGGCAGGTAACGTGCCTTCTGCTCAGGCGTGCCGAACGCGTTGAGCACGGGGCCGAGCATGTTGATGCCGCTCGCGATGATGCGCGGCGCGCCGCCTGTTAGCGTTTCCTCATCGAAGATGTAACGCTGCAGCGGCGTCCAGCCCGGGCCGCCCGCTTCCTTCGGCCACGACGGCGTGATCCAGCCGCGCTCGTAAAGGTGCGTGTACCACTCGACATAGTCGGCGCGCTCCAGCCGCAGGCCCAGTTCGGCCTTGCGCTTGAGTCGCGGCGACAGGTGCGTCCTGACGAACTCGCGCACCTCGGCGCGGAACGCTTCGTCTTCTGCGGAGAATTCCAGTCTCATTGATTCATTGTCCTTATCAGTGGTGCGTGCCGCCGTGGCCGCCTTGCGAGCCGCAAACGACGAGCGCATCGAGTGCGAGCACGCGGTCGGGGTACGCGACGAGCGGGTTCACGTCGATTTCGGTGATCGCTTCGTTCGCGCGCATCTGCGCGCCGATCGCGGCCACGGCCCTGGCGATGGCGGCCACGTCCACGCCTTGCGCGCCGCGCCCGCCGTCGAGCAGCGCCGCGGCCTTCAGGCGGCGCAGTTCCACCGCGATGTCTTCTTCGGCCATGTCGGCGGGAATCAGGCGCACGTCCTTGAGCGCCTCGATCCAGATGCCGCCAAGGCCTACCAGCACGACCGGGCCCCACTCGGCGTCGCGCTTCGCGCCCACCACGAGTTCGAGACCGCGCGGGCCCATTGCCTCGACGAGCGCGCCGTCGAGTTCCAGTTCAGGACGATGCGCGGCCACGCTCGCGTGGAGCTTGTCCCACCCGGTGCGCAGCGCGGCCGCATCCACGAGGCCGACCACCACGCCGCCCACGTCGCTCTTGTGCGGCAGCTCGCTCGCCTGCGCCTTCAGGACCACCGGATAGCCGATTCCATCTGCAATCCTCAGCGCTTCGTCGAGCGTCTTCGCGAGACGTCCCGGCGGCACCGGCAGGCCCGCGGCGGCGAGCCATTGCTTGCCCTGATACTCGGCGTAAATGCCGTTGGCCGGCACGCCTTCTGGCAGAGGGATTGCGGCGGACGGCGCGGTTTGCGCACGTTGTGCGCGCTGCAGCGATTCGCCATAGGCCGCTACGCGAGCGCACGCGCGCAGCGCGCGGTCGGGCGAGCGGAACAACGGCACGCCGCTTTGGGCAATCGCCTCGACAAAGAACGGCTCCAGCGCGTTGTTGTCGCCCATCACCGCGAGCACGGCGGGCTTGGTTGCGCGCGCAAGCGCCGGCACGAGGTGGTCCGCCTTGTCGCGCTGGGCGATGGGCGGGCCGCCCATGATCGAGAGCACGAGGCTGCCGATGTTCGGGTCAGCGAGCACCGTGTCGATCAGCTCGCGGATCAGCCCCGGATTGCGCACGCCGATGGTCGTGTAGTCGAGCGGGTTGTCCGCCACGGCGAAGTCGGGCAGCAGTCCGGTGAGCTTCTTCAGGGTCGGCTCGGTGAGCGGCGGCAGGGTGAGGCCGATGTCGTCGGCGAAGTCGAGCGTGATGTTCTTCACCGCGCCCGATGCCGTCATCACGGCCGTGCCCGCCGCGGGCGGCACCGGAAAGCGCGCGAGGATGGTCGTGGTGTCGAACAGTTCGTCGAGCGAATCGACCACCACCACGCCTTCGCGGGCGAGCAGCACGCTCGCCGTGGCGTGGTCGCCCGCCAGCGCGCCCGTATGCGACTGTGCCGCTTCGCGCGCCCGCGCGCTCTTGCCCGGCATCAGCATGACGATCGGCTTGCCCGCCGCGCGCGCTTCGCGCGCCAGCGTGAGGAAGGTCTGCGGGCGGCGCACCTGCTCGGCGTAGACGGCAATCGCGCTGGTCTGCGCATCGGCGATGAACCAGGCGAGATAGTCCTCGATGCCCAGCACGGCTTCGTTGCCCGTGGAAGCCGCCACCGTGATCGGCACGCCGCGTCCCATGAAGGCGTCGCGTAGATTCGCGGCCATGGCGCCGCTTTGCGCAACCACGCCCACGCCCTTGCGGCCCGCGCACGGATACGGCGAGAGCGCCTCGAAAGTGACCGGCACGCCGGCTTCGAAGTTGGTGAAGCCCATGCAGTTGGGGCCGATGAGCGCGATGCCCGCCGCGTTCGCGGCCTCCGTCAGCGCCTGCTGCTTCGCACGGCCTTGTTCTCCGGCTTCCGCATAGCCCGACGCGAAGATCACCGCCGCGCCCGTGCCCCGCGCGCCCAGCGTGCGCACGGCGTCTAGCACACCGGCCTCGGGAATGCAGAGCACGGCGAGATCGACGCCTTCGGGCAGCGTATCCACGCTGCTCACGCAGGGGCGGCCGTTGATTTCCTGGCTGCTGCGCGAGACGAGATGGACCTCGCCCGCGTAGCCGAAGCGCTCCAGATTTTGCAGCACGAAATTGCCGAACGAGCGCGGGTCGGCGGAAGCGCCGACGATCGCAATCGAGCGCGGCTTCAGCACGCGGTCGACGGACAACACGCCATCGGCTTCGGAGAGTGACTTACTCATCAGGTCATGCCTCTTCTTGATTGGCGATCCCGGCGCTGGCTTACCAGGATCAGTTCGATTGGCAGCCATTCTGGCATACCAGAACCGCATTCTCAATACACCAGAGGTAGGTTTTGATGGGTAGTGTTTTCCCCTAGCGCACTTGCCGCGGCCCGGCGCGCTCCGCCTATGTTATTGATTTTGCGTTGTTTTTTACCCGAACAAAGCGGCTGTCCCGCAGCACGATAGGATGTATAAGAAAATTACCATATTGAATACCACGAACGCGTATTGGTATATTTCATCCATCCGACCACCGATCAACCCCGCCCTCCAATGAAACCTGTAGTCGATCTGCCCGTCGAGCACCAGGGCGCCGCGCCCGACCCGCACGCTGCCGCGCCGCGCATGCGAGCCAGTCTCGCGAACGACATTCGCGAGACCCTGCAGGCCGAGATCGAGACCGGCCGGCTCGCGCCGGGCATGCCGATCGACGAACGCGCGCTCGCGGCGCGTTTCAACGTATCGCGCACGCCGGTGCGCGAGGCGCTTCAGCATCTGGCGGCGCGCGACCTCGTGCTGATTTCGCCGCGCCAGGGCATCACCGTGGCGCGCCTGTCCATCGCGAAAGTGCGCTCGATGCTCGAATACATCGGGGAACTGGAGGCATTGTGCGCGCGCTTTTGTGCACGGCGCGCGAGCGACACCCTGCACAAAGCGCTCGACCGCGCGCTGATGGCGTGCCAGCAGGCCGCGGTGGAAGGCGACGCGAGCGAGTACGCCCGCGCCAACGAGGCCTTTCACGACGCCATTTACGACGGCAGCCGCAACGAGTGCCTCGCCGACCAGATCCGCGCGGCGCGCCGCCAGTCGGCGCGCTACCGCGTGGCCGATTTGCGCAACCGCAGCCAGATCAGCCGCTCCCTGCAGGAGCACTTCGAGATTGCCCGCGCGATCCAGGCCGGCGACGAAGCGAAAGCCGCAGACGTGATGCGGCGCCACGTTCCCGCGGGCACCACCGGCTTTTCCGAGTTCCTCGCGGCCGTGCCGCGTCACTTTTTCGACTTCGGCACCGACTGAGAAGCCAGGTCGTCCTGAACAATTACCACGGAGACAACATGCCCCGCTCCATCGACGTCCCAGGCCTCGCGCACAACGCCCCGATACCCGTGGGCGCACGCGTCGGCAACGTGCTGTGCTCGTCGGCGATCGCCGGCAAGGACCCGGCGACCGGCAAGCTCGCCGCCTCGGCCGCCGACCAGGCACGCCTCGCGTTCGACAACCTCGAACGCTTTCTCGACGCGGGCGGCGCCACGCTCGCGGATGTAGTCAAGCTCGCCGTGTCCGTGAAAGACGACAGCGTGCGCGAGCACCTCAACACGCACTGGCTGGCGCGCTGGCCCGACCCGGCCCAGCGCCCCGCGCGCCATGTCGTCGTGCACGACCTCCAGCACGGCATGGTCCTGCAACTCGAAGTCATGGCCGTGGCGTCGTCCTGAGCGGGCCGCCAATTTCTCCAACGCAACGCAACGCAACGCATTCCCTCATTGAAAAAGGTTCCAACGTGATCATCGACTCCCACGCCCACGTCGTCATGCCGCCCGAGAGCTTCCGCTACATGGCGGAGCTGATCGGCGGGCGCGCCAACCCTTCCACCCGGCCCAATATTCCCGACGCCTCGGTGCGCAAGGTCGCCGAAGAACTCGTGCGCAGCATGGACTCGGTCGGCACCGACGTGCAGTTCATCTCGCCGCGCCCGTATCTGCAGATGCATTCGGTCAAGCCCGCGCGTGTGGCCGAGCTATGGTCGCGCCACTGCAACGACCTGATCGCGCGCTTCGTCGCGATGTTCCCCGACCGCTTCCGCGGCGTGGCGGGCCTGCCGCAATTCATGAACGAGTCGCCGGAAGTACGCGTCGTGGCCGAACTCGAGCGCTGCGTGAACGAACTGGGCTTCGTGGGCTGCCTGCTGAACCCGGACCCGACCGAAGGCGAAGGCCCGACGCCGGCCGGTCTCGGCGATCCGTTCTGGTATCCGCTCTATGAGGCGATGACGGCGCTCGACGTGCCCGCGCTGATCCACTCGGCCGGCAGCTGCAGCCCGCGCGAGTCGTACACGCTGAAATTCATCAACGAAGAAAACATCGCGGTCATCTCGCTGCTCGAATCGGATGTTTTCCAGAAATTCCCGAACCTGAAGATCGTCGTGGGCCACGGCGGCGGCGCGATTCCCTACCAGATGGGCCGCTTTCGTTCGTGGGCCGTGCGCCGCAACCATCCGCAGAGCTTCGACGAGCAACTGCGCAGGCTCTACTTCGACACCTGCAACTACTCGAAGGAATCGATCGAACTGCTGCTCAAGGTGGCCGGCACCAACAACGTGCTGTTCGGCACCGAAAAGCCTGGCACCGGCAGCTCGCGCGACCCGATCTCGGGCCGCGATTACGACGACATGAAGCCGGTGATCGAAAGCATCGAATGGCTCACCGAAGAACAGCGCCGCAACGTGTTCGAATGCAACTGCCAGCGCGTCTATCCGCGCGCGTTCCGTCACTATCAGGAGGCCTGAACATGGCCATGACCGCCGAAGAAAACGAATTGCTCACGCGCGTCGAAAACGGCGCGCCGATGGGCGAAATGATCCGCCAGCACTACTGGATCCCGGCCGTGCCCTCGGCGAAGCTGGAGGCAGACGGTGCGCCCGTGCTGGTGCGCCTGCTGGGCAGGAACTACGTGGCGTTTCGCACGACCGACGGCAAAGCGGGCCTGATCGACGAGCTTTGCCCGCACCGCAAGACATCGATGATGATGGCGCGCAACGAGAACAACGGCCTACGCTGCATCTACCACGGCTGGAAAGTGAACGTGCAGGGCGAGGTGATCGAGGCGCCGAACCAGGTGGGCGACCAGGCGCAGTTCTGCAAGCGCGTGAAGACGAGCCAGTACGGCGTGGAAGATCGCGGCGGCATCGTGTGGGTGTGGCTCGGCAAGGGCGACACGCCGCCGCGCTTTCCCGACCTCCCGTTCACCCAACTGCCCGCCGACCAGCGCTCGGTCACGAGCGTCGAAGTGCCGACCAACTGGGCGCAGGGCGTGGAAGCTTCGATGGACTCGTCGCACGTGGGCGTGCTGCACGAATCGACCACGCAGATCACGGCGGGCGGCGGCAACGAACGCATGCACATGACGAAGGCGCTCGCGCCACGCCTCGAATTCGAGGAGCGCCCGTACGGCTATCGCTACGCGGCGCTGCGCGACCTGCCCGGCGATAAGGTCTACGCGCGCGTGAACAACTTCGTGATGCCGTGGTACGGCATCATTTGCGCACCGGATGCGAACAGCCCGAGCACGGTGTTCTTCTCCACGCCCGTGGACGACGTCACCCACCGTGCCTGGTTCGTGCATTTCAACCCCACGCGCAAGCTCGGCATGACGGTGATGTCGGCCACGCCCGATGTCTGGAATTTTCCGCCGCTGCCGCCGGGCACGCGCGAAACCGGCTTCGGCCAGAACCGCGATCTAATGATGCGCGGCCATGCCACGGGCTTCCACCAGCATCTGGGCACCGAAGACTTTGCGATGTTCCTCGGTCAAGGCCCGATCGCCGACCGCACCACCGAGCAGCTCTGCTCCGCCGACGGCGCCGTGCTGCGCGTGCGCGCGCAACTGCTCAAATCGGCGCGCGAGTTCATGGCCGGCAAAACGCCCACGCTCGCGGACAGCCCCGAGCTGGACTACTCGCGTGCAATCTCCATTGGCGGCGTGCTGCCCGCGGGCACCGACTGGCGCTCGCTTGTCGAGACTGCCTGACCCCATGTTGCCGGAATGACTTCGATGCTTGCTCCCCTGCTTCTCACGCTGCGCGTCGCCGCGATCGATGCCCCGACTTCGCTCATCAAGTCGATCACGCTCGAAGCCCACGACGGCGCGCTGCTGCCCGGCTTCGAGCCGGGCGCGCACCTCCAGGTCGAGATTCCTTCCGCGACGGCGGGCGGCGCGCCGCAGTGGCGCTCGTATTCGCTGATCCATATAGACCCCGCCGTCGATCCGCGCAACGGCGTGCGTGCGTACCGGCTCGGCATTCGTCGCGAGGACGAAGGCCGCGGCGGCTCCCGCTGCATGCACGCGCTGGCGGTCGGCGAGACGCTCTGCGTGCGCGCGCCCGTCAACCACTTCCCGCTTGCCGCGCCGCCGCGCGTGCTGCTCGTGGCAGGCGGCATTGGCATTACGCCGATCATCTCGATGGCGAGCGCGCTGGCCGCGCAGCAGCGCGACTACGCGCTCCATTTCAGCGGCCGCACGCGCGAGGCGCTGCCCTTCGTGGATGAACTACGCGCGCTCGCGGGCAACAAGCTCACGCTGCACGCCGACGACGATCCCGCCACGCGCCTCTCGATCGACGCGTTGCTCGACGGCGCGCAGGTGAACCAGCCGATCTATGTTTGCGGTCCGGCGGGCATGATCGACGCCGTGCTCGCGGCGGCGCGCAAGCGCGGCTGGCACGAGTGCGATCTGCACTACGAACTGTTCACCGAGGCCGCGCCTCAGGAAGGCGACACCGCCTTCGAAGTCGAACTCAAGTCGTCAGGCAAGCGGCTCACCGTGCCCGCCGACAAATCGCTGCTCGACATGCTCATCGAAAACGGCACGGACGTGATGTACGACTGCCGTTCGGGCTACTGCGGCCTGTGCACGACCAACGTATGCAGCGGCGAGATCGAGCACCGCGACACCTACCTATCCGAAGCGGAGAAGGCGGGGGGCAAGGTCATGCAGGTCTGCGTGTCGCGCTGCAAGAGCGGGCACCTCGTGCTCGACCTTTAACACCTCTAATGAAATTGAAGCGGAATCCAGAATGAGCGAAATGCTGGTTACCTACGAACTCGATGGCCCGGTCGCGCTGATCGGGCTGAACCGCCCCGACAAGCGCAACGCCATCAACGAAGACGTGATCGCGCAGTTGCGCGCCGCCGTGCTGCGCGCGGGCGAAGAGGCCGACGTTGGCGTGCTGTTCGGGCACGGTGGCAACTTCAGCGCGGGCCTCGATCTGCGCGAAGCGCTCGCGCGCGCGAGCGGCCAGAGCGCGCCGCCGCGCAAGCGCCGGCGTCACTCGTGGCACGAAGTGTTCGACATCATCGCGCGGGGGCCCATTCCATTCGTCGCGGCCCTGCACGGCGCCGTGGTGGGCGGCGGCCTCGAACTCGCCACCGCCGCACACGTGCGCGTGGGCGACACGACCGCGTTCTTCGGCCTGCCCGAAGGCCAGCGCGGCATTTTCGTGGGCGGCGGGGGCACGGTGCGCATCCAGCGCGTGATCGGCTACACCGTCATGGCGGATCTGATGCTCACGGGCCGCCTGCTCTCGGCCGAAGAGGGCTTGCGCGAGCATATCGTCACCTATGTCACGCCCGCGGGCGAAGCACTCGCCAAGGCGAAGGAACTCGCCGCGAAGATCGCGCAAAACGCACCGGACACGAACTGGCGCATCACCAACCTGCTGCCGCGCGTGAACGACCTCTCGCACGAAGATGGCCTCTTCCTCGAATACATGAGCTCGAACATGGCGCGCTCGCCCGAAACCGCAAAGCGCTTGCGGGAATTCGTGGACGGCAAGGCGAAGCCGCTCGAACGTCCTGACGCTCACAAGACCAACGCATGAGGTGCAAGAAACCATGAATGCAGCGAACGAACTGGATCCGCAGGAGGCGACGGCGCGTGAAGCGGCGCTCGCGCATGTGAAGGCGGCCGAGAAAACGGCCGCGCAGATTCCCGTCGGCAATGCCACGCCGCGACCCATCGCGCAAGCCGCCGTGATCGGCGCGGGCACCATGGGCGGCGGCATTGCCATGGCGCTGGCCGCCGCGGGCATTCCCGTCACGCTCATCGACGCGGCCGCGGATGGCCTCGCGCGCGGCCTCGCCCGCATCCGCGACAACTACGAGAGCAGCGTGAAGCGCGGCAAGCTCGAACCCGCCTTGCGCGACGAGCGCCTCGCGCGCATCACGGGCTCCCTTGCGATTGCCGACGTGAAAGACGCCGACATCGTGATCGAAGCGGTGTTCGAAGACCTCGCGCTCAAGCAAGGCATCTTCCGCGAGCTGGACGTCCACGCAAAACCGGGCGCGGTGCTCGCCACCAACACGTCGGGTCTCGACATCGACGAAATCGCCGCGGTGACGAGGCGCCCCGCCGATGTGGTCGGCGCGCACTTTTTCAGCCCCGCCCATGTCATGCGCCTGATCGAAGTCGTGCGCGCCGCGCAAACCGCCGACGACGTGATCGCCACGCTCATGGATCTCGGCCGCCGCATGGGCAAGGTATCGGTGCTCGCGCGCATTTATCCGGGCTTCATCGGCAATGCGCTCTTTCGCAATTACAACCGCGAAGCGCACTTTCTTGTCGAAGACGGCGCGCTGCCGCACGAGGTCGATGCGGCGCTCAAGGACTTCGGCTACGCGATGGGCATTTTCGCGGTGCACGACATGGCCGGCAACGATGTGGGCTACCAGACGCGCAAGGCACAAATGGCGACGCGCCCCACCGACCGCCGCTGGAACGATCTCATCATGAAGCTCGTGGAGATGGGGCGCCTCGGCCAGAAGAGCGGCAAGGGCTGGTATCGCTACGAGCCGGGCAGCCGCGAGCCGCAGCGCGACGAGGAACTCGAGCGCTTCATCGTGGAAGAGTCGGCGCGCCTTGGCATCACGCGCCGTCCGATTTCCGCCGAAGAGATCGTCAAGCGCTGCGTGTACGGCATGATCAACGAAGGCGCGAAGCTGCTGGAACAGGGCATTGCCCTGCGCGCCAGCGACATCGACGTGGTGTACGTGACGGGCTACGGGTTTCCCGCGCATCGCGGCGGCCCCATGTACTACGCGGACCAGATCGGCATCGCGAACGTCTACGAGGACGTCAAGCGACTTTACGAAGCGTATGGCTACTGGTGGAAGCCAGCGCCGCTGCTCGAAAAGCTCGCGGCCCGGAACGGCCGCTTCGCCGATCTTTGATCGCTTTCCCTGGCGCGCCCGTTTGCAGGGCGCGTTTCTGTGCATGGAGCGAGGCGTAACACCCGCCTCGCTCAATCATTCTTCGTCGTGCTCGCCGTTGACCGGACCCGTCTCCAGGGCGGTGGCCTCGCGCGAATGAACCATCGGCGCGTCGTTGAAAAACTCCCCGGGCAGTGTGGCGAGGAATTCGGAAAAGCCCGCGTCGCCGCCCGGCGAATGCTGGGCCATGACTTCCTCGGCGGTTGCCTCGTCGCCCGAGAGCAGCGCCTGCGCGAGGCGCTGGTGATCGGCGATCACCTTCTCGCGCCGGCTCGGCGCGAGAAAGAGCTTCGGACGGTAGCGCGAGATCAGGCGCCGGATCGCGCGGATCTGCTCGGCCAGGTAGTCGTTGTGGCATGCCTGGCAAATCACTTCGTGAAATTCCGCGTTGCTGCGTGCGAAACGGCGGGCGTCGCTCTGATTCAGCGCTTCCACGCCTTCGTCGATCGTGCGCTGCAGCTCCACGCGCTGCGCGTCGTTCATGCGGCGAGCGGCAAGGCGCGCCGAAACGGCTTCCAGCTCGTGCAGGAGTTCGAGCATGTCGCGCAGCTGCGGGACCGTCATCTTGGTCACAAACACGCCCTGACGCGGCACGATCTGCACGTACTGCTGCGCGGCGAGCTGCTGGAGCGCCTCGCGGATGGGCGTACGCGAGACGTTGAAACGCGCCGCGAGCGCGCGCTCGTCGAGCGCCGCGCCGGGCACGAGTTCGCCTCGCTCGATTTCCGATTCCAGGAGCGCCTTGATTTCGGCCGAACGGCTCAGTTTGGGTGGCTGACTCATTGAATGGCTGACTGTTGGGTTCGAAGGGCCGCGCTGGCGGCTCTATGCGGCCAGCGGCGTTTAAAATCCATATCATACCTTGCAGGTATACCAAACGCCCAACTGTGTCCTACCCCAATGCGGCGCCTGCGCTAGAGGCGCTCATCGAGTCCCGCGCTTCGCACGCGGCAATTGGGGACAGGCGGCCAATGTCTTCGAACGCATCTGCGAGTCCGGTGTGGGCCAGCACAAGCGACGCAAGACGCCAAAAAGCCCGCTCCTGGCGGGCTTCCTGTGTCGACATTCAATCAGCGACCCTAAAAAAATGCGCCGGATTCCCGGGTCCGTACGCGTGTGCACCCTCGCATCACACTGGCTCGATGGCCTGGGCAGAAGTGCATGCTCGCTCTGGCGCTGATGGAATGCACGCCAGTCCCAATTGCCCCCGATGGGGCATTACTTGTTCCGAGACATGTGACGGGAGGCAATGAAATAGTGCGCAGCCGACCATGCCAGCACGAGGCTCACAGCAAGCATCGCGTAGCGGACGCCATAAGCCGACGCACTGCGGCAAACCGCTCCGAGCGGCCCCTGCAGGATCTCGGCCGCACCATGTGCACCATGCGTATCGTGCGCTGCACACATCAAATGGTAGTTACCTTGCGCAAACAGGCGACCGGCAAAACGGTCGCTCAGAAAGCCAATCGCGGTCGGTCCCAGCCCCTGTCCAACCAGATTCATAAGGAGGAACACGAAAGCCGAGGCAGTGGCACGCATGCGCGGCTCGACCACGCTATGTGCAATCGCGAACGTCGGTCCCGTCCACGTGCTGAGCGCGATCGTGGCCACGAAGAGCAGTGCGACGGCAGCCGGCCACGCGTTCATCGTGAACGCAGCAGCGATCAGTACAAAGCCGGTCGCCGTACCAAGGGCCGGCACCCAGGCATACCAGCGCCGGTCCGTCGCACCCGCCAAATCTGCCGATATGCCGCCGAGCAAATTACCGAGGATGCCGCCGATACCGATCACGAGGCCGAAAGCCAGACCGGCTTGGGCAAAGCTCATGCCAAAAACGCGCACCAGATAAATCGGAATAAACATGTTAATGCCAAATTGCGCGAACCCGCCGATCACCGTGCCGAGCAGCATGTGTACGAAAGGCCGGCTATTCATCAGTACGGAAACCACCCGGCGCAACGGGGGCACCTGAGCCCCCGTTAGTTCGCCATCGTCCTCCGCCGCGCCACGCTTCGGTTCGCGCAGCGTGATCCAGGCCAGCAGGCCGAACACCAACCCGGGCAGACCCACAACGACGAACACCGGCCGCCAGCCCATGTGCTCCACCATCCAGCCGCCGCCGAGCGCGCCGGCCAGCACCCCGAGTGGCGCGCCAAGGCCGAAGATCGCCATCGCAATGGCGCGACGACGCGGCCCGAACTGATCAGAAATCAGCGAGTGCGCCGTCGGCAAACTGCCCCCCTCGCCGATCCCCACGCCGAGGCGGTAGAGCAGCAACTGCCCATACGCGCCGGCCGTACCGCACAGCGCTGTCATAGCCGACCATATCGCAACGCAAACGGCAATCAAGGTGACACGATTGAAGCGATCGGCCAACCGCGCAATCGGCAGCCCGAGCACGGCATAGAAAAGCGAGAATGCCAGCCCCCCGAGCAGGCCAAGCTGCAGGTCAGTCAGACCCAGATCGATTTTCATCGCCTGCCCGACCACTGCGATGATGATCCGATCCACGAAATTCGATGCATAAATTAGCGTGAGAAGCAGCAGGAACCAACCGCGATACAAATTGGCTCCTACTCCCGATCCGGTGCGACTTGCTGCTATCTCGTTCATTGCATCGTCTCCAATAATCTTCCGATTTATGTAGTTGTACCAAGTTCTGCAAATTGGGTTTTCCGGCCGCTAGCACAGGAGAAAGGTGCTGTCCTACAGCATCAGCACGTTCTCCTCGTCACCCGATTGCGCAACACACCAAGTCCCTGCACTTCGAGTTCGACGACGTCGTCCTCCTGCAGAAATCGGCCGAACTCCAAACCGCAGCCATTGCCTACCGTGCCGCTGCCCAGGAATTCGCCAACATGCAATGTTTCCGATGCCGACACATGCGCGATCATTGCGTCAAAGCGGTGTTGCATCTCGCCGGAATATCCACGCCCCTGCTCTTCCCCATTGACACGCACCACCATCGTCAACGAATACGGATCCGTGAGTTCATCGGGCGTGACAATCCATGGCCCCATGGCATTGCCCGTATCGAAATCTTTTCCTTTTGCCGGCCCGAGCAGACCCGGCATCTCCAGGAACTGGGCATCGCGGGCGCTGAAGTCGTTGTAAATGCAGTAGCCGAAAATATGTCGAGACGCGCGACTGCGAGGGATGTCGCGACCCGCGGTGCCGATAAACACCCCGAATTCGAGTTCGTAATCTATCAGCCTCGAATAAGCAGGCCACTGAACGTCAGTATCCGTACCGATCACCGAGAAGCGATTGCCCTTGTAATACAAGGGCTGTTCGTACCATACCCTGGGCAGAGGGCCGGCTTTGGGGCCGCCGCCATTGCTGCTCAGACCGAGCCGGGATATCGCCTCCCCGCATTGCAGCAGATGTTTTTCAAAAACGGAGAAATCCCGCAATTGCGTGGGCACCGGTACGGGCGCCTGCAAACGAACCGCGGAAGCGGGATGAATCGCTTCGTCCACCGGGTGCTCGAGCATCCTGCGCGCGTGGTCGAGACCACGCTCACCCGCGTGCATCAGCGCCAGCATGTCGGCAAACCCGGCGTACGACGTGCCATGCAAGAGAGCATAGGCTTTGTCAAGATCAATGACGTGGCCGCCATCGAGGCTCACTACACCAATGCGGCGCCCCGCCTCGCCGTCGAAAGTCACCAGTTTCATACCGGAGCGCCTCCGTTGAGCTGCTGACCGAGCGCCGCGGCGGCTTTGCCGAACATCAACGCATCGTTGCTGACCATCACGAACCTGAAGCCGCGTTCAGCCGCCTTGAGCGCAGTTGTGGCGTCCTGGGCCGCCGCGCCACAGGGCAGGTTGCGCGCCGCACATGCGGCCAGCAAACGGTCAACCAGCGACTGCAATTGCGGATCGCTGGCCGGCAGCCCCGTGGACAACTGAAGATCTCCCATCCCCAGGAAAACGGCATTGAGACCGGGCACATCCAGCACGACTTCGACATCCTCGAGCACCTGCCGGTCTTCGAGTTGGGCACAGCGCAGCAGCTCCTCACCGCCGGTGCGCAAATACTCGCTCAGCGGCATCATGCCCCAGCGGCCTGCACGGGACGTAATGCCAAGGCCGCGCTGGCCTGCCGGATTGAATATCATGCGACTCATCGCAGTCCGAGCCTCCGCGGCAGTGCGCACCCGCGGAACCAATATGCCATCCGCACCGCTGTCGAGAAGCCGCTGATAATCATTGGAATCCTGGTCTGAAATGCGCACCAGGGCCGACATGCCTAGCCCCTGCGCGTGGGCCATCAGCCGATAGACGGATTCAAGACTCAGCGGGGCATGCTCGGTATCGATGGCGACAAAGTCGAAGCCGGCGGCCGCCAGCAGTTCCAGTGTCTCCAGGGTCGGCAACTTGACCCACGTGCCGAACAGACAGCGCCCGGCACGCTGCAAACGACGCACAAAACTTTCTCGATTCATGAGCGCTCCTTCGTCGGGGTGGGCTTGCGATGGCCCCAGGCCAGGCCATCGCGCTTGAACTTGTCGGTTTCCCAAGTCGATTCATTGATGAAGCGCGTGCCGCAGGCGAGTTCGAAATCGAAGCCCTCCGGCGTCGCAACGTAGATCGACACCACGCCATCCAGCGGATGCGAACCGAGATCCCGGTTGAGCGCAACGCCCGCATTGAGCAGGCGGTCGCGCACAACACCGAGATGATCGAGTCCTGCGAGATCGGCCATCACATGCACCGTGCCAACGGGATGCCGCGGCATCTCCGCAAAGGCGAAACTGTGATGACGCGGATTGCATCGGAGAAAATACACGCGCGAGTGCCCGTCCATCCAGGCGGCGTCGCTCAGCCGAAGCCCCATGTCACCCAGGTAAAACTTCAGTGTGTCCGATGCGTCGGACACGTTCATGGTCACATGACCATTGCCGCAGGGCCCAGATTCAAAACACGTGCCCACCGGCGAACGGAACCGCTTGCGCAACGCAGAACTGGGCCCCCAATAAACTTCGTTGCGCACGCCGTCGGGATCGCGTACGGCGAACATATCTTCGACCTTGCGTGCGTCCTTCTCGTCGCGAGACACCTCTATCAGGGGTGTGTTATGAGCTACGAGACGCTTTCTGACCGCCTCCATGTCAGATGCCGTAGCCACCTCCCACCCAATGACCTGGACCCCGGGCTCGCCCGTTGCGACCAGCGCGAATCGATACTCGCGCTCCGCATCCGTGCGTAGTTGCAACTCGCCGGGGGTGGCATCGACAACCGTGTCGAAACCGACCAGGTTGGCGAAGCGCTGCCACCAATCGAGGTCGTGTACACCGAGCCGGACATAACCGAGTTGGAGAATTTCGTTATCGCGTTGGATTTCCATTACCTGTCGCCTGTTCAGATCGGGTAATCGGCTTCGTTGCACACCCAGCCAGGCTTCTCGACAAAATCGGCGCGCGGCGGCGAGAAAATATCGATCAACTGCGCCCACCCCTCACCGACGTCCTGGGTTGTATGCACTGCCTGCGCCGGGATGACGATCAGTGACGGGCTGCCCACCCCATGGTGACCATCGTCACGCCATGTCGACATATCGGACGTCCAGGGATAGCGCAGGTGATGAACAAAATTCCCCTGCAGCGCCAATGATGCCTGGTCGAAGTCATCATGCGCATGCGGCGTCATCTTGCGCGTGTCACGCCGAAAATCGCGAGGCACAAAGGCATTGATCAGCATGTTCGTCGAGCGGAACGGACGTGCCGGGCTGTCCGGTTTCTTATGTTCATCCAGCCGGTAGTGGCGCAGCCGGAAGCCACCAGGCGGCGCGGCCGGCGCTTCGTCGGCCTCCTGCGCAGGATGGTCCGCCGCATTGCTCGCGGCTGCCATCAAATCCACCGCTCGATGCGAGAAGATGCGCGTGACATAGCCGTCATCCTGCAGCGTTACGCCGCTGCTTCCCGGCGGTACGATGACCAGCGAATCCCCTTCACCATCGATCGCCACATGATCTGCACCGGCCCGGACGATAGCCCGGATTCCCTTGGGGACGAGCAACATGTATTCATCCGGGTTGTCGCTGCGCTCCAGACTCGAGTGCGCCATGGCGCGCGATATGGCAACTGCGAACGTGCGTCCCCGTGACAGCCAGGTCGCGCTACCATCCGGACTCGTGACGCAGGCTGGGCTGTCATAAGGAGTACAAATACTGGCACTTGGAATTTGCCTGTTCATGGACATAATTGAAATCAGGTTGAACCGAAAGGGACGTTCGAAGCGCCCCCGCCTTCGCTGTAGCGGCGGACGAAAACGTGTGGATGACGCGCGTCGGATTGGCTGGCGACACGCGGAATTCGCTCATTTTTGCGTTGCGAGAATGCCTAGCAGATGGCGGTGTTCCAGTAACGACTGCCAGCTCTTATCCGCTGGGAACAGACCGCCGAAAGAGACGATGTTTTTGTATTGCAGTGTTGCCCCCCGCGCCATCGTAGGCGCGTCCCCCGCCATGAATTCCCTGACCGACTTGAGGATGAGTTGGCGCACTCGTATCACGGCCATATCGGACGAACACAGGTTTTCCTTGCTGCGATCCAGTTGCGGCCCCTGACTCAGGAAGATCGCAAAGTCTTCGGTGGCGAAATGCTGAGGGAAACCCGAGAAATAACCGCGTTTCATGAGGCTGCGGTTTTGGCCCCAGTTGTTACTTTCATCACCGGGCGGCAGCGGCGGGAAGTTCATGACATCGGGAGAAATCGTGAACTGCGTGACGCCCAGCGGCACATGCAGGTTGAAATGCACGAACCACGCGCGATGGGTGTTGTCGTCCACCGGAACCGAAAAAAACACTGTCGAAGGACCATCCGGCTCTGGCGCGGTGATGATTCCGTACCATGGCATCACGAAGTTGTTGACGCGGGCGTACTGGTTGCCGTCAGGCAACGTCCGCACTGCCGCGTAGCGAAAACCATAGGCCGTCTCTTCAAATTCGAATTTCGGCTTTGAACTCTTGCTGAGATTGGCCCGTTCATTGTTTCCGCTCACGAGGGCCGTGAAACTCTGATGCAGTGCGCCGGCATGGGTGGTATCCATGGTGGCTTCCACTCCTTGCAGCCAGTTGCACTGCACCAGCGTGGATGTCACGAAGCGATGCGCCTCGGGCAGATAGGTAAAGGGGAGATCTGGGAAGACCGGCGGCTCACCCTGCCCGAACCAGGCCCAGACTATGCCGCCTGCTTCATGCGCCCGGTAGCGCGGCGATCTGATCGATTTGCAAAATTGCTCTTCGTTGCCGCCATGATTTGGCGCTTCGATCAGTCGGCTATCGTCATTGACGCTGAACTTCCAACCATGAAAAATGCATCGCAGCCCATCGTGCTCGTTCATCGCCAGTGCCATGGATGCGCCACGATGGGGGCACATCTTGTCGACAATGCCGATTTTGCCATTGCCGGCGCGATAGACGACGTACTCAATTCCCGTCAGCCTGGTCAGTATCGGCGCACCGCCCGGTTCCAGTGCCGCCGATGGGACGACCGGGATCCAGTAATGCTGGCGCAGCATCTCGCCGAGCGGCGCACCATGATCGGTACGCGTCAGGAATTCGTTGTCTTCCCTTGAAATGGCCATTTTCCTCTCTCCTCCGTTTTAGTCCGGCTTTGCGTATTTTTCGGGAGGCGGACAGGAACATCAATTGGCACGAGTCCGCTTTCCGGCACGTGGAATTCAGTTCCTTCCGCCCCCATTCCGCTCTACAGAATCCTGGCGCAAAGCACTTGCCCCGCGCGTCCCGACACATTCACACTGCGGATTCACTCGTTCATTCGTGAGGCAACTAATGTCGATCCAAATCGGTGAAACACCCGGCCGGCCCTACCGGCTGGCCCCCACTGACATGACGCAGGCCCAGACGGATCTGGTGAGCCGCATACGCTCAGGCCCACGTAAGGACTTACCCGTCAACATGGAAATCTGGTTGCACAACCCCCAATTCGCTGAAGTTGCCAACCAGTTTGCCGAATATGTCGGCCATCTGGCACCCATGACACGACGCGTCAAGGAAATAACCATCCTCGTGGTTGCGGCCTACTGGAGTTCGGCGTTCGAGCAGTTCTGGCACGAACGGCTGGGAAGCAAGTTGGGGCTGACGCGCGAACAATTGGAAAATTTGCGGGCGCGAAACTACACGTATTTCGATGACGAAATCGAGCAGACTGCCTATGAACTTGCGATCGGGCTGTTGGAGAAACGGAACGTGGATTACGCGCTATACCAACGGGCTATACGCGTGCTTGGGCACGGCGGCGTTTCCGACCTCGTTGGCCTTATCGGGCTTTACACGATGGTCGCGTTCTCGCTAGATTTCTACCAAGTGCCAATCCCGGATATTGCCTGAACAAGACGCGCTGGTGCGGCCGACCCGAGATGGATGGTGCGCGATAGCCATATTCCGGAAATTGCCCAGTCACAACGAGGCGTCTTCACTTCGACCCGGAAATAGCGTCGCCATCGCGGTGATAGTAGCTTGCGGAAATCTCGTCGGCCGTTTCAAGAAGGCCGGGAAGCAAGCGTTCGATCGTGCCGCGCGTCATCAGTTTGCCGTAGGTGGTCATGCCTACGACGGCTATTACCGCGTTACCCAGACAGATGGGTACGGCCAGCGTCGCAGAATCGCTTGCCATGCTCGGCTGGCGCACTGCCCATCCCTGAGCGACCACTTTGGCGATTTTCGATTCGAGTAACGCTCGGGCTACGTCTGGATTGGCGGCGCTGGCGTGCAATAGATCCATCACAATGCCCCGCTCCTGCGGACTGCAATAAGCAAGGTACGCCAAACCCATTGCCGAATTGTCCAGGCTCAACCGGTGTCCAACGGTTGTCGTATGTACGGCGACCGGACTGTAAGGCATTGTGCTGAATCCGACAACAAGTCCATCGTGCTCCCTGACGCCAATTGCGAGCGGCCATTTTATTTCCCGGGTGACTCTGATCGCGATAGGCGCAGCGACAGCGATAATTTCAGCCTTCTCTGTATAACCATCGCTTAACTCTCGGACCTTCCTGGTCAACGCATATTGCCCCCTGGCAACATCGACTTGAACATATCCCTCTGCCTGAAGAGTCGACAGAATCCGGAATAGTGTGGTTTTGGGCAGCGCCATTTTTTGGTGCAATTCATGCAGCGTCCAACGTTGTGCCGTATTCATCAATCGAAGCACGCTCAACACACGTGCTACGGCGCGAATGTGGGTTTCTTCCATAGATTACTTAGGCGCCTCCGTCGAGCCCATGGACAACTTCAAACCGCCACGGCCGCGCTCTCGACATCTTTCATCATCACCCCAGTGGCCGCTTCGCACGCGCGGCGGACTGCCTGGGGCTGCCCCGGATGGAACAGGAAGTGATGCAGTAGCTTGCTCCACTTGGGATGACGCTCATACTCGTTGCGAGGCAGGCTGTTCGCGAAGAAATCTCGCCAGTCTCCGCAGGGCAACGCAATGCCCTGCGCGGCGGCAGGCTCGCGCAGCACGCCCTTCGGATCACGCCCCTGCGCTACGGCTTCCATGTCCCGGAAGTACTGTCGGCGAATCATCAAGATGCCCGCGTCGCTGGCGGCCAGGTTTTCACGGGTACGGTCTGCGATGCGCCCCTGTCCGCACCAGGCGATGATGTCCTGGTTGATCACGTGCGAACTAATCCATTTTCCGGTCTGGGGATCCGTGACCGGCGCGTGCCAGGTCGGAATGCTCTCCTGGACATAGGGCTCGGATTCGCGGGGCACACGTATATACGACCAGGTCACATTGAGCGTATTTTCGTCGTCGATGGGCACCCGCCACTCGAAGTGATCCCCGAGGAAGAATCCGTTGGGCCAGAGACAGACACGACCAGCCGTCCAGAGCGGATGCGATTCGTCGGTATCCTCGGTCACACGGCGGTAGATGAAGCCGTGCTCGAATTCCTCGAACGCCACCTTGAGATGCGCCGGCGCATAGTCGCGCTCACCGCGCAGGCGACGTCCCCAGTTGGCGTGCATCCACTCGAAATGCAGCGGATCGATGGAATTTTCCTGGGTCTGAAGCCAGTTGCAGGGCACGTTCGCGAATGCCACCTGCACGAAGCCATTGCGCCAGTGGAACGGTTCCCAATCCGGAAGCTGCGGCGCCGGTTGAGGACCGAGATAGGCCCACAGCAAGCCGGCGCACGCACGGACTTCATAGGCCTTCAGCCTGATCCGCTCACGCATGGTGCCCTGGGGCGCCACCAGGTCCTGGTAAGGCTGCGCGACGCACCGGCCGCCATGATCGTATTGCCAGCCGTGATAGTTACAGCGCAGACCGCGTTCCTCGACAAAGCCGTATGCCAGGTCCGCGCCGCGATGCGCGCAGTAGCGCTCCATCAGGCCGTAGTGTCCGCCCAGGTCCTTGTAAAGAACCAGTTCCTCGCCAAGCAGGCGCACGGGCTTGATCGTCTCGCGCTCGAGTTCGTCAATGCCGGCGATCGGGTGCCAGTGGCGGCGCATCAACTCTCCCATCGGCGTGCCTGGCCCGACCTGAGTGAGCTGGCGATTCTGTTCTTCGGTAAGCATGATGACTTCGCTCGTAATTGTGACTGGACGACGTCTGTATCAACGCGATTTGTCGACGTGGCGCACGGCGCGAAAGTAGTGGAACGCCGCCCATAAGAGGAGCAAGCTCATAGCGAGCATCGCGTAGCGCAGACCTCTCGACGAGGCATCCGCACAGGCATGCGCGAGCGGCGAGTTCGCCACCGCCCCGAACACACCATGAGCGCCATGCGGGATCCGGCAAACCTTCGAATAATCACCGTCCGTGAACAGATGCGTGGCAATGCGATCGCTAAGGAATCCAATGAAAGTCGGACCTCCGCCCTGGCCGATGAAGTTCATCATCAGAAATACGAACGCCGAAGTCGTGGCGCGCATGCGCGGCGCGACGAGACCGTGGATCGCTGCGAATGTCGGACCGTTCCAGGAGCTCAGCAGGATCGTGGCGAGAAACAGCAACGCCGCCGCGATATGCCAGTCGGACTGCATGAACGCGAGGGAAACTGGGACGAGCCCAAGCAGCGTGCCCCAGGCCGGCACCCAGGCGTACCAGCGCTTGTCGCTGGCTCCGGCCCTGTCGGCAATCCACCCGCCGAGCGTCGTGCCGATCGCGCCCCCAACGCCAATTGTGAGACCAAACATCATGCCGGCCTGCGCTGCATTCAGGCCGAATTCACGCGTCAGATACGCCGGAATGAACAGGTTGATGCCGTACTGGGCAAACGCACCGATTACCGTTCCCAGCAGCAGTTGCACGAACAACGGGCTACGCAAGAGGATCGCAGCGATGGTGCCCAACGAGGCATTGCGCTGCGCATCGACGGTGGAAATTCGGTCCATGGCACCGCGTTCGGGTTCGCGCAGGCTGAGGTACGCAATGACGGCGAGGATCAGGCCCGGCACGCCGACGACCCAGAAGGCCGGACGCCAGCCGAAATGCTGTGCAATCATGCCGCCGCCGATCGCGCCGCCGATCGCGCCAAGGGGAGGACCGAGCGCATAGATCGCCATGGCGGTGGCGCGGCGTCCCTCGGGGAACTCGTCCGAGATCAGCGAATGCGCCGTGGGCGTGCTACCAGCTTCACCGATACCGACACCAAGCCGGTACAGCAGCAACTGCGCGAAATTGCCCGCCATGCCGCACAGCACGGTCATCACCGACCATGCCGCAATCGACAGGGATATCAGCGTAACCCGGCTCATCCGGTCGGCGAGCCGGGCCATCGGGATGCCCAGCGTCGCGTAGAACAGCGAGAAAGCGAGGCCGCCCAGAACTCCAATCTGCAGGTCGCTCAGGTTCATGTCGACCTTGATCGACTGCCCTACCACAGCGATGAAAATGCGATCGATGAAACTCGATGCGTAGATAAGGCTCAACATCATCAAGAGCCATGCACGATACCTCGATCCGCTCTTGACCCCAACAGCGGGCAGTCCTTTTCCGACGTTTTCCATGAACGCGTCGCCTCCAGGCGTTAATGGCGGGCACACAGACAAGCCAGCCTGAACTATCTCGCTTATCAGATAGGATACCTAAAAAAATGCGCCAGATTCCAGGCTCTCATTCCCTTCACCGGCGCGCCGCGAAAACGTTAGAAGAGGTGGCGGATACCGACCTGCACAGCCAGCTGGTTGGCCGTGGTCGAAGCGTTGTTGCCGAACAGCGAGCCGCCCGGGCCCGGCACCGAGTACGGGGTCGAGACAAGGAAGTTGTCCGCGAACTTCTGGCCCGCGAAGGCGTGCTGCAAGACACCGAACACATAGACGTCGGTGCGCTTCGAGAGCCGATAGTCCACGCCCGCCGTGTAGAGGTCGTACTTGCCGAGCTTGTGCTGGTCAACGTACGTGAAGCCGCCGCCCACCGTAAGCGCCGGTCCGAACCGGTAGCTCGTCCCCAGTTCGTAGGCGCTCACGGTCACCACGCCGCGCGGGCTATGCGAAGCATTGGTGTAGGTGTATACGCCGTTGATCGACCACGCATCGGTCAGGCTATACATGCCGCCCGCCGCGATCGTATAGATCGATTGCGCATTGAGCGCGACCTGCGCCATCGTGCCCACGCCGCGCGCCGCGTTGCCGCCCTGCGTCTTCGTGTACGTGAGCGACCCCGAGTAAGGCGCGTTGAACGTGCCGGTCGGGCTGAACTTCACGCCCGCGCTGATCACGCGCGGGTTGCCCGTCGGCGTGCCCGCGAAGGCGCCCGGAATGTTGCTGAAGCCGTACATCACGCCCGCCGTGACGCCGTGCCAGGTCGGCGTTTCGTAGCGCACCATGTTGCTCACCGGCTCGCCCGCGAGACGATCGATGTCGTACGCCCCGTGGAACGCGTAGGACGGAGCGAACTGGGAGACGTTGGTGTAGTAAGAGACGTAGTCGTAGATGAAATCGTAATCGTAGCCGGCGATCAGCGTACCGAACGTCGTGCTCTGCAGCCCCACGAAAGCGCGGCGCCCGAAGAGCGCGCCGCCGTGGCTCGCGGTGCCCGTGTTCAGCGAAAAGCCGTTCTCCAGGGTGAAGATCGTCTTCAGGCCGCCGCCGAGATCCTCGACCCCGCGCAGGCCCCAGCGCGATGCCTGGTTGATGCCGTCATCGAGCTTGACTAGCGAGTGGCCGCCCGCGTTGTTCACATAGGTGAGGCCATCGCTGATGATCCCGTACAGCGTCACACTGCTTTGCGCGTGCGCGCCTCCCGCGATTGCGGCCGCTATCGCGCCCGCCAATACCTTCTTCTTCACTTGACGATCTCCGTGTGTTGCAGGCGTTGGCGCCCGCTTTTTATTGCCGGTCTATTTCCGTCGGCTGCCGACGGCTTTGAACTACTTGCTGCGAGAAAGATGACGTGAGGCGAGGAAGTAATGCGCGGCCGACCACAGCAGCACCACGCTCACGGCCAGCATGGCGTAGCGAATGCCGTAGGCCGAGGCGTCGTGGCACGCCGCCGCGAACGGCCCCTGCACCGCCGCTGCCGCGCCATGCGGACCGTGCGGGCCGCCCGCCGCGCAAACCAGCTTGAACTGGCCCTGCGTGAAGAAGCGCGAGGCAAGCCGATCGCTCAGGAATCCTACGGTTGTGGGGCCGAGGCCCTGGCCCACGAGATTCATGAGCAGAAACACGCAGGCGGATGCCGTGGCGCGCATGCGCGGTTCGACGATGCCGTGCACGACGGCGAAGGTCGGGCCGTTCCACATGCTCAGCATGACGGTGGCGATGAAGATCAGTGTCACGGCGGCGGGCCATTCCCCCAGCGTGAAGGCGAACGCGACGAGCGGGAAGCCAATCGCCGTGCCGAGCGCCGGCACCCAGGCATACCAGCGGCGGTTGCCCGCGCCCAGCGCGTCGGCGAGCAGGCCGCCGAGCATGTTGCCGACAATGCCGCCCACGCCGATCATGAGGCCGAAGATCAGGCCGGCCTGCGCGAAGCTGAGGCCATACACGCGGTTGAGGTAAACCGGGATGAACAGGTTGATGCCGTACTGCGCGAATCCGCCGATCACGGTGCCGAGCAACATCTGCACGAACGCGCGGCTGCCGAACAGGACCTTGAGCACCTCGCGCAGCGGCGGTACCGCAGCCGCGGCGTGCATGCCGCCCTCCTCCGCCCCGCCGCGCTTCGGTTCGCGCAGCGTGACCCAGGCGAGCAGGCCGAAGATGAGCCCCGGCAGGCCGACCACGAAGAACACCGGGCGCCAGCCCATGTGCTGGACCATCACGCCACCGCCGAGCGCACCGGCGAGCACGCCGATGGGCGGACCGAGCGCATAGATGGAGAGTGCGCTCGCGCGGCGGCGCGGGCCGAACTGATCGGAAATCAGCGAGTGCGCGGTAGGCGTGCTGCCCGCTTCGCCAATGCCGACGCCAAGGCGGTACAGAAGCAACTGCCAATAGGTGCCGGCCGTGCCGCACAGCGCTGTCATGATCGACCACGCGCCAATCGAAAGCGCGATCAGCGCGACGCGATTGAACCGCTCCGCTATGCGCGCGATCGGCAGGCCGAGCAGCGAATAGAAGATGGAGAACGCAAGCCCGTTGAGCAGACCCAGCTGCAGATCGCTCAGGTTCAGATCGATCTTCATCGCCTGACCCACGACGGCGATGATGATGCGGTCGACGAAACTCGATGCGTAGATCAAAACGAGAAGCAGCAGGAACCAGCTGCGATACCAGCCGGCTTCAGACCTGGCTCCCACGTTCTGGGCGGTCAGTTCCTTCATTTGTGGTGTCTCCGAGGTGAGCTTCAGGTAGCAGGTCGCTCGCCATTTGTATGCCACAAAGCGTCTGTGGGATTTTTTATGGATTCTCTAGCATAACTTTTGGGCGCGCAAGAATAACTCGCGCCAAAGTCATCATCGTTTTCACTTAGGGGAACTCGTCTAATCAATGTGCCCGCTGGACACGGGACGAGTCGCGTCGGGTGCGAATGCCCGCGGGCCAATGCGATTGCGGCGGCGGGGCCGTCGAAGTGGCCGTCGATGGGACCGGCCACGCAGGCAGATGGGATGATTGGATGCAGGATACATCGATTCGTTGCTCGCGCAACGAATTTTGCTTTGCCCGAAACGCGAAAGCGTCGTGGCATATCGAGGGCCGGGCTCTGCTTTTATTCGATTGAAAGGCGCGCCCAAGCCTTGTGAAAGAGGAGAAACAGCGCGGCCCGCCCCAGGACTGCGCCCAACCCGGCTCACATGGCCGGGTCGATGGGAGACGGCGGCGCGCCGCGCGCCTCGATAGCCTCGCCTGCCAGCAGGCACAAGTCTTCGCGGAAGTACCCCGCCACGATCTGCACGCCCACCGGCACGTCCCTCACCATGCCCGTCGAGACGACGAGCCCCGGCAAGCCCATGGCAGGCAACGCACGCATGGTCAACTGCGCATCCCATACCCGCCGGAAACCCGCCGCGCCTTGCCGGTCCAGGTCGTCGGCAAACGGCAGTTCGCCGGAAACCGGCAGCAGCAGCATGGGGTATTGCGACAGGAACAAGCGCCATTCGCGCGTGAGCGTCGTGCGCCGCACGAGCGACTTGACCACCGCGTTCTCGGGCATCGCCGCGACCTCGGCGCGCATGCCGTCCACCGCGGCCTGCGCTCCCGGATCGCCATCGCGCCCGCGTCCGCGAGTCGGCGGCCGGCGTCGAGCAAGGCGTCTTCCACCTCTTTTGTGACGGTCATGCCGCCAGGGCGCAGACGGAGCGCCGCGCGCAGCGGCGTTTCGGGGCCGATTAGCGGCGCCGGCACCGAGGGCTATGGTCTGCTCGATCATGGCGCGATTCTGGCCGACGGCCACGAGGTGCACATCGCCTCGCCGCGCGATGCCCAGGCGCTCGGCATGGTCTACCAGCATTTCACACTGGCGGCCGGGCTTAGTGTCGCCGAGAACCTGCTCCTCGCGCGCGGCAACCTGCCGTGCAAAATCCAATGGGCGGCCGAGCGCGATGCCCTCCACGCGTTCATGCGCCGAATGCCGTTTCGCCTCGAACTCGATGCGCTGGTCTCGTCGCTCGCGGCAGGAGAAAAGCAGAAGCTCGAAATCCTCAAGCAACTGTATCTCGAGCAGCGCTTCCTGATTCTCGACGAACCCACCTCGGTGCTCACGCCGCAGGAAGCCGATGAAGTGCTCGGCCTGATGCGCACGCTTGCCTTGCGCGGCGCCCTCTCGGTGCTGATGATCACCCACACGTTCCGCGAGGTGATGGCCTATGCGGACAATGTCACGGTACTGCGCAAGGGTCGCTTCGTCGGCACCTGCGCCGTCGCCGACACCGACCGCGACCGTCTCGCCGCCTGGATGATGGGCGACGACGCAAGCGTGGCAACGCGTGAAGGCGCCGCTGACGCCACCGACGAGGCCTTGCGGGCGTCTCCGGCAACGCCCAGAAGGAACTGATCGAAGCGCTCGTTGGCCAGCGCAAGGTCCAGTCGGGCGAGATGGCTGTCAAAGGCGCGCCTTACGCCGCGACGCGCGAAGAGATGACCCGCTTGCGCGCATTCGCCCTGCCCGAAGAGCCGCAGCGCAATGCGTGCGTGGCAGGCATGAGCGTGGCCGAGAACATGGCGCTGCGGGACTTTGACCGTGGGCCGCTGCGACGCAGCGGATGGTGGCTCGACCGCCGCGCCATGCGCACGCGCGCCGGGCAGCTGATCGCTGAATTCAACGTGCGGCCGCCGCTGCCCGAACGCGCCATCGGCACGCTGTCCGGGGGCAACGTACAGCGCCCTGTGCTGGCGCGCGAGCTTGGGCAGGCAGTGAACGTGCTGATCGTCGCGAATCCCGTGTTCGGACTCGACTTTGCTTCGGTAGCGGACATCCACGCCCGCATTCTCGCGGCGCGCGGTGCCTGTACTGCTCGTGAGCGAAGACCTCGACGAGTTGCTGGAACTCGCGGACCGTATCGTCGTGATGGCCGAAGGACGCCTTGTCTACGAGACTGCCGCAACAGGGGCCGATCGCGTCACACTGGGACGTCACATGGCGGGCCATGGCGATGAAGGCCGGCCGCAGGCGCTCGAGCCGGCCGTGTTGCAAGCGAATGCCTGAATGAAACACAACGAAAACGGACAAACATTGCGATGACAACCATTGCCCGCGCGAAGCTCGCTCCATTCGCTTTCGAAGCACGCCAGACCGCGCTCATCGTCATCGACATGCAGCGCGACTTTATCGAGCCGGGCGGCTTTGGCGAAGCGCTTGGTAGTGACGTATCGCTGCTCTCAGGCCTCGTGCCGACGGTCGCGCGGCTGCTTGAGTACGCGCGCTCTGCGGGCTGGCAGATCGTGCATACGCGCGAATCGCACGCACCCGACCTCTCCGACTGCCCGCCTGCCAAACGCCTGCGCGGCATGCCGAATGCGCGCATCGGCGACACGGGACCGATGCGACGCATCCTTGTGCGCGGCGGACCCGGCAACGCGATCATCGATACGCTAAAGCCAATCGAGAACGAACTGGTCATCGACAAGCCTGGCAAAGGCGCATTCTACGCAACGCGCCTCGGCGAGGAACTCTCAATGCGCGGCATCACCCATCTCGTATTCGCGGGCGTGACAACCGAAGTCTGCGTACAGACTTCGATGCGCGAAGCCGACGATCGTGGCTACGAGTGCCTGCTGATCGAAGACGCGACGGCAAGCCACATCCCCGCGTTTCTCGACGCCACGATCGCGATGATTCATTCACAGGGCGGCATCGTCGGCTGGACTGCTCCACTCGACGTCCTGCTGGAGGCAGCCTGATGATGATGGAAGTGAACCGGCCCGAGATCGTCGCGCAGGTAGCGACAGCTTTCGAAGCTTACGAGCGAGCGCTCGTCGGCAACGACGTCGAAACGATGAACGCGCTCTCGTTTGTCCCAGGAATATTCACTATCTTCGATGAGCCTGATTTATTCCTTCGCCGCGCCACGCTCACCAGCGATCCTATTGCCGTGCCAGGTCGAATATCCGGCTCATCGCCATCCACTTCTGTCCGGACGGCGTCCACGGTGTGGGCGCCTGAAACTGCCACATCAACGTTTCCCAGCGCTGGATCACGGGGTTGTTTTGAGCAGCAGTCGCCATCATGTCAGCGTCATATGTTGCGTCGTCTGTTTCCATCACCATGAGCAATCGGGTTCCCAGACGGTAAATCTCCATGTCCAGAACGCCATGGTCTCGTATGTGCCGGATCACTTCAGGCCAAACGTGCCGGTGAAGTTCTTCATAACGGGTAATAAGCTCAGGATCTTCTTTCAGATCCAGGGCGAAGCAGTAACGCACGATCACTCCTGTTTTAAATGCTGCAGTCATCCAGTTGGGATCACGCCTTGCGTGCCTCGCTGCCGCATGGCGTTCCATGCATGCCGTCAAATGAATCGCAAACCTCATCCCTCACAGTCGCATCGCTAAACGCTAGCGCCGAATCGCCGTAAGAGATGAAGCACTGCGGGCAGGTGAAAATCGTGAACGCCAGGTACCGCAAGGCGTCGTTTCTGGCACATCTCTGCGGTGAGTTCCATCGCCCGTGTCCGCGCGTCAACAAGCAGCAACAACGCTTCCTGCACAAGTGATTGTTCGAGCGACGACAACCGGAATTCCTGCCATGCCTCCTGAGCCGACAATCCGGATACGCTGCTTTCGATCTGTTCCTCGCAATCCATCTCCGCTCCCCGCATACCATACCCGGGCATCGCCCGTTACATGATCGCCCCCCGCAGCCAGGGAACGAACTCGCGATCACCGATTCCGTTTTCCTCGCTGCACGTTCGCCTTCCCGATGCGACCTCCAGAATGAACTGGAACAGTTGCATCCCTGCTTCCTCGACGCTCAGACGACCGTCGACGATGCCGCCGCTGTTGAAGTCCATGTCCGGGCGCATTCGCTCGAACAGGTCCGTGGTGGTTGCAATCTTGATAGTGGGAGCCGGCCTGGAACCGAAGACTGAGCCGCGTCCAGTCGTAAAGCAGATCAGGTTGGCCCCTCCCGCTATCTGCCCCGTTGCCGACACCGGGTCGTAGCCCGGCGTGTCCATGAATACGAGGCCGCTTTCAGATACCGGCTCAGCATAGTCGTAGACCGCGTTCAGTACGGTGCCGCCTGCTTTCGAGACTGCTCCCAGTGACTTTTCAAGAATCGTTGTGATGCCACCTGCCTTATTACCGGGCGACGGATTGTTGTTCATTTCGCCGCCATTTTCCGCCGCGTAGCGTTCCCACCACCGCAACTTCGCGAGTAGACGCTCGGCGACGTCATCCGACGCTGCCCGAGCCGTCAGCAGATGTTCTGCCCCGTAAATCTCCGGCGTCTCCGACAGGATTGCGGTGCCGCCATTGCGTGCGATCAGGTCGACCGCCACGCCGAGCGCGGGATTGGCGGTGATTCCCGAGTACCCGTCCGAGCCGCCGCACTGCAGCCCGATTTTCAGCCGCGCCACAGGTACTGTTGTGCGCACGGCCCGATCTGCCACTTCGAGCAGTTCGTGTACGATCGCGGCTCCCCGCGTCACCGCCTCGCGGAAACCGCCTGCGTCCTGGATGACGAGCGTTCTGATCGACCCGTCATGGCGCGCTCGCAACGATGCCGCGAGATCCTCGACCTGATTGACCTCGCAACCCAGTCCGACAAACAGCACGGCCGCAAAATTGGGATTGCGCGCATAACCGGCAAGTGTCCGGCGCAATAGCGCGATTCCGTCACCGGAGGCCGACATCCCGCATCCGCTCTGGTGCGTGATCGCGACAACACCGTCCACGTTTCTGAAGGCCTCCATGGCTGCCCCCCGGAACGCATCCGCTATCGCATGACAAACACTGGCCGAGCAGTTGACGCTCGCGATAACGCCGGTGTAATTGCGCGTTCCGACCTGACCGTCCGGCCGCACGAATCCCTGAAACGTGTCGGAACGGTCGATCTCTGCAGCCCGAAGCGCCGTTTCGTGGCCCGACTGCCCACTCCCGTGACGTTCAGGCATGTCGACGTTGTGTACGTGAACGTGTTCGCCCGCAGCGATGTCGCATAGCGCAACGCCAATCGTCTGCTGATACTTTGTCACGGACGCGCCGCGGGCGATGTTCCGTATCGCCACCTTGTGACCGGCTGGCACGGGCGTCAGGACCTGAACCTGCTGCCCATTCGTATCGATCTGCGTGCCTGCATCCAGCGCGCGAAGCGCAACTGCAACGCTGTCTTCACGGTGAAGCACCAGAACCGTCTCCACGATCATGATGCATGCCTCCCTTCTACCGCGTCCAGGCGGTTCTGCGCGGCCAGCATGCTTCGCAAGCGCGGCTGTGTGGCGGCAAGCGACATCGAGTCCGCGAGTTCGATCAGCGGCTGTATTCGCCGTCTGACCTTTTCTCCGTGATTGGTTGCGATGTCCGCGATACGATGAGCCAGCCAGGGATTGAGCAGCCGGTCGCGCACATTTTCGATGTAGCGCTCCGCGGTGCTGCGCAGGCCCAATGCGTCGAACACCGGCAAGACCTCCTCGTGCCAGATTCCCTCGATACCGTCCCGAAGCCGGGGATCGCTCATTGCCACCAGCACCGTTTCGTTCGACGGGCGGCGCTCGTTGATCCACCGATCAGCGAGCCAGCTGTGGCCGAGATTGAGAAAGAAGAGCTTCAGACGCTCATGGGTACGCAGGTCGTCTGTCACGACAATCTGCTCGTGCACACATGGCAACTCCATGCCCGTACGCCGCTCGATGGCCCATAGCGCATACGGTTCCGCGATCGCGCCGACCGGGTCGATCGGCTCGGACACGATCCGGTCGACGAGTGAGTTCACCCAGACGCAGCTGTGCAGCAAATACCCGATGAACGTCGCCGGCATTCCCCATCGCCGTGCCACACCAAGCACGATATCGCGAAGCGTGTTGCCATTGTCTTCGACAAGTTCGCAGGGAAAGATCGACACACCATCATCGGGACGCACCTGCCAACGTGCATGCAGGAGAACCAGCAGCTTCACCGGAAAGCTGTGCGGCACCTGTTCGTCTCCGACAAGCATGTCCGCCGAATCCCGGTCGTCAAGCCGGTAACCGGCATCGCCCGTGTTCGAGACAATGACCCGCACCTCTTCGATCGTCACGTGGCGAATGTCCGCCCAGTCGAGATCGGCGACCCATGCCTTCTGGACGGCGCGGCAATCGACGACGCGATCGACCGCCATACTGCCTTCCCTGCCCCGAATGCGGACCGGATAACTGCCCGCATTCGCGAGCGCGGCAATACGCGCCCGGCTCGACGGATTGCCCGTGGTCTGCACAACGCCGATTCCGCCAATCGCGTCGCCGCGCTCGAGAGCCTGCGATACGAAAAAGGCGACATGGGCCAGGAGAAACCGGCTGGTGCCGAACTGAAGAATGGGTGTGCTCATGCTGCCTGTCCTGATTGCTTCGCCATGTAATTCAACATTCGACCAACGCCTTGACAACGGTCTGCCCGGGTTCCAGCAATCGCGGAAATGCTTCGGGCACCTCGTCAAGGCGCATGCGGTGCGTATTCAACGCCTGGTCAGGAATGCGGCCCGAACGCATCGCCTCCAGCACGGTTTCGAAGTCGGCGGCGGTAGCGTTGCGGCTTGCAAGCAACGTGGTCTCGCGCTTATGAAATTCCGGATCGGAGAATGTCACCTGACCCGGCACGATCGAGATGAGGGTGTATTTGCCGCCATGCGCGACGAAGGCAAAGCCGCGGTTCATCGCGTCGATGTTGCCGGTCGCGTCAAAGACCGCGTCAAAAAACTCGCAATGCGTGAGCGATGCGAGTTGCGCCACGTCGTCCGGGCCCACCGCGACCGTTGCATCGACGCCAATATGCAACTTGCAGAATTCAAGGCGGTCCGCGCGCGTGTCCAGACAAACGACCGTGGCACCGCGCAGCCTGGCAAAGATCATCGCAGCCATGCCAATCGGGCCAGCCCCAACCACCAGCACCCGTTGCCCGGGCGACACATCGGCACGCCGCACGGCATGTGCGCCGATGGCAAGAAATTCGAGCATGGCCGCTTGATCGAGCGACACCCCTTGCGCCTTGTGCACGAACTGCGCAGGCACGCTGAGATACTCGGTCAGTGCGCCATCGCGATGCACACCCAGCACCTGGATGTTGACGCAGCAGTTCGTCTTGCCTTGACGGCATGCGACGCAGTGTCCACACGACAGATAGGGCATGACGTAGACGCCGTCGCCAGCCGCGAACCCCGAGTCAGGATCCGCCTCGACGACCACTGCGGACAGTTCATGACCCATTACGCGCGGGTATTGGAGGTAGGGTTGACTGCCGGTAAAAATATGCAGATCGGTACCGCAAATCCCGACACGGCTGACCCGCATCAGTACCTCGCCGTCACCCCGCGCGGGTAATTCACGCTCCTCAGCGCGCAGTACCCCGGGTGATTCGCAGATCACGCTAAGCATGTTGATATCCTTTCGATCAGGTCAGGTATGGTGACTCGGTGTGCCAATCCGGTAAAAACGGCTCGCGTTACCACCAAAAATGTCGGCGAGCGCAGCAGATCCAAACCAGCTCTCGCAGTCTGCCTCGCATTCGGCCAGCCACTCGCTGTAGCTTGTGCAACCGGTAGCAAGACGAAGCACGGGCCAGTCGCTACCCCACATCAATCGTTGTTGACCGAACAAATCCGCGAGGACACGGACATAAGGCCGGCTACGCTCGCGGAACGCGTTACCATCAACCAACGCGCCTGCCTCGGTCCACAGACCGGATAGCTTGCAATGCACATTTGGCAGGCTCGCGAGCCGAACCATCTTTGGCAGCCATGACTCCAGTTCGTCCATCGCAATATTCGGCTTTGCCCCATGGTCTATGACGATCGGCAGATCGGGATAACGCAGCGCAAATGCATGCAGCGAATCGAGATGACGCGGCATCACCAGGGCATCGAAGCGAAGCTGGTGCGCCAGCATCGCCTCAACCGCGACATCCAGTGCGGGATCGTCGATCCACGCGTCGTCAGACAGGTCCTGAAGCATTGGGCGCAGGCCGCGAGCCTTTGGGTGGGCCGCAAATCGCGCGACACGGCCCGCCGCATCCACCGCCTTGAGGTCGACCCAGCCGACGACAGCCCGCACAGACTCAGTCTGCCCGGCAAGGTCAAGCAGATATTGCGTGTCTTCCTCGACAGGCAATGCTTGCACAAGCACGGTTCCGTCGATACGGCCTGCGTCGAGTTCCGGCGCAAGATCTTCGGGGCCGAAGTCCCGATAGATCGTGACCAGTTCGCGTGGAGGCCAGTGACCGGCTCGTGCTCCGATGCGCCAGTAGTGCTGGTGTGCGTCGATGCGCGGGGTCATTGACGACTCCCAGGGACGGGCGCATCTGCGGCGATCAGTCCTTCCTGGCCAAGCGCGCCCCAGAAGTCCGCCGGCACGGGTTGTTCGAGCCACGTGATGTTCTGCTGCAGCTGGGAAACGCTACGCGCACCGATCACGCAGGAAACGACAGCGTCATGCGCGAATGGAAACTGCAGCGCCGCTGCAGGAAGTGGAACATTGAAGCGCTCACATAGAGCAGAAAGGCGACGCACCTTACCGACGACTTCGGCTGGCGCTTCCGAATAGTTGAACTTGCCGTTGCCAGCGAGTATGCCGGAATTGAATACCCCGCCCACGACGACGCCTGTGCCAAAGCGGGTGCAGCGATCGAGCAGCGGCTCCAGCGCACCCTGTTCGAGCAAGGTGTACCGGCCGGCCAGCAGAATGACGTCGAGCGACGCTTCGTTCAATGCGTCAACGGCGACTTCCCACTCGTTGACGCCAAGACCGACGGCGCGTACTTCGCCGCCCGCGCGTAGCTCTTCGAGCGCGCGAAACCCACCGCCGGCCGTGAGCTGGCTCCAGTAGTGCGTATGTCGATCACCGTGGGTCAGGCTGCCGATGTCATGGACATACAGGACATCGATGCGCGCGAGGCCGAGGCGCTGCCGGCTGTCTTCGTACGAGCGCATGATGCCCTCGTAGCTGTAGTCAAACACAGGGCGAAACGGCAACGGTTCAGCCCATCCATCCTCACCGGGCTGGACGCCGACATCGGGGCGCATCAAACGACCTACTTTCGTGCTCAGCGTGAAAGCGTTGCACTGGCGCGCCGCGAGTGCCTGCCCGACGCGCCGCTCAGAGAGCGTATAGCCGTAATACGGCGCGGTATCGAAATAGCGCACGCCTGCGGACCAGGCTGCGTCGAGCAATGCGCAGGCATCGGTGGCCGACATGGCACGGTAGAGGCCGCCGAGCTGGGAGCAGCCAAGGCCAAGCCTGGTCAGCTCGAGGCCACTGCGCGGTAAGGCGCGTTTTTCGGAAGCATTCATAAACCGGGGAGGCAGGTGTCAGGGGAATACCGTGAAGGCTCCCTGCGACGAGCCAGATGGCTTCGTCGCAGATCGGCCACCATCAGTAGAGGACGTTCTTCGCTTCCTGGGAGTCGAGGTTCGGTTTGTCGACCATGACTACACCGGTATCGACCAGCTTCGCGACGGGCTTGTGTTCGATGACGCCGACCACCGTCTGGATTCCCTTGTTCCCCATCTTCCACGACCCCTGAACGGCGATCGCCTGGATGGTGCCGTCGCGAACGAAGCCTTGCAGATCCTCATTGCCATCGAAACCGACCGCCACCAGCTTGCCAGCCTTGCCCGCCTGCTTGAGCGCGCGTCCCATGCCAACCGCGGTCGGTTCGTTCGCGCCGAAGATGCCTTTCAGATCCGGATTCGCGGACAGCACATCGGTTGTCTGGTTCAGCGCTGTCGCCATCTGCGACTGCGAGTAGTAAGGTCCGACAATCTGCAGCTTCGAATGGGCCGCGATGTATTTACGGAAGCCGCCTACCCGGCCAACTTCCGACCCGGCGCCGGGCACGTACGACATGACTGCAATTTTGCCCGTCTGTCCTACGCGAGCGATCAGTGCCTGGGCACACAGTTCGCCCGCCTTCTCGTTGTCGGTCGAGAGGAACGACTGGTAATACGGTTTGCCCAAGTCCGAGATTGCCGAGTCGATCAGCACCACCGGGATATGTGCTTCCCAGGCTTTCTTGATGGCAGGCACGAGAGCGTCAGGATCGGAAGGCGCCAGCACGATACCTGCCACGTGCCGATTGACCGCGTTCTCGACCATGTTCACCTCGTCGGCGATGTCCGACTCGGCGGCCGGCCCCTGGAAGGTCATCGTATAGCCCTTCGTTTCTGCAAGCGCCGCGTTCGCGCCCTTCTGGACGTTCTGCCAGTAGTTCGAATTTACCGTCTTGACGATCACGGCGATCTCGCCGCCTGCAGCATAGACGCCGGTACTGAACGCTGCACACAACATCGCCGATACCGTCAGCAGGGATAGCTTTCGCATGTCTCGCTCCTCTCTTGTGGTTGAACTTCGTGTGGTGGTTGAACTACGTGTGATTACCGCTTGCGATTTCGCAACTGGTCGATCCAGACGGTGCCGAGAATGACGACGCCGATGATGATCTGCTGGATGAAACTCGATACGCCGTTCATGTTGAGCCCGTTGCGCAGGACGCCGATGACGAACGACCCGATTGCTGTTCCCGAGATCGTCCCCACACCGCCCATCAGCGAAGTGCCGCCGATGACCGAGCTGGCGATCGCGTCGAGCTCGTACATGACACCCTCGTTGGGCTGCCCGGTGACGAGTCGGGACATCAACACACAGCCCGTCACTCCAGCCATGGCGCCGGAGAGGACGTACGTGAAAAGCGTCACTCCCTGAACGTTTACGCCGGAAAGCCGCGCTGCTTCCGCGTTCGAGCCCACCGCGTAGATGTGGCGGCCAAGCGAGGTCTTTGACAGCAACACGGAGACTGCGACGAACAGGAAGATCATGATGACGACCGGATAGGGGATACCCGGAAACGTTGTGTCCGGAAATCCGTCCGCGCCAATATGGGAGACGCGAAGCAACGCCCCGTTTCCGAGTGCTCCAAACGCGTCACCCAGATCTGAAACCGGACGCGCGCCGGTGATCTGCAGCGCCAGACCCCGCGCGACGAGCATCATGCCCAGTGTCGCAATGAACGGCGGCAACCCCATACGCGTCACGCAGATTCCGTTGACGGTCCCGCACAGCGCGCCGACCAGCACCCCACACAGCATCGCGACCGGCACGGGCGCGCCAGCCTTTGTCAGTAGTGCTGCGGAAACTCCCGCGAGTGCAAGAACGGAGCCGACCGAGAGGTCGATGCCGCCGGTTATGATGACACACGTAGCCGCTACGCCCAGGTAGGCGATGGACGTCACCTGCAGGCAGACGGTCATCAGGTTGCCGACCGAGAAGAAGGCCGAACTCGTCACAGAAAATGCCGCCAGGAGCACGACCAGGCTGCCCAATGCAGCAAACTTCTGGATAAGGTCGCGGCGCCGTTGCTGGGCCGTCTGCCTCGCGGCCTGGGTCGAATCTGATGTCATTTCAAGCATGGGTGCGCCCCGAAGCGTAGTGCATGATTTCCTCCTGACTGGTATGTGCGGTTTCGAGAACCGCAGTCATGCGGCCCTCGTGGAAGACGGCGATGCGGTCTGTCATGCCGAGCAGTTCGGGCAACTCGGAACTGATCAGCACGACCCCGACGCCCTCGGCGGCGAGCCGGTCCATCAACCCGTAAATGGCGAACTTCGCCCCAACGTCGATACCGCGTGTCGGCTCGTCGAAAAAGAGGATCTTTGAGCCACGATAGAGCCACTTGCCGATCACGACCTTTTGCTGGTTGCCGCCGGAAAGATTGCGTACGATCTGATTGACCGATGGCGTCCGGATCGCCAGCTCCTTGACGTATCGCTCGGCGATCTGTTGCTCCTCCCGAAAGCGCAGGAAACCCGTGCGTGATGCAATGGCGCGCACATTTGCCAGCGTGATGTTCGCGGCAACCGGCATCATCAGGGCGAGGCCCTCCCTCTTCCGGTCTTCGGACAGATAGGCGAGCCCGTGCCGGATGGCCTCTCTCGGTGAGCGGATGCTCACCGGCTGCCCATGAAGCGTGATCGTTCCGCTATCCAGCCTGTCAGCGCCGAAGATTGCGCGCGCAACCTCGGTGCGGCCAGCGCCCATGAGGCCGGCAAATCCGAGAATCTCGCCTCTGCGCAGCTCGAATGAGACCGGGCCGAAGACACCGTTGCGGTGCAGATCCTTCACGCTCAGCAGCACCTCTTCAGAAGGAGACGATTGTCTGGCCGGATAGGCGTCCTCAAGCGAGCGACCGACCATGCGCGCAACGATATCGTTGACGCTCAGCGCAGCGAAGTCATCGGTCGAGATGTGGCGGCCATCGCGCAGAATCGTCACGCGATCGACAATGTGCGCCATCTCGTCGAGCCGGTGCGAGATGTAGAGAATCGCCACGCCCGCAGCGCGTAGTTCCTTGATGATCCTGAATAGCTGGACCGTTTCCGATTCCGTGAGGGACGACGTCGGCTCGTCCATGATCAGTACCTGAGCGTCGAGCGAAAGCGCCTTCGCGATTTCGACCATCTGCTGCTGCGCGATCGAGAGCGTCCCGACCAGCGTCGTGGGCGCCACATCCAGCCCGATGCGTGCAAGACAACGCGTTGCATCCGCGTTAAGCCTGCGCGTATCGACGAAGGGTCCGCGTTTGGGCTCGCGTGCCAGATAGAGGTTTTCCGCCACGCTCAGATGCGGCACCAGGTTCAGTTCCTGATGGATGATCGCGATGCCTGCGGTCTGCGCTTCGGAAGTCGAGAGGAACTGCACGGCCTCGCCGCGATAGCGGATCACACCGACGTCCGGACCGTATTGCCCGCTGATGATCTTCATCAGCGTGGACTTGCCCGCCCCGTTTTCGCCGCAAATGGCGTGGACCTCTCCGCAGCGCAGATCGAGGTTGATGCCATCGAGTGCGATCACGCCCGGGAAGCGCTTTCCGATACCTTCGAGGCGAAGGATCTCCTCGTTTGGTGGCTTATGGAGTTCTGCATCCAGGCTGGGCAGCCCGTTGGGCACGCTCATCTCGTCTCCTTTGAAATGGCCGACCTGGCTTCGCGCTGGTCAGTCCAATTGAGACGGATTAGACGGTAAACTCAGTTATCGGTCAAGCCAATATGATTTTCGTTAACTGGTCTTACCCATAAGGAAAACCCTGGGACGGGCGCAATCGCTTGCCCCACGGTACTTCAGCCGAAATGCTAGACTCTATAGGCCGTTCAACTTGTCGGCAGCTGGCAGGCACCGAACCTCATCGTGAAATCAACAGAACCCAAGCGGCTTTACCAATCCATCGCTACCCAGATCCTCACATTGATTCGCCAGGGTGAATTCCCGGCGGGGGGGCGTCTACCACCAGAGCGGGAACTAGCCATCAAGCTCGGCGTCTCGCGGCCCTCGTTACGTGAGGCGCTTATTGCACTGGAGATCGGTGGCAAGGTCGAGATCCGTGTCGGATCCGGCGTCTATGTGCGTGAGACAGGTATCGATGATGAGAGCGCGGTGGGATCACTTGGCGATAGTCCGTCCGAACTCATGCAGGCGCGCGCTGCAATCGAAGGCAGCGTAACGGTGCTCGCCGCAGCGCGCATGACCGCGGCCACACTCGATCGCCTGCGCCGCTCAATCGAGCGGATGCGCAAACTTTCGGCTGCGGGCAAATCTCCTGTCGAAGCGGACCGGCAATTCCACATGCTGATCGCGGAGGCTGCGGGGAACTCCGTGCTCAGTCGCTTTGTGGGCGAGTTGTTCGACAGCCGCCACGATCCAATCGCGGCCGCCATGCGCGGTCACACAGAAAGCCCTCAAACCTGGACCGAAGCGGTACGTGAACATGAAGAGGTCCTGAGGGCCTTGCAGGCTGGCGATCCTATCGCGGCGCAGACAGCGATGCGTGCTCATCTCAAGGCTTCCGAGGAGCGATGGATAAGCGGTGCGCTGAAAAAAGGTTCAGATACAGGGCAAGCAAGTGAAAATACATAGCGGGTCTCGGTACTCGCGAATTCGCTCGACTTCACGCTGAAGATCCTCTGCATTAAGGGATCCTGCGCAATGCCGTCGGCACCTGACCGCCACGAGTGCCCCTATCGCTTGTCTCGCTGTGCTCACTGCCAGGTAGGTCCGTGCGGTTGCGCCTGCTTCTAGGGAAGTAATCCCGCCAAACTCGATGTTGTGAGCGGCGGTCACAATTTCACGCGAAACGGGCGGTTTGAAACTCACGGCACTAAGCAGCATCAAGCGGAGAGTTCGGGGTCGCACTGGTCTTTCATGCGATAGCTCCTGCCTTCGATCACGACGGTCTTGGCATGATGCATGACGCGATCGTACAGCGCAGAGGTCAATGATTGAACCATTGGCCTCTTACGGTCTGACGCGCAAATGTCGGTTCGCAAAGCGATGTCAGCAGGTGTTTGATTTGAAAGGCAACTTATGCAGGGCCACAAGACGGGCCCGCGCTAGACCTGGATGCGCCTAACCGGAAACATGCGCGAAAATCAAAGGCACACCCCGCAGACCGACTTCGGGCGCGGCGGCTGGCTCAAGCGGATCGCGTCAAGGCGTGATGAATAGCCTTACGGCTGCCACGACGAATCGGCTATTGCCCAGAACGCGGCTTTCGGTTTCAGGTTCGCGTCGAATAGCAGCGGCAGATTGGTACGCGGCACCGGTATCGAGCTCAGCCACGTGTGCTTGTCCGAATAGCCCCAGAAGGTGACGGCCTTGATGCTTGGCTCGTGCTCGAACAGATCGAACACCGCGCGATACCGCTGCGCCTGCGCACGCATCACGTCGTTCGGCACCGGCTGGCCGAGATCGGGCAAACATGCAGGCGGATGGCTCCAGCATGTACCCGGGTCGCTGTAGAGACTGACATCGAATTCCGTCACCTGGTTTTCGAGTCCGAGGGCGGCGACGTCGTCGAAAGCCTGCTTCATATGTTGCAGCGGCGGCCAGTTGATGCTGATATGCATTTGATGCCCGACGCCATCGATCGGCACGCCCTGAGCACGCAAATCGCGTATCACGGAGAGCAGCTTCGCGCGCTTGGCCGCGTCGTCCGTGCTGTACTCGTTGATATAGAGCTTGACGTCAGGGTCGGCCGCACGCGCGGCGCGGAACGCAATTGCAATGTAGTCCTTGCCGAGCGCGCGATACCACGGGCTGTCTTCGCGATAGACCTGATGCGGGTCGTCGCTGATGACTTCGTTCACGACGTCCCATGCATAAACCTTGCCGCGAAAATGCGTGACGACATCGGTCACATAGCGTTGGAGCCGTGCCGCGACGATATCGTGGTAATGCGGATCTTTGGCGTCGCCTGTAAAGAACCAGTCCGGCGCCTCGGTCCATTCGCCGCTCCTGTAATGCCACACCAGCGTGTGCCCACGCACGGCTAGGCCATGCGCCTGCGCGAACGCCACGATCTGGTCGGCCGGCGCGAAGTTGTACTCACCTGCGGCCGCGCCTATCGTGCCCGGTTTCATTTTGTTCTCGGCGGTAAGGCTCGAGAACTGGACGGCCAGCAGCGCGGCGTCGGCGGGACTGTCGATGGAATCGGGTTCAATTGCCGCGCCTACCTTGAAATGCGCGGCCATCACGCTTTTCAGTTGCGGCACTGCCTGCGTGGGAGCGGCTGCGAGCGGCAATCCATCGCGGGTGGCAGCCGTTTGGTTGTGCGCGCAACCTGAGATCGACGCAATCATGAGCAATGTGACGCCTGCGTACAGTGCACGCACGGCGATCCCAGATGGACGCATTCCCGTCTCCTTATAGTGGTGTGCCTGGCCAGAAAGCATGTTTGCGTACCATGCTACGTTACCGGTAACGTAGTGGGATGTTAAACACCGGACTTCAAGGTTGCCATGCGGGGTTTACCTGACGCACGCGAGGTGCAGCGGCGGCCTTTGACGAGAGAACGTATGAGGAGGCGGGGAGAGGCCGGGCCGAGAGACCAAAGAGTCATCCCATCCCGGCTGTGAGAGGCCAAACAATGGTTTATTTTTCTGACCGTCGCAATTGATCTCACCGTCCATGGGCGAGCCACCTGATGTCTACGGACGTGACGCCCGCGACCGAAGCCGCGGTTCGTTCGGCTAGTGTCCCGAGTTATCAATTCATGTGCTCGATGTAGTCAGCGATGATTTCGGTCGGTGTGCCTTGCGGGTTGCCAGGAAAGCTGCGGTTCAGATTGCCCCCGTCAAGGGGCGACGTGCGCAGTCCCGCTTCGGCTGCGGGGAAGTTTGCCATCGGCAAATAGATGATCTGTCCGCGCACCCATTGCGGCTCGATTTCACGGAGCAATTGCGAAACGAGGATTTGCCCTTCGTACTCGTCGCCATGATTGCCGGCCATGAGCAGCACGACCGGGCCGGTGCCGTTGCGCACGGAACCGATGGGTATCGGAATCCAGCCATACGCCGAGCGATGAACGGAATGCGGAAGTCGCAGATAGCCGACATGACGGCCTTGCGCTTCGAGATCGATTTCACTGCGAATTGGATTGACCAGGTGTAAGGCTCCGTGGCGCGTGGACGAATGGAAGTTATGGCGGCGGCGACGACTTCACTCCGCGGAGGGCGGCAGATCCCGTCGGCCGTCAAGGAGCACCCTTACACACGGTCGCGCTGGGCTCGCGCTTTCGTGAAAGATGTCGTCGAGGTATTGCAACAATTCATCCGCCGCGACGAAGGCTGGGATCTGGATGTCGGCTCGGCGGCGCTTGCCTTCCTCGCCAATATCAAAGACGGTCCATACCTCGGCATTGCGTGCGACTGCGATAGTCCGGCCAAAAACGTTGAAGCGATATTCCTCGGGCATGGGGAAATCTACCTCCAAAAGCAACTGCGTTCGCCGGATTCCCCGCGGCCAGCTCACGGCACCTTCCGCGCGATCAAGCAGCACACGGCGCAGGCGAGTCGGCGGGGTCCTCGCGGCAGCGGGGGCGTTTGTAGGATGCAGCAGACGCGTCGAGCCTGCCAGCATAGGAAACACAACCGAGATAGGGAACCAAGAATCGCTCAGAACGTAAGAAGCGGAATAAATATTCTCGCGTTTCTCATTGGACGTCGTCTGCGCAGTCGTCAAACTCGCTCGCGAGTTCGTTCAGACATGACCGACAGCTCGCCGCCCCGGACGCAGCGCAAAAGGACATCCGGGGCTGCGACCTGCCGTAGCGCTCGCATGAATCGCCAGGGGTTGTTGGCGGAGCGCCTTCTGCGTCGGCTCGCCTCCCGCGGGAGCCAGATAGGCGGTGGAGGCGGTAGCGCTAAATTGCCTTGTCATCCGCCATAGTGTCGATCAGGCGATCGACGCCGCTGCGCGCATCTTTTGGGAGCATGGCTATCACGCGACGCCTGTCGGGTCTCCGGAAACCGGATCCTCGGTCCGATGAACGGCGTGCTGTTCATGGATGTGGTACCGATCACCGCATTCGTCGTGTCCGCGCTGACTGGAGTAGTACCGATGTCGATCCAGATCGGGGGGGCAACATTGACTGCCGTCGCGCTATTCATGAACAACGTGTATTTGCGCCACCGCTCGTTGAGGATAGCGGCGTCGGCTGCAGCATGATGGCGCAGCCTCCACGATGCACATGGCGACGGCAGCAAGGATCCATGGCGTATTTAGCTGGCACTGCGCCTGGAGCAGCGTCGGCGGCCCTGTCGGGCAGCCGTCGGCCATGAAGCGCTGCTCGCACTTTATCGACAGGTGTCGCGTTAGGCGCCGCAAACGGTCATTTGACCGACGCGCATTCGATCAAATTTGCATGGCTGGGGGAGCGGGCGCGTTATGAGCGCTAATAGAGACCCGTCGGGTCGTGGGACGGGCCGTCGCGAGGCCCGATGTCCCCGCCGGGGCGCGGCGTGCCGGACTTGCGGGCAACGGCGCTCGCAACAAGTCGTCAAGCTATTTGCCACAAATATGAACGTCGTTTATCATCGCGAATGCGCGGTGACAGTCTGGCGGCGATGTAACGCATAGTCATTTGCAGGTACTCTGTCATCTCACAGGTATCCGGCTCGGCTATAGCCTTTGCGCCAAAAGCTGTGTGGTGACAAGGTGTAGGGCCACAGTACAGGAGGAGCTCGCCGTGCCACGGGAAGCTGTCACCGCCTGCCGCATCTGCGCCGGCAACTGTTCACTGCGCTTGACCCTCGACGACGTCGGACGCGTCGTTGCTGCGCGCGGCGACCGCGACAATCCGCTCACGCGCGGCTACGCCTGCATAAAGGGCGCGTATCTGCATGAGGCGCATAACAGCGCGGAGCGGCTCCTGCACCCGCTGAAACGGCAGCGCGATGGCAGCTTCGTGCAGATGCCGCTTGACGCGATGCTGGCCGAGATCGCGGCGCAACTTGAGGCACTGATCGAGCGCCACGGCGCCGATGCGGTCGCAGCCTTTCGCGGCACCATGAACTACTCTAACCTCGCCGCCAATCATATGTTGCCCGCCTTCCTGGCGGCGCTCGGTTCGAATTCGTTTTTCTCTACAATGACCATCGACCAGTCGGCCAAATGGGTGGCATTTGAGCGACTGGGCGGCTGGGCTGCCGGCAAAGATCCGTACGCGCTCGCCGACGCGCTATTGTTCGTCGGCACCAATCCGCTGGTGTCGCTATCCACATTCAACTTTGCATTGCAGAATCCGGTCAAGCAGCTCCACGAAGCGAAGGAGCGCGGCCTGAAGCTGGTGGTGATCGATCCACGAGAGACAGAGACCGCCCGCCATGCCGATGTCTTCCTGCAGGTGTTGCCGGGCGAGGACCCGACCGTCCTCGCTGGCCTGCTGCGCATCATTCTGTGTCGGGGCTGGCACGATGCTGAATTCTGCGCGCGCTACGTCAAGGATCTGCGACGACTGGCGCGCGCGGTCGAGCTGTTTACGCCCGAATACGTCGCCCAGCGCGCCGGCGTAAGCGTCGAAGGGCTAGAAGCCGCCGCTGCAGCCTTCGCGGAACCCGTCCGGGCGGCCGGCGGCCTGCGCCGCAAGCGTGGCTCGGCCGCGTCGGGAACCGGGCCCAATATGGCGCCGCACTCCAATCTGGCCGAACATCTGGTCGAATGCCTCAACGTCGTGTGTGGCCGCTTCGCTCGCCCCGGCGACCCTGTACCGAATCCCGGCGTGGTCGCCCCGCGCTACCAGCGCCGCGCCGAAGTGATTCCGCCACGCCGTTCCTGGGAATCCGGCTGGAAGAGCCGTGTCGGCGGTCATGGCATCCTGTTCGGCGAGAAGATGAGCGGCACGCTGGCCCAGGAAATCACTACGCCTGGCGCCGGCCAGATCCGTGCGTTGTTGGTCGACGGCGGCAATCCAGTCGATGCCGTGCCTGACCAGCGTCGCATCGCCGATGCGCTGCGTCAATTGCAACTACTGGTATGCATCGAGCCATTCATGACTAACACTGCGCGGCTCGCGCATTATGTGATTCCACCGAAGCTGATGTTCGAGCGCGCCGACCTGCATTCGCGCGACTACGAGTCCTACATCATGTTGCAGCCTTACGCACAATACTCGGCCGCCGTAGCGATGCCGCCGGAGGGATCCGAAGTCGTGGACGACTGGTTCGTGTTCTGGGATCTGGCGCGGCGCCTGGGCAAGACCGTCATATTCGACGACGTTCCGCTCGATATGCGCGCAGCTCCGACCACCGACGAGCTGCTTGCGACCCTGGTTCGCCACGGCTCGATTTCATTTGACGAACTGAAGCTAAACCCACATGGGAAAATCTACGAGGTCGAACCGATGATCGTGCAGCCCGGCGGGCCAGCTAATACCGCGCGCTTTGACGTGATGCCGGACGACGTCGAGCGCGAACTGGGGGGCATACTGAACGAAGCGGGGGCGCCACCGGGGTTCACGCATCGCCTGGCGGTGCGGCGCGTGCGCGACGTGCAGAACACCATGTACCACCACCTGCCCGCCATACGCCGACGCATGCAGTTCAATCCGGCCTTTGTGCATCCCGATGAGCTGGCTGCTCACGGACTGACCGAAGGACAGTGCGTGGCCATTGTTTCGCCGCACGGCCGCATTCGCGCTATCGTCAAAGCCGACCCCGCACTGCGTCGAGGCGTCGTGTCCATTCCGCACGGCTGGGGACCGATGCCCGACGAGGAGCCCGAAACCTACGCCGGCGCCAATCCAAACCAGTTGCTCAGCACGGCGGTTGGCCTTGATCCGATCAACGCCATGCCAGTAATGAGCGCGGTGCCTGTACGAATCGAAGCTGCAGACTGAATCGCAAGAGAGAACCCACCGTTCGGATCGAACGGTTTATTTCGAGCACGACGATTGATTCGGTGCCTCGAAAGTTATGTCGGTACAGAAGGCGGTGGCGTCAAGCTCGAGCAGCAAGTCGTACTCACCGAGAACGGCTGCGCCTCCTTGACCGGTTGCGCCGTCGAGACCGATTGGCAGTGGCCCGCGGCGTGCGGCATTCAGGGCCGCACTTCGCGCTCGTTACGGCGTGAATGGCGAGCCTGGAAGGTATCGAACTGGGTCTCGAAGCGCTGGCCATCACTGCTTGAATGAATCTGGTCGCCGATGTTGAAGAGGTAAAAGGCGGGCAGCCCCGCAGTCGCATTGCTGATCGCGTCATTGGCCGAGTGCACCGTTTCAACGCGAAGATAGTTGCGTGAGCAACTCACAAGCGAAGCGTAGCTCAGCCCCGAGATTTCGGCCATCTTGCGCAGACCCATGTGGGTGCCCATTGCGATGATGCAGGCGAGGAGCTCGCGTCGATCGGCCTCATGCCTGACATACCGGTCAAGCACATGCGTGAATGCCTTGAGAAAGCCAGTGCGGCTGGCGACAAACCAGAGCAGCCGCGCGATGTCGATGCAGGGAATCTGGCCGTAGAAGGCGTGATTGATGTTTTCGTCGGGTTCCGGATAGACCAGGTTCAGGCGCGGCTTGCCGCCCCGGTGCCGCACCTTGATACAGGGATCGTCGCCTTCGTCGATGTGGTGGTTCACGCGCTCGAGGAGACATTCGATTTCATCGTGCAGCCCGGCAAGCGTCTGCTCGACGGGCGCGAACAGGACCGGCAGGTTGAGCTCCCCGAGAATGGCGTCCTTGTGCTGCTAGCGCGCATCGCTTATCAGGTCGTCTTCGAGGCGACGAAATTCGTTGCTATCGTGGCAGAAGACGTCGCCTGCTTCAAGGGCGTTGCGTACCAGGCGGTAGACGAGAAATTCGTAGCGGTCGATGTCGAGTTGCTTCGCCTTGCCGGGCCCGGGGCGATAGAGATGAGATTTCAGCGCTTTCGGTATGAACGCCGTCGGAAAGGACGAGGGGTTGCGCTGCCGAAGCGGCGTGCCCCTTCGCAGGCACGCCTGCAGGAAGGCGACCGCGTCGAGCAGTGGTGTGTCTTCGACGCGGCCGGCTACGGTCAGCCCGGCAAACAGATGCCGCAGATTGCGTTTGATCGCATGTGAGAGCGCCGTATAGTGCGACCACTCGAAGCCTGCCCTGTCGAAGGTGATGTTGCGCATGTACTGCGAAACGGTCTCGATGAGTTCGGGAGCGAGCATCGCGAAAGCGCTCGTGCGCACACTGGCGAAGGGCGTGTAGTACGGGATCGTCCCGTCGACAAACAGATGGAGGACTTCGCCTGCGGCCTTCACGTGCGTGCCTGCTTCGGTGAGCGCGTTTTGCGCTGCCTCGCTGGCCGCCTGCCTGGCAGTCTGCTCGTAGTCGTTGACGAGACGGATGAAGGCCTCGATCAGGCGGTCGTTGACCTGACGGAAACGGTGGAAAGCGAAGCACAGCAGGTACAGACGCGCGACGCCGGAATTCATGCGGCGCAGTTTGTAGACCGTGTAGAACGTGACGAGCGAAGCGTAGTAGCGGATGCTGTCTGCAGAGATCCCGGCCGTCTCGAGAAATCGACTCGCGAAGACGTAGAGCGGTGCGAAGAAGATTCGACGTCCGGATTCCTGTTTAGTTCCCTGTAGCTGAAGTCCTTCGGTTCGTGCTTCAGAAGCGTGACCTGATACATCGAGTCGTCGGCGTCGAGCTGCTGCGCGATGGATTTTATGAGGGTGCGTTCAAGTAGCGCCGAGACGCGCTGGCGCTCCGCGGCGACCACCCGGCCGGTCATGTCCTGCAGATACGAGTAGGCCGGTGCGACGATGCGTTCGTGCTTCCGATACTGCAGGCATTCGCGCAGGATGAAACCGGGCTGCGTCGAAAGCCTCGCGAGGCGCTGCGCCCGCTTTTCAAGATCGGCCTTCGCGGTGCCCTCGCACATCCTGAAACCGAACAGATCGAGGATGCTTTGCTGTAACGCGCGGCGCGTGGGTGCCGATGGTATTGCCACGGTGGTCCGGTCCGCGTCGGGGAAATGCCGCGCGGGGATGTAGCGCAGATCATCGGCTATGGCCGGTGGATCGCAGGTAAAGAACTGGAATCTGGCCTTGAAGTAACCGAGTTGCAGGACAAGATGGAGCGCGACCGGGAGCGTGCGTGCCCGGACGAGCTGCTGCTCGGCGTTGCCGAGTTCGAAGTAGGTATGCCGGTCTTCGTCGGTAAAGCGCGGCAACGCATACAGTTCATCGATTTCGGCGCGGGTAAGGATCGAGAGGCGGTGCGAGGCGGCCATGAGATTCTTTGTTCCTGAACGCGCGCCGGGAGGATCAGGGTTTCGCCTTGCCTTGCCGTGCGCCGGCCGACTGGGGGCGGCCCTTGAGCTGCCCTTGCAGCGAAGCGACCTGCTGCGCGAGCGTGTCGCGATCGCGCCGTAACTCGCGTGCCTCATCGATGACGCTCGCGAGCTGCTTTTCGTGGCGATCGGCCAGGCGCCGCTGCTCGGCCGCTTCGGCCGCAAGCCGCTGGACCTCGCCGGCGAGCTGCTCGTTACGCTGGTGCACCCTGTCGAGCGCGGTTTCCGCGCGCCGCTGTGCGCCGCGTGCCTCTTCGGTTTGCAGCAGGACGTGCTTCTGCACGCTTTCGAGCCGCGAGGCCGCCTGATCGATCTGTGCCCGCAAGGCGGCCTCACGCCCGGCGTGCTCTGCGCGCTGGGCCTCGAGTTCGCGCGCATGCGTGGCCTGCGCCGTGCGCAGCGCCTCGCCAGACTGCACGCGTGCGGCGTCGCGCTCGGCTGCGACAGCCTGCGCTGTCTGGAGTGCTGCCTCGCGTTCGGCCTGGGACCGGGCAAGCCCGGCGGCAGCCGCCGCGAGCCGTGTCTCGCGCTCCTCGAGTTGCGTACGCAGCGTTTGTACCTGTGCTTCGAGCGCCGCCAGGGTCGTGCCCAGCGATTCGGCGCGGGCGGTGGACTCCACGGCTTCACGCTCGAGTTCCTCGCCGCGCGCGGCGAACACCTGCTCGCCATGTTCGACAGCGAGCGCCCAGAGCGAGCGCATCGCGTCGGCCACGGACGCGGGCAACGCTGCGGCCAGCGCGTCATTGCGGGCCTGCTCGTCCTTCCAGAGTTTCAGCTCGTCGTTGATCGTGGTGCGGCTGCCCTGTCGGATCTCGGCATAGATGAGGTCGACGGTGAGCTCATGCGGGCGCCGGCCGGCGGCGACGAGGCGTGCAGCAGCTTCGCGGGTGCGAAGGCGGGTGTCGCTGATGCGGCTCATAGGCGGGTATTGGCGTGAAAGTGGTCGAGGAAGTCGGGTTTCGTGGCCGAGTATAACTGTATATCTATGTATTTCGTTATACACATAATGATCAGCGCTGGAAATTTATGATAAGGCCAATAATCGAAAGTATTTCCGGTGTACGCTCCCCCATCGCCTTTTCAAAACGCGTCAGCCATGAACCTGCCCGCCACAGCCCCTGAGGCGATCCTGCCGCTCGCCCTGCCTGCCGCCCTCGACGGCCGTGACGGCACCAACCGGGCACACGGCGTCCACCGGCAGATCGCCGCCGACACGGACGTTGAGGCCGTGCGCCTGTGGCTCGCGGAATACGCGGGCTCGCCGCACACGCTGCGCAGCTATCGCAAGGAAGCCGTGCGCCTCCTCGTGTGGGCCACCCGGACCCTTGGCAAGCCGCTCTCGAGCCTCACGCGTGAGGATTTCCTGCTCTATGAACGGTTTCTGGCCGATCCCGCTGCAGACTGGGCCGATCCGGCGCTCCCACGCCGCGGGGGCACCCGGCGCCTGTTTGACGGACCGCTCTCGGAGCGCAGCCAGCGGCAGGCCCTCGGCATCCTCTGCGGCCTGCTCAATTACCTGGTCGCCGCCGGCTATCTCGCCGGCAACCCGCTGGCGCTGCGCCGCTCACGCCCAACGTCCACTGCTCGCACGCGCCGCATCGAGCGCTACCTCGATCACGCGCTCTGGCAGAGCGTGCTCGACTCGGTGGAGCGCTGGCCCCGCGACACGCCGCGCGAATGCCAGCACTACGAGCGCAGCCGCTGGCTGGTGCGGCTGCTGTATCACACGGCCCTGCGCGCCAGCGAGGCCGCTCACGCGAAGGCGGCCGACTTCTTCCAGCGGCGCGGGCGCTGGTGGTTGCATGTGGTCGGCAAGGGCGGCACCGAGGGAGAGGTGCCCGTGAGCGACACGTTGATGACCGAGTTCGCGCGCTACCGCACGTTCTGCGGCCTGCCGCCGGCGCCAGCGCCCGATGAGATCTCCCCGGCGGTGATGAGCATCGCCGGTGATCCCGGGCGGCATCTGACGCCGTCCGCAATCTACCTGATCGCAAAGGAAGTATTCCTGCGCGCGGCCGACGCGCTCGCTGCGGCCGACCCGGTCGGCGCGGCAACCCTGCGGCGCGCCTCCACGCACTGGCTGCGCCACTCGGCAGCCTCGCACCAGGCCGACGCCGGCACCGACATCCGCTTTATCCAGAGAAACCTGCGGCACGCCTCGATCGAGACAACGGGGCTTTACCTGCACGCGGAGGACGACCGCCGGCACGCGCAGACCACTGATGCGCACACCCCAACAAATTCCGCCGCCCAACCGGATGACGTGCCCGCGTAAAATACGCAGCGCTTCAGCCTGCAGCCAGGCAGGCCTGCAAGCGCCTCGAAGTACGACTGATCAGGATCTCCCGCCGATGGCCATCCAGTACGACCGGAAACAGATCACCGCATGGCTGGACGCCTACACGGTCGCGAAGGCGCGCGACTATGTGCAGGCTGTCTCGGATTTACGGTGGCAGGGTGACGATATCCTTGTCGGCAAGGTACAGGGCACCCGCTCGCGGCCCTACAACGTACGGGTCTGGTTCAACGCCCCCGAGGACGACCTGTGGATCGAGAGTGAATGCTCCTGCCCGGTCGGCGGCCACTGCAAGCACGTCGCCGCGCTCCTGTTCGCGGGCCTGACCCATGTTCCCCGGCAGGCCATCACCGGAGTGCGCCCCGAACTGGTGAGCTGGCTCGAAGGTTTCCGGGCCCGGAATCTGGACACATCTGCCGCTGGCAAGCGGGCGAGCCCCCGGGCCTCGCATGCGCTTGCCTACGTGATCACCGGCGCGTACGAGGGCTATCCGCAGATCGTGATCTACAAGTCACGCGTGAGCACCGACGGCACGATCCGCTCGCTCGATGACGCGTGGTACAACATCGAGAAAGCGCTCGTCAAGCCACCGAAATTTGTGAGTGAAGACGATCTGCCGATCCTGCGCGGCCTGTGGCTTGGGCGCTCGCGTGACTCCTTTGGCGGCCAGTTCTCCCTGCAGGGCACCACGGGCGCAGCCCTGCTCGAAAAACTCGTTGCCACCGGCCGCGTCTTTGCTTTTCCCGCGGCCAGCACCATGGATTACGCAGAACCCTGCGCGCTGCAGGGCGGTCCGGCCCGCCCGGGGCACCTTGCCTGGCAGAAACTGCCCGACATGCGGGTGCGTCCCGTGCTGCAAACCGAGCCAGCCGCCCCCGCGCTCATCACGACCACGCAGCCCTGCTGGTATCTGGACGCGCAGGCGGGCGTTGCCGGTCCCGTCGAGCTGGCCGGGCCCGCCCGGAATATCGCGGACGTGCTCTCGATGCCCGCCATCACCCTCGACGAGGCGCCTCTTGTGGGTAACGTGCTGCGCGAAGTGGCCCCCGGCCTGCCGCTGCCGCCCGCGAATGACCAGTCGCGCGTGCGCATGATCGGCTGCGCGCCGGTCCCGGTGCTCGTGCTCGATACGTTGCCAACCTGGAACATGAACTGGGCGTCGACAAAGGCACAGGATGCGCTCGATTTCGCGACCGTGAGCTTTGACTACGACGGCGAACGCATTCCAGCCAGGGGCGAGACGGCGCTCATCCGTCTCGGTGCGAACGGTGAGGTCATGCAGATCCAGCGCGATGCAGTTGGTGAGAAGCGCCGGCTGACAGAGTTGCAGCGCGTCGGCCTGCGTGCCATTCCACCCAGCCAGGCCCATGGCGCGAGACCGTTTCCGCAGGGCATGCTCGAACCCGCCCAGGAGACCGGCTGGTCCGGCTTCATGACGTATGCACTACCCGCGCTTCGCGAGAAGGGCTGGCAGGTCGAGATGACGCCGGAATTCCGCCACAACGTAATCGAGATCGACGCGATCGAGGGCAGCCTGCGGCAGACCGACGAAGGCTGGTTCGACGTCGAGATGGGCATTACGGTCAACGGCGAGATGGTACGCCTTGAGCCTCTCCTGGCCAGCCTTTTTGCGCGGGACGGGCGCTGGCTCTCCGGGCAGCTTGAGAGCATTGCCGACGATGAGGCGGTGGAGCTGAGGTCGCCACGCAACGAGCGGTTGCGCCTGCCGGCCGGGCGCCTGAAACCGGTCGTACGTGTCCTGGTCGATCTGCTCGAGCACGTTGGCAGCGGCATGCAGATTCCAGAGTGGGATGCCGCACGCCTGGCGGCGCTCGACGATACCGGCCGCTGGCAGTTTCATGGCAACGAGTCGGTCCGTCAGCTCGCGCAGAGCCTGGTGGCCGGACCCGGCGTCACCGAGGTGTCCGTGCCGCAGGGACTGAAGGCCGACCTGCGAGGTTATCAGCGTCAGGGGCTCGCCTGGATGCAGTTCCTGCGCGAACACAACCTCTCCGGCGTGCTGGCCGACGACATGGGCCTGGGCAAGACGGTGCAGACGCTCGCGCACATTCTCGCCGAAAAGGAGGCCGGCCGGCTCGGACAGCCCGCGCTGATTGTCGTGCCCACCACGCTCGTACACAACTGGTGTGACGAGGCGCAACGCTTCGCGCCCGCGCTGCGCGTGCTGAACCTGCATGGCGCGCAACGCCACGCGCGTTTCGAGGAGATCGCGGAGCATGACCTCGTGCTCACGACCTATGCACTCGCCTGGCGTGACGAGGACGTCCTTGTGCAGCACGAGTACCACCTGCTGATTTTGGACGAGGCCCAGTACGTCAAGAACGCGGCCACCAGGGCCGCCGCGACCATTCGCGCCCTGCGGGCAAGACACCGCCTGTGCCTGACCGGCACGCCGCTGGAGAATCACCTGGGCGAACTGTGGGCGCAGTTCGACTTCCTGCTCCCCGGGTTTCTGGGCTCGCGCGACGATTTCACGCGGCGCTGGCGCACCCCGATCGAAAAAGGCGGCGATGCGGTGCGACGTGAACTGCTCGCGCGCCGCCTGCGCCCCTTCATGCTGCGCCGGCGCAAGGACGAAGTGGCCACTGAACTGCCGCCGAAGACCACCATCGTACGCACGGTCGAGCTTGAAGGTGCACAGCGCGACCTGTACGAGACCGTGCGGGCCACAATGCAGAAGAAGGTGCGCGATGCGATCGCCGTCAATGGTCTGGCGCGCAGCCATCTGATCGTGCTCGACGCGCTGCTCAAGCTCCGGCAGGTCTGCTGCGATCCAGGATTGCTCAAGACCACGCAGGCGGCTCGCGTGAAGGAATCCGCCAAGCTTGCGCTGCTGCTCGAGATGGTGCCTGAACTCATCGAGGAAGGTCGCCGCATCCTGCTCTTCTCGCAGTTCACCAGCATGCTCGATCTTATCGCTTCCGCGCTCGACAGGGCCGGGATTCCCTACGTTGTCCTGACCGGCGAGACGGTCGATCGGGCGGCCCCGGTCGGCCGCTTCCAGCAGGGCGAGGTGCCGCTCTTCCTCATCAGCCTGAAGGCTGGAGGCGTGGGTCTGAACCTGACCGCAGCCGACACCGTCATCCACTACGATCCGTGGTGGAATCCGGCCGTGGAAAACCAGGCCACCGATCGCGCGCACCGGCTTGGGCAGGACAAGCCCGTGTTTGTCTACAAGCTGATTACCGCTGGCAGCGTGGAGGAAAAAATCGTCGCCCTCCAGGAAAAGAAGGCTGCGCTGGCCAACGCGATCCTCTCCGACGATGCCGCCAGTACCGTCAAGTTCTCAGCCGATGATCTGGAGGCGCTGTTCGAACCCATTCCTGGCGTACCGGCGCGCGCACCGGCCGCTCAACGTCGCTCGCGTACCCGGACCGGAACATAGCGAGCATAGTCACCTTCAACATCCCCGTCTCCATGAGCCAGCTCTCTCTCGATAACCTTCGGCGGGCGCCCAGCGGCGAACTGTATCGCCTCTACCTGATCATCGGCAAAATGCTCGACGATCCCCAGCGCACCCTGCAGGTGCGGCAGAGCCTGCGCCTGGGCACGACCGTCGGCTATGTGGCGGACGACCCATTCGGCGCAGCGCGTCAGGGGCGAGTGGTCGAACTGCGCGCGACCCAGGACGTCATCGAGGACCTGAATTCGCGCCAGAGATGGGCCCTTCGTTATGCCGCCATCGTACCGGATGGTTCGTACCCCGAAGCGTAACCAGAACCCGCGCCGCCGCCACGCGCAAACCCGGAAGAGTTTTTCGTCGGCGATACCGTTGGCTTTACCGACAAGCACCTGCGCGAGCGCGTCGGCACCATCGTCAGACTCAACCAGAAAACGGCGTCGATTGCGTGCAGCGGCATCGAAGGGCACTGGCGTGTGTCGTATGGATTGCTGCGACACGTTGTCGATGTCTAACCCATCATCGCTGCCCCCATCATGGCCAGATCTAAAATCGACGCCAGACGCGAACATCGGATCACGATGGAAATCGTGGTCGACACCTATACCGAAGAAGAATGCGCGATGGGCTGGTATTGCTACCTTGAAGATCAGCTCTCGTTTCCATTCAAGGCCCGGGTGCGCAAGACGATGGATGCCTCACCGCTAAAGAGCGGCGAGAACGTCACTGTCATCGCCCTCGCTCACGACCAACTTTGCCGCATCGCGATATTTGTCATGGCACGGCACGGCGAACGCGAAGTTGTCGCGCCTCTGGCCCAGCTTGTTCCCGTTGGAGCCGACCGGAACACACGGGAGGCGGTGGCCGACTGGCATTACTGGCACGATCAGGGCTATTCGTTCTGATTCCCCTGCCGCCCACCCGGGTAAGGCCACGCGGAGCCTTGTCAAGTAAGGGGTTGCGGCGGATTTTCAGATTTCGGGGGATGGGAAGAAATAGCCATGGTATTGGCAACGCGGCGGCGACCGATTTTGCGCGTCGAGGCGCTGATCTGACGATCGTTGCTCGCAACGAGGCCAAGGCTGAGCAGGTTGTATCCGACCTCAAAATGCACGCCGGGAATGAGCGGATCTGGCAGCGCGTGATCGACATCAATCTCACTGGCGCATTCATCGGGCTTGCGGGGTGGCCGCACAACCTGGTCTTTCGACGGTCTGCGCACCAGCGACAGTGTTCCAGCGATTAACAGCAGAGCGCCAAGCAGATATTCGAACCATGCTTTTGGGGGTGTTATATAACCACCCAATAGCGCCATGGGTACGGCCGGCCGTGCAAATGGCCAGAACAACTGCCAGTTAAAATGACCGTCGCGAATGAAGCGCCAGCTCACCACCAGCGAGACCAAGATATTCAGGACAAGCGCGGTTGGCTTGATGCTTTCGGGCTCGTATCCCGCGAGTGCCATTATGGCAATGTATCCAGAAGCCCCGGCTTGGCCTGTGCTGGCGTAAAGCAGCGCAACGGCGAGAAAAGCGCTGCAGGTGAGTAGTGTTTGCAGATCGATCATCGCGCATTTCAACCGGGAGGCTGGAATCACAGTATCGCATTCAAAACTGGCTCACCGGCCGCTCCGGTCTTTGCTTCGAACTGTCCTAAGCGCTTCCGACGCAACGCTACTATCACCGGAGGCCGCATTCCCGCTGAAATTGCGCCCGTGTCGCATTAGGATCAGGGCCTTTGCGCGCCACCGTCAGCAGAACGCCGGCGCTGTATGACCCGGCACGGTAGCAACGTAAGCTGCGAGGTAGGGACGTCCTGATCTGTGCAACCGGACACGCCAAAGTGGCCTCCACCATCATGCGATCGGGCGAGACGCCGTGCAGCGCGTTCCCGGCGGACTGTCGATTCGTCTGGCCCTGGTCCTCGATGCCAGGCGGTTCCGTAGCTACCTTGGGGCAAAGGCCTGATCCCGGCACTTGCCCCCGCTGGGCTCAACTTTACCGAAGCCGACCGCGCCGGCGCACCCGCCGTGAACGGTCTGCACGGAGAGCCCTACCTCGTCTCACATGCAGATGGGCCGCCTCGGCACGCCACGACTGCCGTCCTGGACGAGTCGAGCGGCGCCGTCCATCAGTTCTGGACGGGATCAGTAAGCGCCGAGTAGACGATCGAGCGCGGCACTGATCCGGTCCTGCTCACCTTTGAGCGTACCAATCGCGGGGCCGAGATCACTTGTCCTGACCGCGCCGAGCAACGGCGTTTCCAGCACGAACGGTTCTCCCTCGATCTCGATGATGGGCGAGAGATCCTGCGCGACCTTGCTCGTCGTGTAATTGCCGGCAACGCGCGTCAAGGGAATGACTACGCGTGACAGGAGATTGCCGAGATGATCGCTTTGCACATCGAGCAGAAACGGCGACTCGACCCTGGATCTTGTCGAAGGGTTGTTGTAAAGGTCAAACCGCGCCATCAAAACATCCGATATTCTTCCAGGGGCAAGCCGTCACGCTCGATACGTGCATTCATTTCGGCGACGAAGTCCGCGTTCTTTTCCGCCCAGGCACGAGCCTCGGCCGCCTGAACCTCTTCGCGCAAGCCGCGTTCGCTTGCCCGCGAAACGTTGACGTCCAGTTCCCTGGCGCGCTCGAGCAGATCCGTCGGAAGCGAGACGTTGGTGGGTTTGCGCGTAGTCTTTGACGGCACGCGCGCTTTTGCGACCCGCTTGACGCCTTCAGGTCGCACCACAGGCGCATTAATCATGTGCATCTCCAGTGTGCATGAACCATGCGCATAGTTTGGCATACTTCCCGGCGCAGAGATAGCTGCTTCAGACTGACTTTCCGTCCCTGAAAATTTCAGAGAGCCCAATCTGGGCGCCTCGGCATGCGGACGGGCAGGGACAGCGTCCCTGGCGTGAGGCAGTCGAAGACCTAGTCTGATGCAATATTTTACATAATAAAGATTATCGCATTTTTTGATGGGGTGCGATGCTATAATCCACGTGACTCCACTCCGGCTGCGCTTATCGACTGCCGGTTCCCCCAAGGATAATTTCCTTCCGGGCGCAACAATTGGTACCCGACGGCCAAAAACGCATGAGCAAAGATCTCGGCACGCCCGCGTGGGCTGATGACTATCGTCACTGGTTCGCCGAACTCAAGCAGCGCGTCGAACAGGCGCGACAGCGTGCTGTGGCCAGCGCGAACCGGGAGCTGGCCATCCTGTACTGGCAGATCCGCGGCGACATTCTCGAGCGGCAGCAGGAACAAGGCTGGGGGGCTGGCGTTGTTGACCGGCTCGCGCGCGATCTGAAGGCAGCGTTTCCTGACATGCGCGGGTTCTCGCCGCGTAACCTCAAGTACATGTGCGCGCTCGCGAAAGCCTTTCCGCAGCCGGAATTTGTGCAACAGCCTGTTGCACAATTACCGTGGTCGCACGTCGTGACACTGCTCGACAAGCTGGACGACGCCCCGCAGCGGTTCTGGCACGCGGAAAAGTCGCTCGAACATGGCTGGTCGCGCGCTGACCATGCAGATCGAGACCCCAGACCGCCAACCTACGGGTCAGCAAGTGTTTAGATTGCTGACCAGCGATTGGCCGGTTAAAGGCCCCGATCGCGTCCGAAGACCGCTCGCAGCACGACTGCTTGGCGGATTTTCTCAACAAGGTTCTTCGCTCGCACCACCGAACCCTGCCTTCGCATGACGGCGAGGAACCCGAAATGCACATTGAACGCGAGATCGCCTGGTTAAAGCGTGTCCGGCGACGAATTATCTCGATGTTGGAAATGATTTCACGGACCAAACTCGCGGGGTATCTCAGCCATTGCCTGAAACGTTTGGCGATTTTTAGCACGCTGTCGAACAGTGGTACGCTGCAGCTTTCATTCTATCGTTCATGAGCCGCAAACGGCAGGCCAGTGCGGTGAGCGGTTCCGTCAACTACAGTCAAGGCGTGAACGCCGACGTACGCCCGAGAATTAGAATTAGACTCCCAAGGGCATATCCCATCGCCTATTGGCCGATTTGTCTCTGGAATTGCCAGATACACACCGTGAGACCACCTCTGGCGATAAAAATTATTGGACACCCAATGGCGTACGACAAAGTCGGGCTTTCACCCAGTCCGGTTTTCGGACTCAAACATATTCACCAGACAACAAAATTCCGCCATGGTTTCGAAACCCGTTGAATCACTGAACGTCGTCTCCGTAGGCAGCAAGATTCGCGGACTGCGCAAGAGACAAGGCCGTACTCTCGAAGACATCGCTACCGCGGCGCAGCTCTCCAAACCCTTTCTCTCGCAGGTGGAGCGCGATCGCGCCACCCCCTCGATCACCTCGCTCGTGAGCATCGCCAAGGCGCTCGGCGTGCCGGTAAGCTATTTCGTCGATGCGCCCACCGAAGCGGGCTGCGTGTGCCGTGGCCAGGATCTGAAGTTTTTCGGTTTCGCAAATTCTGCCGACCTCTATGCACGCCTGACTAATCCGTCCGGCGGACGCCAGCTCGAAGCCATTCTCGTGCGTATGCCACCCGGCGAGCGCTCCAGCGAAGTCACCACGCACGCAGGTGAAGAGTTCCTGCATGTGCTCTCTGGTGAAGTGACACTCACGCTAGAAGGTCAAACCTTCGTGGTCCGCGCGGGCGACAGCGCGCACTATGAATCGACAGTGCCGCACGCCTGGAGCAATATGTCCGATCAGGAGACCGTACTCGTCTGGGTCGGGACGCCGCGTCTGTTCTGAGCTGCGACCATACGGGCATATGTGCGTGTAGCGGTCAGGGTTCCTCCGTTTCCGTCTCCTTCGTGCGTTGCGCAGTTTGCTCTCTTCGGCGCGGCGGTACGCGATGCACGGGTCTTGCCGCCACGCGCGACGCCACCGCGTAGTAAAGCACTGGCGTGAACACGAGTCCGAACAGCGTCGCCGCGATCAAGCCGCCGAGGACTCCCGTACCGATGGCGTGCCGGCTCTGCGCGCCGCCGCCCTGCGAGAAAGCGAGCGGCAGCACGCCGAGCACGAACGCCGCCGAAGTCATCACGATAGGCCGCAGGCGTTCGACGCTCGCGTCCACAACCGCGGCGCGCAGCGGCACCCCGCCCGTACGGCGCACGGCCGCGGCCTGCACGATCAGGATGGCGTTCTTCGCCGCGAGGCCGATCACGGTCACCATACCCACCTTGAAATAAATGTCGTTGGGCAGCCCGCGCAGGAGCATCGCGCTCACCGCGCCGAGCGCGCCGAGCGGAACGACCAGCAGTACCGAAAGAGGCGTGATCCAGCTCTCGTAGAGGGCCGCCAGCACCATGAACACCGCGAGCAGCGAAAGGCCGATGAGGAGCGGCGTCTGGCGCGCGGCCTCGACTTCTTCGAACGCGGCGTCGGTCCATTCGCCATACACGCCTTCGGGCAAAGCGAGCGCGAGCCGCGCCATCTCCGCCATCGCTTCGCCCGAGCTATGCCCCGGCGCCGCGCGCCCCGTCACGTCGAGCGACGGATAACCGTTGTAGCGGCTCAGCATCACGGGGCCGAGCGTCCAGTGCGTGGCCGCAATCGACGACATCGCCACGGACCCGCCGAATGTATTTTGCACAGGCAGGTCGAGCAGCTGGCTGGCGTTCATGCGCGTGGGTGCGTCGGCGGCGACGATGACGCGGCGCATGCGCCCCCCTGCTGGAAAGTCGTCGACATAACTGGAGCCGAACGTGCTGCCCAGCACGTCCGCGATGCGGTCGAACGATACGCCATATGCGTAGGCCTTATCGCGGTCGACTTCGAGTTCCACGCGCGGCCCGTCAGGCAGGTCCTCCGAGTGGACCTGCGCCACCATGCGGCTCTTGCCGGCCCCGTCGATCAGTTGGTCACGCGCGGCCTTCAATCCGTCCATGCCGACGCCCCCGCGATCCTCCAGCCGGTACGTAAAGCCCTCGGAGTGGCCGATGCCCGGTACCGCGGAAGGAAGCATAGCCTGCACGTCGCCGTCGAGGATGGTGCCGAATTGCTCGTTTAGCGCGTCGCGCACAGTCTGCGCGTCGATTTCGTCCTTGCCGCGCTGACCCCACGGCTTGAGCTCGACGAACGCCATCGCCACGTTCTGCCCGCTGCCCGCGAAGCTCCACCCCACCACGCTCGTCACGTTGCCTACGGCCTGCCGCTTGCCAAGCATCGCTTCCACGCGCTTTACCACCTCAAGCGTGCGCGCCTGCGTGGCGCCCGCTGGCAACTGAATCATCACCTGCAACTGCCCCTCGTCCTCACTCGGCAGGAAGCCCTGCGGCAGCTTCCAGTACAAGAGCGCCCCAACCGCGCACAGCACTACGTAGATCGCTAGCACACGCGGGCCGCGCCGCAGTAGCGCAGCCACGACCGCCCGGTAGCCGCGCGAGGCCCGCGCCGCTTGCGCCGTCAAACCGCGCTCGGGCTTCGACGTTCGCTTCGGAATCCTTAGCAGACTCGCACAAAGGGCCGGCGTTAGCGTGAGCGCCATGAACGACGAACACAGCATCGACGCGATCATCGTCACTGCGAACTGCCGATAGATGCCGCCTACATCGCCGTTGAAGAACAGCATCGGCACGAATACGGCGGTGAGCACCGCCGTCACACCGACGATCGCGCCGCCAATGCGCTTCATCGCGGCGCGCGTGGCTTCGCGCGGTGCAAGCCCGCGCTCGTGCATCATGCGTTGCACGCTCTCCACGACAACGATGGCATCGTCCACGAGTATGCCGATAGCGAGCACGAGGCCGAACATGGTGAACACGTTGATCGACATCCCGGCCCAATACAGTGCTACAAATGCGCCCATGAGCGTGACGGGGATCACCACCGTGGGCACGAGGGTGGAGCGCAGGTCGCGCAGGAACAGCCACATCACCGCGAATACGAGCACCACGGCTTCGATGAGCGTGATCACCACTTCGTGAATCGCCACGCGCACGAAGTATGCGGTATCGAATGGAATTTCGATCGCTACGCCCGGCGGCAGACGTCTGGACAGCTCGGCGAGACGCGCACGGATCCTGTTCGAAGTCTCCAGCGCGTTGCCGCGTGGCCCGAGATGGATGCCCACGGTCGCCGCGGATCTGCCGTTCAGGCGCGAGTAGAACGAGTAGTCGGCGCGGCCCAGTTCAACGCGCGCGATGTCGCGCAAGCGCACGAGCGAGCCATCCGGCTTCGCCTTCAGCACGATCTGTCCGAACTCGTCGGGCGTTTCGAGTTGCCCCTTCACGCTCACCGACTCGGTGATTTGCTGCCCGTTCACGAACGGCGCGTTCCCGAGCGTGCCCGCCGTCACCGGCGAGTTCTGCGCGGCGATGGCCGCGTTGACCTCGGCCGCCTTGAGGCCGTATTCGCGCAGCTTCACCGGATCGAGCCAGATGCGCATGGCCTCGTCGGCGTCCCAGAGCTCCGCCGCGCCAACGCCCGGTGCGCGCTTGAGGTCGCGAAGGATGAAGCGGTTCAGGTAGTCACTGAGTTGCGCGGAATCGCGCGTGCCGTCGGTGGACGTGAGCGCGACGAGCATCAGGAACGTATTCGACGCCTTCTCCACGTCGATGCCCTGCTGCACCACCTGCTGCGGCAACCGCGCCTCGACCTGCTTCAGACGGTTCTGCACGTCCACGAGCGCGATGTCGGGATTGGTATCCGACGTGAAGGTCACGTCGATTTCCAGGTCCCCCAGCGCATCGCTTGTCGTTTCGTAGTACTGCAGGCCTTCGGCGCCATCGAGGCTCTCTTCGATCACGCTCGCGACGTTGTTGCCCACCTCCTCCGCCGACGCACCCGGATATTCCGCGCTGATGACGATGCGCGGCGGCGAGAGCTGCGGATACTGTGCGACCGGCAGCATGGGAATCGCGAGCACACCCGCGACCATTATGGCGAGTGCGATGACCCATGCGAAGACCGGCCTGTCGATAAAAAAGAAGGGCACGCGCTCGCCGGTACGGTTAGGGGAACAAGGGGGAAGCGAACGGTGGTGCTTCCGCGTAGCGCGCCATATGAAGCGTATCGGCAAGTACGCCGGCGCGCATTGCGGCACCGCGCGAGCGGCCCTCTACGACGAAGCCGAACTTGCGATAGAGCGCGATCGCGGCTTCGTTGTCGGCGAACACTTCGAGTTCGAGCCTGCGCAGGCCCAGCGAATGGTCGGCACAGGCGACGATCGCCGCCATCAGCGCGCTGCCCACGCCACGACGCTGCCAGGCGTCGTGCACGCCGAAGCCCACGGAAGCGCAGTGTGAGCGGCGCGCCTTCGCGACATCGAGCTGCGATTGTCCCACCACGCGTCCGTCGATATCGGCGCAAATCGTGATGCAGCCGGGCGCCCGGCTCTCATACCACGCACGCAAGGATTCGGGGGTGCGCCACCCGCTCAATAGCGTGCCGTGGCGCACACCTGGCTGATTCATCAAGTCGGCGATCGCCTCGAAATCGGCGGGCTCGCAGGTGCGCACGCGGATAGCACCGGGTGACGCGAACGCGGGCGATGGTGTCGGGACGTGCATGGGAATCACTCCGGGGCGAGAGGCAGCGGATCGTGCAGGCGCGCCATCAAGAAGAAGTCGGCGAGCACTCCTTCGCGCAATATTGCGCCGCGCAAACGCGCCTCGATTTCGAAACCGCACTTTCGGTAGAGCGCGATCGCGGCAGCATTGTCGGTGTAGACGTGAAGTTGGAGCCGCCGTAGGCCGAGCCAGTTGTCGGCGAAGTCGAGGATTTGGCCCATGAGAAACGTTCCGACGCCCCGACGCTGCCAATCGTCGTGTACGTTTATGCCGAGCTCGCCGACGTGCGCGCGGCGCAGCTTCTGCGGATGCAGTTCAGCTTCGCCCACGATTGTCTCGCCCACCAACGCGCCAATGATGACAGCCGGCGATACCACGTTCGCGATCCACTCACGGGTCTGTGCGACCGAACTATACGGTGGCTCTGCATTGCCCCGCACTATTGACGGGCTGTGCCCCAGCGCATGCAACGCTTCGGCATCGCCGGGGCGCAATGCGCGCACGACGAGCCCCTCGGGTAAGCTCGACTGCATTGTTGTTTCCTTCTTGTTTGAGACTTCAGGGACGGTCAGGCAAGCTACAGCGTCAGTTCAAACGACTTCACCAGCACCCCGGGAAGCTGCACGCCGCCTGTCGCGCGTTGGCCCCAGGTGTCTTCGGACAGGCGCAGCTCGGGCTGCGCACCCAGACGCTCGAGGCGCTCGCCCAGCAGGCCGTACAGACTGTCGTCGAAGCGCATCGCGTCTACCGGCGCAACGACACGCCCCTCCTCCACCCAGAACGTCGCAAAACGCGTCATGCCGGTCAGGCGGCAGCCCATGCGATCCGAGAAGTTCACGTACCAGAGGTTGCCGACGTACAGACCCGTGCCCAGCGCCGTGAGTACATCCGCATCCGCGAGGTCGCCGCCCGGCATCGAAAGCGACGACGGCGCCTCGCTCGCCAGCGCACCGTTAGGGAGCAGGCCGTACTCGCGCGCCGTCCGGGCGTTTGTCAATTGCGCGACGCTCCTCCCCTCACGCACGAGCGGCACGCTTTCACGCAAATAGCCGTCGTCGTTGAACGCAGGTGTAATACCAAGCCCGAGGTCTTCAGTAATCGAGACGCGCGCGTCGAGTGAAAGCTCGCCGCCATGCAGCCGGTAAAGCGGGCTCTGCGACGTCGCCTGCGCGCGCGCCGAAAAGCCGCCCCACGCAGCAACGCCCAGCAGCTCTTCGAGCGCCGCTGGCGCGAGCCATGCACGGTACCGGCCCGGCCCAAGCGCTCGCGGTGCGAGCGCTAGCACGGGCAGGCGTGCCGCCGCCTCCTGCACCTTGCTGGCAAACTTCGCATCGTCCCAGTTCTCGCCCGCATATGTCGTCTTGATGGCGCGGCCGCCCGGATGATAGAGCGACCAGCTGAAACAGAAGTTTTCGACTTCGTGCCAGCCACGGCTGCCGCAACTGGAGGCGAAGCCGCGCGCGAGCATGCCGCCCGCGTAGAAGCCCACGAAATCGAGCCCGCGCGCGCATTCGGCCACCACATGGATGAGGGCATGCGGATCCCGCAGCCGTCCCGTGCGCCGCGTCGAACGCTGCCACGCTGTCGTGTCGTAGAGCAGATGCGGATCATCAGGTGCATCACGCAGGTCCGAGCGAAGCGTTTGCAACGTCGCGCCTACATCGCGCAGATCCCGATCAGCGTTGCCGCAGATGTCGAGCGTGGAATACGCCTGGCGCGCGCCATCGATCATCCGGAGCGTGAGCTTGCCTTGGGAGACGAGTCCCATTTGCCGGACTTTGCCACCGTTGAAGCGAATGAAGTCCGACTGCTCTGCGGCAAAAGAAGTGAGCGCCGTTTCACCGGCCAGCAACAACCGGTCGATCGCATCGGCGAGCATCATGAAATGCGTGTGCCAATCCACCGCCACGCGTTCGCTCGCAAAAAGTGTGTCGCTCATCAGGCGCCTCCAAAAACGTCTACGTTGCTGAAGACGCACGCGGGTGACGCGTGCCCCACACGAATGACCTGCGCGGGCTCTCCCTTGCCGCAATAGGGCGTGCCGTAGACCTCTCGGGTGCTCGCGTCGCCTACGGCGACGAGACTGCACCAGAAGTTCGCCGAAATGCCGCGATAATTTGGCCGCTTGACGACCTCCGTGAGCTTGCCGTTCTCGATGAGCCGGCCATATTCGCAACCGAACTGGAACTTGTTGCGATGGTCGTCAATCGACCAGGACGTATTCGAAGTCATCAGAATGCCGTTTTCGATGTTTGCGATCATCGCGGCGAGTGTTTCAGTACCGGGCTCGATGTTCAGGTTCGCCATGCGGTCGATAGGCGGGCGATTCCAGTTGGCCGCGCGCGAGTTCGCGACCCCCGGCAGCCCGGCGCGCTGCTGCGAGAGTGCCCCACCGAGCGGCCGCTCCAGCACCCCGTTGCGGATCAGGTATTGCTTGCTTGCCGAACTGCCTTCGTCGTCGAACGCATAGGTAGCGGCTTCTTCGCGCAACTCCGGGTCGAACGTCACGTTCAGCAACGGCGAGCCGTACTGATAGCTGCCGAACATCTCCGGCTTCACGAAGCTCCAGCCAGCGAAGTTGCGCTCGTCGCCGAGAATCCGGTCCAGTTCGAGTGGATGACCGATCGATTCGTGAATCTGCAACATCATCTGGTCCGGCATCAGCAGCAGGTCGCGCGTGCCCGACGGGCAATTCGGCGCCGCGAGCAGTTGCAGCGCCTCGTCCGCCACACGGGCGCCAGCGCCATTGAAGCCGTGCCGTGCGAGTATCTCCAGACCTCCCTGCCCGAGCGCGCCGTGGTCGCCGGCAAGCGTTCGCACCTGCGTGTCGCCGTTCGCATGCGCGGCCACGCTCAGTCCTGGCATGAGGTAGCGAAAGCGCTGCTCGATGCGCACACCGTCGCTCGTGAGATAGAGTTGATCCGTGTGCGCGACGTGCATGCTCGCTACGCGCTCGACGATGCGCGCGTCGAGGTTCGCCGACGCGCATTCGTGCGCGAGTTGGCCGAGCCACTCACGGCGGGTGGGAAGCGGCGCGTCGATGTTCGGCGAAGCATAGCTGCCGCTCGCAACGGGCCGGGCAATGCGGCGGTGATCGATCAACGAGACTTGCGCACATGCGAACGCCCGCGCCGTGGCGATATCGAGTGCACACTGGAGGCCCTCGGCACTGAGATCGGCGGTAGCCGCATAGCCGGCACCGGCGCCGGCCCAGGCCGTCAGCATTGCGCCCCGCTCGCGCACTACACGCAGCGGCTGCGCGATGTCGTTGCGCACCACGTGGTCCTCGACAACTTCGTCCATCATGCGCAACGACCAGAAATCGGCGCTGCTCTTCAGCGTGCGCGCGCCCTGCACCCAACGCTCTTCGATCATGCGAACTTCTCCTGTAGCACCGCCGGCTCGTCCAGCATCGACGACGCCAGCAACGATTGCGTGTAAGGATGAGACGGCGCGTGCAGCACGTCGAGCGTGTCACCCTGCTCGACGATGCGGCCCGCTTTCATCACGATCACACGATGCGCCATCGCGCGCATGACGGCCAGATCATGCGTGATGAACAAATAACTCAGCTTGTACTTCTTCTGCAAGTTCGTCAGCAACGCGAGCACCTGTTTTTGAATCGAGACGTCGAGCGCGCTGGTTGGCTCATCGAGAACGATCAGTTCCGGTTCCACTACCAGTGCACGGGCAATGGCGATGCGCTGGCGCTGGCCGCCAGAAAATTCGTGGGGGTACCGCTGCATCGAATCGGCGGGCAGGCCCACTTCCTCGAGCAGTGATGCGATACGCATACGCCGCGCCGGTCCGTCAACCTCCGGTCTGTGCACGGCCAGCCCCTCCCCGACTATCTGCTCGATCGTCATGCGCGGAGAAAGCGACCCGAACGGATCCTGAAACACCACCTGCATGCGCGAGTACAGTGCGCGGCGGGCCCTCGCCTTGCGTTGCGCCGAGAGCGCGACCCCGTCGATGCGGATCTCGCCCGCTGCCGCGCCTTTCAGGCCGAGCACGGTGGCCGCGAGCGTCGATTTGCCCGAGCCCGACTCGCCGACGATACCGAGCGTTTCGCCGCGCCGCAGCGTCAGGTTCGTTTCGTGCAAGGCACGGAAAGTCGAGCTGCCGAACACCGAGCGCCAACCCTTGACCGCCGTGAGGTAATCCACGGCGAGGCCTTGCACTTCGAGGATGGGCGGCGCATCCACCGCGACCGGAGCCACCTCGCGACGCGGCTCGCTATCGAGCAGGCGCTGCGTATAGGGATGCTGCGGGTTCGAGAAAAGCTCTGCGGTCGTGTTTGTTTCGACGAGGACGCCCTTTTCCATTACCGCCACGCGCTGCGCAAAGCGCCGCACGAGATTCAGGTCATGCGTGATGAGCAATATGGCCATGCCACGGGCTGCGGCCTCCTGCTTCTGGAGGTCGATCAGCAAATCGACGATCTGCTGGCGCACGGTCACATCGAGCGCCGTGGTGGGCTCGTCGGCGAGCAAGAGGCGCGGGCGGCACGCGAGCGCCATCGCGACCATCGCACGCTGGCGCTGTCCGCCGGATAGCTGATGCGGAAAGCTGTCGATGCGGCGCTCCGGCTCGGGAATGCCGGTGCGCCGCAAGAGCTCGATGCCACGCTCACGCGCCGCGCCGGTGCTCAAACCCTCGTGCAGGCGCAGACTTTCGGCGATTTGCTTGCCTACCGTGTACAGCGGGTTCAAGGCAGTCATCGGCTCCTGAAAGACCATGGCGATATCGGCTCCGCGAATGCCGCGCATCTGCTGCTCGGTTTTCTGCAGCAGATCCTCGCCGTCGAACAGAATGCGTCCCGTGTACCTTGCATGCTCGACGAGGCCGAGGATCGACAATGCCGTCACGCTCTTGCCCGAGCCCGACTCGCCGACGAGCGCCACGCGTTCGCCGCGCTCAATCGAAAGACTCAGTTCGCGCACCGCCTGTTTCTCGCCGAAGCGCACGCTGAAGCGCTCGATTTCCAGCAAAGGACGATTCATTATTTACCTCCGCCGAATGCCGAGCCACGCGTACGCGTATCGAGTGCGTTACGCAGTGCATCGCCCATGAACGTGAGCAGCAGCAGCGTGATCACGAGCGCCGCGAAAGCCGAGAGCGAAATCCACCATGCCTCGAGATTGTTCTTGCCCTCCTGGAGTAGCTCGCCAAGGCTCGGCGTAGGTGGCGGCACACCGAGCCCGAGGAAGTCGAGACTCGTGAGCGAGAGAATGGCCGCACTCATGCGAAAAGGCAGGAACGTGATGACCGGAGTCAGGCTGTTTGGCAGCACGTGGCGCCACATGATCTGCCAGTTGGAGAGGCCCATCGTGCGCGCCGCCTTCACGTAGTCGAGCGAACGGTTGCGCAGGAACTCAGCGCGCACGTAATCGGAAAGCACAAGCCATCCAAACATGGAAAGCAGGATAAATAGCAGCCAAAGCGTAGGCTCGAAGATCGAGGCGAAGATGATGAGCAGGTACAGATCGGGCATCGAACTCCAGATTTCGATGAGTCGCTGCCCGATGAGATCGGTTCGTCCTCCATAGAAACCCTGCACCGCGCCCGTCAACACGCCCAACGCGATGCCCGAAACCGTTAGCGCCAACGCCATCAGCACCGAAAGCCGGAAGCCGTAGAGCAACCGCGAAAGCACGTCGCGGCCGAACTGATCGGTACCAAGCCAGTTTGTGGCCGAGGGCGCGGACGGATACGGTCGCGCCGCGAAGTAGTCGATCGTGTCGTAATGAAAATGATTGGGCGGGTAGATCGCGAAATTGCCGTTCGATTCCAGACGTTCCCGGATATACGGGTCGAGATAATTGGTCCTCGCCGGGAAGTCGCCACCGAAGATCGTTTCCGGATAATCCTTCACGATCGGGAAGTAGTATTGACCGTCGTAACGCACGACGACCGGCCGGTCATTTGCGAGCACCTCGCCGAGCATGCTGATCGCAAACAGCGTGACGAAGATGACGAGGCTCCAATAGCCGAGCGGCTGTGCGCGAAAGCGATGCCAGGTGCGGCGCCATGGCGAGACCGACGGCGCGTGCGGAACGGCTGCGGAATCAGCGGTCCAGGCGGTGGAACTGGATGCGGGGGTCGACGAGGACATAGCAGACGTCAGCAATAAGTTTGGTTACGAGGCCAATCAGCGTGAACAGAAACAGCGAGCCAAGGACGACGGGGTAGTCGCGGCGGATAACCGAGTCGTAAGAGAGCTGGCCCATGCCGTCCAATGAGAACAGCGTTTCGATGAGCAGGTTGCCGTTCAGAAAAGCACCCACGAACGCGGCGGGCAGGCCAGTGACGAGCGGAATGGCGGCGTTGCGCAATACGTGCTTCCACAGCACGTCGCGCTCGGGCGCGCCCTTTGCCCGCGCGGTCAGCACGTACTGGCGGCCGATCTCTTCGAGGAAGGTATTCTTCGTGAGGATCGTGACGATCGCGAAGTTGCCGACCACGGAGGCCGTAACCGGCAGGACGATGTGCCACAGATAATCGAGCACCTTGCCCGCGAGGCTCAGGTCCGCGAAGTCATCGGACGTGAGACCCCGCATGGGGAACACCTGCCAGAATGTGCCACCACCGAAAAGCATCATCAGGAGGACGCCGAGCACGAAACCCGGCACCGCATAGCCGGAGAGCACGAGTACGCTGGTCACGGTGTCGAATCGCGACCCGTTGCGCACCGCCTTGGCGATGCCGAGCGGCACGGATATCGCGTATGTTAGCAGTACTGTCCATAACCCCAGCGTGATTGAAACCGGCAATTTCGAACGGATCACGTTCCAGACACTGTCGTGCTGGTAGTAAGACTGGCCCAGATCGAACGTTGCGTAGTTCTTGAGCATGAGGAAGTAGCGCGTGAGCGGCGGCTTGTCGAAGCCGAACTCCTTCTTGATCTGCTCGATCTGTTGCGGATCCACGCCCTGGCTGCCGTGATACCCGCCCCCCCCTGCGCCGGTCTCGCCGCCGCGGGTCGCATTGCCATGGCGCAGTTGCGCCATGATCTGCTCGACGGGGCCGCCGGGCACGAACTGCGTGACGACGAACGTGAGCGTGACAACGCCGATCAGCGTCGGCACCATCAGCAACAGACGTCGAAAAATGTAGGCGAACATGGTGCTCCTCAGCGGGCAGGCGCTTGCGCGGTCAGGGCGACTTTCGCGCTTTGCGGCTTGCGATACCAAAAGTCGACGATCCAGTCCTGGGCCCCGAACGATACGGGCACGACGGACGGATAGCCGAGCGACGTCTTGTAAGCGATGCGCGCATTGGGAGCGTAGTACTCCGTCACGAGGTAGTACTCGTTCATCAGCACGCGATCGAGGGCACGTGTCGCCGCTTCGAGGTCGTCGAGCGTGTTCGCGGCCTGCACTGCCTTCACGAGCGCGTCGACGGCCTGCGAGCGCACACCGGGATAGTTCTCCGAGCCCACCTCCGAGGCAGCCGCGCTGCCAAAGCGCCGTGCAAGCTCCGCGCCGGGAATCGTCACCGGGCTGTAGAGCCAGGTAGTCATGTCGTAGTCGAAGTTGTCCAGGCGCTTCTGGTACAGCGCACTGTCGATTTCGCGCAGATGCGCATTGATGCCAAGCGTCGCGAGGGCCTGCGTATAAGGCAGGATCACGCGATCCATGCCCGGCTGGTCGTCCAGAATTTCGATGTTCATGGGCTCGCCCGCGGCATTGCGCAGTGCGCCGTCGCGATAATGCCACCCGGCCTGCGCAAGCAGATCGCGCGCCTCGCGCAAATTGCCGCGCAGCGAATCGGGCGGCAGCGTCGTAGGCTGCTTGATCATCGGCCCGAACACTTCCGGCGGCAGGCTCGCGCGCCACGGTTCGAGCAGCTTCAACTCTTTCTCACCCGGCATGCTGGTCGCGCCAAAAGGACTTGCCTCGAAATAGCTGTGCAGGCGCAGGTACTGACCGTAGAACATCATGCGGTTCATCCAGTCGTAATCGAACGCGAGAGAAAGCGCGTGGCGCACGCGCACGTCCTGGAACATCGGCTTGCGCAGGTTGAAGAGCATGCCCTGCATCTGTGCAGGCCCGTCCGGGAAATTGGTCTGCTTCAGCATGCCGTTACGGAAATTCTTGCCCACATACTTGCGCGCCCACTGCGTCGCGCTGTCTTCCACGTGCACATCGGCGTCGCCGGCCTTGAACGCCTCGAGCTGCGTGTACAGGTCGAGGTAAAGCTTGAACGTGATGCGCTCGAAGTGGTACATGCCGCGGCGCGTGGGCAGGTTGACCGCCCAGTACGTGGGATTGCGGCGATACGCAATCTGCTTGTCGTTCTTGCGTTCGGCGATCAGATAAGCACCGCTCGCGATGGGCGGCACGTTAGCGAGTTGGTCGAATGGAACGCGCGTGCCGTCGGGTTTCATCCCCCACTTCGGCGAGAAGATGGGCAAGTCGCCCGCAATGAGCGGCGCGTCACGCTCCGCACGACGGAACTCGAAACGGATCGTCGAGGGGTTCACCACGACCGCTTTCTTTATCACCGAAAACTGCGCATTGAAGAGCGGCGAAGCTTGGGGGCTCGTGAGCGTGTCGAACGAATATTTGACGTCGGCGGCCGTTATTGGATCGCCGTTCGAGAAGCGCGCAGCCGGGTTGATATGGAACGTCGCTGACGAAAGGTCGGCCGCGACTTCAACGTTATCGGCGATCAGCGGATATTCGGAGGCCAGTTCGTCCCAACTGCGCTGCATTAGCGTGTCGAACATCAGATTCTGGATGTCCGGCGCGGGTGCACCTCGCACAAGGAATGGGTTCAGTGAATCGTAGCTTTGAAAATCATTGTAGTTTTCGAAACTCAGGACGCCATTCGACGATGCATCTGGGTCCGCATAGTCGAAATGCGTGAAGCCGGCGGGATACTTCGGCTGGTCGTACTGTGCGAGCGCCGTAGCCGCTTGCGCCGGCACCACGTAAAGCGCACCCACACCAGCTGCCAGTACCAGTGCGGAAGCAGCACGAAACCAATGCGGCGACAATCGTGACAACCTCAACTTCTTCAATCTCATCGTCTGTCTGCATGAGGACGTGCGCCGGCGTGTGGCCGATGCACGGTTCGTCGGTTCGACGTGGCAGGGGTCTGCCGCCGTCGCTCGCCACTACAGGAAATATTCGAGGCAGGCGGCCAGGGCCGCCTGCTTCATGCACTGCTCACTACGTTGCGCCGAATGTTCAGAACTTGTAGGTCGCTCCGATCTGCGCGAAACGGCCGATATAGTTGTACAGCGACGTGTCGTAGCCCGTCTGGTCGAGCGAGCTGCTGGCAAAGATCGGATCGAACGGAGGCGTGCGGTTGAAGATGTTGTTGATGCCGCCGTAGATCGTCCAGTGCTTGATGCCCGTGTAGGTGACCATCAGGTTGAACTGGCTATACGAGCCCACCTTGTCCGCTACCGCCGTCGGGGCCGCCACGGAAAGCGCCTGCGCGTACGGGCCCGTGAACATCCAGGTGAGCGCCGCATTCCAGCCGTGATATGCCCAGTCGAGCGTCGTATTGCCCTTCCAGCGCGGGAAGCTGCCGCCGAACGGCTGCGTGATGGTGTAGTTGTTGCCCGCACCGTTGATCGGACCAGTGGACTGCCCCAGCGTAAAGTCCTTCACGTACGCCCAGTCGGCCGTCAGCGTGAACGTGCCCGCCTTCGTCGGCAACGACTGACGGAGGGTGCCTTCGAAGCCGTTCGTGTCGAGGTAACCGAGATTCTCGTACGGGAAAACTTCATAAACCACCTGGCCTTGCGCATTTGTAACGACCTGCGACGGCGAAGCCGGCTCGCCGATGACGTGATCGACACGGATCTTGTACCAGTCGAAGCCGAAATCGGTCGTGCGCGTCGGCGACGTCTGGAAGCCGAGGTTGATGTTGCGCGTGCGCTCCGGCTGCAGGTTCGGATTGCCCTCGGTGATCGTCGTAACCGTGCCGGTGGCCGACTGCTGGATACCTAGCGTCTGCGAAGTGCTGTTTTCGACGAACGTCGGTGCGCGGAAGCCGCGGTTATAGGAGCCGTACATCGTCAGCGCCTGGACGGGCTGATAGCGCAGGGCGAAGCGCGGGGAGAACGCGCCACCAAAGTCGCTGTAGTGGTCGTAGCGGCCCGACTGGCTAAACGTCAGGTTGTGGATGATGGGCACATCGAACTGGTAGTACACCGCCGCGACGTTGCGCTGGCCGTTGACGGTTTGCAGCATCGGGTTCGCCACGAGGCCTTGGGAAAACTCCGCGCCTGGGTTGATGACTTCGCTCTGGTGCAGGAACTGCGCGCCGAAGCCAACGCCAACATCGCCCATCGGCAGGTGGTACACGTTTGGCGTGGCCAGCGTCGCGTCAACCGTATCGAGCTTCGAGATGCCCTGGTTGTTCGCGTTCATGTACAGGCCATTCAAGCCGTTCGGCGTCGCGGACGGATTGGCGAAGTCGTACGTGCCGTTCTGATAGATGTTATTCAGCGTCGCAGCGTTGAGCTGGTTCGTGTAGGTGTTCGAAACGTTGCTCTGCGAGTGGCTATACGCAGTCGACCAGTCCCAGTCGCCATACTTCGGCACAGTGAACGAACCGTGGATGCCCGTGGACGCGCGCCAGAAATTCGCGTCCGTTTCTTCTGCCACGGTACGCGGAAACGAATAGGTGAGCGGCGTATCCACGCCATATGGGTTGTACGGATTGCTTGCCGGCACGACGTTGTTGAACGGCGTCAGACCGACGCCCGGCGTATACACCAGCGTCGGCGTTTGCGGGCTGCCCACTGTGTTGTTCCATAGACCGTCGTTCTGCGTCGTCTGGTTATAGCTTTCCCACAAATCGGCAAAGGCAGTGGTCGTGTCGTCGATCTTGAAGTCAGCATGCACCTTCGCGCTCGCGCGCGTGGTCTCCGGCGCGATCGACATGCTGTTGGCGGTGTTGAACGCGCATACCGTTCCACCCAGCCCCGCAGCCGCTCCCAGGTAATTGCTCGCGGCCGGATGGACCGAGCCACCATATGGGCAGTTAGTCAGCGCTTGCGCCGTCGTGGGACTCGTCTGCCAATAGGACGGCGCGAGCAGCGAGAGGCCGCCCGGCTTGTTCGTGAAGTCCTGCGCCGCCGTGGAGTCGCGGTCGGCCAGCGTCGAGCCCGCTGAATGATAGACGCTCGCGGACGCAGTGACGTTGAAGCGGTCCGCATTGAGGTCGCCGAAGCCCGCCAGAACGCCGAACTTCGTCGTGCCGTTACCGCCGCCGTCGCTCACCGAACTGCCGTAGCTGCCGTCGAGCTGAAGACCGCGGAAATCGTGCTTCGTGATGATGTTGACTACACCCGCAATGGCGTCCGAGCCGTATTGCGACACGGCGCCGGTTTTCACGATCTCGATGCGGTCGATCGTGTTGAGCGGGATGGTATTGAGGTCGAAGAAGCTGTCGGTGCTGTTCGAATAGAAGGCGAACGGCGCAACGCGCTGACCGTCGACGAGCACGAGGGTGTACTTCTCGCTCAAGCCGCGCAGTGCGATACCCGACGCGCCCGCTGAGAAGTTGCCCGCCTGGCCCTCGCTCCAGCTATTGGCGGAGTTGGCCGAGACCGAGCGCAGGTAGTCGGCCACGGTAGTCGCGCCGCTATTCTGAATGTCCTTCGTGGTGATTGTTTGCACCTGCTGGAAGCCCGTCTTGTCCGATTGCCGGATCAGCGAACCGGTCACTTCGAACTTCTTCATCTGCTTGACGGCTGTTTTGTCCCCAGTCGTGGCGGCCGCACTGCCTGTTCCGGTAGCATCTGACTGCGCGCTCGCGCCTGATTGCGGCGTTGCCGCTGGCGCGGTTGCATTATCGGCCGCGACAGCCACACCGCCGTTAGTCGCCGCCTGGCTCTGCGCAAATACCGGTACGGCGAACGCAGCCGAAAACGCGAGTTCAGCCCAGATTATCCTTCGAATGGCCACCGCCAATGCCCTTTGTTTCACAGTTCCCCCTTCTCTCTCGTCGGTCACGTCTACTTCGTTATGCGAAGCAAGGTCTCGTGAACCCCCGCATTAGATTTGACGACGCTGTCGCATCGCGCCACTTTTTTACCTGGATTCGCCCTCCCCAGGGCTCTTCCATTTACCGCCGACCACTTACCCCCAAAACCTCGTGCTGCTTCACTTCTGTCACATCCACCCCTGCCGAGCCAAACCGCGCCACGCCACTCCTCATTTCTTACGTATACCTAATTAACTACCGAACTTTGATGCGTTGTTGGGTTCGCTCAAACACTCACGGCTTCGATGCCACCAGCACCCAGAGCGGCGCCAGATCAGCGCTGCCATCGTTGCCCCGTACTGCATTGAAAGCCTGGATGGCTCGTGCTTTCTGCCCCGAGGCAAAATAAGCCTCGCCGAGGCGCAGTCGCGCTAGATCCTGGTGATCAAGGCCACCCTTCACAATGAGCGATTCCATGGTCGCAAGACCCTGCTTTGCCTGCCCCGCATATACCTGATTGAATGCCGCATCGAACGGTGCGACGGGATTGGCCGGGTCGGGCGCGGCACTGGCGCGCTTTGCCGCTAGTGCCTGCAGGCGACGTTCGCGATCGGCTCCAGCATCGTGACCCAGCACGCCAGACGCAAAGCCCTGATCGATGACCTGCTTGCCTTCGGCCCTAGACCCGGCAACGATCGCCAGTTGCGTCATCTCCATGTAGTCATCGGCGCTGGAGAGCGAACCCGTCGCGCGGCGCAGGCGATACGTGTCCAGATCGAGTGCGCCGAGATAGCCGGGCTTGCTGCGAATTGCGTGCAGCAGGTCGTCCCAATATGACTGCTTTGGGTGATAAGCCACGAGCTTTTCGAGCGCGCCGCGATAAGCCTCCTGGTCGTTCGCATGCTGAGCGCAGGTACCGAGCAGCTGCAGTTGCGCCTCCTCCGGCGTATGGCCACCGCGCACCTGGGCTTCGACGCTCGCATTCAGCAGACGCGTCGCGCTGGCGTAGTCGCCCGAGAGGTAGTACGACTCGACCAGCAGCGTGGCCATCTGGGGATCGCTGCCGCCAGCCTTCTGGTAGCGCTGCGCGACCTTGATCGCCTGGGCATAGTTCTTCTGCTGGAAGTAGATGCCCGCAAGCGCCGCCGTCGTGCGCTGCGCGTCCTCGCCCTTGAGCCGCCCGCTCGCGAGTAGCGATTCATACGCCTGCGCGGCAACGCCGTTCTGGCCTGCCGCCATGGCGGCGGCGCCGCGCATCTCCTCGACCATGTACGTTTCGTACGACGTCTTGTTCGGTACGGCCGCGGCCTGCGCAATCTTGTTGAGCGCGTCCTCGTAGTGGTGCGCGCGGTACAGGTTCTGCGCGTCGTTCAGCGGCTTCGCCACGTCGGGACGTAGCGTGTCCGCCGCCCGCGCCGCTGTCGGCACCATGGCCAGCGTCGACAATCCGCTCACCGCGAGCGCAAGCGCCGCCCTCTTGAATCGATAAGGAATGCTCATCGCTTTCGAATGCCTCACTGCATGTACTGTTCGTTGCCGATCAAGCCGATCTTCGTTGCGCCTTCGCGCTGGGCCGCGGCCATCACTTCGGCCACGTCCTTGTATGGCGCGAGCCGGTTCGGACGCAGGTGAATTTCAGCCTGCTCCGGTTCGGCCGCGACCTGCGCGAACCTGCGCTCCAGCGTCGCCTGGTTGGGCACCGGTGTGCCGTTCCAGGTCATGGTGCCGTCGAAGTCGATGTCGATCTGCACCACCTCCGGCTGCACGGCCGGCGGCGGCGGATTGCCCACCGGCAAGTTCATCTTCACCGCGTGCATCTGGATCGGAATGGTGATGATCAGCATGATCAGCAACACCAGCATCACGTCGATCAGCGGCGTGGTGTTGATGTCCACCATCACTTCGGGTTCGCTTCCGCCACCGCCCGACGATACGTTCATGCCCATAACCGCCCCTTAACCGCCGCGCGCCGGCGGCTCCGTAATGAATGACACCTTCGCGATTCCCGCCCGCTCGCACGACGTGATCACGCGCCCGATGGCCTCATAGCGCGTCGCCTGGTCGCCGCGGATATGCACTTCCGGCTGCGGCGTCTGCACGGACACTGTCTTCAGGCGTGCCAGCAGCGTCGGCGCATCGACGTGTTGCTCGTACCAGAAGAAGTCGCCATCGCGATTCACCGCGATCTCGATGCTCTTCGGTTGCGTCTGCAGCGGCGTCACCGTCTGCTTCGGTAGCTGGAGCTGCACCGTATGCGTCACCACGGGAATCGTGATCAGAAAGATGATCAGCAACACCAGCATCACATCGACGAGCGGCGTCGTGTTAATGGACGAGATGACCTCGTCGTCATCGCCCTCGCCTCCCACGCTCATGGCCATGGCGTACTCCTCGCTCAGTCGGCCATGACGGCGGCGCGCGGCGCGGAGCGCGCGACGCGCTTGCCGCCAGCCAGCAGAACCGTATGCAGTTGCGCGCCGAAGCCGCGGACACGCTCCATCACCGCCTTGTTGCGTCGCACGAGGAAGTTGTAGCCGAGCACCGCCGGCACGGCCACGCCCAGACCGATGGCGGTCATGATGAGCGCCTCACCGACCGGACCGGCGACCTTGTCGATCGAAGCCTGACCTGCAATACCGATAGCCGTCAGCGCGTGATAGATGCCCCACACCGTACCGAACAGGCCGACGAACGGCGCGGTCGAGCCCACGGTGCCGAGGAATGCCAGGCCGTCCTGCAGGCGGTTCGACACGTTGGTGATGGCGCGCTCGACAGAAACGTCGATCCACGTGTTTCGATCGACGGCTTCGAGCAGCGCGTCGTCGTGATGCTCGCCGGCCTCGATCGCGGTTTCCGCGATGAACCGGAACGGCGACGACTCCTCAAGCTGCTTTGCGCCTTCTGCTAGCGACGGCGCGCTCCAGAGCTGCTCGTCTGCACTCTTCGCACGACGGTTTGCACGGAACTGCTCGAAGAACTTGGTGATCATGATGTACCAGCTGCCCATCGACATCACCACGAGCAACAACAGGACGAAGCGCGCGACGAAGTCGCCGTTCTTCCAGAGCGCGCCGAGACCGTACGGGTTCGTGACCGTCTCCGAGGTGGCCGGTGCCGGGGGCGGCGCCGGCTGGTCCGCGCTCGCGGCGGGTGACGGTGCGGCGATGGCCGCAGTGGCGGGCGCCGACGCGACTGCAGTCGGGGCGCTAGCCTGCGCGTTGGCAAGCTGCGGTGCGACAAAGGTATCGACCGTGGCTACGGCGATCAACATGCTTGCCGCGAGTGCGGCGTAGGAACGCTTTTTCATGCCTGCTCCAATTCATCCGTTGAACATCTAAAAATCCGGGTAATGACTCGCCACCCGATACATGCAGTCCGCATGTCAGCTGAGACTGAACGAGAACGGAACCTGCACGCGTACCGGCTGGCCTTGCGAAATGCAGTTGAACTTTTTGACTGCGTTGAATGCAGCGGCATCCAGACTGTCGTCGTTGGCGGACTGCGCCACTCGCTCGTTCGTAACGTGACCTTGCGGATCCACCACGAATTCGATGAGCACGTCGCCGGTCACACCGTTGTCCTGTGCCTCTTTCGGATAGCGGATCGACGAACGGATCTCATCCGAGTTTGGACACACGACGCCCACTTCGTGGCTCACCGGCTTCTGCACGGGTGCAGGCGGCGCGGGCGGCGCAGGCGGTGCGGTGACAGGCGCGCTGACCACGGGCGCAGCCTGATGCACGATCGACTGCTGCGGTGGCGCCTGCACCGGCACTTCGGGAGGCGGCACGAAAGGCGGCGGAGGAGGCGCGAACTTCGGCGGCGGCAGTTGCACGGTAGGCAGCGGGGGCGGCGGCGGAGGCGCCACGGGCTGGATGATCTTCGTTTCGACCGGATGCTGAATCACCTGCACGACCTTGTTTGCAAGACCATTGACCAACGCGTAGATGAGCACAATGTGCAATACGATTACCGCGCCAATTCCGCCGTAGCGGCGCACAGGGTTCTGCTGCCTACGCCCGAATTCGCGTGGGCGGCCTGATCCGCCCGAGCGCACGCCTTCGGCTGCCGCTCCCACTTGCACTTTCATCACCACCTTCGCTCCCTCGGCGCAGTACGCCCCAATCCTGCCGCAGAAAACCCTCGTCACGTCATGACCACTAGTCCGCGTGACCGAAATTCACTCGATTCGAAATTACATTAGCACTACGAATTACAAAAACTGATTCTGTACGGCAATTTCGAGCCGCTCAGGGACCCACAATGCTTTTTCCTTGCGACTATTTGATAGTCATCCTAACTCAATACCTTTCGTGCCGACACCGATCCGGCCAGCTGTCCGCTCTTTGCTTTCCGCCTGAACCCTTCGGGCACTTGAGGACAGCAGCTCTATGTGTCAGTTTTGTTGAAGCGGATTGAAGATAGCAAAAAAAAATGCCGGTGAGAAAACTTTTTTTGATGGAGCAATACCATGTTTAGGCATTTGCTCTCTTATTGCGAATTCCGGCACCAATGTGGCTCAAACGCTTTCCCGGCAATCATCGCAATGGTGCAAATCTTCATTAATTACAAATTCATCATTGAATGATTTCACGTTTACATCGTTAATTCGGGCGCCTCTGATCTCGGCACATGCGAGCTTTCGGTGAGAGTGTGCGGAGCCTCGATCTGGCCACGCCTGGTCCCCGGGCGTGGCCAGACGGCCCGCACTCTTGCGGGCAGGCATCGAAAAGGGCGCGTGCGCTCCAGAACTGCCTGCGGGGCGCGGAGCACCGGCTTTCAGACGAGCGGCCAGATGTCGGCCATTGATCCGGGCATCGCGCCGGCCGCCAGGCCGAAAGCGATGCATCCAGCCAGCGTTTATACGGACGCAGCCATTGCCTCACGCAAGCGCTGAGCGCGGTCTCGCAGACTCTCTGCGGCTGCGGCCGATTGCCCGACCAGCGCCGCGTTGTGTTGGGTCGTCTGGTCGAGCTGCGCGATGGCGAGATTGACCTCGCCGATCGAACTGGACTGCTCGCTTGTAGCAGAGCTGATTTCGTCGATCATCGACGAAACGCACGCGACGTGCGCGGTGATTTCGTCGATCATCGACGAAACGCACGCGACGTGCGCGGTGATTCCGTCGATCGCTTCACCCGCGCGATCGACCAGCCCGCTTCCTGCTTCGATTTTCTCGACGCTTTCGCTGATCAATGCCTTGATCTCCTTCGGGGACTGTGCGCGGCGCTGAGCGAGTGTGCGCACCTCGCGTGCGACGACGGTCGTCACGCCATGAAGCCGGGCGGGTGCGTCGCAATTGCGAGGAATCGGATTGGTCACGGCAGGATGGCAGGAAGTGTGCATACGTTACAGCTACGGCTGAACCTGCCCAGCGCGCTAAAGAGGGTGCCGGCCAGATACGCCTATGTTCGCTGTTCCGATGCGCCAACTGTGGAAGCTCCCGGGGTGATAGCTCGGGACTACGTGGGCAAGTTGGGCGACGAGACCGTACCGCTCGGATCGACGTGGCCTATAACGTTCATTCATTTGACGCTGGAGGCTGGCGCTTCTTATGACCTTCCCATACCGGGCGGCGATCGCTGCTTTGCCTGGTTGATGGAAGGGGCGGCGCAGCCGGGTGCGGCTCGCCAGGTGGTTGCACGGGGAAATGTAGCCTGGGCCGCGCAATCGCAACCGACGTCGCGAGCGGAGTAGCTTCCGATCGTCGCCGATACTGAAACCGAACTGCTGATTTGCTCGAGTGCACCGATCGATGAACCCTTTGCCATCTGCGGCCCCTTCGTGATGAATACCAATAGCGAAATTGCGGAGGCGTTCGCTGACCTTGAGGCAGGGCGCTTTGTCTAGTTGGGCTGGAATTCAGACTTTGGGGAAAATCGTACGCCAAGACGATTTGCCCTTGGCAAGCAGGGTCCGCGTCGCACCATTGCGGGTCAACGCTGGCGCGCTTGTCTGCGGCCAGCGGCACGAGCGGGAGGCGGATGCGGACCGAATTCAGGCCAGGCCGGGCCACCATGTACACGACGAAAATCGCATTCGCGTCGATCCACAGCGCCTCGTAATGCGGCAGAAGCCACCCATGTTAGCGGTCGGATGTAAGGAATGCCCATCGGAACCACGCGCCATTTCGCATGACGGCCCGTGTTGAGTTCTGTCTCGGCCTCCCGCGGGCGTTTTTGAGGCTACGCAGATAGCCTCAGCACATTTGTTTTTTTGTTTTTTTTTGGCCAGCGAAGCTCCAGCTATCCAGCTACCTTGGGACAAAGGAGACAGAAGGTGAAGGCCATCCTTATCGACCCATATACAACAACGATCAGAAAGATCAGGTGCAACGGCGACTACGAGCAAATATCCCGACTCATAGAATGCACGCTGTTTGATGCCGTGCTGCTACCCAACGGGGACGCGATCTACGTCGACAGCGAAAGGCTCCTCACGCCCATTGCGGAGCGGCGTTTCTGGGCCATTCGGAAGTTCTACCCGGGAGAGCTCTTTCCGGGTAAGGGCCTCCTGTTGGGCTCGGACAGTATTGGCAATTCCATCGCACCGCAGATGCCGATCGAGAAGATCAAGGTGCTCGTCACGTTCCTCCGAGAGGCGCCCTTGCAGGAGACGCCGCCTGACGGATCGCTCGCCACGCGCGTAATCGGCGTTGCGCGCAAGCGGGCAAAACTTTCCAGATGAGTACTGGCGGGAAAGTGCGGCGCCCGCTTCGGAAGAGAAGGTAACCGGCGAGGCCTGTCGCGGCCCCCACAAGCGTGTCGCTCACGGCGGCGACAGCGTATAGTAAAGATAACTTATTATGGCTCTGTCGCGATAACGAAAGTGGGTTGAATAATGATCAGACGATGAGGAATACTTATTCTTCTAACGAGTAGAACTGTTCGGCGGGAGTCAGCCCGATGCCGCGGTCTTTCATCTGCCCCTTGGCGATCATATGCATCACTTCGATGCCGCTCAATAGGATGCGTGCACAACGAAAATCCTTGAACCCGAGCATTGGTCGGGTACGGCGCTTGATCGCCCGGTGGTCCTGCTCTACGATGTTGTTCAGATACTTCGTCTGGCGGATCTTGATCGGCGTTTCACGCTCGACATTGATGGCCTCGAGCGCGGCCAGATTCGTACCACTCTTATCGATCGTCACCGTTTCCGGTTCGCCGTTTTGAGCGATCGATTTTTCGAAGTATCGGCGGGCCGCAGCCTTGTCGCGATGGGCCCGCAGCAGGAAGTCGATCGTGTTACCGGCCTTGTCAACTGCACGGTACAGATATTTCCACCGACCCTTCACCTTTATATAGATCTCGTCCATTCGCCAGCTCTTGCCAACCGGGCGCTTGTGACGGCGAAACGCCTTCTCCATGACCGGCAACAGCTTGATGGCCCGGCGGTGCACGGTCGAATGATCGACCTCAATCCCACGCTCGGCCATCATCTGTTCAAGATGGCGCAGGCTCAGCGGATACGCCACGTACCACCGCACGCACATCAGGATGACGTCGAGCGGGTCGCGCAGGCGCTTGAGCACCTTTGCCACGGCCGGATTCAGGTTCTGTTTCATCGATCAAAGTCTTCGCCTTCACGCTGCCAGCATAGCAGCTCGCCTTATCGCGACAAAACTCTCTGTCGGTGCTGTTCCGGGTTGAGTGGTGCGTTTTTCTGTCTGCGGCGGCCTGGGGTATGTGTTTGCCTGGACCGTCGCAGACATGAGCTCCTTCAAGGAGCCGTGTCGATACCCAACGCGTCGGCAGCCTTGCGCTGATAGCCATTCGTCGCGAGCAACAGGCTGCGTGAATACTCGTTATCGACCTGCTTCGCTCTGATTTTCTCCACATCGAGTTCTTCGACGATCTCGCCATTGCGCATGATCGCAACACGCGAGCACAGAAAGCTCACGACAGCGAGATTGTGGGTGACAAGAATCATCGTCAGATTACGCTCGCGATGCAAGCGCTTGAGCAAGTTCAATATCTCAGCCTGCACGGAGACATCGAGCGCCGATGTCGGCTCGTCGAGCAGCAACACACGCGGCTCGACGATCAGCGCGCGCGCAATCGCCACGCGTTGCCGCTGCCCACCCGATAGCTGATGCGGATAGCGAAATCGAAACGACGCATCGAGCCCGACTTCACGCAGCGCATTGACGATACGTTCTTCATGCTGGCGGATCCCGTTGATACGCAACGGTTCGCGCAATGTCTGATCGACAGTGAAGCGTGGATGCAGCGAGCCGTATGGATCCTGAAACACCATTTGCACAGCGCGCTTTTGCGCGACACCGCCTTGCCGCGCAATGCGCACCGTGCCTTGCGCGATAGGCGTCAATCCACTCAACGCACGAAGAATGGTCGACTTGCCGGAACCCGACTCACCGACGAGCCCGAATACTTCGCCTTGCGCGACATGAAAGCTCGCATCGCGGACGGCATCGACCGCGCCCGCGACCGTCTTGAAGCGCACTGTCAGCGCATCGACGTCGATCATGCGGACGCTCCTTTCGTGTCGTTGTGCCATGCAGGATCGCGCGACAGAACGGGCAATTCGGCAGGCGGATTGGCAAGCGGCGGATTCGCCGCAAGCAACCCGCGCGTATAAGGATGTTGCGCATGCACGAGATCGCGCGCTGCGCATGTTTCGACGACACGCCCCGCATACATCACCACCACCCGATCGCAGAACGACATCACGAGCGGCAAGTCATGGCTGATAAAAATGAGGCCGGTGTCGTGTTTGGCGATCATCTCGTCGAGTACGGCGAGCACCTGCATCGATACGAGCACGTCGAGCGCACTGGTCGGCTCATCGGCGATCAGCACGCGTGGTCCCGTCGATACCATCATCGCGATCATCACGCGCTGTCCCATGCCTCCAGAAAGCTCATGTGGATATGAATCCGCGACGCGCGCGGGGTTGCGGATATGCACCGCTTCGAGGACCGCGATGATCTTCTCGCGCATCGCACGCCGGTTGAGCTTCGGACAATGCAGTGCGAACGCCTCGCGCATTTGCTGCGCGACAGTCATCACCGGGTTCAGCGAGTACTTCGGATCTTGCAGGATCATGCCCATTTGCTGACCGCATAGACGGCGGCGCCTGTCGGCGCGCATATTCAGCAGATCATTTCCGTCGAAGCGCAACGTTTTCGCGGTGCAATGCGCGGCAGGCGGCAGAAGTCCGAGCAGCGCGCGGCCCGTCAGCGACTTGCCCGAACCCGATTCACCGACGATGCCGAGCCGTTCGCCTTTATTCAGCGTCAGCGAGAGACCGCGCACGGCTTCATTCAGTGTGCCGTCGTGCACGCGAAAACGGATGCGCAGATCGTCGATCTCACAGAGAGGCGAGCGCGTTTCGTTCGTGCCCATATCAGTCTCCATGGCGGGGGTCGAACACGTCGCGCAAGCCGTCGCCGAGCAGATTAAATGCAAGGCTCACGAGCAGGATCGCGAAGCCCGGTATCGTCGCCACCCACCACGCGTCGAGCAGCACGTTGCGGCCCGACGCGACCATGAAGCCCCATTCGGGACTGGGTGGTTGTGCGCCGAGCCCCAGAAAACCAAGGCCCGCGACGGTCAGAATGATGCCCGCCATATCAAGCGTCGCGCGAACGATCACCGACGCTGAACACAGCGGAACGATATAGCGCAGCAGGATGCGCGGGTTCGACGCGCCTTGCAGCCGCGCGACGTGTATGAAATCGGCTTGCACGAGCCTCAACGTTTCGGCGCGTGCAAGACGCGCATACGCGGGCCACGCGGTGATCGAAATAGCGATCACCGCATTGAACACACCCGGCCCCAATGCCGCGGCGAATGCGAGTGCGAGCACGATCTTCGGGAACGCTAGCGCGATATCCGTCACGCGCATCAGCACGTTGTCGACCCAGCCTCCGAAGAAGCCCGCCGTCGTGCCGATCATCAAGCCGATCGGCACGACGACCACGACAACGAGGATCGCAATCGACAGCGTCAGGCGCGAGCCGTAAATGATGCGCGAAAGAATATCGCGTCCGAGTTGATCGGTGCCAAGCCAATGAGAGGCCGAACCGGGCGGCAGCAGACGATCGGACAACACCTGCCGAAGCGGATCATGCGGCGCGATCCAAGGACCGATGACGGCGACGATCACGAGCAGGACGAGTATCGACAGACCGAACACCGACAGGGGATTACCCGAGAAACGCCGCCAGCGACGATACGCAAGACCGAGCGCCGCCTGCCTGCGCGAAGCTGGCGTATCGGTCAGCAGCCAGGCTCTCCACGTTGGGCGAGGCACGTTCATCGGCAAGTCCTGCGTTGAAGTTTCAACAGGTGGACGCACGTTGCAAATCTCCGTTGCATCAGCGGGCGCGCGGATCGAACACGCGATAGAGCGCATCCGTCAGCAGGTTCAACGCAATGAAAGTAATGCCGATCACGAGCGTGCTGCCGAGCACCGCATTCATATCGGCGTTGAGCAGCGCGCCTGTCAGATATGAACCGATACCCGGCCACGCGAATACGATTTCGGTGAGTACCGAGCCTTCGAGCAAAAAACTATACGACAGTGCGATCACTGTCAGCAGCGGCACCGCGATATTGCCGAATGCGTGCACCCACACGACTCGACGCTCGGACAAGCCTTTTGCGCGTGCCGTCGTGATGTACTCCTGGTTCAACTGGTCGAGCATGAACGAGCGCGTCATCCGGCTCAGATAGGCGACCGAGTAGTAGCCCAATATCGCAGCGGGCAACGCGATATGCGACAGTGCATTGAAAAACACATCCCACTCCCCCGCGATCAGCGAATCGATCAACAGGCTGCCCGTGTGCATATCGACCATGCCATCGAACACGGGATCGATTCTTCCTGGTCCCGACACCCAATGCAGCTTCGCATAGAACAACAGCAGTCCCATCAAACCAAGCCAAAACACGGGCACTGAACTGCCGATCAGGCCGATGAAACGCGCGACGTGATCGATCCAGCGGTTGTGCCGTGTCGCGGCAATCACGCCGAGCGGCACACCAACCAATACGCCGATGATCGTCGACAGTGTCGCAAGTTCCAATGTGGCCGGGAAGACGCGCTTGATGTCGTCGAGCACGGGATGCGCCGTCAGCAGCGATACGCCCAGATCGCCGTGCAGCACCGCGCGGACGTAGATGAAAAACTGCTCGGCAAGGGGCTTGTCAAGTCCAAGCTGAATGCGCGCAGCCGCATAAGCGCTCGCCGACGCGCGATCGCCGAGTATTGCGAGCACGGGATCGATCGGCACCTTGCGGCCGATCACGAAGGTCACGGCCAGCAAGCCCGTGAACGTGACGGCGAGCGTGAGCGCCCAGCGCAGCACGCGCAACGTCCAGCGCACGGTCGCGCTGCGCGCGGACGCAGCGCGTATCTGGTCTATGGGAGTGATCGTTGTCGACATGTCTCGCGCTCTTACTGCTTCTTCACATGCAGATACGACACGAGATCGTTGATTGGACCGACTTCGAGGCCCGACACGCCCGGACGCATCGCCACTTGCGACACCTGCTGGAACATGATGACGAACGGTGACTTTGCGAGCATTTCCTTCTGTATCGTCTGGTAGAGTTGCGCGCGCTTCGTCGTCGACGATTCGGCAAGCGCCGCGTTGGTCTCTTTCGTCAGATCGGGAATGTCCCACGAATTACGCCAAGCGAGCATCTTGTACGCAGACTTGTCGGAGTTGTCCGGATTCCATGCGTAGCCCTGCGCATTGCTGTGCGGGTCGATGTAATCCGCTGCCCATTCCCCAATATAAATATCGTGCTGACGCGCACGATACTTCGCGAGCGTCTGCTTGTTGTCGCCTGGAATGATCTCGACCTTGATTCCGCCTTGCGCGAGATTCGCCTGTACGGCTTGCGCAATTTCGTTGTACGGGTAGGCGCTGCGCACATCCATCGTCACGTTGAAGCCATTGGGCAAGCCCGCTTTGGCGAGCAGCGCCTTGGCCTTGGCAACGTCCTGGTGATACGGACTGGTATTCAACGCGCCGAGGAAACCTTCGGGCAGGAACGTTTGATGAATCTTGAACGTGCTCTTCGTCACGTTCTTCTGAATGCCGTCATAGTCGATCAGCCATTTCATGGCTTCCTGCACTTCCGGTTTCGCGAGGTTCGGGTTCTTCACGTTCAGGCCGAGATAGAGCAACGTCGCTTGCGGCACCGACATCACCTGTACCTCGTTGGCCTTAGTCAATGCGGCGAGATCGTCGGGGCTCAGATTGCGCGCGACGTCCGCGTCGCCGTTTTCGAGCAGCAGGCGCTGGCTCGCGGCTTCCGGCACATGGCGCATTACGATGCGTTTCATCGCGAGCGGCAGCCGGTAGCCGTCGTATTTCTGCAGGATGATGCTGTCGTTCGCCGTCCATTTGACGAGCTTGTACGCGCCAGAGCCCGCTTCGTTCGTGCGCAGCCATTCGTTGCCGAAATCGTTGCCCTTCTGATGCGACATCAGGAGCTGCTTATCGACCACGGACGCGGGCCACGCACCCAGCACGTTCAGCACGAACGTAGGCGCGTATTTCTGGTCGGTCGTTATGCTGACGGTCGAGTCGTCGATCTTCTTGACGTTTTGCAGCGCGTTGTCTTTGGTCAGGCCAATGCCTTGCAATACCGCCGCCGCGCCTTTATCGAGCAGCACGCAGCGCTGGATCGACCACGCGACATCATCGGCTGTCAGCGGATTGCCCGTGTGGAACTTGAGACCCGGGCGAATCTTGAACGTGAAGGTAAGTCCGTCGGGGCTGACCGTCCACGATTGCGCGACATCGCCATTGAATTTCGCCGGGTCTTTCAGATCGACGCGCACCAGTCGGTCATAGGTATTCGCAACATATTCTTCCGGCACGAGCTCATAGACTTCGCCCGGATCGAGCGTCGAGAATTCGTCGAGCGTGGTGGCGATCACCAGCATGTCTTTCGGCGTCGCCGCAAATGCAGTACTTGTTGTCGTCATCGTAAGCGTCAGTGCGGACGCGACCGCGACTGCCGCCAGCGCATTGCGCAAAACCAGATTCATACTCGCTCCGTATCGAGAGGGAAAAGCGGTGAGAAACCCGCAAACGGACAGCAAAGAACCAGAACACGATTACATCAATCTCAGGGGGCCGCTTTCGCTATTGTCAATAACGGGCAGCGAGCGCGAACCCGGAATTTCGTAATGCCACCATTCGCTTGGAATATGCGTGAATCCTGCCGCATGCATGATGCCGAGCAGCAGCAGGCGATTGCGCTGCACATGCTGCGGCAATCCGTGATGGAAGTGCTCGGAATCCTTGATCATCGCATCGAAGCTCGTGCCCATGTCGAGCGCTTCACCGTTGCTGTCGATTAAGGTGAGATCGAGCGCCGTACCCCGGCTATGGTTCGAGCCTCGCCCAAGTTCTGCGATATACGTGGGGTCGGGCAGAAAATCCCACAGTACTTTTTGTGCTTGCGGCGGACGGTACGCATCGAAAATGCGCAGCTTCATGCCGACGCTTTCAGCAAGTTCGACGGCTTTGCGCAATCTCGCTTCAGCGGGCGCGAGCAGCAGGGCGTACGCTTCCTTGTAGATCGCCTCGCCGGTGAAATTGCGATCGGTCGCATACACGAGGTCGAGTTCGACGCCGTGCGTTTCCGGTGTGATGTGAATGAGGTGCGGTGTATCGGTCATGATTGTCAAAGATCGAATTGATCGAGTTCACGTTGCAACTCGCGGTTGCGCGCGACACGTTTGTCGATAGTCGAACCGAGCCGCTCGACAATCGACGTAATCAGCAGGTTGAACAGGCACGTGAGCGGCGCAAGCGAATCCCAGAACTGACCGACATCGGTTTTCACCTGCAGCAGATCGCAGGCGAAGTCGCGCGCCCACGGGCAATAGAGATCGGTGACGAGCGCGAACGGCAATTCACGCCGTGCCGCCGCCTCGCAATAGCGGCGCGCGATGCGCGAATAGGCACGCGTGTCGGTGACGATCAGATACGGCGACGCGAACTCCGAATTCAGCGACTCCACATACGAGCCTGACATGCCGTTGGAAAAGAACATACGTGGCCGCAGATATTCGAGGTAGCTGTGGAACGCATTCGAAATGCAGCGCGTCGATTGAATGCCGAGAATAAAGACGGCATCCGCAGCGGCAATGCGCTGCGCGACGCGGGCGAATGTGTCGCCTAGTGCAAGCCGGTACACATAGCGAATCGCATCGACCTCGAGATCGAGCGAGCGCGCGAGCGTGTCACTCGTGTTTTCCACGCCGTTCGCGTAGTCGGCGAGGCGCTCGCCGCGCCAGGCGTCGAGGCGATCAGTGATGAACCACGGCCGTGTTTGTGCACCGCGCAATTCGCGCTTCAGGTCGTCGAGATTGCGATAGCCGACGCTGCGCAGAAAGCGCCCGACCGAAATGCCGCTCGTGCTCGTTTGTTGCGCGATCTGATCCGCCGTCTCCAGACCGAGGCGCTCCAGATTCGCAAGCATATAACTGGCAATGCGCTTGGCCGTGGGCGTGAGCGTCGCAAAACTCGCTTCGACTGTATGAGCGAATGCGGTGGACATCGAGTCGTGCTTCCGGTCTGCTCGTTAGTTATCTGTCATTGCGCAGCGAACTGGTATGTATATGACAAGGACAATAAAGCGAGTGCTAACTTAATTTCTTTATCGAATCGCGAAATCCAATAGGGGAATCGACCTTTTCGCGCGAATTCTGCGATTAAAACTGAAAAGGATAGATTAATCAATGACTTGCAGAGCACTTCGATCGCGCCAAACATAGCGACCCGAAAAGCCTTGCCGCAGGCGGCTGGATGTCCGCTTACGCCATTTTTTGCACAATAAGGTCGATTACCCCAAGCTGCGTTGCTATGTCGTCGTCGAACTGAAAACGACACCGTTCAAGCCCGAATATGCGGGCCAGCTGAACTTCTACCTGTCCGCAATCGATGCGCAGGTGAAGGCGCCCGAGGACCAGCCGACCATCGGCCTGCTGCTGTGCAAGGAAAAGAACCGGCTCGTGGCGGAATATGCGCTGCGTGGCGTGGCCAAGCCAATGGGTGTTGCTGAGTACCAGCTGATGCGCGAGGTGCCACCCTCGCTGGAGACCGGCCTGCCGACCATCGATCAGATCGAGGCCGAACTGCGTCCCGACCTGCCGGACGGCATTGTGTAAGCATCGTCGGGCAACGCCGACGCCATTTTTACCAGCAGGTGCTAGTGTCCCGAGTTATAAATTCATTGCCTTATTTGCGTTGTGTACTACCCTGGGTTGCATGGTTCGCAGATAAGCGAGGCAACGATGAGAGGAAGACCGAAGGCGCCACTGGTTCTGAGTGGGTTGGAACGCGAGCAACTCATAGCGCTGGCGATGCGACGCAAGACGGCACAGGCGCTTGCTCTGAGAGCGCGTATTGTGCTGGCTTGCGCCGAGGGCATCGACAACAGGACGGTCGCGACAAGACAACGTGTCGCCTCGCATACGGTTTCGAAGTGGCGTTCGCGATTCATCAGTCACCGCGTGGACGGGTTGCTCGATGCACCGCGCCCGGGCGCACCGAGGACGATCGAAGACGCGCAGGTGGACGCGGTCGTCGCACGTACGCTCGAATCCGTGCCCATGGGTGCGACTCACTGGAGCACGCGGACAATGGCCCGCGAGATGGGAATGTCGCAGACAGCCGTGTCGCGGATCTGGCGTGCCTTCGGATTGCAGCCGCATCAACGATGGTTTGCCACGCTAAGCGAGACATACATCCGCCGCGGCACTCATCGCTCCACCCGGCAACTCGAACAGGCGATTCGCCAATACATCCAGATCAACAACACTGATCCGAGACCTTTCAACTGGACCAAATCGGCCGACGACATCCTCGCCAGCGTCAAGCGATTTTGTCTACGAATTTTCTAACTCGGGACACTAGCGGGCGGCGGTGGGAGGTCCGATGATTTTCAAACCAGGTAGGACCGGGACCCGCTAAACCTGTATGCGGCACTGAGCTTCGAGCTCGCGACGGGAATGAGGTGCGGGTCAGCGGATTTCATAGGGGCCCGCAGCGGGAATTACAGGCTGCAACAAGGCCGGATAGAGAGCTGCAACCCACCCTGTCAGTCAGACCACTCGAAGCTGTTGCAAAGCGGGACGCGTTCATAGAGAGCCGTATGACGCGCGAGTGTCACGTACGGTTCTAGGAGAGGCTCGGGGTGCAAGTCCCCGGGTCTACTCACCATTTCAGCATGAAGCTTCATGTTGGTGTGGATAGCCAGAGCGGACTGGCACATAGCGCGGTCGTCACGGCGGCCAACGTGCACGACAAACACCCACTGCCACAGCTTCTGCATGGGCAGGAGCAGCGCGTCTATGGCGACAGCGCGTATGCGAGCCAGAAAGCACTGATCCATGGCAAGGCCCCGAAGGCCCGCGACTTCACGAATCAGCGCACGCGCCGCAAGGACAGCGTCGATGAAGCGGCGCGTCGCAAGAACCGCAACAAGTCGAAGATTCGCGCCCGCGTCGAACATGTGTTTGCTGTGGTCAAACGGTTGTGGGGTTTCACGAAGGTGCGCTATCGGGGTCTGGCGAAGAACGCTAATCGCGCCTTCGTTACGCTCGCGCTGGCGAACCTTTACCTTTCGCGAGGTCGATTTACGGCACAGGTGCGCCCGTAATGGGCGAAACACGGGCGAAAAGCCCGCGCAAAGCGCCCGCGGCGCGAAAAACGAACCGGAATGACCATCTTCATTGGTGATTCGGAAAGTTTACGCATGTGCCATCACGATCAGCTGCGTTTACACGGCTTGATCAGCATTGCCTTAACTCACCACCGCGAGCCGGTTTCGCGGTTCAATCTGTCCGCATGTAAACGCGAAAGCTCATCGCCGTATCAGCGACCACAACAGCAGCGCCAGCAATAGAACCGAGATCCCCTGCCAGAACAGCACTGGTTCGCTCTCGAGCAAGGGCTTGCGTCGAACCGGAGCCATCGCACCCTGGCCGCTCGAAAGGCGCTCGAGATCGGCGCAGACTGCGAGTACGTCCTGATACCTGCGTGCGGGATCGGACTGCAGCGCTTTCTCCAGCACGAGGTCAAGCCAATGCGGCGCGTCGAGCCGGTACTCGTAGAGCGGCACGCGACCATTGAAGCCGTACGGCAGTTTGCCGCCGCTGAACAGACGGTACAGCGTCACGCCATACGCAAATACCTCGGAGCGCGCATCGCCTTGCGCACCCCTCATCAACTCAGGCGCCATGTACGCGGGTGAGCCAGGCGCGGAGGCTGGGCCCGGTAGCTCCATACCGGGCATATAACCAAAGCCCAGGTCGAGCAGGCACGTCCTGTCGTCCTGCATCACCAGCACGTTCTCGGGCTTGATATCGCGATGGAAGACATTGCGCCGATTCAGCGCGTCGATCGAGCGGCCCAATTGCCGTGCTATTCCGATCGCGCGCGGCAGCCCTATGGGCTCGGGCGCCGAAAGCAGCTTTTCGAGCGTGACTCCCGCGCCGAGCGGCATCACCACATAAAGCCGGGTTTGCCGATTGGCGTCAACAGGCAGCGGCGCGAGCACGCCGGCGTCGCCGACCTTGCCTGCGAGCCAGCGCTCCCGCACGGTCGACTGGCGTATGTTCTCGTCTTGCTCGACGCGCGGTTTGGGAAACTTGAGCGCCAGTGGCGTGTCCGGATCGGCCAGATCGTAGCCGGCGAAGATCCGCGAATAGAAGCCATCGCTGAGCACGCTCTTGAGCAGATATCCATCGATCACGTCGCCGGCGTCGGGCACGGCGAGAATCGGCAGCATGCCGACCACTCGCTCCAGGTAGCCGACGTCGAGCAAAGGCAGGCTGCCGACGTCAATCACCGCGCTCGTGACGTCGTCCTGGGAGCCGCGCGTCAGTGCCAGCGCGTCGAGTCGGCGCGCAGTTTCGAGCGCGCCATTGCGCGTCGCGAGCACCGTCTGCAGTTCCCGCACTGGCACATGACGATAAAGACCGTCTGAGCACAATAGCAGGCGATCATCCTCGCGCAGTTCGAACGTTTCGAAGCGGGTCACGAGCGCCGGGTTCATGCCAACGGCGTGCGCCACGTACGAACCAAAAGCAACCGGCACAATGTCGTCTTCGCCGATTTGTGCCAGTTGCCCGTCGCGCAGCAAATAGAGCCGCACATCTCCGGCCGCTACCAGATACGCTGTGGCGCGCCGTATGACCAGCGCTGCAAATGACGCGGCCATCTGTTTAAGCTTTGGATCGACGCGGCCCATGTGGTGCAGCCAGCCGTGCAGCGCCTGTAGCGAACGCGCAGCGGCCACGCTGGGCTGGAGCGTTTCGGGTAGCCCGTAATACGCATCGATGAAGGTACGCACTGAAAGTTCGGCCGCGACCCGGCCACCCTGACTTCCGCTCACTCCGTCAGCCAGCGCGATCACACTGCCACGCGCGGCGCGCGCAGCCAGGTCGCCGAGCATCACGCCGAAATAGTCCTCGTTGACGCGATTTTGCCCGCGCAGACGCGCCGGGCGGGAGACGCAGCCGATCTCGAGCGCGGCGCATTCGCCGCGCTCGGGCTGCAACTGCAAGTCGACTTCCTGAGAATACGCTTCGCGAGTTGCAACGGCCGTCCCGGCTGCATGGACCGACCTCCGGTCCCCAGCCGGTGCAGACAGGCGGTCCAGGGAGCGCGGTTCAGTCATTTACTTTTTGCCGTGAGTCATCACGTCGCTGGTTTCCAGATCGTGTTCGATCTTCTCGAGCACCTGCGGCGAACGCTTCTTCAGCATGAGCAACCAGACCGTGCCGACCAGCATGTACGCCACGAACAGATACGGCAGTATGTTATACGGATAGTCCGGCACCGGATAGACGCTGCCGATCACTGCGCCGACCATCGCCAGCGCGCCAAGCACGCTCCACAGCACGTTGACCGGCTTGAGCACGCCCAGCTTCTTCAGATAGATAGGCGCGGAAACCGCGACGAGAAAATAGGTCACCAGAAAGCCAAAGGTGGCGAACGTACTCGTGTAACCGAAGGTATTGAGCGGACCGGTGCCAAGCATCGCAATGCACACAACGAGCGTCACGATCGAGGAAAACGCCACAGCGAGATACGGTGTCTGGTGCGTGCGGTGAATCATTCCCATCGAGCGGTGCACGAACTGGTAGCGCCCCATGGAGTACAGCAGGCGGCTGGACGAGTTGATGCACGCAAGGACGCACGAGAACGCGCTGACCGAAGCGATCAGATAAAACACCGGGCCGAGCGGCGAGGCGCCGACGCTTGCAAGCAAGGTAGTAAGCACGGCCGAATCGGCACCGAGCTTGGCTGCATCGTCGTGGTAGGCGATCGTCATCGAATAGGCGACGAACATGAAGAACAGGCCCGACAGGATCACGCTCCAGACCACGGCGCGCGGAATGATGCGCAGCGGGTTCCTGGTCTCCTGGCCGAGCGAGGCAGCACTTTCGAAGCCCACGTACGAGAAGATGCCCAGCACCATGCCCTGCGCCATACCCTTCCCGCTCACGCCCTGCAGGCTCAATTGCGTATGGTCGATGATATGGTCAGGATGCAGGGCGAGCACGTAGATCAGCACGCCGCCCACGATCACCACCGAAGCTGCCTCGATTGCCAGTGAGAGGCGCGAGGAAAGCTTCACGTCGCGTGCGGAGAAGAACCAGGCGAGAGCAATGAAAACGGTGTAGACCGCCCACGACGGGATATTGATGCCCCAGGAAGAGAAGGCATTCTGCACGAACACCACACCCGCGGCACCTACCCCCATCGCGGTGCCCACATATGCCGCGATCAACCCCCAGCCGGCCATGCCCCCTGCTATCGGCCCCAGCGCGCGCGAAATATAGATGAAGAATGACCCAGCGGTTGCAATCCGGCTGGAGAGCGCGATGATGCTCATGCTGACAAGCAGCAGCCCGAGCGTCGAAAGTCCATAAATCAGCCAGGTCCCCGCGCCCGCCAGCGCCGCGATCGCGGTCACATTGATCGAAGGCGTAAAGGTTGGCGAAACGTTTGCGATAGATTGGCCAATCACCTCGGCAAAACCTAAAGTACCGGCACGCAGGCCGGTTGACGATGCCGGCGCTGCCTGTGTGGTGCTTTGCGTACTCATGTAGGGCTCCTGAAAGATTGGTGATTTAACGGACTTTGCTTAAATTTCCCAGAGTCAAAAATTCCAGCCAACTGAATTTAATTGTTCCAGCCGGGAATCCACGAAGTGCCCGCGAGCGGCACGCGTGCCATCGCTGCGGCTTCCACGGTCAGGGCGACCAGATCCTCGGGCTCGAGGTGATGCACGTTCTGCTTCCCGCAGGCACGCGCGATCGTCGTCAGCTCCATGTTCAACGTCTTCAGGTAGTTGCGCACACGGCGCGAACCTTCGTCGGGCAGGACGCGCTGTTCGAGAACGGCGTCCTGTGTCGTCACGCCAACGGGGCATTTACCGGTGTGGCAGTGGTGGCAGAAGCCCGGCGACGTGCCAAGCGCTGCATAGTCGGCAGCCGCCGAATGCAGTGCGCCGTTCTGGAAGTAGCTGTCACTATTGCAGCCGAGTGCCATCAGCATGCCCTGCCCGATCGCGACGGCGTCTGCACCAAGCGCCAGCGCCTTGGCTACGTCGGCTCCCGTCCGTATGCCGCCCGACACGATCAGCTGCACCTGCCCTTTCATGTCCAGTTCTTCGAGAGCGTCCACCGCCTGGCGAACCGCAGCCAGCGTCGGAATCCCGACGTTCTCGATGAAGCAGGTCTGTGTAGCCGCGGTGCCCCCCTGCATTCCGTCGATCACGACCACGTCCGCGCCAGCATGTACGGCAAGCTTGACGTCGTTGAACGTGCGGGTTGCCCCGACCTTCACATACACGGGCGTGTTCCAGTCAGTAATTTCGCGCAGTTCCTGGATCTTGATCGCCAGATCGTCGGGACCGGTCCAGTCCGGGTGACGGCTCGCCGAGCGCTGGTCGACGCCGGCTGGCAAGGTACGCATCGCCGCCACGCGCGGATTGACTTTCTGCCCGAGCAGCATCCCGCCACCACCCGGCTTTGCGCCCTGGCCAATCACGATTTCGATCGCGTCGGCACGGCGCACGTCGTCCGGATTGAAGCCGTAGCGCGACGGCAGGCACTGATAAACCAGCGTCTTCGACGAGCGGCGCTCCTCCTGGGTCATGCCGCCGTCGCCAGTGGTCGTGGACGTGCCCATCGCCGTCGCGGCCTGCCCGAGCGCCTCCTTGACGTTCGCGGACAGTGCGCCGAAGCTCATGCCCGCAATCGTGACCGGAATATCCAGCACGACAGGTTTCTTTGCGAAGCGAGTGCCCAGCACAGTCTGGGTCGAGCACTTCTCGCGGTACCCTTCGAGCGGATAGCGCGACAGCGAGGCGCCGAGAAACAGCAGGTCGTCGAAATGCGGCACGTGGCGCTTCGCGCCCAGACCGCGAATTTCATAAAGACCTCGCTGTGCCGCCGAGTGGATATAGTCGATCGTCTTGCGGTCGTAGCCGTGCGACTCTTCGTGCTGCAAACGAACGAATTGAACGGGTTTGGCATCCATGGGGAACCTTCTCAGAGAGCGTGTGTTCAATATTCCTGGTTGGCGTCGGCGTTCCAGTGATAGAGCGTGCGTGCCGACGCGATTCGCTTAAAGGACGCTGGATCGTGATCCAGCCCGCCCGCCGCGAGCAACACGCGCACTGCGTCGAGATCGGCATCGCTCATCGGTTCGTACTGCGCGTCCGCCCCGAGCGATTTCACTTCGCCGCGCACGTAGAGCACTGCTTCATAGAGCGAATCGCCCAGCGCGTCGCCCGCGTCGCCGCATATCACCATGCGGCCCGCCTGTGCCATGAAGGCCGAGAAGCTGCCCACCGAGCCGCCCACCACGATGTCGCCGCCCTTGAGCGAGATTCCGCAGCGCAGACCCGCGTCGCCGTCGATCACGAGCAGTCCGCCGTGCGCAGAAGCGCCCGCGCCGTTCGAGGCGAAGCCTCGCACATGCACCTTGCCGCTCATCATGTTCTCGGCGACGCCCGTGCCGGCGCTCCCCTCGATCACGATCGTCGCCTGCTGGTTCATCCCGCCGGCGTAGTAGCCCGCGTGGCCCTTGATCGTCACATGCAGGTCGGCATCTAGGCCCACGGCGATGTTGTGTGCCCCATTCGGCGACGTGACGGCGATGCGCTGCCCCGCCAGCGCCGCGGTGTCGCCGTGCAGGTATTGGTTCAGGTCCCGGACCGTCTGCGTATCGAGGTCGAAATTCAGGCTTTCCATACGTACATCTCCTCGGGAGCGGGTTCGAAGACCTTCGCATTGCGGATATCGGGCAGATGCGCGAGCGAGCGAAACTCCGAGGCAATCGCTACGTAGTCGTCGTTCTCCGCGACCACGGCCGGCTTGCACGCGAACGGATCGCGGATCAGCGCGAGCTCGGTCGTCGTGCCCATCAGGAACGTATAGAAGCCGTCCAGGTCCTCGAAGCCTTTTTGCAGCGCCTCGGGCAGCGCATCGCCCTCGCGCAAACGCCATTCGATGAAACGGCAAGCGGCTTCGGTGTCGTTGTCGGTCTCGAAGTGGATGCCGAGCGGCTCGAGCTTGCGCCGCACGCCATACGGGTTCGAAAGCGATCCGTTGTGCACGAGGCAGAAGTCCTCTCCCGCCGTGAACGGATGCGCGCGGTCCGGCGTGACGGCCGATTCCGTGGCCATGCGCGTGTGGCCGACGAGGTGCGAGCCTTTGAGGTTCGCGAAGTCATAGCGCGCGGCCACTTCGGCCGGCGAGCCGATGTCCTTGTAGAGGTCGATCGAGCGTCCAGTGGAAAGCAGATAGAGCTTCGGACAATGCTCGCGCAACCACACCTTGACGCGCTCCGCATCGCCCTGAAGCGTGAGCACCGCATGATTGCCCTTCGCGTCGAAGCGCGCGGTGACGTCCATGGCGTGATTGAGTGCGTCGGCGAGTGCGGCCCAGGGAAATTGCGCGCCCTCGTCCGTGAAGCCCGCGTAGAGGCTCAGCTTGCGCTGGGTCGCATCCACCTCGCTGCCGAACACCGCAAGCCCCGCCGAATCGGGTCCGCGCTCGGTCATGCCGATCAGCATCGGCACCATCAGCTCGCCGAGCCGCTCGCGTAGCGCCGGCGTCTTCACCAGCAACCCTACGATTCCACACATTGTGTGTTCTCCTTAGAAAAATTCGAGGTAGCTCTTGAGTTCCCAGTCGGACACGTGCCGCATGTATTCGAGCCACTCCATGCGCTTGAGCTTGAGGAACTCACCGGCCACGGGGCCGAGCGCTTCGCAGATCAGCGTGTCCGCCTCGAGCGCGTCGAGCGCCTGCTCGAGGTTTTGCGGCAACACCGCAATGCCGTGCGCGGCAAGTCGCTCCGACGACCACTCGTAAAGGTTTTCGTTTGCAGGCGCGCCCGGATCGAGTTGCCGGTCGATCCCGTCGAGCCCCGCGGCAATCACGGCGGCCGTTGCGAGGTACGGGTTGCAGGAGCCGTCCGGCAGACGCAGTTCGATGCGCTCGCCGGGCATGCGCACCATGGTCGAGCGGTTGTTGTCGCCATAACTCACATAGGCCGGCGCCCACGTCGCGCCGGTGAGCGAGCGCCCCACCACGAGGCGCTTGTACGAGTTGACGGTCGGATTGCACAGCGCGGTGAGCGCGGGGGCGTGCGCAAGAACGCCGGCGGTGAACCGGTAGCCGAGCTTCGACAGGCCCATGCCCAGCGGGTCGCCGCCGTCGGCGAACAGATTGCGCTTGCCGTCGCCGATCGAGATGTGCATGTGCATGCCGTTGCCGGGCCGGTTCGCGAACGGCTTCGCCATGAACGAGCAGATCATGCCTATCTCGTTGGCAATCTCCGACGCGGCCATCTTGAAGAACACGTAGTGATCGCACGACGTCAGGCAGTCGGTGTACGTGTAGTTGATTTCGAACTGGCCGTTGGCGTCCTCGTGGTCGATCTGGTAGACGTCGATGCCGACCGAGCGCAGTGCTTCGGTGAGCCGCTCGAGAAACACCCGCGTGCGCGATAGCCCCTTATAGTCGTAGCACGGCTTCGCCAGCGTGTCGCTGGGGTCGCACGGTTCGAGGGTTCCGCTAGCGGAGCGGCGCAGCAGCGAGAATTCCGGCTCGAGCCCTGTGAAAAGGGTCCAGCCGCGCTCGGTCAGGCGTGCTACCTGGCGCTTGAGCGTGACGCGTGAATCGAACGGCCACGCTTCGCCGTTCACGTGCCCCTCGCAGACGATGCGTGCGAGGCCCGGCTGCCACGGAACGGGCGTGAGCGTCGCGAGATCGCCGACTGCCATGAAATCGGGGCCGTTCGGCTCGATGCCGACACCCCAGATCGCAAACCCTGCGAAGCCGGCTCCCGCCTTGAGCACCGTCTTCAAATGCGCGACCGGCACCGACTTGGCCTTTGCGACACCATGGATGTCGACGAACTGCGCCAAAACGTATTTCACGCCCTGCTGAGCAAGCCAGCCTTGCGCGTTTTCTGCCGAGTCGAAACTGGGCACGCTTCCGGGCTCGCTGAGCGGCAGCTTACTCGCGTCGTTCAGATTCATCGTCACTCCTTGCACCAACTCCGTTTGCGGTTGAAAGAGGCTGGGCACATCGCGCCTGGGCCGGTTCCGGGGACTTGCTGGCCATCGTTCAGGGCGCTCACGCGCACCCGCCATTGCACTCGTTACGCACTTCTCGTTACGCGCTCCGTCTGGAATTCCTTTTCCTCCCATGCAACAATGCTTCATGACGTGAAACAGCCGGCGCGCGCCACCGCGTGCCGGCCAGCTACGCGTCAAGCATTTCTACCGAGGCCGATCATGCACACTGGGGACGACAGCAAAACTGCGCTCGAGCGCTTTCTGGGCGCCACCATTCGCGACTTGCGCCAGCGCCACGCGCTGACCATCGCGCAGGTGGCCGAACAAGCCGGCATCAGCCGCGGCATGCTCTCGAAGATCGAGAACGCGCAGACCTCGACGGGGCTCGACGTCCTGCACCGCATCGCCCAGGCGCTCGGCGTCTCCCTTTCCGCGCTCTTTCGCAACTTCGACGTGCCGCAAGGCGACGCGCAACTCGTCAAGAAAGGCGCGGGCATGGAAGTCGTTCGCAAGGGCACCAAACGCGGCCACACCTACCATCTGCTCGCCTACGACCAGGGCCCGCGCAAAGCCTTCGAGCCCTTCCTCATCACCCTCGAAGACGAAGCGGAGCGTTTTCCGACCTTCGAGCATCCGGGCACCGAGTTCATTCACATGCTCAAGGGGGTGATCGAATACCGCCACGGCCAGCAAACCTACATCCTCCATCCCGGCGACACGCTCACCTTCCAGGCCGATATTCCGCACGGCCCCGAGCGCCTCATCAAGACGCCCATCCAGTTCCTGTCGATCTTCATCTATCCGCCGGGAACCGCCGAGTGAGACGCAAGCCTTGCAATCTCGCCTGTGCTGCTTCTTATGCAACGTCCGTGCCATGTTTATCGTCATGAACTAAAAATTCCTGCTGATAAACGCCTGGCGTGCACGCCGGCCCTGTCCCGCTTACCTTCCCGATTCGCTCGCACCGGCGTTTGCCTGCTGACGGTGCGCGGTTTTCCTGCCTGCCGTGCGCTGCTGCACTGAATCGGGACGCGGGCTTACGCTCGATTATCAGAAATACTTATGAACGCGGAGCGTCGGTGCGAGCGCCTTCACCGCGTCGAGCGCCGCCCCAACCATGCGGGAAAGCGTGGGCTGCATGGCTTCGGCGAGTTCCGCCCTGTAGTCGAATGGCGCATGCTCGTTCATGTAGGTGGACTGGCACATCTCCAGTTGAACCGCATGTATGCCGCGTTCCGGCGCGCCGTAGTGGCGAGTGATGTAGCCACCCTTGAAGCGGCCGTTCGCGACCCACCTGTACGGGCTCGCGGCCATCGCATCGACAGCGGCCTGCTGCACCGCTGCCGCGCACGTGCGTCCGTCCTGCGTGCCCAGGTTGAGGTCGGACAGCTTGTCGTTGAACAGGCGCGGCAGCACGCTCGCGATGGAATGCGCTTCCCAAAGCAGCACGTTCGCGTGACGCTCGCGCAGCCGCGCAAGCTCCGCCGCGAGCGCGTCGTGATACGGCTGCCAGTATTGCGCGACGCGCGTGGCCCGCTCCGCCGCGTCGGGTGCGCAGCCGGGCTTGTATATAGGTTCGCCGCGGAACGTTTCGCCGGGGCACAGGCCTGTCGTCGTCTGGCCCGGATAGAGGCTTTCGTCGTCAGGCGGCCGGTTCAGGTCGATCACATAGCGTGAGACGCGCGCGCCGATCACCGTCGCGCCAAGCTCGCGCACAAAGGCATAAAGGCGATCGAGATGCCAGTCCGTATCGGCAACGGTGAGCGCTTCGTCCGTATACAAATGGCGCAGTGCCGCGGGAATCCGCGTGCCCAGATGCGGAATCGATACCAGCAACGGCGCGTCGCCGCGCTCCAGCGAAAACAATTCGGACATCGCTACACTCCTCTCGTACAAAAATATTGCAGATCCGCTACATCAATGCGTCTTCGGGCAGTTGCGGCAGCGCGCGCGCGAGTGCCGGCCTGATGGGGGCGTCCAGCACGCGCCGCGTCAACGCAACGATCTCGTGCGCAAACGCGTCCCACTCGCCCTGCCGATGCAGCAGGAAGAAGTCGCGCCGCCCGAGCCGTCCGGCCGGCAGCGGCAACACGGCGATCTCGGGCAAATAATGGCGCGCCTGCCAGAGACACAACGGCGTGGAAATCGCGAAGCCGAGCCGGGCCGCGACGAGGCTCAGGAGCGGATCGGTCGCGTCGAATTCATAGCGGCGCGGACTGTTGATGCCGAGGTGCCGCGCATAGCGCTCGACCTGCTGTCCGATCACCGAGCGAGGCGTGTAGCGGATCATCGGCATTTCGAGCACAAGCGTGCGCCAGTCGATGTTCCCGCGCTCCGCAAGCAACGCGCGCGAGACGACCACGACGAACGCCTCCGAAAAAAGCGGCACCTCGACGATGCGTGCGTCGTTGAGGGTCGTCTGCGTGCACACCGCGAGATCGAGCTCGCGATCGTGCAACTGCTTGCTCAAGCCAGGGGTCAAGCCGGACCACAACGCAATCTGCCGTGCCGAGCCCGACACCGCGCGAATCAGCTCCGGGCCCACGGTCGCCGCGAACGAATCCACGCAGCCAAGCCGTACCGGCAACGTGCCCGCGTTCGATGCGTCGCCAATGCGCGCGCTGACCATCTGCGCATGCTCGAGCAGCGAGCCTGCCAGTTCGAGCAGCGCGCGGCCCGCGACGTTCGGCCGTGGAGGCCGGCTTTCGCGATCGAACAGGACCACGCCCTGATCGCGCTCCAGCGCCGCGATGGCCTGACTTACTGCGCTCTGGCTCACGCCTAGCTGCTTGGCCGCGCCGGTCATCGATCCGGTCTCGCACACCGCGAGAAAGGCCTGCAAGGCGTTGAGGTCGATAGGCGCGTGGGTACGTCTCATGAGGAGCTCCACGGATGTTTGTGCAAATGACGCGGGCCGCTTTGCGCTCCGTCTGCGCATGATGCGGCCCTGGACGGCCAACACGCGGAGGATCAGTGCTTGCGGTGATGAGCCATAAGTTTGCCTAATACAAAATAATGGCGCGCACCTGGGACGCAGAATTTGCCCATCGTTCACCCACGGGGGCCCCATGAGCCACTTTGACTATGTCGTGATCGGCGCCGGCGTGATCGGCACGTCCGTCGCCCACCATTTCGCCGCGCTCGGCGCGAAAAGCGTTCTCGTCCTCGATCAGGGCACGATCGGCGCGGGCACCACCTCGCAGTCCTCCGGGCTGCTGCGCACGCATTACTCGGTGCGCCAGAACGTCGAACTCGCCCGCGCTTCCTGGTGGGCCTTCAACAATTTCGCCGACTATCTCGGCGACGACGAAGCCTCCTGCGGCCTCGTCAAATGCGGCTACATGATCAGCGCGCCCGAGGGCGACAAGCTCGACCCGCTGGCAGCCTCGCTGCGCGCCCAGCAGGAAATGGGCATCGAGGTACAACTGCTCGACCGCCAGACGGCGCAGGCGCGCCTGCCGATCGCCACCTTCGACGACGCCGCGCTGATCGGCTTCGAGCCCGAAGCCGGCTTCGCCGACGCCTACCTCGTCGCGACCAGCTTCGCACGCTCTGCGCGCCGCCGCGGCGTGAAGATCATGGAAGGGGTGCGCGTGACCGGCCTCGTGCGCGAAGGCCGCCGCGTGGTGGGCGTGCAAACGTCGGCGGGACGCTTTGGTTGCGGCACGCTCGTCAGCACGCAAAACATCTGGACGCCTGAACTCTCCGAATGGATCGGCGTGCCGCTGCCGGTTAAGCCCGAGCGCCATACCGTGCTCGCGCTCGAATGCGAAGCCGCCCCCTACACGTTCGCCATGCCCGCGTTCAAGGACCTCGGCTCGCCGGGCATGCTCTATTTCCGCAGCTACGGCGGCAGCCAGATGCTGGTCTCCGAAGGTGTAGTGGGCGAAACGCTCAATGCGCCCGAGACCGAGCAGGGCGAAATCTCTCTCGACTATGTGGCCGAAGTCGGCGCACAGGTGGCCGAACACTTTCCCGCCTACGAAACGGCGGGCCTCGCCTCGTCGTGGACCGGCGTGTACGACGTCACGCCCGACTGGAACCCCGTGCTCGGCAACGTTGCCGACGTGGAAGGCCTCACGGTGGGCTTCGGCTTCTCGGGTCACGGCTTCAAGCTCTCGCCGGGCATCGGCAAGCTGCTCGCCCAGCACGCGCTCGGCCTGCCCACCGACGTCTCTCTCCAACCGTACGCACTCGAACGCTTTGCAAGCGGCGCGCTGCTGACCGGCAAGTACGGTCTGGGCGCGGTGTCGTAACGCCAGCACGCAATGTGCTTTTGCATGCAAACAGGAGAAAAACAGATGACTGTCCGCATTCTCGTGCCCGTCAAGCGCGTGGTCGATCCGAACGTGCGCGTGCGCGTGAGCGCAGCCGGCGCGATCGAAACGGCGGGGCTCAAGATGTCGCTCAATCCGTTCGACGAATGCGCGCTCGAAAAAGCGCTGCAACTGAAGGAAGCCGGGGTGGCCTCGCACGTCACGGTGCTGACCTGCGGCCTGTCCGCGCACCAGGACGTGCTGCGCACCGCGCTCGCCATGGGGGCCGACGACGCGGTGCTGATCGACACGGGGGCGGCCACGGCCACGCTCGATTCGCTCGCCGTCGCGCGGCTCGTGGCCGCACACATGAACGAGGTCGACTACGGTCTCGTGCTGTGCGGCAAGCAGGCCATCGACGGCGACGTGGGCGGCGTGGCCGCCATGCTCGCCGCGCTGCTGGGCTGGCCGCAGGCGCTCAACGCGAGCACGCTCGACGCCATCGACGGCGGCTGGCGCGCGAGCTGTGGCGACGATGCGGGCACCGCCACGTGGCAGCTCGACGGCCCCGCCGTGATCAGCGCCGATCTGCGCCTGGCCGAGCCGCGCCGCGTGACGCTGCCGAGCATCGTCAAGGCAAAGCAGAAGCCGCTCGCCACGCGCGAAGCGGCGGCGCTCGGCGGCGTGTCGAACGCCCGCAGCCACGTGCTGAAACTGAACGATCCGCCCGTGCGCGGGCCTGGCGTGAAAGTGGACAGTATCGAAGCGCTGCTCGCAGCGCTCGCCGATCAACGCGTATTCGAAACCGTGGGAGTTTGACTATGAGAACGCTGGTCCTGGCCGACACCGACGTGGGATCGATTTCCAATGTGACGCTGCGCGTGACGGGCGCGGCGCTGCAACTGGGGCAACCCCTCGATCTGCTCGTATTCGATGCGTCGAGTGCGGCAGCGGCGGCGCATGTGAGTGGTGTCGAGCGCGTGCTGGTCGCATCCGCTGGCGCAGCCGATGCGCTCACACCGGAAACGATCGCGGCGCAATTGCACGCCCTCGCCGGAGAGTATTCGGCGGTGCTCGCGGCGCACCGCGCCTCCAGCCGCGCTGCATTGCCGCGCGCGGCGGCGCTCACCGAAGGCGCCTTTATCGCCGACGTGATCGCCATTCGCGAGCGCAGGCAGTTCGTGCGCGGCCTCTATGCGGGCAGCGTGGTCGCGACGGTGACGAGCGCCACGGCGCGCACTTATGCGAGCGTGCGGTCTTCGTCATTCGCGCCGGTCGCGGCGGAAGGCGGCGCGGCGCAGGTCGTTGCGCTCGCACCTATTTCGCCGTTCACAGCCACGCGGCTAGTCGAGCGCCGCGCCGCCGGGCAGAGCGGGCAAGACCTCGGCAGCGCGCGCGTGGTGGTCGCGGGTGGACGCGGCCTCGCTTCACAGGAGAACATGGCGCGCCTCGGCAAGCTCGCCGACAAGCTCGGCGCGGCGCTCGGCGCCTCGCGCGCCGCCGTGGATGCCGGCTATGCGCCGAACGCCGCGCAGGTCGGACAGACCGGTCGCAGCGTCGTGCCCGACGTGTATGTGGCATTCGGCATCTCGGGCGCGATCCAGCACCTCGCCGGCATGAAGGACTCGAAGTTCATCGTCGCCGTGAACAAGGACCCGGACGCGCCGATCTTCTCGGTGGCCGATGTGGGGCTTGTCGGCGACCTCTTCGACGTGGTCGGCGCGCTCGAATCTCACGTGCAGCGTGCGGGGACGAGCGCATGAGCGCACGCCTGCCCGCTCCTTCTGCTGATGCAAGCGCCGCCGAAGTCTGCGCCGTGCGTTTCATCGACGGCACGCGTCTGCCGCCCGAGCCTTGGGCCAATGGCGCAGGCACGACGCGCACCCTCGCGCGCGGCGCGGAGCAGCTCGGTGCCCCGCCGTGGCGCGTGAGCATCGCGACCCTCGATGGCCCCGCGAAGTTCTCGCAGTTCGCAGGCTACGACCGTACGCTGCTGCCCATCGACACCGCAGCGATCGACCTGCATTCGCAGGACGGTCAGTTGCTGGCGCGCGCCGGCCAGCCAGTGCATTTTTCCGGTGATCGTGAGTCTCGCCGGACAGTGGAATGTGGATAGCGCGTTACAAGGCGCGCAACTTCAAGCAGTGGATGAGCAAGGGCCTGTACCTGGGCACGCTGATGGTGGGCATCGAGCAGAAGCTGCTGGGCGGCAACGTGCCGTGGACGCTGCATCACCAGCATCGCGACCACGAAATGCTCAAGCCCGCTTCGCAGTGCAAGCCGATCGAGTATCCGAAGCCCGACGGCAAGCTCATGTTCGAGCGGCTCTCCTCGGTGTTCATCTCGAACACGAACCACGAGGAGAACCGAGGTCTATATCGTGGGCGCGCTCGCGGACGATTGCATTCGGTGCGCAAGCGCCGGCGGCGTATGGCGATCCGCCAGCACGTCGAGGACTGTCCGCCCCCTTTCCGTCAGGTGCGCGCGCCGCCTGCCTGCGGCGCAGTGTTCCAACATCACCAGTTGCCGTTCGAGAAGCGCGTCTAGCTCGGCGCGGTTCATGTCGAGCTGGTCCGGCGCATGACGAACCAGCATCAGGGTTGAGAATTCGTGTGGACTGAGCATTGCCGTCTACCGTCAAGAATGGAACCGTGAACCGGGGCACCGTGCAGAAAAACGAAGCGGACTGGATACCCGACGCGGGCAGTTTTACCCTGCAGAGGAGCATCTTCACCCGGCTGATTCCGCTGGCCTCGCATCTGCGAAGCGTCCCGCATCGATCGCGCGTATGGCGTACTCGATCGTCTCCCGATGTGCGTCGTCCGCGCTCGCCCAGCGCTGTGCGACGCAAGGCAGGTGCCAGTCCTCGACCGTCTGCTCGCCGCGCCGGATACGCACAATGGCCATGTACCTGCCTGATCCCTGCGGAAGTACGCAGTGCCGCACAGCAATAGCGCTGGTTTCGATCGCGAAGCCCTTCCAGTTCTGATTGCGTGTATCGTCCATGGTTGTCTGAGCGCATGTGCCGAAACGGCGCGGACCCGGCGGGCTGCGCCGCACGACCGGAAACATTCCTGTGCATGTGCCTAACCAACGCTCACCTCGATACGACGGGGTTTCGCTTCCTCACGGCGAGGGATGGTCAGCCTGAGCACGCCATCGCGCAGTTGCGCGTCGATGCGCGAAACGTCGAAGTCCGGGCTGAGCGCGAAGGCGCGCCGGAATTGCGGGTGGCGAACTTCGCCATGCTGCAGCCTCAGCCCGGATGGTGTCGGAATCACCGCCTCCGCCTCGATGGTCAGATTGCCGTCCTGTACCCGCACATCGAGCTTCTCGCGCGGTACCCCCGGCAGGTCCGCATATAGCGTGATGCCCCTGCTGTCCTCCAACACGTCGACTGCGGGCGTGAGGCGGGCCGGCTGCTTCGCGGGTTCGCCGCGCTCACGGTCGGCGATGTCGTTGCGCGTCGCGCCCGTGGCCAGTTCAGTGCTGTCGTTCATGGTGTCCTCCGTGATCTCATGGTTCACACTGTGCTCACTGCACGGTGACCGCGCGCGGCTTCGACGCCTCGGAACGTCCGATGCTGATGGTCAGGCAACCATTTGCATAGCGCGCATTGACGTTCCCGGGATCCGCGTGCTGGGGGAGCTCGATGACGCGCCGGAACGTGCCCATGAAGCGTTCGCTGGCATACACGCGCGTATCGTCACCCGCTTGCCGCTCGGGCGGCCTGCGTTCACCACTGATCGTCAGCAGTCCTTTATCAATCGAGACGTCGATCGCCGCCGGATCGAGCCCCGGTGCAAACGCAACGATCTCGACACTGTCGTCGGTGCTGCCGATGTTGAGTAGCGGAAACGTCTCGGTGCGTGTAGCGCGCAGGCTTGCGGGAAACCCCGCAAAGAGGCTGGCCATCTGCCGTTGCAGGCGGTCGAATTCGCCCAGCAGATCGGTGCTGAAGAAGGGATCGCTCATGACTGGCTCCTGGAAAACCGGGGCCGACACGGAGGACGAACGGAACCACGCGCCGAATGGAACCACGCGCTCCAGTCCGCCTGTCCGTGGGAAACCCCGCCGACAAACAAATCGAAACACGCAGCGCTTGTCGCGACTGCCTGAGCGATGGATAAAATAGCGCATAGAACGGAAATTTCAAGAGGCGCCGCAGCATGTCACGAGCGAAGTTTCATAGACGATGGCGACAGGCTTCAGGGACCGGCGCGAGTTTGCGCACGCCGCAGCGTCCCGTGGCCGCTGCGACGCACAACCCCCGGTTTGATGTGGGCCGTACTGGATTCGAACCAGTGACCAACGGATTAAAAGTCCGCTGCTCTACCAGCTGAGCTAACGACCCGGTCGACTTTTACCCTCGCCGTCACAGCGCTTTCCCGTGCTTGCCCTAACCGATATCGATCGTCCGGCGCGCGGACGGCGCTGGTTCCATTTTCGGAATCGTCAACGTGAGAACGCCATTGTCGAACTTCGCCAGAGCGCGACCGGGATCGGCGTATTCCGGCATCGGAATCGTGCGCACGAAGCGCCCGTGGGCACGCTCCAGCCTGTAGCAGCCGTTCTCCTCACTGTGTACATCCTGCTTCTTCTCACCTTGGAGCACGATCGCGCCGTCCTCGACGCTCACTTTCAAGTCTTCGCGCTCCATTCCGGGCAGTTCGGCACTCACACGCAGCACCGGTCCTTCATCGACAACGTCGATACGCGGCTGGAAACGCGACGAACTGAAGTCGCCAAACCACCGGTCGAGCGCGCCACGGCCCGCAAACGGGTCAAGAAAAAATTCCTCCATTGCGCGCCATGGTTCGCGTGAAAACAGTCGCGCGATGTCGGGCATTGAGGCACGTTCGTTTTCGCTCGCCGACGTGCTTTCCCGGCCTTGCGCATCGGACTTGCGGGAGGCTGCTCGAAGGAACTTGAAGGGATTCCACCTTTTCGGATCAGGGCTCATCGTATCCTCCTCCATGTTCTGGAAGGACAACCGGATTGCATCGACTGCGCCAATTGCGCGCCCCGGCGACCTCGCGATCTGTAAAGGGTAGCCGCAAGCGCCAGTGATTTCGCACCGGAGTATGGCTGCATGACAGCAACGCTTGTCGCGGCTGCCGGAACGATGCATAAAATAGCCCATGGAACGGAAATTTCAAGTGGTCCTTGCAACATGCCACAGGAGGCTTCATGGACCTATTCGACAGGCTTCGGGAACAGGCCGAAAGCGTGCGCCTGCCGCTCTTCGCGGTCACTGTCAGCGCCGCTGCGCGGGTCAATACGCCGCTCATCGCGATACTCCACTGGCACGGTTTCCGGCGCGCAACGCCGCTCATGCTGCCCGGCGTGGAGATACCGGCGCGGCCAGTCCCCGGCACCGCCATCCAGATTGATGCGCCCTGGCAGAGGGTAGAAGCCGTCGACGCCATGCTGCTCGACGCGGCCTGGCAGTTCGGTGCGTGGGAGGTCGAGCGCATCGAGCGGCGCGGCTGCAATGCGATCGGCGCCGGCGCTGCCGAAGCGCTCGCCTGCCGCCAGGCGTTTGGCGACTACGGAAACGGCATGCCGCCCGACGAAGCGCTCATCGACGGTGCGAATGATCGCGATGGCCTGATGCGACTGGCCGCGCGACGCGGCTACCTGCGGTGGCTCTTCCGACCGGTGAAGGGTGGCGTGTGGCGGGCGCTCGACGAAGCCGACGACAGCCTGGATGCGGACGGCGGTCGGCAGCCGCCCTGCCCCGTGGAGCCGCAGCCGCGCAGCGCGCGCAAGCGCGCCCTCGGACGTACGGTCTACCGCCTTGGGACCGTCCGCCGTATCCTTTTGCCGCGTTGAAATATTTTGTTACATTTGCGATTCGCGCCCCCTCTTGAACCGAGCGTTTGCTGGCAACACGTGCTAGTGCCCGGGTTGCGGGACCTCCGCAAAAGTCTGCCCGATCACCGCGACGCCATCCGCAGCCCGTACGCCCTGGCCCTGAGGCAATGCGAAGATCGGATTGATTTCCGCCTCGATCAGCCGGGAACCCAGCTCGGTCGCCATCCGGGCGAATGCGACGATCGCAGACGCCAGCGCATCAATGTCCGCGCGCGGGCGTCCGCGGAACCCGTCGAGAAGGGGAAACGTCTTCAGCTCCCGGATCAGCTCCAGTGCCTCTTCGTGCGAGAGACCGCACTCGGGATCGAGCATGCGCATCGAGGTGTCCTTGATCAGTTCGGCCGTGACGCCGCCCATGCCCAGAAGCACCGCAGTACCCAGTGGATCGCGATGGAGTCCCAGAATCATTTCGACCCCTCCCGTCACCATTTCCTGGATCAGGAAAGCCCGCACAGGCACGCCCGTTGCCGTTTCAACATCATCGCGCATCCGGTTCAGACGCGCGCCGACGGAACCCCCGGGCACGCCCACGGCAACGCCACCGATGTCGCTTTTGTGCGTGACGGTGTTCGAGAGCATCTTCAACACGACCTTTTCGCCGAACGTACGCGCCGCATCTTCAGCCTGGGCGGCGTCACTGACCACCACCTCCCTCACTGACGGCACGCCAAACCGTGCGAACAGCGCTTTCGCCTGTGCTTCATCGAGCGAGCCTGAGGGGAGTTCGCTCTGGTCGAAATGAACACGCGCGGGCGGTGTCGGCCCCGAACGCCCAGTATGCAACGTCTGGCCATACCGCCACATCGCTTCGATCGCGCTCGTTGCACTTTCGGGGCTCGTGAACGCCGGGACACCCTCACCGTTCAGCAAACGGGTAATCGCCGGCGCGTGCGGACTCACGTACGCGACTACCGGCTTGTTCGTGCCTGGCAGGGAATCGCGAATCGCCCCCGCCATCAGATCGGGCATTGCCAGTCCCGATGATCCGACAATCACGGCGACTGCATCATAGCTGGGACTGTCAAGCAAGGTTCGAATCGCACCACGCAACAATTCGGGCTGCAGGCCGGCAAGCGTGACGTCGATCGGGTTGCGATCGAGCACGGCGTGGTCACCTGTTTGCAGGGCCCGCAAACAGGCCGCCGTCGCATCGTCGGGAGCGGGCGTTTCAAAGCCGGCGACACCCAGACTGTCGGCAACAAGGGTGCCCGCGCCGCCGGTCGAAGTCAGAATCGCGACACGCTTACCCGCTGGCCGCCGGCCGATGGAGAGTGCATTGGGAAGGTCCAGCAGGTCCGCAAAAGTGGCCGCCCGGATCACGCCAGTCTGGCGGAACAACGCGTCGTACATGCGATCCGAGCCGGCAAGCGCACCCGTGTGCGACACGGCCGAACGTGCCCCCGACTCCGACCGGCCAATCTTGAACGCAACCACGGGCTTGCCCGCCTGCGCGGCGCGCAGTGCGGCGGCGCGAAATTTCTCCGGATGGCGTATCGCTTCCATATACAGCGCAATGACGGAGGTTGCGTCGTCGTCGACGAGATAGTCGATGAAGTCCGCCATATCCAGATCGGCTTCGTTGCTGGTCGATACCAGCTTCGAAAGTCCAATGCCGCACGCGGCCGCGCGCGACAGCAGCGCGCCGAGAATGCCGCCGCTCTGGGACACCACACCGATAGAGCCCGCGCGGAAGCCATCCGTTTCCAGCGCGCCGCTTGCCGAGAGTGTGATGCGGTCGGTCAGGTTGACGAGGCCGATCGTATTGGGACCAAGCAGTCGCATCGAGCCTGCTGCCTCCAGCAGTTGCGCCTGGCGTTGCGCGCCCTGCGCGCCGGTCTCTGCATAGCCGCTTGCGAGCACGATAGCCGCGCGCGTGCCGCGCTTCGCCAATTCAGCGACTGCGGCATGCGCACGCTCTGCACCGAGCAGCACGATACCGACGTCGGGCGCAGCGGGCAGCGACGCGACGTCCGCATAGCACGTCAGCCCTTCGATCGCTTCGTAGCGCGGATTGACTGGATAGACGGTTCCCGCGAAACCGTGCTTCTTCAGGTAGGCCACGGGCCGGCCGGAGGTCTTCGAGGGATCGGACGATGCACCGATCACCGCGACACTTTCCGGACGCATCAGATGGGCGATTGCGTTCATGTCGGTTTCCATTCTCATTGCGCCTTGTTCAGGAAAGCGTGCACCGCTTCGCGATGCTCACGGCTCGTATAGCAGACCGCTTGCGCCTGGCTGCCCTGAGCAAATACCTGACTGGCGGACAGTTCATAGCTCTGGTTCAGGAGCGTCTTGCCAAGCGCTAGCGCCGTCGCGGAACCCTGGCCAAGCTCCTGCGCCCAGGCTTGTGCCTCCTCGAGCAACCGCTGCGGAGCACATACGCGATCGGCGATACCGAGGTCGAGCGCCTCCTTCGCATCGACCCGGCGGCCGCTGAAAATCAAGTCCTTCGCGCGCGGCAACCCCACGCGCCGCGGAAGGAAATACAGGCCGCCGCCATCCGGAATCAAACCGCGCCGGATGTAGCTCCATGCAAAGCTGGCATCTTCCGAGGCGATGACGAAATCGCAGGCCAACGCCATGTCCGCGCCAAGACCCGCCGCTGCCCCGTTCACTGCCGCGATGGTCGGCTTGGGCATCGAATAGAGCAGGTTCACGCTGTGATGCACGCGCTGTTGCCGGGACCAGCCGTTGAACGCGACCTCGCCCGCAGGCGCATCCATGCGCTGCGCCATGCCGCTCACGTCACCGCCTGCACAGAAGCCTTTGCCGTTGCCAGTCAGCACGACGGCCCGCACCGCTGGATCAGATGACACTTTTTCGAGCGTGTGAATTAACTCAGTGCGCATGTCGTCAGTGATGGCGTTGCGCTTTTCCGGGCGGTTCAGTGTGATGACCGCGACGCCGGATTCCACTGCAAGTTGAATCATCGGGGTATTCATGATTGTGATGCCTGTTCGAGGTGGACGATGTGAGGTGGTGCTGGCGCTGCCGCACAGGCAGCGTGTCGTGTGATGGAGCATAGCTTTGGCTGCGTCGCCCCGAATTGGCCTCGTTCCACTGGGTGAAACAGAAGCCCTTTTCGTGCGCGACACTGCAAACGCGCGCCACGCTCACTGCTGGGTGCCGGCCTCGACCGGATCAAGACCGGCCTCTTCGAGGATGCTTCTCGCCCCGGGCGTTTGGAGATAACGGATCAGCGCCCTTGCGGCGTCGGGCTCGGCGGCCTCGCGAGCGACGGCTGCGGAAATCACGCTCATCTTTTGCAGCGGCTCCGGAAGCGGTCCGACGTACTGAATGCCATCAATCGCGCGTAGCTCACTGATCTGCTGCAGGCCCATATCCGCCTCCCCCCGTTCGAGGGCGACACCAACCAGTTCCTTGCCTTTGATCTGGACCATCTTGCCTTTCATGGCATCAGTAATGCCAAGCTTGGGAAACAGGGTCCCGGTCACATAATTGCCGCTTGCCCCCTCCGAGAAGGCAACGGAGCGTGCATTGAGCAAGGCTGATCGAACCGCGTCGGCAGAATGGATATCGGGCTTCGGCAGACCCGCACGTACCGCGATGCCGACGCGCGATATCGCGACATCGGTGCGTGTGTTCTCGACGAAACGGCCCTCGTGAATCTGTTCGTCGAGCGCGGCACCGATCATGAAACACACGTCCATCGGTTCGTGGTTCCTGATCCGCACCGGCAGGTCATCGCTCGATGTCCCGTATGACGGACCCCACGAAACGATCAACCTGTTGCCGGTTGACTTCTCGAACGCCGGAGCGATCATTTTGAACGCCGCTGACAAGGCTCCGGTTGCGAGAACGTGGATGTCTGCGGCCTGTGCGCTCATTGCACCGCACAGCGCGAGCAGCATCGGTGCAACAATCCGTAGACTGACGTGCCTGATCGGGATATTCATGACTTTTCAATGCTCCTGTTGATGAAGACAATTCATGGCGGCTCGCGATGGTCCAGGCCGCTACGTTTGTACGAGCTTCGCCGCTAGCCCGTCACCGCGCCTGTTGCGCAACACCTGATCTCGATACGATGAACGCTTCCGAAAAGATGCCTCGCCATGCCTCTGAAACCGTGTTGAACCGCTCCCTCGAACGAGGGCTGCTATTGCTGCGAGCTTTCGGGCCGGGTGCCGACGCGCTCGGCAACGGCGACTTCGTCGAGCGCACCGGATTGCCGAAAGCCACAGTGAGCCGCCTTGCTCGCACGCTGGTGGAGTGCGGCTTTCTCCAGCACGATGCGGTGCGCCAGGTCTACCGGCTTGGCGTTCCGGTACTGAGCGTGGCCCATGCGATGCGCACGGGCTCCAGAATCCTGCAGGCCAGCACGCCACTCATGCGCGAAGTCGCCCAGAAGCGCCAGATCAACGTGGGACTTGCAGCGGCCGACGGCGACGACATGGTTTATCTCGAATCCTTTCGCTATAACCAGCGAGCTTCGCTGCGCACGGTCGTCTCCGGCCAGCGGGTACCGATGGAGCTGACCGCGCTGGGACGCGCACACCTGTCGACCCTGGACGATGACGAACGCGCGCGGCGGCTTGCATCGCTGGAGCGCCGCGGCAGCCGGCACTGGAAGCCAATCCGGCGGCAGATCCTCGAGGCAATCGATCACGTTCGTCGTCTTGGCTACTGTGTGGCGAGCTGGCAGCCCGAAGTTGTCGCACTTGCGACGCCGTTGACGGTACCCGGGCATCCGCCGGTCATGCTGAATTTCAGTGTGCGCACGACCGATACCCCATCAGACGTCTCGACGGCGCTCGCGGCCCCGCTGCTGCAGTTGCGCGAGGCCATCGTTCATGCGATGGCGGTGCTGGAAAGCGACTGAGTCATTGCTCGCTGACCGAGCGCTTCGGTACGCCGAGCACGACGGCCATGCCACCGAGCAGGGAAACGAGCGCGACGGCGTAAAGCCCCATCGCGGTGCTGCCCAGACGCGAGGACGCAAGACCGATGACCGTCGGCGCAAAGATGCCGCCAAACTGGCCAAGGCTGCTGATCAGGCCAATTCCGCTCGCTGCCACGGCCGGTTTCAGATAGGCCGGCGGCAAGGTCCAGAAGAGCGAGAGCATGCCGAGATAGCCAGCCGTGGCAACGCACAGCAGCACCATCAATGCGCCGACGTCATGCGCAAACAACGGCAGCAACACGACCCCGCCTGCGGCAAGCGTTGCACTGACCATGAAATGCCAGCGCCGTTCGAGCCTGCGATCTGAACTGCGTCCCATCAGATACATGGCGGCCGCTCCCACCACGTAGGGAATCGCCGAGAGCGCACCGATATGCCAGAAGTTCGTCACGCCGCTGTTCTTGATGACGCTGGGCGCCCAGATATGGACGACGATGCTGGCCCAGGGCACGCTGAAATAGGCAAACGTCAGGAAGTAGAACCTGGGCTCACGCAGTGCGACCCAGATGGACTTCGGTGCTCGTGTCTCTTTCAGCGCGGCCTCGCGGCGCAGCGCATCGAGCACGATTTGCTTTTCTTCAGCATTGAGCCACTTCGCCTGTTCGGGCCGGTCAGTCAGGCATCGCCAGGCAGCGATACCGGCCAGGATGGAGGGCGCGCCCTCAAGGATGAACATCCATTGCCAGCCGTTCAGCCCGAGCGCGCCGCTGAGCCGTTCGAGTATCAGCCCGGACACCGGTCCGCTGACTATGCCCGACACGCAAATCGCGGTCATGAAGAGGGAAGTCACCCGCGCACGCCGTGCGGCGGGAAACCAGTAGGTAAAGTAAAGGATGACACCGGGAAAGAAGCCAGCTTCGGCGACTCCGAGCAGTATGCGAGCGAAATAGAACTGCATCGGGGTACGGACGAATGCGGTCGAAACCGACACCACACCCCAGAAGGTCATGATGCGCAACAGGGTCAGGCGTATACCAATACGCTGCAACCAGAGATTGCTGGGCACCTCCAGCAGCATGTAGCCAAGGTAGAAAAGCCCCACACCAAGACCGAATGCGGCTTCGGACAGGCCGATATCGCGGCGGAACTGAAGGTGGGCAAAACCGATGTTTGCCCGATCGATATAAGCGAAGACATAACAGACGAAGAGCAGCGGCATTAGCCTCCAGGTTACCTTGCGGTACGCCGCTTCGGTCATCGAATGCTGGGCGGCCGTCGCCTTGGGCGAGGGACTTGTCACTGCTTGCATGGCGTCTCCAGTCATTTATTGGCTGCGGAATGGGTATTCCCGCCCGGACCGCCCGGCCGGATCCCGCATGAACACGATTATGGTTGCCACACGGAGAACGCCAAGGCGCTAGTTTCACTACGTGGAACAGCGCAGTTCAGCCAGACCAATTGGAAAATTGACAGGTGCGCGCATGCCTGAAAGCTTTTCCGGGCAAGCAGGCACGAGAAGCGCGGACGTGAGCAGTCGTTGCGCCACACAAAATAACGATCATTCGCATCGCCAGACGCGATATGGGACATGCGCCCCCGCTTCACAGTGTCGTTTCGTGGCCTGTGCGCTGAATCCGAAGATGCCGCCGACGGCGTCGATTGATAACCAAAAAACATCAATCGTTCAAAAGATTGCACTTATCGTTTTATTGGACATCGGCCAGTATTCCCGGAGGACAAGAGCGGACCACCGCGTATTTCGGGATTTCAGGAGACACATTGATGCACCCTTCGCCCTCTACCCTTTCGCCGGGTCGTTCAAAGGCTGCGGCAGTTTTCCGCGTAACGGCCGGGAATTTTCTGGAGCAATTCGACTTCTTTCTGTTTGGCTTCTACGCGACGCAAATCGCCAGCGTCTTCTTTCCCGCGACGAGCGAATTTGCCTCGCTGATGATGACGTTCGCGGTCTTCGGCGCCGGCTTTCTGATGCGCCCGCTGGGCGCAATCGTGCTCGGCGCGTACATCGACGACGTCGGCCGTCGCAAGGGCCTCATCGTCACGCTTTCCATCATGGCGAGCGGCACGATCCTGATCGCGTTCGTACCGGGCTACGCGACAATCGGCCCTCTGGCGCCCGCGCTGGTGCTCGTTGGCAGGCTGCTGCAAGGGTTCTCGGCGGGCGCTGAACTGGGGGGAGTGTCGGTGTACCTCGCCGAGATGGCCACGCCCGGCCGCAAGGGTTTGTTCACGAGCTGGCAGTCCGCGAGCCAGCAGGTAGCGATTGTCGTGGCCGCGGGCCTGGGCTTCGCGCTCAACCAGTCGCTGACCGCCACGGCTATTGCGGCCTGGGGATGGCGAGTCCCCTTCCTGGTCGGCTGCATGATCGTGCCGTTCATTTTTATGCTGCGGCGCAACCTGGAAGAAACGCAGGAGTTCAAGGCGCGCCAGCATCGTCCCACGATGAACGAAGTGTTCCGCACGCTGGTCCAGAACTGGGCGGTCGTGATCGCTGGCATGATGCTGGTGGCGATGACCACCGCGAGCTTCTATCTCATCACGGTCTACGCGCCGACTTTCGGCAAGTCGGTCCTGCACCTGAGCACCGCCGATAGTTTGCTCGTGACGCTGTGTGTCGCCATATCGAACTTCGTGTGGCTCCCGATCGGCGGAGCCCTCTCCGACAGGATCGGCCGCAGGCCGCTCCTCGTTGGCATGACGATGCTCACCATCGCAACCGCCTACCCCGCACTGTCACTGCTTGCGCATGCGCCGAGCTTCCTGAACATGCTACTCGCCCTCCTTTGGCTCTCGTTCATGTACGGCATCTATAACGGCGCGATGATCGCTGCACTCACTGAAGTGATGCCGGCGCAAGTACGCGTTGCGGGCTTCTCGCTCGCCTATAGCCTCGCGACGGCGGTTTTCGGCGGCTTCACGCCAGCGATTTCGACGGCGCTCATTCACATGACCAACGATAAAGCCGCACCCGGCTACTGGATGAGCTTCGCCGCAGCCTGTGCGCTTTTCGCGACGTTCGCGCTCTATCGCCGGCGCGCGGCAACGTTGACGCCGGCGCATTAACGCGCATCTCATTGCAAAGCGTCTATTACCGGCTATCTGAACGACTCTGATCATGAAAAATCTGCTTCTGAAACTGTGCGCGGCAACGCTCGTCGCAACCTCGGCTGCCGGGGCGAACGTACAGGCCGCCGACCTGCACGTCATGAGCTCGGGCGGCTTTACCGCGGCGTATAAGGTGCTGGGTCCGAAGTTCGCATCCGGGACGGGCAACACGCTCGACACCGCGCTTGGTCCGTCGATGGGCAAATCGCCAGAAGCGATCCCCAACAGGCTCGCGCGGGGCGAACCTGCGGACGCTGTCATCATGGTTGGTTATGCACTTGACGAACTGATCAAGGAAGGCAAGGTCATCCCCGGATCACGGGTCGAGTTGGCCGATTCGCGAATCGGCATGGTCGTGCGTGAAGGCGCGACGAAACCCGATATCAGCTCGGCAGACGGCCTCCGGCAGACGCTGCTGCATGCGAAGTCGATCGCCTACTCGGACAGCGCGAGCGGTGTTTATATTGAGCGGGAATTGTTCAAGAAACTCGGCATCGAAGATCAGGTCAGGCCGAAGGCCAAGATGATCCCGCGGATTCCAGTAGCCTCAGTGGTGGCGAACGGCGACTACGAAATCGGCTTCCAGCAGGTGAGCGAGTTGTTGCCCGTCAAGGGGGCGACCTTCGTCGGAAAAATCCCCGAGTCTCTGCAGTCCGTCACCCGCTTCGCCGCGGGTATTCCCGTCAACGCACAGCATCCGAAAGAAGCGAAAGCCCTGCTCGACTATCTTGCGTCACCTGGCGTACAAGCCGAAGTGAAATCGACGGGGCTCGATACCGTCTCCACTCACTGAGACAAACCTGAAGGAAGGCGTGCCCTGGGCAGCCTTCCGGTCACCTCTCCGGCTCGCTTCTCACTGCCCCAGCCGCAGCTGCGCTGCGGCCCCGAGCATTCGGGCAGAACACGTACGATCGCAAGCGCCTTCCCACATCGCAACAAGCGACATGCCCCCGCAAACGATCGGGCAGAAGACGACCGGCGCAGCCCACTAGCGGCAAGGAATGATCGAGCGAGATGCAGAACTCCATGCTCAGTACGACCCGAAGATCCATGGAACGAAGCACTCTTACCGATCTCACGATGCGGCCTTACTGCTCGACCTCTTTTTCGCATATGCGGTTTCGCCCAAGATGTCGCTGCTTGCGAAGCCGTCGCGCCTCATCTCGATAATCGTTCTGTGAAACTCCTGCGCGGCCGGTGTAAGCGGACGGCCTCGGCGTCTTACGATTCCAACGCGCCGCCTGACCACCGGTTCGACGAGCGGCACACTCGTGAGGATGGGGTGATCGTGCCCGGGCATGGCCATCGAAGGCACCGCGGCGACACCCAGCCCCGCTTCGACTAAACCAAGCATAGTCGTGACATGACGCGTCTCGCAGACACTCGGCGAGCGCGGCGCCACGTTCGAGAGCGCCTGATCGAGCAATAGTCGGTTGCCGGAAGTCTTGTCCACCGAGACATACTCATGCTCGTAAAGCTCGTTCCAGGTCACACGCTTCTTGCGCGCAAGGGGGTGATCACGACGGCAGGCGGCAACGAAGCGCTCCTGCAGCAGCACTTTAAACTCGACCTCGGACTCCTGGCTGCCCACAAAGCTCACGCCGAAATCTGCCTCTCCGCTGATTACGGCGGAGAGCACCTCGTTGGCGCTCACGTCCAGCATCTTGACCCGAATGCGTGGAAAGCGCCGGTGATAACTCGCGACGGCGCCTGGCAGGAAGTAGTAGGCCACTGAAGGCACGCAGGCGACGGTGACGTGACCCAATCTGCTCGAAGAAACATCGCGGATGCCGAGTAACGCGACGTCGAGATCATCGAGCAACTGTTCGGCGCTGCGCGCGAATACGCGGCCGACAGTGGTCAGCGTAACGCTGCGCGTGGTGCGCTCGAACAGCCGTACGCCGAGCGCTTCCTCTAGCTTGTCAATCCGGCGGCTCAAGGCCGGCTGCGAGATACTCACCGCCTCGGCGGCCTTGCGGAAGCTTCCGAGCTCCACCACTGCTCTAAACGCCTGCAAGTCGTTCAAGTCGAAGTTGACGCCCACGGACCATCCTCCGCATTTTGGATGCGGATATTTTGCACGATGCAGCTCAAAGCACCCATTGGGAACTACGCGCGCTTACGGGCGCACGCGCGCGACGGGCAAAAATTTCACGAGCCAGCTATTTATTACGAGGCAACTACCCCTCCATTGATCGCTTTCGTGTTCGCGGGTATTTGTCGCTCATCGCCTGCGCCTCGATGCCTTTGCGCCGTCGGTCCTTCGTTCGCCACTCGTTTGCCTGCTTCTTGAGATTGCTTTTCTGGCCATGGCGGCAAGCGGTCTGGTCGGCGACTCGGATGTCTGGCTTATCCCCGGCAATTCGTTCGTCGCCACGCTGCAAACCTTATCCTTCACGCATATCGAGAATCTGACCTACACGTCGGTCATGACAACAGGCACACCTGCGGTCACAGAGCGCCGGCAAGCGATCGGGATGGCAGCCTCGGCACCTGTCCCGTCCCGCATTGGGGATGCTGCGGTGATCACGATGCAAACACGTTCGTCTGCTAACTTCGGCACAAGACGGGATTCTCTGATCGGAGACAGAAAGAAATGGCAACGAGGCCAGGAGCCCGCAAAGCATCCGCGTTAGATTGAGTCGCGCGGCAATTGCCCGACCAGGCAGATCCGACGACGGGGGGATAAATCGATGGAACGCTGCTCCGGTCTGCCATTCCCTTTCCCAGATGCCCAAAATGGCTTTCGCGCCGGCATCGATGGGAGCAAGTACGCGGCGCGACCGTCGAAGCGTCGTCCACCGGGCGTGATTGGCTACAGGCGACGAGATCAGACGATCGCCGAATATAGAGCCGTTCCGGAATGCGTCGGGCTGTCGTCTTCTCTAGCGGCATCGGAACGAGCCGGATCTCTTTGAAAAATGGCACGAGGGTTGCTTGGCATGTCCGCGCTGCAGGTGCACTTCGCGAGCACACCCGCAACGCCCAAAGTGTTGCGCGCCGCCTGCGCGCGAAAGAGCGCCTGCGGTCCGGTGGCCGGGGCGATCCCTCATTCCCCGGAGAGCAAGAACCGATGTAATTGCTACAAGGATGGTGTCTTACTTGCCGATCTTGTGCCACCGCTCCGATCCACAAAACGTTTGGCTGAACGATCATGAGTGCGCTGCGAACTAGTCCATTGCGTCATTGAAAAAGCACCTTATTTGGTATTCAATGAAACACATGGAAAAGATGAACTTAACCACGCTTGAGCGCAAACAATTGCTGTCGGCGGCTCGTAGTCAAACGGTGCGCGCAGCAGACACGCGGCGTGCCCGGTTGATCCTGATGCTTGACGACGGAGAGACACGTGAGGCGATCATGCAGCGGCTGCGCTGTGACTCCCGCTTCATTAGCCGTTGGTCGAGCCGGTTTC
>NZ_JAMBPR010000004.1 GCF_024206475.1 Paraburkholderia sp. CNPSo 3274
ACGCAAGATCGTCAAGACGCGTGGGCACTTCCCGACGGACGAGGCCGCGACCAAACTGCTCTGGCTGGCCTTGCGCAATATCACGGCTGACTGGAGCCGTGCCGCGCATGACTGGAAAGCCGCGATGAACCAGTTCGCGATCCTCTACGAGGATCGCTTCACCAGAAATCATTTGTAGAATGCAATTGATGAGCCTGCCAGACGGCAGGCTTTTATCTGCCTTGCACACAAAAATTCAGACACTCCCCCGGCCCGTGCTGGACTGCCTGTTGCAACAACGTACTGCCTACTGCGTACTGCTACTGCACGGCTGCACCTCTCACTGCGCCAGCCAACTTCAACTACCTTCTGCTCTCTCTGCGTACTGCAACAACTCACCTGCGTACTGCGTATTGCAACTGCACACTGCGAACTGCAACTACTACTGCAACCACTCACTGCGTATTGCAACTACGACTTCTACTGCTACCGCTCTCTGCGTACTACGGCTGCAACTTCTGCCGCAACGACTCACTGCGTATTGCAACTGCAACTTCTACTGCAACTCACTACTCACTTCTGCTGCAACTACTGACTACCTACAGCGACAACTCACTACAGGGGGTAGCTTTGCCGGAACCGCCTGAAGCGGTCCCGTTCGGTCAGGGCTTAGTGGCCGAAGTAAATGCGCTGGTTCGGTGCGACTTGCGCCGGTTGCACCGCAGCACCCGACTGCGACGTACCCACTGCCGGTGCGCCGTAACCGCTGGTGTCGCCGGCGGCGAGCTTTTCCTGGGTCACGCGCGCTTGAGCGGCCTGCAGGTTTTCCGGGTAGTTCACATGGTCAGCCGACGGGTTGTAGCCAGCGTGCTCGAGTTGAACCAGTTCCGCGCGCACTTGAGCGCGGGTCAGGCCTTGCTCGCTCGACTGGGCGAACGAAATTGCCGGGATGGCAAGAGCGGCTGCAACGACAACTGCGGGGATAAGCTTGTTCATGATCGGACCTCCATCTGTTTTATGTCCGCTTCGGAACATCTTGTTCGTCAGCGACTGATTACAGTGTAGGCGTCCGGTCACGCTAGGGAAAACCCTAATTTGTCAAAACACCATTGCGATTTTGGTAATAAAAAAAGGTGAGTCCCGAGGACTCACCTTACGATTCCAACAAAGACCGCAACGACAATGCGGCCTTTCGTCTTGCGACCTTACGACCAGTCGGCGTGGAAACTGCCCGGCTTGTCGATGCGCTCGAACGTGTGCGCGCCGAAGAAGTCGCGCTGCGCCTGTACGAGGTTGGCGGGCACGCGCTCCGAGCGGTAGCCGTCGAAGTACGCAACGGCCGACGAGAACGCCGGCACCGGCACGCCCGCGCTCACCGCCTGGATCACCACGTCGCGCAGCGCCGCTTGATAGTTGGCCGCGATGTCACGGAAATAGGGGTCGAGCAGCAGGTTGTCGAGCTGCGGGTTCTTCGCGTAGGCGTCCATGATTTTCTGCAGGAAGCGCGCGCGGATGATGCAGCCCGCGCGGAAGATCTTGGCGATCGTGCCGTACTGGAAGTCCCACTTGTACTCGTCGGAAGCCATGCGCAGTTGCGCGAAGCCTTGCGCGTACGAAATCACTTTCGAGAAGTACAGCGCGCGGCGCACCGACTCGATGAACGCCTTGCGGTCGCCCGAGAACGGCTTCGCGTCCGGGCCCGAGAGCACCTTGCTCGCGGCCACGCGCTGCGTCTTGAGCGACGAAAGCACGCGCGCGAACACGGCTTCGGTGATGAGCGGCAGCGGCGCGCCGAGATCCAGCGCGTTCTGGCTCGTCCATTTGCCGGTGCCCTTTTGCGCGGCGCGGTCGAGAATCACGTCGACGAGATCCTTGCCCGTTTCCTCGTCCTTCTTGCCGAAGATCTTCGAGGTGATCTCGATCAGGTAGCTGTCGAGCTCGCCTTCGTTCCACTCGGTGTAGACCTTGCCCAGTTCCTCGTTCGAGAGGCCAAGCACCTGCTTGAGCACCGCGTAGCTTTCGGCGATCAGCTGCATGTCGCCGTACTCGATGCCGTTGTGCACCATCTTTACGAAATGGCCCGCGCCGTCCGGGCCCATGTAGGCCACGCACGGCTCGCCGTCCGGAGCCTTCGCGGCGATTTCGGTCAGGATCGGCGCAACCAGATCGTAAGCATCGCGCTGGCCGCCCGGCATGATCGACGGCCCCTTGAGCGCGCCTTCCTCACCGCCCGACACGCCCGTGCCGATGAAGTGCAGGCCCGATTTCGCGAGTTCCTGGTTGCGGCGGATGGTATCGGTGAAATGCGTGTTGCCACCGTCGATCAGGATGTCGCCCTTCTCCAGCAGCGGCTTGAGCGCGGCGATGGTGTCGTCAGTGGGCGCGCCGGCCTTTACCATCATCAGAATGCGGCGCGGCTTTTCCAGCGAATCCACGAACTCTTCGAGCGTGTACGCCGGCACGAGCTTGCGATCCGGATACTCGGCGATCAGCTCGTCGGTTCTGGCGCGGCTGCGATTGAACACCGAGACTGCGTGGCCGCGGCTTTCGATGTTGAGCGCCAGATTGCTACCCATCACGGCCAGACCCACCACGCCGATTGGCTGTTTGCTCATGTTGTTTCTCCACTTCATCCATAGACGGCGCCGCAACGGGGCGCCAACCGTGCAAGCATAAGGGAAACATAGAGGCGCTGCGCGAACGCGCGCATGCGCGACGGATGTTTGCCGACCTGCTTAGCGTTTCCTGAACACCAGACTGAAATTATTCGCCGGCATCGCCACGCGCGCTTCGCACTCGAAGCCTTGCGCCTGCGCCAGCGCCTCCACTTCTTCCATGTCGCGCACGCCCCAGGACGGGTCGCGCGCGCGCAAGTCGGCGTCGAAGGCCTCGTTGCTCGGCGCCGTGTGCGCGCCTTCGCGCCGGTACGGCCCGTAGAGCACGAGCGCCCCAGCCGTAGCAATGCGCGCGCCCGCGCCTTTCATGAGCGCCTGTGCCGCTTCCCACGGCGCGATGTGAATCATGTTGATGCAGACGATCGCGTCCACCGCATCGATCGGCCACGGCTCGCGGCGCACGTCGAGATCGAGCGGCGCGCGCAGGTTGGCGAGACCCGAGTGCTCGCGCCAGGCGTCGATCGAGGCGCGGGCGCGCGCGTCGGCGTCGCTCGGCTGCCAGGCGAGGTCGGGAAACGCCGCTGCGAAGTGGACGGCATGCTGGCCAGTGCCGCTCGCGATTTCGAGCACCGTGCCCCGCGCGGGCAGCGCGCCGCGCAGCACCTCCAGGATCGGCGCGGCGTTGCGCTCGGCGGCGGGCGCGCAAAGGCGTTGGGCGGCTTGCGGATCGTTCATCGTCTTGCGGTCTCTCAGCGTTCAGTCGGCGTTCAGTCAGTACAGCGTGGTCTTGATGCGGTCGGCGAGACCGGCTTCGTAAGTCTCGGCGTCGAACGTCTCGCCATATTGCTCCTCATTTACGCGGCGCAGCATCTCGCCCGCGCCCGGCAGGTGCGAGCGTTCGACGTGGCGCGACGGGTCCCACAGCTTCGAGCGCACGATGGCCTTGGAGCAATGGAAGTACACGCTTTCCACGTCGATCACGAGCACCGAGCGCGGCGGCTTGCCATCCACGGCGAAGCTCGCGACGAGCGCGGAGTCGATGCTCACACGGCCACGCCCGTTCACGCGCAGCATCTCGCCCACGCCCGGCACCATGAACAGCAGCCCCACCTGCGACGAGGCGACCACGTTGCGCAGGCTGTCCACGTGATTGTTGCCGGGACGGTCGGGCAAGGCGAGCGTGTGCTCGTCGAGAATGCGCACGAAGCCGGGTGCGTCGCCCCGCGGCGAGCAGTCGAGGCCTTCCGGACTGCCCGTGGCGAGCACGACGAACGGCGAGCTTTCGATGAAGCGCCGGTAATCCGCGTTGACGTGATCGATTTCCTTGCGCAACGCGCGTTCGTGCGGCGTGCCGTAGTGCGCTTCGAGGTCGGCTAGCGTGGTCAGCATGTCGTCGGTTCCGTGAGGTCGTAGGAATGTCAGGGGACGAGGCGGGCGCCCAGCGCGTCGAGCGCGGCGGCGCAGGGGGCTTCGAGTTTGAGTGCGAGGAGCGGGTCGGCGCGCGTCTTGCCCATGTTGATCGCAGCCACGGGTTTGCCGCGCTGCTGCGCCCAGGCGCAGAAGCGGTAGCCCGAGTACACCATGAGCGAGGAGCCGACCACGAGCACGGCGTCGGCCTCGTCGAGCGCGTTCGAGGCGCTCGCCACGCGCTCGCGCGGCACGTTCTCGCCGAAGAACACCACCGAAGGCTTGAGCATGCCGCCGCATGCCGGGCACGCGGGCACGTGGAAGGTGTTGGCGCCGTCGAAGTCGAGATGGGCGTCGCCGTCGGCGGCGGGTTCCGCGCTCGCGCCCGCAATGGCCGGGTTGCGCGCTTCGAGTTCCGGCTGAATCGAGGCGCGCGAATACTGCGCGCCGCAGTCGAGGCAATGCACGTCCGCGATGCTGCCGTGCAGTTCGATCACGTCTCGGCTGCCCGCGCGCTGATGCAGGCCGTCCACGTTCTGCGTGACGAGCGTGCGCGCGTAGCCCGCCGCACCGAGGCGCGCGAGCGCGCGGTGCGCGCAATTGGGCTGCGCGAGACCCACCGTGGGCCAGCCGATCAAGCTGCGCGCCCAGTAGCGTCGCCGCATGCTCTCGGAGCCGAGGAATTCCTGCAGCGTGATGGGCGGCGAGCGCTTCCAGGCGCCGTTCTCGTCGCGGTAACCCGGAATGCCCGAATCCGTGCTGATACCCGCGCCGGTCAGCACGAACAGGCGCGGATGACGCTCGACGAACGCCTGCAGCGCGTCGAGGGCGGCGGCTTCAAGGGCGGGAGCGTTGGGGACGAGGATGGATTCGGTCATGGCGGCAGGCAGCAATGCACTTCAGCGCGAGGGTTTGCCGCGCGACGACGCGGCCGATAGCGAAGCCGGTTTTGCGGCTTGCTTGCGCGGGGCTTTCGCCTGCGCCTGTGCCTGCCGTTCGGCTTCGCGCGCTTCCCACGCGGCCAGCGCGGCGCGGTACCGGCCGAACTCCTCGTCGTACAGATCGAAGATGCAGGGGTCGCAGCCGCTATGGCAGCAGTCGTCGTTATCGGGGCATGCGGGCGGCTGGGGACGCGGATCATCGTCCGGACGCGGGGGCAAAGGCATGGGCGCTCGGGCGTCGTGGTGGTTCAGCGGCCAGTATACGGGACGTGGCCGCCGAGCGTGCGGCAGCGCCCGCCTCGCCTACGCACTCAGCCGCGCCCCACGAACGGCATCTTCGTCGCCATGATCGTCATGAACTGCACGTTCGCTTCGAGCGGCAGTTGCGCCATGTGCAGCAGCGCGTCGGCCACGAGTTCCACGTCCATCAGCGGCTCGACGGCGATCTCGCCGTTCGCCTGCGGCACGCCGCGCGCCATGCGCTCGGCCATCTCGGTCGACGCGTTGCCGATGTCGATCTGCCCGCAGGCGATGTCGTAACGCCTGCCATCGAGCGAAACGGTTTTCGTGAGGCCGGTTATCGCGTGCTTGGTGGCCGTATACGCGGCGCTCAACGGCCGCGGCGCGTGCGCCGAAATCGAGCCGTTGTTGATGATGCGCCCGCCGCGGGGCGTCTGCCGCTTCATGAGCCCGAACGCCTCGCGCGTGCACAGGAAGACGCCCGTGAGATTGGTATCGACCACGGCGCGCCAGTCGTCCACCGAAAGCTCGTCGATGTCCACGGCCGGCGCGTTGCGGCCCGCGTTGTTGAAGAGCAGATCGAGCCGGCCGTAGCGCGTGCGGATCGTCTCGAAGAGCGCCTCGACGGCCGCCGCGTCGGTCACGTCGCAAGGCACAGCCAGCGCCTCTTCGCCGCGCTCGCGAGCCTCGCTGGCGAGCGCTTCGAGCGGCGCGGCCCGGCGGCCCGCCAGCACGACGGCGAAGCCGTTGGCCAGCAGCCGGCGCGCGCACGCGCGGCCAATGCCGCTGCCCGCGCCCGTCACCAGTGCGATTTTGCGTTGTTCCGTATCACTCATCGTTGCCTCTTTCTTTCGGTTGAGCCTTCAATCGAGCGGCTGGTCGTTGGGATTCGCGAAAAGCGCCTTCATCTGGTCCGACATCGGATAGTCGAGGTTCACGCCCGCAGGCGGAATGGGCGACTCGAACCAGCGCCGGTAAAGCGCGAGCGCCTCGCCCGAGCGCTCCATCTTCGCGATGGTGTCGTCGGCAATGCGCTTGAAGGCGGTGTCGCCGCGCCGGAACATGCAGCCGTACACTTCCGACCTTGCCGGGCTGCCGACGATCGCGTAAGCGCGCGCGTCGTTCAGGTTACGCGCGCTTTGCGCGACGGGCGCACCCGGCGTTTCGCCCGCCATGTAGCCGGTCGCGAGCGCGGCGTGCAGCAACGGCTCGTCCATCACGAAGGCAACGGCGCGTCCCGAGCGCACGGCTTCGACGGAGTCGCCGTGAGTCTTCGCGACGACGATGTGCATGTTCATCGCTCGCTCCATGTTCCAGCGGCGCAGCAGGCGCTCTTCCGACGTGCCCGCGGTCGTGACCACCGTACGGCCCGCGAGATCGCCGAAGTCCAGGACCTGCGAGCCACGCTTCACGAGCATGCGCACGCCGTACTCGAAAATGCTGTTGGAGAACGCCACGTCGTTCTCGCGCTCGCGCGTATGCGTCGTGGTGCTGCATTCGATATCGATCGTGCCGTTCTGCACGAGCGTGATGCGGTTCTGCGGCGTGACGACGAGTTCGCGCACGCGCAGCTCGGGAAGCTTGAGCGTTTCGCGCACGTTTTCCACGATGCGCTGGGTAATCTCGTACGAGTAGCCCGTTGCGTGCTCGCCGCCGGCCATATAAGAAAATGGCACGGTGGCCTCGCGCACGCCGATGACGATCGTGCCGGTATCGCGAATCTTGCGCAGCGTGGGGCTTTCCAGTTCATCGGCATGCACCGTGCCTGAAAACGCGCAGGCACACGCGAGCGCGACGTAACGCATGTGACCGCACAGCCTGCTGGCGATACCCAACGCCTTTGACTCGCGCTTCAACCGTGTCTCCCCTGGATCACTGATTCGTTCGCACGAAGCGCGCGCACAGTCGCGCTCCCCTCCTGTGCGCGATTGTACCGGCGGCCCGTGTCGGCTCGCGTGATGCGGCCTTGGCTCCCGTGTCCAGGCGCTCGCGCGCTCACGCCGCGCAAGTAGCGGCAAGGCAGCCGCGCAACACTTCCACGAACGCGTTGCCTGCCTGTGAGTCCATACCGCCTTCGCGCCACATGGCGAACACGCCGACCGTGAGCGCCGGTTCGACGCGCCGGATCGCGACCGGTTCGCCCGCCCCGCGCGCGCTGAGTTCGTCGAGCAGCACACGGCCTATGCCGCGCGCTGCGAGCGCGCGCGCGACGTGCCACGTCTGTGCCTCGACGGCCGCGAGCCGGTCGTCCACGCCTTCGGCTTCGAGCAGGTTGCCGATCGCCTCCCCAAGCGGATCGACATTGCCGATGCTGATCCACTCGCCGTCGACCAGATCGCGCAACGCGAGCGGCGCGTGTTCTGGCGTTGGGTCGTCGGGCGGCGCGACGCAGACCACGGCCGTGCGCGCCAGTTCGACCGCGGCAATGCCCGGCCGCGCGGGCGGATTGAGCGCGACGCCCAGATCGAGTTCGCGCGTGAGCAGCGCGTTGAGCAGCTCCGCGGTATGGCGGGTCTGGATCCTGAGCGACACATCGGGATAGCCCGCGCGAAACGTCTGCACGGCAGCCGGGATCAAACTCATGCCGAGGCTAGGCAGACAGCCGATGCGCAACAGCCCTTGCGGGCGCAGCGCGAGATTGCGCGCGAGATCGCGAATGCTGTCGAGGTTCGATTGCAGCTTCTGCGTTTCGGCGAACAGCAATTCGGCCTCGCGCGTGGGCTGCAGACGGCCGTGCGCGCGGCTGAAGAGCTTGAGGCCCGCGCTGCGCTCCGCATGCGCGAGCACCTTGCTGACCGCGGGCTGCGAAACGCACAGTAGCTCGGCCGCTTTGGAGAGCGAGCCGGTGCGCATGATCGCGTGAAAGACTTCGATATGCCGTAGACGCATGGGGCGCATGCCGGGCATGCGTATGAGGCTCATGCGCGGCGGGATGAAAGAAAAGCGCAAGGATAGCGCGTTCGGCTGAGCGCTTCGCTTGCAGCTTCGACTCAGACCCGGCTCAAACGCGGAAATCTGCGGCCATGTCCTCTTCGCTGCGCGCGACGATCGCGCCGCTGCGCGCGGCCTTGAGGAACACGTCGTAATCGCGCTCCACCTGGTCGGCATAGCTGAACGCGTAGCTCGTGAGCGCTTCCGCGAACTGGTCGCTGCGGCCAATGTACGAAGCGATTTCGATGGCGGCGCTGCCCGACTTCGCATGCGCGCGCGCGAGTGCCCAGCCGCACAAACGCGCATAGCCGCAGAGCAGTGCGCTGTCGAGCAACTGGAGATCGACTGAGAGCTTCATGTCGCGCAACTGGCGCACGTAGAAATGACGCCCGCCGGGCCCCGTGGTCCAGCCAAGGAAGATATCGCTCGCCGCCTGCAGTAGCCGCTGGCCGTGCACGACGCGCGCGCCTTCGTGCTTGATCGAAGGCGCCTTGAAGTACTGCGAAACGACCGAGCGACGCGCCTCTTTCACCTGCAGGAAGAGCGGCTTCTCGTGATGATCGACGAGCAGGATCACGAGACAACGCGTGCCCACGCTGCCCACGCCCACCACCTTGAACACCAGGTCCTGAATCGCGAAGTGATCGAGCAGTTCGCGCCGGTCAGGCGCGAGTGTCTTCGCGTAATCTTCGTACATGGGCTCGATCAGCGTGCGCCAGTCGCCAAGCGTGAACCAGTCGTCTTCGGGTTCGAACAGCGTGTTGACGCCGTGCACGTGAAAGAGCGCGGGCGGGGCGTCGTGAATCGTCCAGTGGTCGCCATCGCGCTCCGCGAGCTTTTCGAGCAGGTTCTCGTGCGTGCGATTCGCGGCCTTCTCCATGCCGCGCCGGATCAGGCGGCGGCCTTCGGGCGTGAGCGCGGTTTCAACCATGCGGTCGAAGGTGATTTTGTCGTACCAGAGATCGAGCGCGCCGTACTCCGCGTATTGGCGCAGGCGGTCGCGATAGCTGGTCACGGCCGTCATCACCAGTTCCTCGGCCATGCCGCGCGAGTAGCGCATGTGCCGCGCCGCCACGACGAAGCTCGCCACGAGGCGCTTCACATCCCACTCCCACGGGCCGGGCGCGACCTCGTCGAAATCGTTGAGATCGAATACGAGCTGGCGCTCGGGCGTGGCGAAGGCGCCGAAGTTCAGCAGATGCCCGTCGCCGCAAATCTCCATCGTCATGCCGGTGTTGGGCACGCCCGCAAGATCGTGCGCCTGGAGGATCGCGCGGCCGCGAAAGAACGTGAAGGGCGAGACGATCATGCGCCCGTAGCGCAGTTGCACGAGGTTCGGCACGCGGCCTTCGCTGCTCGAGCGCAGCAGGGCGAGCGGATCGCGCTTGATGGTGCCGGTTTCCTTGTGGCTCGAACGTTTCGAGCGCTCGCGCGCGGCACGCCCGGCCGCCTCGCGATCAGCAACGGTGCTCCCATTCATGACCTTCTCCGGTTCTTGTACGGTCTCGCGCCATCGTGGCAAACGGGGAAACGCGGGGGATATTCGTCCTGCATGCGCGTCGGCCTTTCGCCCGTGAATGCCTGCCTATTTAAGCGTGGGGCCCCGATTCGTGCAAGCAAAGTGGCCGGAACCGGCGCCTGGCTGCGCACCATGCGCGCAACGCGCAAGCGCCTGGTGTACCGTGCGCAAAAGATGCGCCGCCAGGCTTGCGCCCTCACCGCCCCGCCGGACACCCGCCATGAACGTCAAAGTCTACGGAACGCTCGTCGTCGCATCGCTCGTGCTGCTGGTCGGCCAGTGGCTCGTCGCCGCCGTGCCGATCTTGCGCAAATGGACGATACCCGAACCCGTGGCGGGCGGCATCGTCGCCGCGCTGATCGTGTTCGGCGTGCACAGCTTCGCGCATAGGGACGTGGTCTTCGACACCTCGCTGCAGGCGCCGCTCATGCAAGCGTTCTTCGCCACCATCGGCCTCAATGCGAACCTCGCCAACCTGAAACACGGCGGCCCCGTACTCGTGCGCTTTCTCGCCGTCGTGGTCGCGCTTCTCGCACTGCAAAACACGCTGGGCATCGCGCTCGCCATGGCGTTCGGCGTCGATCCGCTGTACGGGCTGCTGGGCGGCTCGGTGGCGCTCGCGGGCGGCCATGGCACGGGCGCCGCTTGGGGCGCGGTGTTCACCGAGCATCATGGGCTGCAGTCCGCCACCGAAGCGGCCATTGCGTGCGCCACGTTCGGGCTGATCATGGGCGGCATTCTCGGCGGACCCGTTGCGCAGCACCTCATGAAACGCATCGGCGCACAAGCCGGCGACGCGGCGCCTGGCGCCAGCGGCGCAGCAACGCCCGACCCCTATGCATTCGAGGAGCCGAAAGCCGAGCAGCCCACCACACCGGGCGCATTCATCAACACGGTCACGCTCATCGCCATCAGCCTCGCCGGGGGCGAGGTGCTCTCCGGGCTGATCGCCGGCACCGCGTTCGAACTGCCCACCTTCGTGTGCGTGCTGTTCGTCGGCGTGCTGCTCGCCAATGGGCTCTCGCTCCTCGGGCGGCCGGTGGCCGAGCACGCCGTCGCGCTGATCGGCAACGTGAGCCTCGCGCTCTTTCTCGCCATGGCGCTCATGACGCTGCGCCTGTGGGACCTCGCCGCTCTCGCGCTGCCGGTGTTCACGATCCTCGTCGCGCAAACGCTGCTCATGGTGGTCTACGCGATCTTCGTGACGTTCCGCGTGATGGGCGCGAACTACGACGCCGTCGTGCTTTCGGCGGGGCACTGCGGCTTCGGCCTGGGGGCAACGCCCACGGCGATTGCGAACATGCAGGCCGTCACGGCGCGCTTTGGCCATTCCCATCTGGCATTTCTCGTGGTGCCGATGGTGGCCGCGTTCTTTATCGACATTGCCAACGCCATCACCATCAAGCTCTTTCTATTGCTGCCGGTTTTCCATTGAGTGGCAAGGCGGATCGCGCCAGGCGCGCTAGAATGGCGCGATTCACGGCGCGCCGCGCACGGCGCTAACCTTCGAGCGTCATCATGTCCCTCACCGCCTGGCTCTTTTTTCTGCCCGCTTGCTTCGCGCTGAACATGGCGCCGGGGCCGAACAATCTCCTCTCCATCAACGTCGCCGCGCGGCGTGGTTTCCTGCGCGCGTTCCTTGGCGGCACGGGCCGGCTCGTGGCGTTCGCTGCCATGATCGCGCTCGCGGCTGCGGGTCTTGCCGTGGTACTGCGCGCTTCCGAGGCGGTCTTCTTCGTCATCAAGCTTGCGGGAGCCGCTTACCTCGTGTGGCTCGCTGTGCAGCTTTGGCGCAGCGACGCCAACCCCATCGGCGAGAGCATGGATAGCGACGCCTCGCTCGCGCGCCTCGCGTGGCGCGAGTGCCTCGTGGCGGCGGGCAACCCCAAGGCGATTCTCGTTTTCACAGCCTTCCTGCCGCAATTCGTCGATGTCGCCAAGCCCATCGCGCAGCAGTTCGGCGTGCTCGGCGCGAGCTTTCTCGGGCTCGAATGCGTGGCCATCGCGCTCTACTCCCTCGCCGGCATGTACCTCGGCCGTTGGCTCACTCGCACCACCGTGCGCCGCTGGTTCAATCGCACCTGCGGCGCATTTCTCGGCCTGATTGGCGTGAGTTTTCTGCTCGTGCGGCGCGCCTGAATAGCCGCGTCACGCGCCTCTGCATCCATAAGCTTCTCTTGATGATTTTCGCGATAAACTTTAACTGTCGTTAATCGACAGTGCCCCCTATGCTCAAACCATCGTCCGGGGTCGCGGCGAGCGGTCAGCTTTTCCCCAACGCTCGCGAAACCCCCTGCGGACAAGCGGTTTTCAACGTCATTGGGGTTTCAACATGAAGATCTGCATCTTTGGAGCGGGCGCCATTGGAGGCATGATGGGCGTGCAACTCGCGCGCGCAGGCGCCGACGTGAGCTTCGTTGCTCGCGGCCCGCACCTGGCCGCCATGCGCGAGAACGGTGCACGCCTGCTGATGGACGGTGAGGAGTACGTGGCGAAGGTGCGCTGCACGTCCGATCCGCGCGAACTGGGCGCGCAGGACGTCGTCATCATTACACTCAAGGCACATTCGGTGGCGGGCGTGATCGACGCGATGCAGCCGCTCCTCGGCAAGCACACGGCCATCGTCACGGGCACCAACGGCATTCCCTACTGGTACTTCTACCAGCATGGCGGCAAGTTCGCGGGCACGCGGCTCGAAAGCATCGACCCGGACGGCTCGCAATGGAACCGTCTCACGCCCGAGCGTGCGATTGGCTGCGTGCTCTATCCGGCCGCCGAAATCGACGCGCCTGGCGTGATCCGCCACGTGTACGGCAAGAAGTTTCCGATTGGCGAGCCTTCGGGCGAGCGCACGCCGCGCATCGTCCAGCTTCATGAAGCCATGCAGGCCGCCGGGTTCGATGCGCCGATCCGCGAGAACATCCGCGACGAAATCTGGCTCAAGCTGTGGGGCAATCTCTGCTTCAACCCGATCAGCGCACTCACGCATGCCACGCTCGACGTCATCACCAGCGACCCGGCCACGCGCGCCGTGGCGCGCACGATGATGCTCGAGGGCAAGCGTATTGCCGAGCGGTTCGGCGTGAACTTCCGCGTGGACGTGGAGCGCCGCATCGACGGCGCGGGCGCGGTGGGCGCGCACAAGACCTCGATGCTCGTCGATCTCGAAACCGGCCGGCCGATGGAGATCGATCCGCTGATCACCGTCGTGCAGGAAATGGGCAGGCTGGTTGGCGAGCCGACGCCGGCCATCGACACCGTGCTCGCGTTGGTCAAGCAGCGTGAGCGGATGGCAATGCAGCCGGCGTAACGCAGCCGCTGTACGTCATGGCGAGGGGCGGCGCGTGCGCCGTCTTTTTTCTGCGTCGGTTCCGGTGCTGAAAAAACCAAACGGATCGCATCGCGCGATCCGTTTGGTTTTGCAGAAGAGGGACACGCGCGCGCTAGTCGATGCGGGCGTGGGTGCGGGTCACCTGGAGTGGCGATGGCGTATCGGCGCCGCGCAGCGCGACGCGCCTCGGCGCGCCGTTCGAGCCGCGCATCGGCGAGCCATCGATGGACGTTTCCGGCAGCGCTTCGCTATCCGGCGACGAAGCCTCCGGGTCAGCACCCTCCGCGATCGCTCCGTCCGCGATTGGCCCGTCCGGCATAAACTGCGACCACGCCGCCTGAGCACAAGGCCGCAGCGAACGATGGCGACGGCGCACGAGCATTGTCGTCACGTTCACGACGGGATACAGCAAGCGCGTGACGAGCGGCCCTGCGGGCGCGGGCCAGTGACACGTTGCGTGCGCAACGTCGCCCGAGCGATGCGCATGTCCCCCGCGCGCCCCGTCCACGCCCACTGGCAGCACGCCGATGCCCATGCCGAGCTGCGCCATGCGCGCCACGCCCGCCACGTGCGCGAACTCCTGCAGCGGCCTCCCCTCAGGCCGCAGACCGTCCAGCGCACGCATCACCGCGCCGCGGCAGCCCGCATCGCGATTGAGCGTGATGAGCGGTTCGCGCGCGAGGTCGTCCCATCGCAGCGCCCCCTGTAGCGCAAGCGGATGGTGCGCGGGCAAGAGCGCACAAAGCGGTGTAGCCGAGAGCGGCTGCACGTCGAGGTTGCCACTCGCGAACGGCACGGTTTCCGCGATCACGCCGAAGTCGGCCTCGCCCTGCTCGACCGCCTGCAGCACGGCCGCCTGCGGCAAATCCTGCAGTTGCAATGTGAGCGCCGGAAAAGCCGCTGCGCACTGTGCGAGCGCGGCGGGCACCCAGGTCGACGAGAGCACCGGGTTGCTCGCCACGAGCACCACGCCGCTATGCGCCTGGTGCGCGTCGCGGCCCTCGTTGAGCGCCATCTCGATCTCGTCGAGCAAGCGGCCGATGCGCCGCTCGAAGCCGCTGCCCGCGAGCGTGAGCTCGACCTGGCGCGTGGTGCGGTCGAACAGCTTGAGCTCGACCGCTTCTTCCAGTTCGCGCACGCAGCGGCTCACCGCCGACTGCGTGAGCCCGAACTCGCGCGCGGCGCGCGTGAAGCTGCGCGCCCGCGCCACCGCGACGAACACCTTGAGTTGCTGGAGCGATACGTTCATCGACATGGCGGGCCCGCGCGCCTCATTCGCCGCTTTGGTTGGACCAGTGCGGCAACCCTGCGCCCGTATTCGTCGCCAGTGTGACGTTGGGCTCGTTGCTCGCTTCAGTGCTTGCTTCGCTGCTCTGCTCGATCAGACGTTTGCGCATTGGCGCGAGGAAGAACTTGGCGCTCACGCCCGCCGCGATCGTGATGACCGCAGCCGCGATGAACACCGCGCTCCAGCCGCCCGTAGCAGACAGCACCGAGGCCACCGGCACGAGCAGCGCCGCAGTGCCTTTGGCGGTGTACAGGGTGCCGGCATTGGACGCGGCGAACTTGCTGCCGAAGGTGTCCGCGCAGATGGCCGGGAAGATCGAGAAGATCTCGCCCCAGAACAGGAAGATGAGCGCGGCGAAGGTCATGAACGCATACGGGTTCGTGCCGAACTGCATCATGCCGAGCAGCGCGAGCCCTTCGCCCACGAAGATCAGGAACATCGCATTCTCACGCCCGATCTTGTCGGAGATGAAGCCGCACAGCGGACGCGTAAAGCCGTTACAGATGTTGTCGATCGAGAGCGTGAGCGTGAGGAGCGGCAGCGTCATACCGAACACTGTCATCGGAATGCGGGCCAGGCCCCAGTCCTTGGCGATCGGACCGATCTGCGCTGTTGCCATCAAGCCGCCAGCGGCCACCGCGACGAAACAAATGTAGATCACCCAGAACACCGGCTGCTTGACCATCTGCCCCGGCGTGTAGTCGACGCGGGAAACGAGACGGCGGCTATCCATGGCTACGGCGCGCGGCACGGGCTTCACGAGCAGAAACGAGAGCACGAGAATGGACACGCCCTGGAGGACGCCGAAGACGAAGAACGTGTGCTCGTAGCCGGAGCGCGTGATCATGTTCGCAATCGGAATCACCGTCACGGCGGCGCCGGCGCCGAAGCCCGCGGCCGTGAGGCCCGCGGCGAGGCCGCGGCGGTCCGGGAACCACTTGAGCGCGTTACCCACGCAGGTGCCGTACACGCCGCCCGCGCCGATGCCCGCGATCACGGCCGACACGTAGAGCATCGGCAGCGTCGTGACGTAGGAGTTGATCACCCAGGCAAGGCCTGCGCAAACCGCGCCGACCGCCACGACAGGACGCGGGCCGAACTTGTCGACGAGCCAGCCTTCCACCGGCACGAGCCAGGTCTCGGTCAGAATGAAAATCGAGAACGCCAGTTGAATTTCCGCCTGGCCCCAGTGGTGGCGCGAGTTCATCGGTGCGACGAACAGCGTCCATGCGTATTGCAGATTGGCAACGAGCGCCATGCATAGCATGCCCACCACCAGTTGAAACCAGCGGTTCGTCCAAAACGGACCGCTCTCGCTCCTCTGACCGATTGCATTCATATCGCTTGTCTCCGCTATCCATTCATTGCAGCCGGCATGATTGCGGGTCTGCATAAATTCGGGCTTATGGTTTTAACTTTTCACATCGCTGCGCTGTGTCTTCTATTCGCCAGCTGAATCAAAAATCCGAATGAAATTCGTCAATCCTAATTCACCCTGGCATGACAGCCGCCCCCTGAAAACATCGTAAAACAAGGGCTTTTCTACGCGTTGTCCCTTATGAAATCGTATTTCCGAGCGTTAACCCGAACATAGCTTCGAGCGTGCCGCGCGGCATTCGGACTCCTTTCAACTTATGCTAGGGTGATTGCTGAATTACTCACAATTAAAGTTTGTTATTATGTGGATTCAGTATCCCTTATGGTTCGGCCATGACGATGCGAAACGCCACGCTGCGCCAGCTCAAGGTCTTCGAGACCGTGGCGCGCCACCTCAGTTTTTCGCGCGCTGCGGAGGAACTGCATCTCACCCAGCCGGCCGTTTCCACACAGGTTCGGCAGCTCGAAGAGCACGCAGGCCTGCCGCTCTTCGAGCAGCTCGGCAAGAAGATCTATCTCACGCCCGCGGGCACGGAGATGCTTCACTACAGCCGCGCGATCATGCAGCAGTTCCACGAAGTGGACGAGGCGATGAGCCAGCTAAAGGGCGTCTCGGGCGGCAAGCTCAACGTCGCGGTCATTAGCGCAGGCGATTACTTCTTTCCGCGCCTGCTGGCCGAGTTCACGCGCCGCTACAAGGGTGTCGCGCTCAATCTCTCTGTGCACAACCGCGAGCAGCTGCTCCAGCAACTCGCCACCAACCAGACCGATCTCGCCGTGATGGTGCGTCCGCCCCACGCGACCGACGCCATCAACGAGCCGTTTGCGCCCCACCCGTACGTGATCGTTGCGGCGCCCACGCATCCGCTCGCCAACAAGCGCTCCATCAAGCTCAGTACGCTCGCCAACGAGGCGTTCATCGTGCGCGAGCGCGGCTCGGACACGTGGAACTCGATGGAAGAAGGCTTCGCCGGGAAGATCACGAACCTCAAGATCGCCATGGAGATCCAGAGCACCGAGACGATCAAGCAGGCCGTGATCGCGGGCATGGGCATCGCGTTTCTTTCGGCGCACACCATCAGCCTCGAATTGCAGGTCGGTCACCTCACGGTGCTCGACGTGGAAGGCTTCCCGGTCATGCTCAACTGGTACGTCGTGCACCGGAAAAACAAGCGGCTGCCGCCCGTTGCGCTCGCGTTCAAGCGCTTCCTCATGGAGGAAGGCGCAGCACTCATCGAGAACATTACGAAAGTGTCAGAAGCGAGTTTGCATAAGTAAGGTTTGATGGTTGCACCGAAAGCCATCAGACATAACTAATCGTTCGCGTCGTATTGCGCGTTCCGTTGTTTTCCCGGGTCCCGCGGATGGTCTCGTGGCGCTGCCACCTTCTTCGGTGGCAGCGCACGATATTTCGATACGACGTCAGTGCGGCCCTTGCCGCTGACGCAGCGCGCCGCCCCGGCTGCGCCGCCGCCGTGGCAAGTCCTGTGATGCGTGATGACCCGCGCGCCCTCCGCCGCCATGCGGCGTGTCGTTCGCGGCCAGCCAGGCGGGTTCGAACGCGCCGCTGCCACAGGCCGCGACCAGCAGTTCGTCCGGCACACCCGCAAAACTTGCATTGAATGTCGCGCTGAAGGGCTCGCGTGGCGGTGACGCCTCGACGGCGCCCGTACGTGCGAGCCGCGGTCGCCGGGCGCCGCTCATGAGCCGCGCGCCCAGCGCCGCACACAGCACGCTCGCCGCGACCAGCACGGAGATTTCGAAATCGGGCGAAGCACGCGCGCCCAGGAATCCATAGCCGAGCGCCGCGACTAGCAGCAGCGCGATGACATGCATGACGCGGTCACCGCGCCCGAACGGCACGCGCCTGCGCACCGCGCCGCTCGCTTGCGCGCCACGGCTGAACAGACTCAGCGCGCCGCCGATCAACAGTGCGCCGGTCGCCGCCGCGACGAACAGCGCCACACGTTCGACAGGACTACGCTCGGGCTGCAACACGCAGGCAACGAAAGCGCCGATCAAGACACTCGCGCCCGCTACACCACCCAGCAGCGCCGCCGTCGGCGCGCGCCGCGTCAGGTCGCGCCGGCCCGCAACGCACAAACCGCCCAGCACGCCGCATTCGACAGCCACCGTCGCGTCGGGCGCATGCATCCAGCCCGCAGCGATCACGCCGGGCGGCACGGTCAGTAGCAATGCGAACGAAATGGCGAAAATGAGCCGATGCTTGTGCGGCGCACCAGCACGCCTGGCGCAGCGCGGCACGGCGCGAAAACGCGACGAAGGCCACGCACGCACCGGCGCGAGCGCCGCCAGTTGTGCAAATGCACAGCCGAGCCATGCGAACAGCGCGCCAGCGCCCAACCACGCCAGGTCGGCAGCCAGTTGCTCCGGCATCTCTCCTCCTCGCGCGGCATCGCTGCCGCGCGCGTCTTTGGTTTTACGCGGTCAAGCCGCGCCCTCTACGGCGGCGAGCGACTCGGTTTGCGCGCATGCGGCGCCCAGCGCGTTGCTCAACGTACCGATCCCTTCGATCGTGACCTCGACCGTTGCGCCATCAACGATCGAGCCTACGCCGAGTGACGTGCCGCACGCAATCACGTCGCCCGGTTCGAGCGTCAGGTCCTGCGAAATGAGGCTCACCTGCTGCGCCGGCGAAAACACCATGTCGTCGAGCGGATAATTCTGCCGCTCCACGCCATCGAGTTTCGTTACGACGCGTGCGCGCCGCCAGTCGAAGCCAGAAACGATCGACGGGCCCAAACAACAGAACGTATCGAAACCTTTGGCGCGGCACCATTGCGGGAAGTGCGGATTCTCGGTGATGAGGCCTGCGGCCGTGACGTCGTTGACGACCGTGTAGCCGAAGATCGCCGACTCGGCTTCTTCGACGCTCGCGTCGCGGCAGCGCTTGCCGATCACGATGCCGAGTTCGCCTTCGAAGACGATTTTTCCCGCATAGTGGGCAGGACGCCGAATCAATTCCGAAGAGCCGATCACCGACGCCGCCGGCTTGATGAGAAAAAGCGGGTGCGAGGGCACCGGCTTTTCGAGTTTTGCGGCGAGCGCGTGAAAATTGTTCCAGAGCGCGACCACCTTGCCGGGCGCACACGGCGCGAGCGGCGTGAGCGCGCGTAGCGACAGCACCGCGCCAGTGGGCACCGGCTGATCAAGCCCTTCGTATTCGTGCAGGTAACCGTTTTCGACGCGGCCGAACACAATGCTCCCGTCGCTCGCCATCAAACGCATCCACGTTTCCATGTTTCCTCCCTGGTTTCAAACGGCGCCAGAAGCGCGCAGCGAGTGGATCTCGTCCTTCGTGTAGCCGAATTCCGCGAGCACTTCGTCGGTGTGTTCGCCCAGCATCGGCGAACGCGTGACTTCGGTCGGGCTGTCCGAGAGTTTGATCGGGTTGCCCACCGTGAGGTACTTGCCGCGCACCGGGTGATCCACCTCGACGATCGTGCCGCTCGCGCGCAGCGATTCGTCGCTGGCGATCTCCTTCATCGAGAGAATCGGGCCGCACGGAATGTCGTAGCGGTTGAGCACGGCCATCGCGTCGAACTTCGTGCGATGCATGGTCCAGTGCTCGATCTCGTCGAAGATCGCCTTCAGGCGCGGCAGGCGCGCATTCGGCGTGGCGTAGTCCGGATCGTCGATCCACTCCTCGCGCCCGATCAGCTTGCAGATGCGGTCCCAAACAGGCGCCTGCGCGATGAAATAGATATAGGCGTTCGGATCGGTCTCCCAACCCTTGCACTTGAGAATCCAGCCCGGCTGCCCGCCGCCCGACGCATTGCCGGCGCGTGGCACGGCCTCGCCGAAGCCGTCGTTGGGATACTGCGGGTACTCCTTCATGACGCCGGTGCGCTCGAGCCGCTGCTGGTCGCGCAGCTTCACGCGGCACAGGTTGAGCACGCCGTCCTGCATGGCCGCGAGCACCTTCTGGCCGCGCCCCGTGTGCGTGCGCTGATAGAGCGCCGTGACGATGCCGAGCGCGAGATGCAAGCCCGTGCCGCTGTCACCGATCTGCGCGCCGGAGACGACCGGCGGGCCGTCGTCGAAGCCCGTCGTCGAAGCCGCGCCACCCACGCACTGCGCGACGTTCTCGTAGACCTTGCAGTCCTCGTAGGGGCCCGGGCCGAAGCCCTTCACCGAGGCGACGATCATGCGCGGGTTCAGTGTCTGTATGCGTTCCCAGCTGAAGCCCATGCGCTCGAGCGCGCCCGGCGCGAAGTTTTCGACCAGCACGTCGCAGTCGCGAATGAGCCGCTCCAGCACGCGCTTGCCTTGCGGGTTCTTCGTGTCGAGCGTGAGCGAACGCTTGTTGCCATTGAGCATCGTGAAGTAGAGGCTGTCCGCGTCCGGCAAGTCGCGCAGTTGCTCCCGCGTGATGTCGCCAGCGCCTACGCGCTCTACTTTGATCACGTCCGCGCCAAACCAGGCGAGCAGTTGCGTGCAGGTAGGTCCCGACTGCACGTGCGTGAAATCGAGGATGCGCACGCCGTTCAATGCCTTGCCCATGTCATGTCTCCTTATCTAATCGTGGCCGGGCGAGTTTTCGAAAATCGGTGGGGTTGCGTGGGCAGAGGCGTTTCGCGCTATGGCGCGTCATCTGCGTCCTTGAGCAATACGGTATGTGATATATCAGAACGAAGCAAGAGGGGAATTGCCCGTCGGGAATGTCATTAAAATCGCGTCGAAGCCTTATCCAGCATGGCTTTGGCGCAAGTTCGACGGTATTGACGCGGTGCACGTGAGGGAAAACCCCGAGCATTTGCGACGTCTGATATGCCAGATTCCGTGTGAAGGATGGCGGTAAGGGACTGTGATTTGGTCAGGGATGCCAGGAGTTGATGCGCATAAAGTCGGCGGGCGGCCGTTCGGCCAACGCGTGATGAAGGGGCGCGAAGGGGCGTAAACGCAAAACGGGAGACCCAAGGGTCTCCCGTTTTGCCTCGATTTAGCGGCGCGAGCCGCCTGCGTCAATCCAGGAAATCGCAGTTCTTCTCGACATAGACCGCGAGATCGAGCGAATGCTGGCGCACGAGCTTTTCCGCCTGTTCGGTGTCGCGCTTCTCTAGCGCCTCGATAATGCGCAGATGGTCGACGATCGAGCGCGAAGCCCGGTCGCTCTGCGAAATCGTCATGCGGCGAATGGCGCGCACGTGCACGAAGATGTTCTTGATGGTGTCGAGGATGATCTGCGACTTGGAGAGCTCGACAATCGCCTGGTGGAACGCGATGTTGGCGTCCGAGTACTCGGCGATGTGTTCGGCGGGCGTGCTGTCGCGGAAGTCGTCGAACATGTGGCGCAGCCGCGCGATTTCCTCGTCGGTGGCGTGGATCGTGGCGAGGCGCGCGGCCATGCTTTCGAGCGCCGCCCACATCTGGATCATCTCCACGATCTCGCGCTTGCTCTTGCGCACGATATAGATGCCGCGGCGCGGCACCATGCGCAGGAAGCCCTCCTGCTCGAGCAGCGTCATGGCCTCGCGCACCGGCGTGCGGCTCACGCCGAGCGATTCGCTCAGCACGCGCTCGTCGAGCCGGATTTCCTCGCGCGACTGGTAGATGTCCGCGTCGGCAATGGCGTGGCGCAGCATGGCGTAAGCCTGATCGCGCAGGCTCAGTGTTGCGTTGATGGGCTGCAGCACCAGCTTGAGCGGCGCCGCTTCCCGGCTTGCTACAACTTCAGTTTGCTCTGACGACATTGATTACCTCTTTTCCGACCTGCGGACGGATTCGCGGACCGAATTGTGCACGACGAACGGCCTTGGCGCGCGGCGCTTCGCCCAAACCAGCGTACCGGCCATGCTGTGCGGCCTGCTCAATAGCAGACTGCGGCAGCCACCTGGCGATCATGACCGTAGCAGCTGCACCCAGACCCACGACCGCTGCACCGAAAAGCGCAAGAGAAACAAAATCCATTTGAAGCTCCGCATGATTGAGTAATCGAATGACTCAATCATATGCTGCATCGCGACAAAAATCAATATTCTGTATGTGATATATCAGATGCAGTCGTTTCTGCACAACACTTCGATGCTTCGAGGGCTCATCAGGGGTGCGCTCCCACATTGTGGGCACGGCCAACCGGATATCTATGAAAAACAACCAATCCTAGTGAGAAACCGGGGCTGCCCGCAAGGGGATATGCCATCGAAGGGCACGATCGCGTCACGCAAAGGTGCGAACGAGACTCGCGCGCAACACAAACTACGGCTGCCAATGCCATTTAAGCACTTCAGGTTGACAGCGCTGCAGGCACCCCGCACACTCGACCTATGCACACTTCCTCCACCCTCCTCCCCACGATGAATCATCCGTGGAAAACCCATACGGGTAGCCCACGGGGATGGTGTGCGTACTAGCAGTCTGTCGTCACACAAATCACAAGCCCCGCCGGCATCGACGGGGCTTTTTGTTTTTCTGGGTGGCAGCGCTCCGTTCGTCGGCTCCAAAAACTGGAGAAAACGATGGATGACGCTTTTCAGGCAACCTCACAGCCCGCTCCGCACGCCGTAGCGGACGCAACCGACCGCTACGACGATCCGTTGCCCGCACAATCGATCCACTTCGCGGTGCCGCCAATGCGCACGCTCACCTGGCGCGCGAATGCGTCAGCCACGCTGCGTGTTCAAGTGGCCCAGGTGTGGGTCACACGCGCCCGCTCGCCCTACGACCACTGGCTGCAGCCGGGCGAGACGCTTCGGCTCGAGCGTGGCGAGCGCATCTGGCTCAGCACCGAGGCCGCCCTGCCAGCACGCGTGAGCATCACGAGCGCATGGCAGCCGCCGTTTGCGGGCGTGCGGCGCTGTATGGAGCGCCTCGCCGCCTGGCTTGCGCTGCTCACGCTACGGCGTTCACGCGAGGCGTGAAGCGTGAAACCCTCGCGTTTGACGCGCTTTGAGCCGAAGCCAAAGCCGCAAACGCCAAAACGCCGGATGCGCCGCCCAACTGGCGCATCCGGCGTCGTTAGTCGAGGCGCGCAATCAGAACTTGTGCCGCAGCCCGAGGTTCACGATGGTCTGGTTCGACGTGCCCGCGTAACCATACGAACCAACCGAAGCCTCGGCCGGCATCGAGCCGCCCGTGCCGTTGCCGGTATCGCCGCTCGCATGCTGCCACGCCGCCGTCATGTAAAGGTCAGTGCGCTTCGAGAGGCTGTAATCCGCGCCGAGCGAGACCTGGTTGTAGTTCGCCTGCGTATCGCCATTGGCGTGCGTGTAGCTGTAGCCAACGCCGAGCAGCAGCGCGGGGCTCAGCTGATAGTTCATGAACCCCTGGCCGGTGTTGTACTTTTGCGTGTCGCGGAACACCGAACTGCCGTCCGGCGAGTAGCGCGCGTTGCTATAGCCGAGGCCGAAGGTGAACTGGCCGAGCTGGTACTGCGCCGCCGCGCGCGCGATGGTGAGCGAGTGTGCCGTGGCGTAGCCGGAGTTGATCGGGCCGTCGAAGGTGCCGTCCGAGGTGCTCGTCCAGCCTCCGGTGCGAATGCCGTTCACGGCCTGGCTGTTCGTCGCGTAGAAGTAGCCGCCCGCCAGCGCGAGCGGACCGTTGGTGTAGTTGACCGCCGCCGAGTACGACTGTTCGGCGCCCGTCGAGCCCGCAATGCCGCCAAACGAGTACATCGCCGCAGCCTGGAGGCCGCTCCATACGGGCGTGGTGTACTTGACGGCGTTGTTCACGCGGAAGCTGTTGTCGTAGTTGTCGACGTCGCCCGCCGTTGCGAACGCGGAGCCGAAATAGTTGTCCGCCGTGATGCCCTGCACGAGGTCGATGAGCGGGTCATACTGCCGCCCGAGCGTGAGCGACCCGTACTGCTCGGCCGTCAAGCCCACGTACGCCTGTCGGCCGAACAGCCTGCCGCCCTGCGCGAGCGCGCCCGTGGACGGGTTGAAGCCGTTTTCCAACTGGAAGATCGCCTTGAGGCCGCCGCCGAGATCTTCGGCGCCCTTCAAACCCCATCGCGAGCCGGAGAGATTGCCGTAGCTGCTGTTGCCGAGCGTCCAGAGGTTGTGGCCGCCGTCGGCGTGGTTGACGTAAGTGATCGATGTGTCGATGGTGCCGTACAGCGTCACGCTGGTCTGTGCCTGAACCGTACCGGCAACCCCGAGCGCGGCTAGCGAAAGGGAAGTCAAGGCTAGTCTTTTCACGTCATTCTCCCGGCGCAGTAAAACAACTCTTGACCAAAGCAGACTAACTCTCCCGCTGGGCATTGTAAAAGGATTAAACAAGCTGTCTCGAATTAGTGACAGCGATCTCAGGAGGCGCCTGGCAAACTGCCGAAGCATTATCTCTCGTTGCGAAACAATGCGCTGAGCAACTGCCGCCAACGCCCGCCACGTAAGGCTTGCGGCGAACCGGCCGTATCGTCACGTGTTTCACGCATGCGATAACCGCCCGCCCATTACTCATAACTTAACGACTACCTTGCCGCTCAAGCCATCTGTGAATTAGGCTTTGCAAACATTAATCACAAAAAGATTATTCCCCAATTCAATCCACTAGTTACGACGCATCATTGGGCCCGACTGATCCGCACCCAATAGCGGTTTCTTGCACCTGGGCGTCAACCGGCGGGTAGTCCTATGCGTTTGCTGAGCTTAACTAGTCCTTTCCGAACGTTTACGATTCGGCTCGATTTTCCGGTTCGCGGCGCGAGGTGCGCGAGAACCGGCCTCGAAAGAACGTAAGCGCAAAACGCGAATAAACGCGATGTCACCGCCGGGGAAGCTGTAACAGTCGATACGGCGACATCGCAGAGAGCCACCAGACCGATCCATGTCTCAATCGCATTCTTCGCGCGCGGCGCGCGCCTTCGGGGCGCTGCGCCGCCGTGCCGGTGCCCTGCACCTGCAGCGCTTTGTCGCGCCGGTGTTCGCGCTCGGCATCTGCGCGCTGCTGCTAGTCGTCTTCCAGCACCTCTCGCGCACGGTCGACTACCACTCGGTGATCCGCCAGCTCTGGACGCTCACGCCGGCGCAATGGGCCGGCGCGCTCGCCGCCACGGTCGTGAGCTTCGTCGCGCTGGTCGGACGCGACGCCGTGGGCCTGCGCTACCTGGGCGCACGCGTCTCGCGCGGCGCGCTATGGGCCGGCGCGATCGCCGGCTCGGCGCTCGGCAACGTCACCGGCTTCGGCGCGCTCACGGGCGGCGCCGTGCGCTGCCGCGTGTATGGCGGCGCGGGCGTCACCGCCGCGCAGATCGGCCGCATGACGGTGTTCACGAGCGTCACGCTCGCCCTCGCGCTCGTGCTCATGACCGCGCTCGGCATGGTGGGCGCCGCCGGCACGCTCTCCGGTCTGCTGCATCTCTCGCCCGACGAGCTACGCCTGACCGGCGGCGTGGTGCTCGGCTGCGGCGCGGTGATGGTCATCCTTTGCCCGCCAAGCGCGCGCGAGATCGAGCCGTTCGGCCGCGCCTGGCTGCGCTTTTCGGTGCCGGCGCGGCGCGACCTCGTCGCGCAGTTGCTGCTGGCCGCGCTCGACGTGATCGGCGCCGGGCTCGCGCTCTGGTCGGTCATGCCGCATGCGCTCCTCGGCTTCACCGACTTCCTCACTGTTTATTGCGCCGCCATGCTGCTCGGCCTGCTCGGCCACACGCCCGGCGGCATCGGCGTGTTCGAAGCCGCGATGGTCTACGCACTCGGCCCGAGCGTGCCCACCTCGAAGGTACTTGCCGCGCTGCTCGCCTATCGCGCGATCTACTTCGGCGCGCCGCTCGCGCTCGCAGCGGCTGTGCTCGCCGTATTCGAAGGCCGCGCGCTCAAGACACCGCTCAGCGCCCGCTTTGCGAAGCGCGGCGCCGACGGCGTCTCGCAACTCGCACCGCTCTTCCTCGCCATCGTGACGTTCGTGACCGGCAGCATGCTCGTGATCTCGGGCGCCACGCCCGCGTTCTCCAAGCGCATCGCGCTGCTGCAAACCATCGTGCCGCTCTGGGTGCTCGAAAGCTCGCAGTTGATGGGCAGCCTCTTCGGCGTGCTGCTCCTCTTCATCGCGCGCGGTCTGCTGCGGCGTCTGGACGCCGCCTGGTGGCTCGCGCTCGTGATCGCCGTGGCCAATCTCGCACTCTCGCTCGCCAAGGGCCTCGCCTTCGTCGAAGCGGGCGTACTGTGCGTGCTGATCGTGCTGCTCCTTGGCACGCGCAGGCGCTTCAATCGCCATTCGTCGATGTTCACCGAGCGATTCACGCCGGCCTGGCTCGCCTCGGTCGGCTGCGTGATCGCGCTCGCCGTGTGGGTGCTGCTGTTCGCGTTCCGCGACGTGCAGTATTCGCAAAATCTCTGGTGGCAATTCGCCTTCCACAGCCGCGCCCCGCGCGCATTGCGCGCCACGCTCGGCGCCGGCGTGTTCGCCGCCGCGCTCGCATTGTGGCAATTGCTGCGCCCCGCCGCCGGCCGCTTCGTGATGCCCCCGAGCGAAGACCTCGAAGAGGCCGGGCGTATCGTGCGCGCGCAGGAGCGCAGCGACGCGGGCCTCGCGCTGATGGGCGACAAGAGCTTCCTGTTTTCCGCCTCGCGCAAGGCTTTCCTGATGTACGCAAAGCGTGGCCGCACGTGGGCGGCGCTGCACGATCCGGTCGGCCCGCGCGAAGAGTGGCCCGCGCTGATCCGCGAATTCGTCACGCTCGCGCACGCGCACAACGGCCGCGCGGCGTTCTACCAGGTGCGCGCCGACGCGCTGCCGCTCTATCTCGACGCCGGCCTCACGCTGATGAAGCTCGGCGAGGAAGCGCGCGTGATGCTGCAGGAATTCGATCTCAAGGGTCCGCAGCGCGCGCATCTGCGCTACGCGCTCAAGCGCGGCGAACGCGATGGCTTTTCGATCGAACATATCGAGCCCACGCAGATGGGCGCGAGCCTGCCGGTGCTGCGCGCGATCTCCGACGCCTGGCTGCAGGACCGCGAAGCGCGCGAAAAGAGCTTCTCGGTGGCCGCGTTCGACGACGACTATCTCGCCGCGCAGTCCGTGTTGCTCATCCGCCAGAACGGCGAGCCGCTCGCCTTCGTCACCTTCATGACGACCGATCTGAACACCGACGCAACGGTGGGCGTGATGCGCCATTTGCCGGGCGCCTCGCCCTACGCGATGGAGTATCTGTTCACGCAGCTCGCGCTGCATCTGAAGGGCGCCGGCTACCAGTCGCTCTCGCTCGGCATGGCCCCGCTCTCGGGCATGGGTCCCACGCCGCTCGCTTCGTCGTGGCACCGGCTCGCGGGCTTCATCTGGCGCTTCGGCGGGCGCTTCTATAACTTCCGGGGGCTGCGCGGCTTCAAGAACAAGTTCGCGCCGCGCTGGGAACCACGCTATCTGGCCGCCTCGGGCTCGATCAGCGTGTTCATCACCCTCGCCGATCTATCGCTGCTGGCAGGAGGCTGGCGCTCATGACATTCCGTATTCCCAGGCTGCCGCGCATTGCAGGCACGGCAGCGGGCGCCGCTGTGCTCGCATTTTTCACGGCTCACGCCACCGCGGCTTCGACGGCCGCCTCGACGCCCGCTGCCGCCGCGACGATGCACGTTTCCGGCGGCCGTTACGGCGAAGTCGCGGTGACGAAACCGAGTGGCGCGATGCGCGGCTTCACCGTGCTGTTCTCGGCGGACCAGCACTGGAGCGCCGCCGACCAGACGCGCGCCGACGCACTCGCGCAGCATGGCGCGCTCGTCGTCGGCGTGGATACGGAGCGCTATGCGCAGAACCTCGCCGCCGCGAAGAACGAGACCTGCCACAAGCTCTACGGCGACGCCGAAGCGCTGAGCCACCAGCTCGAACGGCAGCTAGGGGCCAACGAGTACTACGCGCCGATCGCCATCGGCAGCGGCGAAGGTGCGCTCATCGCACAGCGCATGCTCTCGCAGGCGCCCGCGAACACGATGGCGGGCGCCGTGTCGCTCGATCCGGCCGCGCAGCTCGACGCGCGCTTCGCACCCTGCCCGGCCGACCCCACGCTCTCGCGCGGCAATGGCCTGCCCGGTTTCTTCGAGCAGGGTGTGACGACGAAAGATGCGCGCGCAACCCGTTCTGACGCACCGCGCACCTTCGCCCCCAGCGTTGCCGACGCCGACAAGATCGTTGCGCTTACATCGAATCACCTGCGCGTCGCGACGGAAAGCGAAGAGGACGTGTCGGACCTGCCGCTCGTCGAACTGCCCGCGGCGCATCCCACCGACATGCTCGCGGTGGTGATCTCGGGCGACGGCGGCTGGCGCGATCTCGACAAGACGATTGCAGAAGCGCTGCAAAAGCAGGGTATTTCGGTGATCGGCTGGGATGCGCTGCGTTACTTCTGGAGCGAAAGGACTCCGGCACAAACGAGCCACGATCTCGCACGCGTGCTGAAGACCTATGGCTCGCGCTGGCATGCGCAGCACATCGCGCTCGTGGGCTACTCGTTTGGCGCGGACGTGATGCCGTTCGCCTACAACCGTCTGCCCGACGCGTTGCGCGCGAAGGTGTCGTACATGTCGCTGCTCGGCTTCGCGCCGGACGCCGACTTCCAGATTCGTGTGACGGGCTGGCTCGGCATGCCCGCCAGTGACAAGGCCTTGCAGGTACGCCCGGAACTCGCGAAGGTGCCGCCTTCGATCGTGCAATGCGTGTATGGCGCGGGCGAGAAAGACACGCTGTGCCCGGCGCTCGTGAATACCGGCATCGACGTCGTCAAGACGAGCGGCGATCACCACTTCGACGGCGACTACAACACGCTCGCGGGGAAGATCATCGCGGGGTGGAAGAAGGAGATCGCGGCGCGGGGCTGAGGGAGCGAGCCGCCCCTCACTTCCTCCCCACGAGATACTGCACGCCCTGCGGCCCGTAGCGCTCGGCGTGCGGCAGGTTGGCGGCGAGATGAAACACGTCGCCGGCCTTGTAGTGCCGCTCCTCGTCGCCCACGCGGATGTGCAGTTCGCCCTCGATGACCAGCGCCTTCGCTTCGAACGGATGCGAATGGACCTCCATGACGCCGGCTTCGCGCGTCACGACAACGGGCTCGGGAAAGCCTTCGTCGGTCAGGCTGCGGATGAATGCTTCGCGCTGCATGATTCGTCTCCTCGTTCGACGGCGTCGACCCACCGGCAGCCAGTTTGGCACGCGCACCGAGGCGCTGCACGACCTCGCTTCCTGCGGGGCCGCCAACTCGCGCGCAAAAATGCCGGTCAACCTTTCATTCAAATCAACCTGAAAGGTTTTAGAAAAATTTCCCATTACATTACCAAATGCTTTCAACTATAACGACATCACATGTCGCGATTTCCGCTATCTCGCGCATGCCTCAGCCCGCCTGGCCTAGCCGGCGGGCTTTTTTTCTGGCGCGCGCGGCATCGATCTCAAGCTTTCAAAAACCATACTCATCAATGCTCAGAGCTAGTGGAAGCCCTGAGATGTCTTCCGCTTGACTTCGTTGATATATTACATATTGTGTAAACGACTGTCAGCTAAACGACAGGATTCGTGGCTGCGATTCGGGCAAACACCGTCTCTCGCAGAAGACCATTCATTCGAAGAAACCGGAGACACACATGGAGCATCGGCAAGGAGGGGCGTCGCGATTCGCGTCGCCGTGGACGCAACTCGTGTTCGGCGTCATCTGTATGGCGATGATCGCGAACATGCAGTACGGCTGGACGCTGTTCGTCAATCCGATCAACGAACAGTACCACTGGGGGCGCGCCGCGATTCAGGTCGCGTTCACGATCTTCGTCGTCACCGAAACCTGGCTCGTGCCCGTGGAAGGCTGGCTCGTCGACAAGTATGGGCCGCGTCCGGTGGTCGTGAGCGGCGGGCTGTTGTGCGCGGTTGCCTGGGTGCTCAATTCGGTCGCGGCGTCGCTGCCTGTGCTCTATCTCGCGGCAGCAATCGGCGGGCTCGGCGCTGGGGCCGTTTATGGCACGTGCGTCGGCAACGCGCTCAAGTGGTTTCCGAACCGTCGCGGGCTCGCGGCCGGCATCACGGCAGCGGGCTTCGGAGCGGGGTCGGCGGCGACCGTCGTGCCTATCGCCAACATGATCAAGAGCAGCGGATATGAGTCCACCTTCCTCTGGTTCGGTCTGGGGCAAGGGATCGTCGTGCTCGTGCTCGGCTTCGCGCTCAGCGCGCCCGCCTCGCACGGCGTCGCCGCGGCGAAACGCGCCATTGGTCAAATGGGACACGCGGCGAAGCAAGTCGCGCAGAGTGCGAGCGCCGTCTACAACGCGAGTCCGCGCGAGGTGATTGCGTCGCCCATCTTCTGGGTGATGTACGCCATGTTCGTGATGATGGCTGCAGGCGGCCTGATGGCGACCGCGCAGCTCGGCCCCATCGCGAAGGACTTCGGCCTGCACGACTCGCCCGTTTCGCTGCTCGGCCTCACGCTCCCCGCACTCACGTTCGCGCTCACCATCGACCGCGTGCTCAACGGTCTCACGCGGCCCTTCTTCGGCTGGGTATCGGACCGCATTGGCCGCGAGAACACGATGTTCATCGCGTTCGGCATCGAGGCGGTCGGCATCGTGCTGCTCTCGCAATACGGTCACAGCCCGATGGCGTTCGTCGTGCTCACGGGCATCGTGTTCTTCGCATGGGGCGAGATCTACAGCCTCTTTCCCGCCACCTGCGGCGACACCTTCGGATCGAAGTTCGCCGCGACCAACGCGGGTCTGCTCTACACCGCGAAGGGCACGGCCGCGCTGCTCGTGCCGTTCACGAGTGTGATCACCGCTGCAACCGGCAGCTGGCACGCGGTATTCATGCTCGCCTCGGGTATGGCAGCGGTCGCCGCCCTGCTCGCCGTATTCGTGCTCAAGCCATTGCGCGAGGCCCATCGGCAAAAGCATGCGGAACCGGCGACCAACTTCACGTATGGCAGCCCGCTCGTACAGGACTGAGCCGTCTCATCTCGCGAAACCATAAAAAAACGCCGGCGTGAGCCGGCGTAAAGAGAGACTGCTCTAAACCTTTGCTCAGGCGACCACAGGCGCTGCCTTCGCGTCCTCTTCCTGCTCCACGGAGGAGCGGATCAGGTAGTCGAATGCGCCGAGCGAGGCCTTCGCGCCTTCGCCCACGGCGATCACGATCTGCTTGAACGGCACGGTCGTCACGTCACCCGCGGCGAACACGCCCGGCACGGACGTCTGGCCCTTCGCGTCCACTTCGATCTCGCCGTGCTTCGACAGCGCCACGGTGCCCTTCAAGAACTCGGTGTTCGGCACGAGGCCGATTTGCACGAACACGCCTTCGAGTTCGAGATGATGCTTCTCGCTCGACGTGCGCTCGAGCCAGGCGAGACCCGTGACCTTCTGGCCGTCGCCGGAAATCTCCGTGGTTTGCGCGTTCACGTGCACCGTGACGTTCGGCAGGCTGCGCAGCTTGCGTTGCAGCACTTCGTCCGCACGCAGTTGCGCGCCGAATTCGAGCAGCGTGACTTGGCTCACGATACCGGCCAGGTCGATCGCCGCTTCCACGCCCGAGTTGCCGCCGCCGATCACCGCCACGCGCTTGCCCTTGAAGAGCGGGCCGTCGCAGTGCGGGCAGTAGGCCACGCCCTTGTTCTTGTACTGCTGCTCACCCGGCACATCGACATTGCGCCAGCGCGCACCCGTTGCGAGCACGACGCTCTTCGCGCGCAGCGTCGCGCCGCTTTGCGTGCGCACTTCGAAGCCATTGCCCGAAGGCACGAGCGCTTCGGCGCGCTGCAGATTCATGATGTCGACGTCATAAGCGCGCACGTGCTGCTCCAGCGCCGTGGCGAACTTCGGCCCTTCCGTTTCCGTGACCGAGACGAAGTTCTCGATCGACATCGTGTCGAGCACCTGGCCGCCGAAGCGTTCGGCGAGCACGCCGGTGCGAATGCCCTTGCGCGCCGCGTAAATCGCAGCCGCAGCGCCTGCGGGGCCGCCGCCGACGATGAGCATGTCGAAAATATCCTTCTGGTTCAGCTTCTCGGCGGCACGCGACGATGCGCCGGTGTCGAGCTTCGCGAGAATCTCTTCCACGCCCATGCGGCCCTGGCCGAACACTTCGCCATTCAGGTAGAGGGTCGGCACGGCCATGATCTGGCGCTTCTCGACTTCGTCCTGATACAGCGCGCCGTCGATAGTGACGATCTGCACGTTCGGGTTGAGCGCAGCCATCGCGTTGATCGACTGCACGACTTCCGGGCAGTTCTGGCACGACAGCGACATATAGACTTCGAACGAGAACACGCCGTCGAGCGCCTTCACCTGTTCAATCGTGTCGTTCTCGAGCTTGACCGGGTGGCCGCCCACCTGGAGCAGCGCCAGCACGAGCGACGTGAATTCGTGGCCCATCGGAATGCCCGCGAACGTGACCTTCACGTCGGAGTTCGCGCGCTTGATGTCGAACGAAGGGGTACGCGCGTCGCCGGCTGCGGCGCCACGGCGTTCTTCGTAGGAGATGCGATTCGAGAGCGATGCGATGTCCTGCAGCAGTTGCTTCAGTTCTTGCGACTTCTCGCCATCGTCCAGGTACGCAACGATCTCGATCGACTGCGTGACTTTTTCGAGGTAGCTTTTGAGTTGATCTTTGAGGTTGGCGTCGAGCATGGCTTTTTTTCCGGCTAGAGAAGAAGCGGGGGAATTCTAAGTATTGCCTGGCAATTTCGCCGTTCCGCTTATGGCAGTAAGAGGCGAACAGGGTACCCGGGCCGCGGCCGCGGCCGCGTGGGCGCGGCCCGGGGATACAGCTAGTCAGACTTCGGCGTCATGCGATCAGGGCGATCGCATTGATACTGCGACGCTTAGATCTTGCCGACGAGGTCGAGCGACGGCTTGAGCGTTTCAGCGCCCGGCGTCCACTTGGCGGGGCAAACTTCACCCGGGTGCGATGCCACGTACTGGGCGGCTTGCACCTTGCGCAGCAGTTCCTTCGCGTCACGGCCGATGCCGTTGTCGTGGATTTCGCACAGCTTGATCTCGCCTTCCGGGTTGATCACGAACGTGCCGCGCAGTGCCAGACCTTCTTCTTCGATCATCACGTCGAAGTTGCGCGTGATTGCGCCCGTCGGGTCGCCGACCAGCGGGTACTTGATCTTGGCGATCGTGTCCGACGTGTCGTGCCATGCCTTGTGCGTGAAGTGCGTGTCGGTCGACACACCGTAGACTTCAACGCCGAGCTTCTGGAATTCTGCGTACTGGTCAGCCAGGTCGCCGAGTTCCGTGGGGCACACGAAAGTGAAGTCGGCCGGGTAGAACACGACAACCGACCACTTGCCCTTGAGGTTTTCTTCAGAGACCGGAACGAACTTACCGTTGTGGTATGCGGTTGCCTTGAACGGCTTGACTTGCGTGTTAATGAGAGACATGCGTTGTTTCCTCGCTCTGGGTTGGGAAAAGGTATGGACGAAGGTTACGGGAACCGCGTCCGTTTGAAAAATTGGTTGCTTTGATCGCGGGTATTGACCCTGCCTATCGGCCCCCATAGCGTCCGTCAAAGCCCGCCAGCATGGGGTTCCGCGCCCGCATCGCGCGGCCCGAGCAACCCTCGGGGCGGTGAGCATACAACGAAACTGCGACAATGCGCCTCACATGCCCGCGCTTTCATGGTGTATCCGCAATGCCTGATGCGTTAGATGCAGGCACAACAGTGCTTCTGCAAGGGCCGCGGGTTTGCTGCGTCAAAGCGCCCCGCCACGCGCGGTTGCCGCACGCGCCGCGAGCCGCTCGCGCAGGTATTGCGTGAACGCGCGGATCGTCACGGAAGCTTCACGATGTTGCGGGTACAGCGCATGCAGCGCGTTGGGCGGCGGCATGAACGGTTCGAGCACCTCGACCAGCAAGCCCGCGTCAACCGATCCCGCCACGATGAAGTCCGGGAGATAGCAGATGCCGAGCCCGGCAATGGCCGCGTCGCGGATCACTTCGCCGTTGTTCGCGCGCAGCGGCCCGTGCACGTCGAAAGGCGTGCGCACGCCATCGACGATGAATTCCCACGGCGCGCGGCCCTGCTGCCCGTACGGCAGGCAGGCGTGCTGCGCGAGATCGGCGGGCGTTTGCGGCGCGCGCCGCCGCCGCCGGTAGCCGGGGCTGCAGCAGGCGATCATGCGCACGTCGATGAGTTTCTGCGCGACCAGCGTGGAATCCGCTAGCCGCCCAATGCGCAGCGCCATGTCGAAACCCTCGCCGATCACGTCGACGCTGCGGTCGCTCAGATCCATGTCGAAGCGCACGTCCGGATGCTCGCGCAGAAATTCGGCGACGAGTGGCGAAAGGTGCGCCATGCCGAACGACATCGGCGCGCTCACTTTCAGGAGGCCTCGCGGCTCGCTGCGCCTGTCCGACATGGCTTGCTCGGCCTCGGACACGTCCGAAAGGATGCGCTTCGCGCGCTCGTAGAAGTCCTGGCCGAGTTCCGTGACCGCCAGCTTGCGCGTGTTGCGCACGAGCAGGCGCGCGCCCAGATCGGCCTCCAGCGCCGCCACGCGCCGGCTCACGAACTGCTTGGAAAGCCGCAGCCGATGGGCCGCCGCCGTGAAATTGCCCGCGTCCACGGTGTTCACGAAGATCCGCATGTCATCGAGTTGCATTCCGATTGTCCACTTCAATGTGACAGTGAGTCGTATTTTACGGCGATTCAAGTCGATTTGATTGACCTAAACTTCTTTCCATCGCAACCAATCAACCAACCGAATCGAAACGATTCATACGGAGAGACGAAAATGATCGAACTTCGCAAGGCAGACCAACGCGGCCGCGGTGAACATGGCTGGCTCAGCTCGCGTCACACGTTTTCGTTTGCCAACTACTACGATCCGAAGCAAGTGGGCTTCTCCGACCTGCTCGTGATCAACGACGACCGCGTGGCTCCGGCGCGCGGCTTCGGCAAGCACCCGCACCGAGACATGGAAATCTTCTCGTACGTGCTGGAAGGCGCGCTGGAGCACAAGGACTCGATGGGCACGGGCTCCGTGATCGTCCCCGGCGACGTGCAACTGATGAGCGCCGGCACCGGCGTGGCGCACAGCGAGTTCAACCACTCGGCGGACGAAGGGGTGCACTTTTTGCAGATCTGGATTGCACCGAACGTGAAGGGCGCGCAGCCGCGCTACCAGCAGAAGAACATCGTCGATGAGGAAAAGCGTGGCAAGTTCCGCCTGATCCTCTCGCCGGACGGCGCCGAAGACTCGCTGCTGCTGCGCCAGGACGCACGCGTGTATGCCGGCCGCCTCGACGGCGCGGAAACGGCGAAGGTCGAAGTGGGCGCCGACCGCTACGCCTACGTTCACGTGGCGCGCGGCAGCGTGAAGCTGAACGGCATGGAACTGGGCGAAGGCGACGGCGCACGCATCCGCTCCGAGCGCGAGTTGAGCTTCAGCGACGGACACGATGCCGAGGTCCTGGTGTTCGATCTGCGTAATATCGAAGTGTCGGAGCTTTGGTCTTAACTTCGGCGTTGCGCCTGAGGTTATCCTTGCGCAGACCGGCGCGCGGCGGTCCGCTCACTGAAAGCGGGCCGCCGCCCGGCAAAGCGCGAACTGATACGTAGTGAACTGCTTAAAACTTCTTCGGAGAAAACCATGCGATACAACCTGTTCGGGCCGGGCAACGACGTCGTTCTGCTGGTCTCGCGCATCCTGCTGACTTCCCTGTTCATCCTGTTCGGCTGGTCCAAGATCACCGGCTTTTCGGGCACGGTCGACTACATGGCGCATGTGGGCGCGCCCGTGCCGATGCTGTCGGCGGCCATCGCCGTGATCATGGAGTTCGCGGTCGGCATTCTGCTGCTCGTAGGGTTCTACACGCGGCCGCTCGCCGTGCTGCTCGCGATCTATACCGTGGCGACCGCCTTTATCGGCCATCACTTCTGGACCATGACCGGCGCCGATCAAATGGCGAACATGATCAACTTTTACAAGAACATCAGCATCGCTGGCGGCCTGCTCGCACTCGCGGTAACGGGTCCGGGAGCGATCTCGATCGACAGGAAGTAACGCACGGTTTTTTTTGAGCTGCAGGAAGGCGCGATGCTGAATGGCACCGCGCCTTTTTTTGTTTCCCTGAGAATTTGATCAAATTTACTTCCACATTTGGCCACGCAAAGATTTGATTAAATCTCAAGGAGACACGCATGCAAACTCGTGCGCGGTCTACGGCTTTTCGGCCGAATTCGCCCCACGCGTGCAGCAGGCGAAGCTCGATTCGCCACCGGGCCATTCAGGCATCGGCGCGACGCTCACCGCGAACGCGCTTTCCATGAGCGCTCGAAACGGTGTGGCTCCAGGTGGGCCCCATTTCAAACCTGCTGTTCGACGACGCCGACTTCACGCGCACGCTCAACGATGCGCACGAAGGCCTCATGCGGCGGCTCAAACGCCGCGACGCGCGCAAGGCGCGCGGCACGCCGTGGAGCGCGATCTGCGCCACGCGGCGAAGCCGTTGCGCATGCATTGCCTGCCCGAAGATCCGCACACGGCAAACACGGCTTGATATGCTTGGCAGCGCACCCGCCTATCCTCACGTTCTCCTTACGACCGATCACGCGCGATGCACGACCCACAAGACAACCTCTACGCCTATCTCACTTCGCTCCAGCAATCGGCGCTGAACGCGCTCAAGCGCCTGCCGCTCAGGAGCCGCGCCGCGCAAGGCACGCTCATGGCGCTGCGCGCCGTATGCGCGGCAGGTCTCGCATACAGCATCGGCCGCGCGCTTCACACCGAACAGGCGTTCTGGGCCGCGATCACGGCGATTGCCGTCACCCAGCACGATTACGCCGATACGCTCGCGCAGTCGCGCGACCAGTTCATCGGCGCGATTGCGGGCGGCGCGGTGGGGCTCGCAACGGCGGCGTTCGGCCCGGAAAATCTCGGGGCCTACCTCGTTGCCGTGAGCGTGGTGATCATCGGCTGCTGGTGCCTGAGCGTGAGCACCGCCGCGCGGCTGGGCGGGATCACCACCACCATCGTGCTGCTCGTGCCCATGAACGGGCCGGTGTGGGACGTCGCGCTCTTTCGCGTGGCGCAGGTCGCCATCGGCATGGCTTGCGCGGTGCCAGTCAGCTGGCTGTTTTCGTATATCGAACGGCGCTGGCTGCAGTTGTGAGGCGCTTCTCTCAACGCATGCGAAATAAACCATCTCCGCGCGCTCAGGAATCCGGCCCGCGTTAGCGGCGATAATCAGTGCCGCTGTGCGGCGCAGGTTGCCGGGGGCGAAATCTGCGACGCGTGCGCGCAGTCGCCGCGCAAATGCCCCCGTCGATGCGAAATCGTGCGAAACTCCCCCGCCGCGCTCTGCCGCCGTCATGCCGATCATGACGGCATTAAGGGGCGCAATCGAGAACGCAACCCACGCCGCCGCAATATCACCCTATGAACACCACCACCCGTCCCGCCGCTTCGAACGCCAAGTCCAGCAAGTCCATCACGCTCCTGCAATTGCTCGCGCTGATCGGCGCTGGCGGCATCGCGGCCTCGCTGCTGTTCCGCTACTTCCTGTGAGCGCAGCGCGTCCGGGGCATTAAGCCAACCGTTTTCGCTTATGTACAAGAAAGGCGTCGCCCTCGAAATCCAGTTCTCTCCCGATCGCCTGAATGACGGCGCAGGCGACCCGTACTGGATCGACCTCACCGCCGACGAAGCGGCCGCGCTGCTCGCCACGCTGCAAGGCAAGCTCGCTACGCGCGAGAGCACCGCAGCGCCGCTCGTCGTCGCGCTCGGCACCCCGCCCGAAAGTGACGCGCTCGAGGTACCCGCAAGCGCTTCAACGGCTGCGGCCAACGCCGACGACGGCCTCAAGCAATGGGTCTGCGTGATCTGCGGCTGGGTGTACGACGAAACGGCAGGCGCCCCTGACGACGGCCTCGCTCCCGGCACCCGCTGGGCCGACGTGCCCGACGACTGGCGCTGCCCGCTCTGCGATGTGGGCAAGGAAGACTTCGCGCTCGTTGAGTTCTAACGCGCGCCGCTAAAGGCGCGCGGCGCTCATGCGCCCGAGCGGCTCGTAGAAGAGCGCGAACAACTCCGACTGCGAACTCACGCCGAGTTTCGCGTAAATATGCTTCTTGTGCGCCCGCACGGTCTCGAACGAAATTTCGAGCCGCTCCGCAATCGCGCGCGTAGAAAATCCGCTCAGGCTCAAACGCACCACCTCGATCTCGCGCGCAGTGAGCGGCACGCGTCCGCTTTGCTGCGTGACCGCCTCGATGCGGCTCGCGAAGCCCGCCTCGCTCAACTGCCCCTGCTGTGCCGCGCTGTCGGCTTCAGCCGAGTCCGACGCGACCGCCTCGGCAACACCCTCGGCAAACGTCTCATACGCAAGCCGCTGCTTCATGAGCGCGACCACCCACGGCGCGAACATCGCGAACAACGCAATATCGCGCTCCGTGTAATGGTGCTTTGCGCCTAGCGAGAAAATCAGCGTGCGCGCATCGTCGAGCGGCACGTTGAACTGCACTTCGTCACCGATGATGTTGCTCTTGAAGTAGCGTTGGTAATAGTCCGTCATGCGGAAATTATCGGGCGCGACTTCGGCGAGCGAGACGAGCCCCGCGCGCGGCTTCTCGCTGGCGTTGAGATAGAACGGGTCGAGCAGGTACATCCCCTCCAGATACGCGCGGAACAAGAGATCCACGGTGCCGTCGGGCATCGGCGACTCGGCGCACACGAGCGGCGCGCGATCGCGCCGGAAGACGAGCGCAACCCAGTTGTCGAACGCGACGAAGCGCTCGATCACTCGCGTCATGCGGGTCCAGAAGTCAGGGCCGTCGAGGGCGTCGATCAGCGTAGCGATATGGTGATGGAACGCGCGGTCCTGCCAGTCCAGTTCCATGAGGGGCTCCATGGGTCCTCCGATCAGGGTAACCCTGCAGGGTAATTTCTCGACAAAAATAACGTGGAGATAATAGCCGCTCCTGACGCCCACGCGGTGCTTTACGTAATACATAAGGAAGGAGACAAGCATGCAACTCGAACTCGCGCAGATCCCGGTCGTGGACGGCGCAGTCGCTCCCAACCTCGCCCGCGTACTCGACGCTACGGCCAGGCGCCGCGAAGGCAGCGATCTCATCGTCTTTCCCGAAGCCACGCTCACGGGCTTCCCCACACGCGAGAACGTACGCGACGTGGCCGAATCGCTCGATGGTCCGTCTTTGAGCAAAGTGCGTGACGCCGCGCGCGCCGCGAATGTCGGCGTGGCGGTCGGCCTCGCCGAGCGTGACGGCGATCGCTTCTACAACACGACCGTGCTGATCGACGAACGCGGCGACATCGCGCTGCGTTACCGCAAGACGCATCTGTGGGCCACGGACGTGGGCGTGTTCACGCCCGGTGACCGCTACGAGGTGTGCGAATACAAGGGCACGACCGTTGGTCTGCTGATCTGCTACGACATCGAGTTTCCCGAAACGGCGCGCGCCGTGGCCTCGCTCGGCGCGGAAATGCTCGTCGTCACGAACGGGAATATGGATCCATTCGGCCCCGTCCATCGCCGCGCGATCGTCGCGCGCGCCATGGAGAACCAGATGTTCGCCGCGCTCGTGAACCGCACCGGTGACGGCGACGACAACCTCACGTTCCCCGGCGAAACAGCGCTCGTGAGCCCGTTCGGCGACGTGCTCTGCGAGTTGAAGAACGAAGACGCGGTGCTCCACGCGAAGGTGGATCGCGCGCTGCTCGCGCAAAGCCGCGAACATTACAGCTATCTGCACGACGCACGCATTGCGCTCAATCTCGCGGACGAGAACGACGCGCAAGGCCGCCGCTCGCTCAATATCCGCCCGCGCACGCGTTAAAGGCCTTACGAGCGTTAGGCAGCAAGACCCGGTAACACGCCCGGCAACCAGCGATCCGGCAAGCCGCCATGCGTGGCTCGCCCGGCTCGCCCATGCCTGCCAGAACTGCAGCACCCAGGAGACAACTGCATCATGAAGCCTGCCTCGCCGTCGCATGAACGCGGCACACAAGAACACCACCTGAAGCGCACGCTCGGCCTGCCGTCCGTGCTCCTGTTCGGCCTCGCCTACATGGCGCCGCTGATCGTCTACGGCACCTACGGCGTGCTCGCCGGCGCAAGCCAGGACACCGCCGCTCTCGCGTATCTCATCGCGCTAGTCGCAATCGTCTTCACGGCGCTCAGCTACGGCAAGCTCGCGCGCCTTTTCCCTGTGGCGGGTTCGGCCTACACGTACACGCGCAAGAGCTTCAATTCGCACCTGGGCTTCATGATCGGCTGGGCCACACTGCTCGATTACTTCTTCCTGCCGATGGTGATCTGGCTGATCGGCGCGGCGTATCTTGGCGCGGCGTTCCCGAGCGTGCCCACGTGGATCTGGATCGTCGCGTTCATCGTGCTCACGAGTGCGCTGAACGTCATCGGCATCGAACTCGCCGCGCGGTTCAACATCGTGCTCATGGTCGTGCAGCTCGGCATTGCGGCAATGTTCGTCGTCCTGTGTTTGCACTACGCCTCTGCGGCCGCGGGCCCGGGCGGCCTCATCGCGGCGCAGCCATTCTTCCAGCCGCACGTGCCGCTCTCGGCCACGATGGCGGGCGCTGCGATCGCCGCGTATTCGTACCTCGGCTTCGACGCCGTTTCCACGCTCACCGAGGAAACCATCGAGCCCGAAAAGACCATCCCGCGCGCCATCGTGCTGATTGCGCTGGTGGGCGGCGCCATCTTCGTGATCGCCGCGTACACGCTGCAGCTCGCGCATCCGGGCGCCGTGTTCAAGGACCCCGATTCGGCCGCGTTCGAAATCGCGCGCAAGGTGGGCGGCGATATCTTCGTGACGATTTTCCTCGCGGGCCTGATCCTCGCGCAGTTCGCCTCGGGCATCTCGGCGCAGGCCAGCGTGGGGCGTCTGCTCTATGCGATGGGCCGCGATGAAGTGCTGCCCAAGTCGATTTTCGGCTACATTCACCCGCGCTTTCGCACGCCTGCGATCAACATCGCGATTGCCGGTGTCGTCGGTTTGATCGCGCTGAAACTCGACGTGGCCACGTCCACCTCGTTCATCAATTTCGGCGCGTTCCTCGCGTTCACTTCGGTGAACCTGTGCGTGATCCGCCAGTACTTCAGCGGCGCTGCGGGCACGCGTGGCTTTGGGTTGCTCGGCGGTCTGGTGTTCCCGCTGATCGGCGCCGTGACCGACATCTGGCTGCTGTGCAGCCTCGAAAAGACCGCCATCGTGCTCGGCGTAATCTGGTTCGTGCTGGGCCTCGTGTACCTCGGCTGGATCACGCGGTGCTTCCGCCAGGCGCCGCCCGAAATGGCAGTTTAAGCGAAGTGCTTCACAGGTAAGTCTGCTTCAAGCAAAACGGCGAGCGTCCCTTACGGGGCGCTCGCCGTTTTTCCATCCAGCGCAGCAAAGATAAACGCTCAGCTATCCAAACCAGCCAGCCGCGCCGCCGCCATCACTTCGCGCCTGGTATCGAGAATATGCCGCTCGATCAGCGCCACCACTTCTTCCACGGCGCGCCGCTTGCAGGCATCGACGATCGCGTAGTGATCGCTTTGCACCTCGTTCTTCTCCGTATCGAGCGACATGCGCAGATGCGGATATCGATTCGTCGTACTCAGGCAGTACTCCTCGATCATCTTGCGCAGCCGCGAATTATTCGCGGGCGCGCACAGCGCCAGATGGAACTGGCGGTTGCATTCGGCCCACTCCGCGGGTGACGAAGCGGCGTCGTACGCGGCGAGAATGCGCTTCATCACGTCGATGTCGCCGGCCACCATGTTCGGCACCGCGAGCTTCGCCGCATAGGTCTCCAGCGCCGCGCGAATGTCGAGCAGTTCGCAGATCTCCTGCGTGGACATGGCGATCACCACCGCGCCGCGATTGAGCTGGTAGCTCACGAGCCCTTCGGCCTCGAGCTGCCGCAGCGCCTCGCGCACGGGAATGCGGCTCGCGCCGAAGCGCTCCGCAAGGCTCTCCTGGCGCAGCTGCGCACCGGGCAGCAGCACGCCGCGCAGGATCTCGTCGCGCAGCTGGTCGCGGATCGTTTGAGGCAGCGATCGCTGGTCTTCCTTAGCCTGCACTGTCGTCATGAGCTCGTAGGCGCCGGGCGGACGAACGCCGTCCGACGAAAAAGTGTTGTCGTCAATATTTTTGCCTGCCAGAATTGGATACAATTCAATCGCTTTTGGATATTTAGACTGGAAATATGGATCCGTCAGCCATTCCCACTGTGCCGTGTCCTTGTCTGGAGACTGTATAGGTTTCTGTAAGCATCTGAAAACCAAGCAATTTTAGCGTATCCACCGGGCCGTCCCGAGGCTGTTGCGTGCGCAACGGTTTCGCTCGGCAAACCGCCATCTGGCGGCCGGCTTCTTCTGCTTCACCCCTGCGCAAAAAGGCACGCCGCGCGCTCCGAACGCGGTGCGGGCCCGGCTGCGCCCATGAAAAACGTAGACCGCTGAGGAGAGAACCAGGATGAACCCAAGCAAACACCATCTGCGCCTGCGCGCACCCGTTGTTCTTGCCGCCGTCGCGGCCCTGTGGAGCGCTAGCGCGCTCGCCCAGGCCACCGACGTCAAGATCGGCTTTGCCGCCCCGCTCACGGGCGGCCAGGCTCACTACGGCGCGGACTTTGTACGGCGACCTCAAATACGGCGGCGTGACGGTCTACAAGGTCGTGAACGGCAAGTGGCAGCCGCTCACGACGGTCGGCACGAAGTAAGTCGACGAAGTGAGCCGGCGCCGGGTTGACACGGGCTTTCGCGTTGGGCGGAAGCCCGTTTTTTTCGTCATGTGAGATGTAAGCTTCGAAACGCCTTCGTCCAGCTTTCGAAATACCTCTAAAAAACGAGCGTTCGGTCGTGCGCAGCGGAACCGAACTACAATGCATCCCGTCCGATGCAATGCCGCATTGCTGCCCTGTTTGCCCCGAACATGTCCCGTTTTTCGAAAGTCGTCCCTCGTTGGCCCGCCCCGCTTCGCAGCGCCGTCCTCGCCGTAACCACGGTGACGCTGGCCGCTGCGCTCGGCGCGTGCTCCTCGCCCAAGCCCGGATTCCAGGAAGATCAGCTGCTGAGTACGGCGCCCAGCCAGTTCTCGCGCAGCTTCAGTTACGCGAGCACTGACGCCTGCGAGTCGTCGCGCCGCGCGCTGCTGAGCCAGGGCTACATGACGACGATGACGCGCAACGACACCGTCGACGCCACGAAGAACTTCCAGCCGACGATGGATCAACACATCGTCGTGGAGGTGCACGTGGTCTGCACGCCGGGCGACGCGAGCAATACGAGCATGGTGTATGTGAACGCCGTGCAGAACGGCTACGCGCTCAAGAAGAGCGATACCTCGGCGAGCGTCGGGCTCTCGATTCTGGGGTCGGTCTCTCTGCCTATTCGCTCGAACAGCGACGAAATGGTGAAGATTTCGAGCGAGACGATCCAGTCTGGCCCGTTTTATTCACGATTCTTCGATCTGGTGGGGAAGTATTTGAACGCTTCGGCGCGCAGTGAGCCGGTGCCCGGCAGCGGCGCGATCAAGATTTCGCCGTTGCCGCCGCCTATCGAGCCGGTCACGGCAAGCGCCGCGCCTGCCGGTACCACGGTGGGGTCGGCCGCGCCGGCTGCCGCCGCAGCGGCTGCGGCGACGGGTGCGGCGGTGTTGCATAGCACCACGCTGCCGGCCGCGCCGGTAGTGACAGCGCCATCGGTTGCGCCCGCGTCTGCCCCTGCCACGGCGACGCCCGCGCCCGCCGCTTCTGCTCCGGGCGCATCCGCACCGGTCGACCACGGCGCTGCGGCTGCGGCGGCGATCATGGGCGTGCCGGCGACGGTTTCGGCAAACCCGCAGGCTGCGGGGCTCGCGGCGAGTGTGACCACTCACAACGCGGCGACGCCTGTGGCGGCGTCTGCGCCTGTTGCGGCGCCGGCACAAACGCTCGCGTCGACTTCGGCGATCTCTGGCAGCCAGAGCGTGGCAGCGGAAACGGCAACGCCGTCGGCTGCGACGGCCACGCCGGCCGCATCGACTCCCTCGCCTTAAGCGCCGCCGCGCGCCAAACCGGCGCCACGCCAACCGGCTCGCGCACACCCGCACGAGCCATCCGCCGCCTGCCCGCTCAGCGCAAGCCGGCCATCATCGCGCCCATTCCCACGAGCAGGCTGCCCATCAGGCGATTCACGGCGCGCATGCGCCTGGGCCGCTGCAGCACGTGGCGCAGCCGGTGCGAAAACAGCGCCATCGAAGCCACGCCGCCCGCAAACAGCAGCGCAAACGTCGCCGCCAGCAGCAAGTACCGACGGTTGGCGCTCCAGGGCGCATCGGCACTCATGAACTGCGGGAAAAACGAAGGGAAGAACAGCAAGGTCTTCGGATTGAGCCCGGAGGTCGCGAATCCGCGCCAGAACAAATCGCGACGGCTTGCATCGTCGGCTTCGGCAGGCGCATCCGTGCCCGTCAGAGAGCGGCTGCGCCACTGTTTGCAGCCCAGCCAGACAAGATAGGCCGCACCCAGCCAGCGTAACAACGTAAGTGAATGCTCACTAATGAGCAGCAGCGAATTGAGGCACAGCGCCGTCAGCGCGAGCTGGAGCAGCACCGCGAGCGTGCCGCCCCAGACGCAGGGCAGCGCGCGGCGCCAGCCGGCGTGGAGCGACTGGCTCATGGTGAGCACATTGACGGGACCGGGCGTGTAGACAAGGACGAGCGCGGCGGCGAGAAAAGATAGATACAGCTGAATCGACATTGCGGGGCGTGCTGGCGAAGACGTTGTGACGAACGGCGCTCGGGGTAGCGAAAGGTATCGAAAACGGGTATCGAAAACGGGCAACAAAAAACCGCGCGAAAGCGCGGTTTTCAAATGCCATCTGCCTGACCGGACATTGCCGGCTGCGTGGTGAACGCGCGCAACGCCCGGTAGCCGCCGCAGGGTGCAACGGAAACCGGCCCTGACGGACCACCGCGGCTCGTGGCTGCGGCGGCGCTCCCCACTGCGGGGAGGTGGCCGCGTGGGTCGTGCCAGGCAAGAAGGCATGTGGAAAATATACCGGGGAATAGCCGGTATAGGCTTCCGGTTTTCCGGAATAAATGATCAATCTACGGAATCTTCTTCCGCTAAAATTGCTCCCACCTGTACAAGATTCTTTTTTACCATGAGCCCTCGTGAACGCCCGCCCAAAGCGCTCGACAACCAGGACCGCAAGATCCTCAGCGCCCTGCAAAAGAACGCCCGACTTTCGAACGCCGAACTGGCCGAGCAGGTCGGCATGTCCACCACCGCGTGCTGGAACCGCACGCGCCAGCTCGAAGCCGATGGCTATATCGACGGCTATGTCGCGCTCGTGAACCAGCAAAAGCTGGGCTACGCCGACATCGTGATTCTGGAAGTGACGCTCGACCGCCACGAAGACGACGCGCTCGCGCGCTTCGGCGCCGAACTCGCGGCGCTCCCCGAAGTGCTGGAGGCCTATCTCGTCTCCGGCGAGTACGACTACTGGATCAAGGTGGCGGTGGACGGCACCGCCGGCTACGAGCGTTTCCTGCGCGAGAAGCTCTATCGCATCTCGAGCATTCGCCACAGCCGGTCGATGTTCGCCTTGCGCTGCATGAAGGATGTGCCGTCCATGCAGGTGTAACGCGCGTTTGCTTTGGCAATCACGCGAAGGGTGAGCGCTTCAGCGCTGCACGATCAACGTCACTCGCCGATTCAGCGCGCGGCTCGCGGGGTCGTTGCCTGCCACGAGCGGGAAGTTGTCGGCGCGGCCAATCGCGGCGAGCCGGTGAGGCTCGAGGCCGCGCTCGACCAGATAGCGCACCACCGCGCCCGCGCGCGCCGAAGAGAGCTCCCAGTTCGACGCGTATTTCGCGTTCGAAATCGGCGTGCTGTCGGTGTGCCCTTCCACGAGGATATTGCCCGCCGGCGCCGCGCGCAGCGCCTCGGCGATACGGCTCAGGACGCCAAGCGATTCGGGCAGCAGCGTCGCATCGCCCGCGTTGAACAGGATCTTCGCGTTGATGCCGATCTCCACGCCGCGCGCCGCCGGTACGATCGTGATCTCGCCGCGCTGGCGCAGCGTTTCGAGCGCGGCGAGCAGCGCCTGATCGACGGGAGGCATTTTCTCGACCGATGCCGCCGTGGTCGTGGGTTGTGCCGCCGAGCGTATTTCGGATTCCTTATGCTTTGCGAGCTGCATCGCATAGAGCGCGAGGAACAGCACCATCAACGTCGTGATCAAGTCCGCGTAGGAAATGAGCCAACGGCCGGAACTCGATTCGCCGCCTTCGTCCTCGTCGTGATCGAATTGCGCCGTGAGCGGCAGGTCTTTATCGGCAGTCATGGGTGGGTCAGTTCGCGCGCGTCGTGTCCAACGCCCACACGTTCGCTTCGTCCTGCAAACTGCCGGTCTTGCCGCCTACCTCGCCAGCGAGGCGCGTGGCGATCGTGTGGGGCGACTCCTTGCGCGAAATGGCGAGCAGGCCGTCAAGATAGAGCTTGCGCAGACGCAATTCGTTTTCGATATGCGCGCGCATCTTGCCATATAGCGGCAGAAAAACGAGGTTCGCGAAAGCAAGGCCGTAAAGCGTGGCGACGAAGGCCACGGCAATGCCCGGTCCGAGTTCGGCAGGCTCGATCAGATGCCCCGTGACCTGGATCAGGCCGAGCACCGAGCCGAGAATGCCGAACGTGGGCGCATAGCCGCCCGCCTGCTGCCACACACGCGCCGCCGCCATGTGCTTGCGCCCGGAGGCTTCGAGTTCGCGCTGAAGCGCATCTTCGAGAACGGCGGTCGAAACACCGCTCGCAAGCAGTTCGAGCCCGCGGCGCGCGAACGGATGAATGCCCCGCAGATCCATCGACTCGAATGCGAGCAGACCGTTGAGCTTGGCCTGATCGCCCCACTCCAGCACGACGGCGAGGCTCGCTTCGTCTACGCGCGGCGCTCTCACGAAGGCCATGCGCAAATGCTTCATGGCGTCGAAGAAGCGCGCCCACGTGTTCTGGATCATCACGGCGCCGAGCGTGCCGCCCAGCACGATGGCAAGCGCCTCGGGCTGGAGCAGCGTGACGAAATGGCCGCCTTCTAGCGAGAAGCCCGCGATCACAGCGAGCGCGCCAATGGCGATACCGATCAGGGTAAGCAGATCCATGCGTGTCTCCCAACTCAGCGATCCGCCTGGCGCGCGCCAGGCGATTTGAGTGCACGCACCGCTTCAAGCAGGCGCTGCTCGATGTCCTCGACTTCCACGGGATCGATTTTGATGTCGCGGCGCATGACCCACGACACTTCGTTCTTGCGTGCGTCCGCCATCACCGAGAGCAGGCGCTCGGATACGGCCTGATCCTCGATCGAGGCGAGCAGTTTCGCGAGATCGTAGGTATCGAGCGCACTCACGGCTTCGAACAGCGTGCGCTGATCGACGAACAACAGATCGTCGAGCGCCTTGAGTTCGCCCGAGCCGCGGCTCGCGCGCTTCGAGAAATACGCCACGCCCTTTTGCTCGACGAAGTTGAGCACCTTCGACTTGCGGAACGCGAAGACCTCGTCGGCGATTTCGGCGTGCGAGAGCTTGTTGAGAATGACCTTGCGCTCCACGCCGATCAGCGCTTCGAGATCGCCCAGTTCGATCAGTTCGAGTTCGCTGTTGATCGACACATCGAGATCGCTGTCCGCGACCTGCGTCGCGCGCTCCACGATGCGCACGGGGTCGAACGTCACCACCTGGCGGCCCAATGCGCCTTCTGCCGCTGCCGCGTTATTGGCGAGGTGCGTGGCCTGCCCGCTTTGCATCGCGACGAGATTGAGCTTTTCCATACGCCGGAGCATGGCCATCACATGCGGACGCGAATGGCCGGCCACCGCACGGCATTTCTGCACGACGTCGGCGAGCGGCACGCTCACTTCAGCGCCACTCGCGCCGTGCCGCGACCAGGTATCGCTGCTTTCGGCGCGATCGCTCGCGCCAGCGATCAGCGCGAGCACGTGCGCGTACGAAAGTACGCCCGGCATGAAGTCGGCATGGGTGTAGGTGGCGAGCAGATCGTCCTTCGCCTTGACCCGCCGCGTGAGCGTGCGCACCACGTGGCGCAGCATCGGCGTGACGCGTTCGAGTTCTTCTTCGATGAGGCTCGCCGACACGACGGTCAACTGGCAAAAGCTGAGCGCCTTCGCCGTGTTCGGTCGCGGTTCCGCGCCGAGCAGCGCGGTCTCGCCGAAAAATTCTCCGCGTCCCAGCGTGGCCATCACGACTTTCTTGTCGTCGCAGCGGGTGGAGATTTCGACCTTGCCGTCGGCGATCACGAAGATCAACCGTTCGCCTGCAAAGCCTTCCGAATAAATGATCTCGCCCGGCGCCGCCGTACGCGACCATGTTTGACTGCTGCGATTCAAGTTCTATCCCCGGAAAACGATTCTATCGCCCGCATTTGTCTGACTATCTCATGCGTGTGCGAAGTGAGTGCTACGTGCCGCGTTTACGGCGTTTCCCAAGACGTTCTTGAATCACCTTGCATAGATGACACGCGTGGAAAGCGTGCCGAAAGCCCTTGGCGCGAGCCTGTGCGCCGATGTGTCGTGCGCGCTTTACAAGCGCAAACGATTGCTTGCGCAAGAAGTGCTGCAAATGGGCCGTGAATCGCGTGGCGTAAATGAATGCGGCCAGTTCGCACTGGCCGCATGTGTCAACGCTATCAGTCTCTTTCAGTCTTTCACGCCGCAAGTTTTCCCGTCGCGCCGTTGCTCGCCGGCGCACTCACGCCTGCGCGCGCGAAGCGAAGCGCTTGCATCAGCGTTTCGTGCTCGCCAATGTGGTTCGCGAGCAGCAGGATCAGTTGCGCATTGGCCGATTGACTTTGCGCCTCGTCGAGATCGCGATGCATGTCGATCAGCGCTTCGTAAAAGTCGTCCGGTCTGGCCAGATTCGGTTGGGTGTTCAGCATGGTTGTCTCCTCGTTCCTCTATGCCGTGCCTTGCACGCAAAGCGCCCGCTTGAGCGCGCTCTCCACGCACGCCGCATCGGCGCGCCGCCAGCGCGCGCTCACGTGCTGGTCCGGACGAATCAGATAGAACGCGCCGTCCAGCGCACCGTAGCGCTGCGCCGCCAGCCCCTGCATGTCGCGCAACACCACCGTTGATGCCGGCAGACCCGGGGGCACAGCCGCATCGCCTTCGAGCATCACCACGAACTTGAGCGGCACCGGTGAACGCGAAAGCGCGTGCAGCGTGTCGACCGTCGTGGTATCGAACGCCGAGCCAGCACGGCTGAAAACGAGGCCCGAGAACTGGTCGCCCAGATGCGCAAGCAGCCAGCTCTCGTCACCCGCTGCGTTTCGCACCGGCGCGTCTGCGCACGAAGCGCCCGGCTCCATCTGGCCGTCGAACGTCTCTTCGTCGGGCGTGTTCAAGGTCGATTCGCGCAACACCGCCGGCACGGAAAGCCGGCCGCTGTTCACCAGTTGCCGCGCAAATGCATGCTCGCGAGCGAGCGTCAGCACCGCGTCGCGGAACACGCGGCTCACGGCGCTCTTCGGCGTGATGAAGTCGGTCGAGCGCGTGGAGTTGCGGATGTTTTCGTCGGCTGCGTATTCGCGCTCGCTCGCGTAGGTGTCGAGCAGCGCGTCGGGCGCATGGTTCTCCAGCACCATTGCGAGCTTCCATGCGAGGTTCTCGCCGTCCTGGAACCCACTATTCGCACCGCGCGCGCCGAACGGTGAAACCAGATGCGCCGAGTCGCCCGCGAACAGCACGTTGCCCTGGCGGAAGCTGTCCATGCGCAGGCACGAGAACGTGTAGATGCTCACCCACTCCAGCTCGAACTTCACGTCGGGCCCGAGCAGCGCGCGCACACGCGGAATCACGCGCTCGGGCGTTTTTTCGAGCACCGGGTCGGCGTCCCAGCCGAGCTGGAAGTCGATGCGCCAGACGTTGTCCGGCTGGCGATGCAGTAGCACCGACTGGTTCGGATGGAACGGCGGATCGAACCAGAACCAGCGTTCGGTGGGGAAGTCGGCTTCCATCTTCACGTCGGCGATGAGGAAGCGGTCCTTGAACGTGCGGCCGTGGCTGTCGAGGCCGAGCAGCTTGCGCAGCGGGCTGCGCGAGCCGTCGGCGGCCACCACGTAGCGCGCGAGCAGCGTGTACGGGCCGTCGGGCGTTTCGATTTCGAGCGCGACGTGTGCATCGCTTGCGCCCGGCGTGCCGTGCTGCGCGACGCCCGTCACCTTGTTTTTCCAGCGGATTTCGAGGTTCGGCAATGCCTGCGCACGCTCGAGCAGGTAGCCTTCCACGTAGTACTGCTGAAGATTCACGAAAGCCGGTCGATGATGACCGCTTTCGGGCAGCAGGTTGAACGTGTAGACGAGTTCGTCCTTGCGGAACACCTTGCCCACGTTCCAGCTCACGCCCTTTTCGACCATGCGATCGCCGCAGCCGAGGCGATCGAAGATATCGAGCGAGCGCTTGGAAAAGCAGATGGCGCGCGAGCCCGTGGAAAGCGTGCAGTCGTCGTCCACGAGCACCACCTGCACGCCTTGCCGCGCGAGGTCGATGGCCGTCGCAAGGCCCACCGGCCCCGCGCCGACCACCACGACCGGACGCACGCACGCGGCGGCGTCTGGGGTTTGTTCGCTGCATCGCGCGTAGTCGAAGCTCAGCGTCTGATAGTCGATCATCGTTTTGTCTCCTGTCGACCAGAGTTGGCGCTTTAGCGCCTTACTCTGGTCCCATGCCGCTGTCGATCGCAGTTGGCGCTTTAGCGCCTACTGCGATCCCAGGCAAGGCTCCACGTATTCCAGACGTTTGTCGCTTTAGTCCTGCAGCGCGTCCCACATCTCCTTGTCGCGCTGCGCCGTCCAGATGCGCGGATGCGTCATGCCGCTCGCCTCGTCATAAGCACGCGTCACGTCGAATGGCAGGCAGTGCTCATAGATGAACACGTGGCCGAACTTCGGGTCCATTGCCTCGCGCGTGAGCGACATCGCGCCCTTCAGGTCGAGCTTCTGTTCCACGGCGGCGCGGCCTTGGGCGAGCAGCGTGGTCACGAAGTCCTTCGTGTAATCGAGACCCTTGTTGACTTCCGCGGGGTTGAGCAGCGCGGGGCCGCGGCCGGGCACGAGCTTTTCGGCGCCAAGCGAGCGCAGCGCTTCGAGCGTGGCGGGCCAGTCGGCAAGCTGGGCGTCGCCGCAATAGCACGCAGCGTCGTATTCGACGAGGTCTCCCGAGAACAGCACCTTCTGCTGCGGCAGCCACACCACCGTGTCGCCCTTCGTGTGACCCGAGCCGAGGTGCGCGATCTTCACTTCGAGCTTGCCGAGGAACAGCGTGATTTCCTTCTCGAACACGAGCGTGGGCCACGTGAGGCCCGGCACCGTTTCCACGCCTGCAAAGAGACGCGGGAAGCGCTCGATTTCCGACTTCATGTCGGCTTCGCCGCGCTCGACGATCATTTCATACGTGCCGCGGCTCGCGATGATCTGCTGCGCGCCTTCCTTGAAGTACGCCGAAGCGCCCAGCACGCGCACCGCGTGATAGTGCGAGAGCACGACGTATTTGATGGGCTTGTCGGTAACGGTGCGGATCTTGGCGATGAGGTCCTGCGCCATGGCGGGTGTGGCCGTGGTGTCGACGATCAGCACGCCGTCGTCGCCGATGATGACACCCGAGTTGGGGTCGCCTTCCGTGGTGTACGCGTATGCGTTTTCCGAGAGCTGCGTGAAGGTGACCTTCTTTTCTTCGAGGTCGGCCTGGGATGCGAACGCCTTTGCCATGTTGAGTCTCCGTATCGAGGGGCTCTTGAAGCCGGGCGGGGCGAAGCACGCGAGGGCCGGGCGCGTTGAGCGCCAACCCTGGTTGTCTCGCCCCGTTTGAAATTGAAATGGACCGCTGTTGTGTCGGGGTGAGGCCATCATGGTCTTCCCGTTTTTATTTGTCAATAGCGAATTATATTGCTATACGCTAATTTCTACCCGGAGCGCGCCGCAGCCCGTGCGGTCGCCAACGGCTGCCGCCGTTCAGTTAACATGGACCCTTTTTCAGCCAGAGAAAAGCGCAATGAGACGTCGCAACGAAAACGCCGCGTCCGCGCCGGAAAGCAGCGCGACGGCGGCCCGCACGCAGCGCGGCATTCAGAGCGTGGAGGTAGGCGGACGCCTGCTGCGCGCCCTCGCCGACGCGCGCGCGCCGCTTGGCGCCACCGATCTCGCGGCGAGCGGCGACATTCCGTCGAGCCAGGCGCACGCCTATCTCGTGAGCCTGACACGTCTCGGGCTCATCAAGCGCGACGCGCTTTCGGGGCGCTATGAGCCCGGCCCGCTCGCGCTGCGCCTCGGCCTGCTGCATCTTGCGCAGCAACCCGCGCTGCGCGAGGCCGTGCCGCGCGCCGCCGCGCTCGCGCAGGCGCTCAACTGCAGCGTCGCGCTGTGTATTGCCGGGCCGCAGGGGCCGACTATCGTGCGCTACGAGCACGCGAGCCTGCCGCTGCACGTGAACCTGCATGTCGGCACGGTGATGTCGCTGCGGGCCACGGCCACGGGCCGTGCGTTCTGCGCGTTCCTCGGGCCCGAGGCGCTCGAAACCGCATGGGCCACACAAACCGCGCAGCCGGTGTGGCGCGGCACCAGCCACGTGGCCAGTGCCGCGAGCGCGCCCCAGGAAAGCACGCCCGACGCCGCTTTCCTCGCCTCGCTCGACGCCATCCGCGCGCGCGGCTACGAACTCGCCATCGACGCGCCCAGCCCCGGTGTGAGCAGCGTGTGCGTGCCCGTGCTCGGCCCTGGGCGCGAACCGAGCCTCACGCTCACCGCTATCGGCGCAAGCGGGGCGCTCGACGTACGCGCGAACGGCGCGGTCGTGCGCGCGCTGCGCGACGCTGCTGCTGACATCGCCGCCACCGCTTTTCCTTCGACACCGACATGCCCCGAGTAAGCTCCAAGCCGCCGCGCGACGATGCGACCGAAGACACCGCGGCCAGCTTTGCGCCCGAAGCCGACAAGCCGCAACGCGGCATCCAGTCGCTCGATGTCACGGGCGAGTTGCTCGCCGCGCTCGTCGCGGCGGGCACGCCCTTGCCGTTGCGCGACCTCGCCGCCGCCGCGGGGATGGCGCCCGCCAAGGCCTTCCCGCACCTCGTGAGCCTGCAGAAGATCGGCCTGCTCGCGCGCGACGCGGCGGGCCGCTATGAAGCAGGACCGCTCAGTCTCGAACTCGGCCTGATCGGCCTTGCGCGTCTTTCGCCGGTTCGCGAAGCCGATGCCGAGCTAGTGGGCCTCGCCGCCGCCACCGCGATGAGCGTCGCGCTCGCGGTGCCGGGGCCGCTCGGCCCGACCGTCGTGCGTCTCGAAGAATCGGCGCTGCCGCTGCACGTGAGCCTGCGCCCCGGCACGGTGATGTCGCTCGTGAACACGTCGATCGGACGCGTGTTCGCCGCATGGGTCGACGACGACGTGCGCGCAGCCCTCCTCGCTCAGGACGAACTGCGGCTCGCGGGCGCGAAGCCGCGCGAGGGCGCCACAGCCGCCTACCTCGCGCGGCTCGCCGCCATTCGCGCCGAGGGCGTGGACACGGCGCTCGACAAACCCATTCCCGGCATCAGCACGGTGACCGCGCCCGTGTTCGACCATACCGGCAGCGTTTGCCTCGTGCTCGCGGTGATGGGCCCTTCGGGCAGCCTCGACATCGCGCGAGAAGGCACGGCGGTGCAACTGCTGATCGCCGCCGCGGAACGCCTCTCGCGGCGCTTCGGTTATATGGAAGGCGCGGCGGCCGCGCCGCTATGAGCGCCTTTCGCGCGCAATACAAAAAACAGCACGCCCACCTGATGAGAACCCGCACATGAGCACGGCATCGACCCGCCAAACGTTGCGCCAGATCGCCGACCTGCCCTGCCCGCGCGGCCTGCCGCTGCTCGGCAATCTGCTACAGCTTTCGCCGCCGCGTCTGCATTTGATCCTCGAACAATGGGCCGCCGAGCTCGGCGCGCCCTACCGCTTCCAGGTGGGCGGCATCCCCATCACGATCTGGACCGATACCGAGCTGATCCAGCAGATCATGCGCGAACGCCCGCATCGCTTCCGCCGCTATCAGCCGATCGAAGCGGTGTTCGAAGAGATGGGCTTCAACGGTCTTTTCTCGGCAGAAGGCGTTGCGTGGGAGCCGCAGCGCAAGCTCGTGACGCAAGCGCTCTCGATCCCCAACATCAAGGCGTTCTACCCCACGCTGGCCGATATCACGCAGCGTCTTCACACCCGCTGGCAACGCGCGGCCGAGCGCGGCGAAACCGTCGAGATGACCGACGATCTCAAACGCTACACGGTGGACGTGACGAGCGCGCTCGCCTTCGGCGAAGACCCGCGCACGCTGGAACGCGATCATGGCGTGATTCAGGAGCATCTGGAGCGTATCTTGCCAGGCGTGATGCGGCGCACGAATGCGCTCTTTCCGTACTGGCGATACGTCAAACTGCCGGCGGACCGCAAGCTCGAGCGCTCGCTCGAGGAAGTGCACCGCTACGTCAACGCGATGATGGTACGCGCTCGCGAGCGCATGCGCGACGAGCCATCGGACACGCCGCGCAATCTGCTCGAAGCGATGCTCGCGCAGCAGCAGGCGCCAGGCGGCGACACGTCCATCAGCGACGCGCAGATCCGTGCAAACGTGCTCACGCTCCTGATCGCGGGCGAAGACACGACCGCCGATTCCATCGCGTGGACGCTGCCCTACCTCGCCGCGGACACGGCCTTGCAGCAGCATCTCGGCGACGAAGCTTCACGAGTGCTCGGCAATTCGACGGTATGCGCCGACTACGCAACGTTGAAAGACCTCGATATTTTCGAAGCGATCTGTATCGAAGCCACGCGTCTGCGTCCGGTGGCGTCCGTGCATTCGTTCGAGCCGCTGGAAGACGTTGTGGTGGACAACGTGGCGCTGCCCAAGGGCACGCGCATGTTCTTCGTCGCGCGCCCCGCGATGCTCGACGCCAAGCATTTTGCCGATCCGCAGCGCTACGATCCGTGGCGCTGGATGAAGCGCGGCGAACGCGAAGCCGACGATGAAAAAGCCCATGACGTGCGCGCTTATCTGCAGTTCGGCGCAGGGCCGCGCGTGTGTCCTGGCCGCCATCTCGCGACAGTGGAAATGCGCCTCGCGCTCTCGATGCTGATGAAGTCGTTCACGATCGAACTGGCGATCGATCCCGCGAAGATTCAGGAAGTGCAGGCTTTTACGATGGTGCCGGATACGATGCCGGTGAAGCTCAAGCCGCGCGAAGGCGCAGTCGGAGTCAACAACGTCGCGTAAGCGTCAACGCCCGTCTTCGGGCGTGCCGACCGCCGAAGCATCGTCGGGCGCGCCATCGCTGCGCGCCTGCGCCTCACGCACCTTTTCAAGCGCCTTGGGCCCGAGCCCGAGCGACACGCCCAGCGCGAGCGCATCGAGCACCGCGAGATGCGCGATGCGCACCACGGCGGGCGCGTGCGCATCGCTCGCGGCGGGCACGCGCAGCAAAAGTGGAATATCCACCACCCAGGCGAGACGCGAACCCGCACTCGTGAGCGCGATGGTCGTCGCGCCGCGCTCCTTCGCGATCTGAATGCTCTCGTTCACTTCCACGCTGCGCCCCGACTGCGAGATCGCGAACGCCACGTCGCCCGGTTCGAGCAGCGCCGCGTAAAGGCGCTGCAAATGCGCGTCCGTGAACGCGCTCGCGGCGATATCGAGCCGCAGGAGGCGCAGCGCCGCGTCTTGCGCAACGAGCCCCGAACCCGCGCCCACGCCGAAAAAGTACACGCGCCGCGCGCTGGAGAGCGCCGCAACGGCAGCCTCGAACACCGCCATATCGAGCGAAGCGCGCGCATGGGTCACGCCCTGCACGACCGACTCCGTCACCTTGTCGAGCAGGGTGCCGACCTCGCCGGCCCACCCGGCGCCGCTCGCCTCGCCGCCCGTCATCTCCGTGGCGAGCGCGAAGGGCACGTTGCCCGCCGCGCTCTGCGCGAGCCGCATCTTGAAGTCGCGCAGGCCGTGCGCGCCCACCGCGCGGCAAAAGCGCGTGACGGAGGGTTCGGACACTTCCGCGCGCAACGCAAGCTCGGTGATGCTCGCGCGCATGGCGAAGTCGATGTCGGCAAGCACCATCTCTGCGACCTTGCGCTCGGCGGGACGCAGCGACTCCGCGACATTGCGGATGTGATGGATCAGGTTGGAGACCGGCAAGCTGTTTTTCCCGTGGAAGATACTAGGGTCTGCTCACATGAGGGCCCGCTATCCAGTTTCGATGCGTGCTTCCGCTTCAATCGAGCCGCTTGCCGCTTTCAGTATCGAACAGATGCAGGTGCGCCAAAGGCAAACCTAGCGTCATGCGCTGGCCCGGCGCTACGTCCGGGCGCGCGCGCGTGGTGACGCACCATGTCGTGTCGCCTATTTTCCCGTACATGTGGGTCTCCGCGCCAGTCGGCTCGATCACGTCGACGTTGAACGGCACGTCGCCGCCCGCCTCGATGTGCTCGGGCCGCACGCCAAGCGTCACGCGCGTGCCCGCTTGAGCCTTGCCTTCCGGCAGGGCAATACGCACGCCGTCTTCGAGCACGAGCGCCGTGCCGCGCGCGTCGCTCATCACCGTGCCAACGGCAAAGTTCATCGAAGGCGAGCCCAGGAAGCTCGCCACGAACAGATTGCCCGGTTTGTCGTAAAGGTCGAGCGGGCGGCCAATCTGTTCGATGCGCCCTGCGTTCATCACGACGATGCGGTCGGCCATCGTCATCGCCTCGATCTGGTCGTGCGTGACGTACACCACCGTGTTGCGCAGGCGCTGGTGCAGCGCCTTGATCTCGGTGCGCATCTGCACGCGCAGCTTGGCGTCGAGGTTCGAAAGCGGCTCGTCGAAGAGGAACAGCGCAGGCTCGCGCACCACGGCGCGGCCCATCGCGACGCGCTGGCGCTGGCCGCCCGAGAGCGCGCGCGGCAGGCGCTCCAGGTAGCCCGAAAGGTTGAGCATTTTCGCGGCGGCTTCGATGCGCGGCTTGAACCCGTCCTCGCGCTCCTTGCGAACGCGCGGACCGAACGCGATGTTGTCGTAGACCGAGAGATGCGGGTAGAGCGCGTAGCTCTGGAACACCATCGAGATGTTGCGCTGCTGCGGCGGAAGCGCGTTCGCACGCGTGCCGCCGATGGTGAGGTCGCCGCCGGAGATGTCTTCGAGGCCGGCGATCATGCGCATCACCGTGGTCTTGCCGCAACCCGAGGGGCCGACGAGCACGACGAATTCGCCGTCTTCGATGTCGAGGTCGACGCCGTGCACGACCTGGGTGTCGCCATAGCGCTTGTAGATGCCGTTCAGTTGTACCGCTGCCATGCTGTCCTCGTTTGCGTGAAGTCTTTTCAGGTCGAAACGTCGCGTGCGCGCCTCAGAACGGATCGAGCGTCAACTCGTTCGCCATCAGCCGGTTGCCCGCCATGAGGCCCGCGTCCACGGGCAGCGCCACGCCCGTGATCACGCGCGCCTGCGGCGAGGCGAGAAACTGCACGGCGTCGGCGATATCCTCGGGCGTGGCGACGTCGCCGAGCGGATACCATTTGCTTAGTTCTTCGAATATCTCCGGATGCTGCTCGACACGCGCGCGCCACGCGGGCGTCTTCACCGTGCCGGGACAAACGATGTTCGCACGTATGCCGTGCGGGCCCAGCTCCATGGCGAGCGCCTTCGTGTAGCTCACGAGGGCCGCCTTCGCCGCGCTGTACGCGGGGTGGCCGAGCGCCGAAAGGCCGTTCACCGAGCCGATCAGCACGAGCGCGCCGCGCCGGCGTTCGATCATCGAGGCGCGCACGGCTTCGACCGTGTAGTAGGTCCCGTTCAGGTTCAGGTCGATGTCGCGCCGCCAGCTCGCGGCGTCGGTATGCGCGAGCGTCGTGCCGAGCGCGCCGCCCGCATTCGCCACGGCCACGTCCACCGGGCCGCGCGCCGCCACGCCGCGCGCCACGGCTTCGGTCACGGCGGCCTGATCGCTCACGTCGGCGGCGAGCGGTTCGAGCCGCGCCGCGCCCGCTTCGCCGAATTCCGCCGCGAGCTGTCGCACGCCCGCCGCGTCGCGGTCGAGCGCGAGCACCGTGTCGCCCGCTTCCAGAAACCGTTTGCATAGCGCGCGGCCTATACCGCCGCTCGCGCCCGTCACCAGCACCACCCGGCTCATGTCGACTCTCCGTGCGGCTCGCCAGTCTTGCCGGAGAGCCTGAAAATTTCCTACATACGAATGACACGCGGTTGCCCGTATAGGGGTTTATACCGACCACGTCGCGCTGCTGCAGCGCATGAATTTCCCCTGTTTTACAGCATGTTATGCAAATTCCGGCGTTCGAAACAATATCGAGTTTACCAGGTGACAACGCTTTTTTCATCCTGTAGGATTTTTTCAAACAACGCAACCCAGCAGCCGGGTCACGGCGGCGACATAAGCAGGAACAACCACCAGCAACAACAACCCGCATGGGATGGGACTAAGCGCTAAAGCGCCAATTCCCATCGACACAGGAGAAAGAGAATGTCGTTTCAGGCACGTGCAACCACCATGCTCGGCAAGCTCGCCGTCGCGCTAGCGTTTGCCGGCATCACCGCCGCGGCGCACGCCGATACGGTCCGCGTGACCGTCGCCCACTACAGCGACGCCACCGCCCCGTACTTCGAGAAAATGGCCAAGCAGTTCGAGGCCGCCAATCCCGGCATCACGATCAAGATCGAAGACGTGAACTGGGACTCGCTGCAACAGAAGCTGCAAACGGACATCTCCGGCGGCGCCAACGCCGACCTCGCGATCATCGGCACGCGCTGGCTGCTCGACTTCGTGAAGGACGACATTGCCGAGCCGCTCGACCCGTACATGGATGCGAACTTCAAGGGCCGCTTCATCGGTCCGTTCCTCGCTCCGGGTCAAATCAACGGCAAGACCTACGGCCTGCCGATCGCCGCTTCGGCGCGCGCGCTGTACTACAACAAGGACATGCTCGCTTCGGTCGGCTATCCGAGCGGCCCGAAGACCTGGAACGACGTGATCGACGCCTCGAAGAAGCTGAAGGCGAAGGGCATTGCGGGCTTCGGTCTGCAAGGCAAGGAAATCGAAACCGACGTGTATTTCTACTACGCGTTGTGGACCCACGGCGGCGAAGTGGTGGGCAAGGACGGCAAGGCGGCATTCAACTCGCCGGCTGGCGTGAAGGCCGCGACGCTGTACAAGACCATGATCGACGAAGGTCTCACGCAGCCGGGCGTGACGGGCTACAGCCGTGAAGACGTGCAGAACCTCTTCAAGCAGGGCCGCGTGGCGATGATGATCTCGGCGCCGTTCCTCGCCAAGCAGTTGAAGAAGGAAGCACCGAACATCAAGTACGGCATCGACCCGATCCCGGTTGCGACGACGCCCGCCACCTACGCGGTGACCGACTCGATCATGATGTTCAAGAACTCCAAGGTGAAGAAGAGCGCCTGGAAGTTCCTGGACTACCTGTTCACGAAGGAACCGCGCGTGCAGTTCACGAGCACGGAAGGCTTCCTGCCGACCACGAAGGCTGAAGCGAGCGACCCCGTGTTCCAGGACCCGGACACGCAAGCCTTCATCGCGCTCCTGCCGCATGCGAAGTTCGCGCCGACCGTGACGGGCTGGGAAGACACCGCAAAGGCCGTGACCAACGCGATGCAGTCGGTCTACCTCGGCAAGGCCAAGCCCGCCGATGCGCTGAACCAGGCGGCCACCGAAGCGAACAAGTCGCTTGGCAAGTAAGTTTGGCAAATAAACCTGCAAGCAAGCCTTAATGGCAACACCGGCGCGCGCCCGAAGTTTCCGGCGCGCACCGCAACGCCTGAGAACCGACGTTTCGAAGCACTGACGATTCGACATGACTACGGGTCCCCTGAAGCCCTCGCCCGCCACAGCACCGGCCGGCGATGCCCCCGACCGATCACGCGCACGAACTCGCATGAGCCGACAACCCCGCGCCGTATCCGCGCCCCGCGCGCCCTGGCTCCTGATCGTGCCGAGTCTCGTGCTCGCGCTCTTCATCATCAGCTATCCGATCTTCAACATCGTGTATCAGTCGCTGCACGATGTGTCGCGCTTCGGGCAGATTCGCGACTTCAGCGGCCTGCAGAACTTCTATAACGTGTTCGGCGACCCGGTGTTCATGAGCGCCCTGAGGAACACGCTGATCTGGACATTCTTCGTCGTGGTGGGCACGGTGGGGATTTCCGTGCCGGTCGCGCTCGTGCTCAATCAGGACTTTTACGGCCGCGGCATTGCGCGCACGATCGTCATGCTGCCGTGGTCCGTCTCGCTCACGATGACGGCCGTGGTCTGGCGCTGGGCGTTCAACGACGACTACGGCATGGTCAACGTCACGCTGCAGCGCCTGGGCCTCACTTCCGGGCCGATCCACTGGCTCGCGACGCCCGAATATGCGTTCCCGGTGGAAATCTGCGTGGGCATACTCGTGTCGATACCCTTCACGACCACGATCCTGCTGGGCGGCCTTTCCTCGGTGCCGGGCGATATTTACGAAGCCGCGCGCATCGACGGCGCGAGTGCCTGGCAACAGTTCCGCCAGCTCACGCTGCCGCTGCTCAAGCCGTTCATCAACATGGCGATCCTGCTGAACGTGATCTACGTGTTCAACTCGTTCCCGATCATCTGGGTGATGACGCAAGGCGGTCCCGACGACAGCACGCATATTCTCGTCACCTACCTTTACGAACTCGGCTTCCGGTTAGGACGACCTGGCGAAGCCGCCGCCGTCTCGCTCATCATGCTCGTCATCCTGTTCGCATTCTCGGTCGTCTACCTGCGCCTGCAGGCAAAACGCGGCAGCGCCGAAGGAGACCTCGCATGAACCGCAAGCTCAAACGCTCGATCTGGTGCTGGCTCGCGCTCTCGCCGCTCGTCGTGGCCGTGCTGTTCCCGTTCGCGGTGATGTTCTTCACCTCGTTCAAGCCGGCATCGGAAGTGTTCGTCTATCCGGCGCGCTGGCTGCCGATGCAGTGGCGCTGGCAGAACTATGTCGACATGTGGCAGGCCGCGAACTTCGGCGTCGCGCTGCGCAACAGCATTGTGGTGAGCTGTCTTTCCACCGCGCTCGCGCTCGCCGTGAGCCTGCCGGCCGCCTACGCGCTCGCGCGCTTTCCGTTCCGCGGGCGCGGCGTTTACCGCCAGTTCCTGCTCGTCACGCAGATGCTCTCGCCCATTCTGCTCGTGGTCGGCCTGTTCCGGCTCGCCGCGATGATTCCGTACGGCGATGGCAATCTCGTCGACTCGAAGATCGGCGTGATCGTCTCCTATGCGGCGTTCAATATTGCGTTTGCCGTGTGGATGCTCTCGTCGTATTTCCAGACCGTGCCGCGCGACCTCGAAGAATCGGCGTGGCTCGAAGGCTGCAGCCGCACGGGCGCCGTGTTCCGCGTATTCTTGCCGCTCGCGGTGCCGGCCGTGGTGGTCACGGCGATCTTCACGTTCATCAGCGCGTGGAATGAGTTCGCCGTGGTCTACACGCTGATCCGCTCGCCCGAGAACAAGACGCTCACGGTCCAGGTCACCGACATGGTGGCCGGCAAGTACACCGTGGAATGGCAGCTCGTCATGGCGGCGACGCTCGCGGCCACGCTGCCGGTGTCCGTGGTATTCGCCTGGCTGCAGCGCTACATGGTGAAGGGACTCGCGCTTGGCGCAGTGAAGTAGCAGGAAGGCTCGCGCGCGCCGGGGCGCAACATCCCGACGCGCGCGCGGCGCGCTTACTTGCTCAGTTCATGGCCAATCACGCCGCCGGCCACGGCGCCGCCCACGGTACCCACCGCGCTGCCGTTGGTGGCCCTGTTGCCGACATAGCCGCCTGCGGCGGCGCCGCCCAGCGTGCAAGCTCCCGTGCCCGCTGCAGTCAGCACCACGGTGATGACGAGTGAGGCGCGCGCGGCGCTTAAGCGTCGTAGCCAGTTCATCGTCGAATCTCCTGATCGATCGTAGTGGCTTTCATGCCAGCAAGCATCGTGCCTCGCCGGCTTTCAGCCGTGGTGCAGGTGCAGCAAGATCAGCGTGAGCGTGACGAGCGAACCGACCGTGGAATGCAAAATGGTGCGCGAAGTCACGTGCGCCTCGCGCCGGTAGTACTCTGCGAGCATGAACGGGCCGGTGCCCGTGGGCAGCGCCACGAGCAACACCGCGATTTCCACGAGCGGGTCGGGCAGCCCGAATACGCGATCGGCCAGCCACCACGTGAGCAGCGGTTGCGCGACGAGCTTGGAGAGCGTGAGCCACCACGACGACTCACGCGGCGCCTCGCCGCTCGCGCGGCGTTCGGCGAGAAAGAGCCCGAGGCTTACGAGCGCGCACGGGCTCGCCGCGCCGCCCAGCAGCTTGAGGAACGTTTCCGCGCTAGCGGGCAGCGTGACATGCGCGGCCGAAACGACTGCCCCCAGCGCCGGCGCAACCAGCAGTGGATTGCGCAGGAGCGAGCGCACGACCTTGATGGCAAGCCGGTGCGGACGCCGCTCGCTTTGCAGCCCCGTTTCGATCAGCACGATCGCGATGGCGAACAGCACGCAGACCACGAGGATCGTCGCGATGGTCGTGGGCGTGAGGCTCGACGGCCCGAATGCGATCATGCACAGCGGGAAGCCCACGTAGCCGGTATTCGGATACGCGGCGGCAAGCCCGTCGATGCTCGCATCCGCTAGCGGGCGGCCGAGGAACACGCGCGCGCCCACCACGGCGATGAACACGGCGAGCCCGGCAAGACCAAACGCGGCGACGAATGCCGGCTGATAAAGCTCGTGCCACGTTGCGTGCGCAAGGATATCGAAGAGCAGCGCGGGAAGCGCGAGCCACACGACGAAGCGGTTCAGCTCAGAAGCCGCGGCCGGGCCGAGGACATTCGTGCGACGGCAGGCGAAGCCCGCGAAAATGAGGCCGAAAACCGGTAGGAGAGTGGAAACGGCAGAGAGCATCGGATTCGCGAATGCAAGGCGCGCGGACGTGCCGCGGGCCAGGGTGAAACGGAAGACGAACCGTTTCGCTAATCCATCGCCGCGTGACTCGTATCGACGGTGGCGGCGCTCGGGCCGGTGCGGATCAGAAAGAGCAGCGGAATTACGAGCAGCGTAGCCACGAACATCATCTTGAAGTCGTTCAGATACGCAATCATCTGAGCCTGCTGCGTGATCGACTGGTTGAGCACGGCAAGATCGTACCGCGAACCGCTTTCGAGCATCTGCTGAACCGCCGGATTGAACGGGGTGATGTTCGCGGCGAGGTCCGAATGCGCGATCTGCGTGCCGCGCGTGACGAAGGTCTGCACGATCGAAATGCCGATACTGCTGCCGATGTTGCGCATGAGGCTATAGGTGGCCGTGCCATCCGCGCGCAGTTGCGGTGTCAGCGTCGAGAAAGTCAGCGCGGAAAGCGGCACAAATACGAAACCCAGGCCAAAGCCCTGCACCACGCCCGGCCACACGATATCCGAGGGCGAGAGCACCAGCGTGTACTGCATCATCTGCCATAGCGCGTACGCGGAGACCATGAAGCCAAACAGCAGCATGACGCGCGCGTCGACGCGTTTCAGCATGCGCCCCGCTATCAGCATGGCGACCATGGTGCCCGCGCCGCTCGGCGCGGTAACGAGCCCGGTGGTCGCGACCGGATAGCCCATGAGGTTCTGCAGCATGGGCGGCAGCAGCGCGCGCGTGGCGTAGAGCACCGCGCCGATCACGAAGATGAAGAGCGTGCCCGTTGCGAAGTTGCGGTCCTTGAGCAGCTGGTAGCGAAAAAACGTGCCGGGCCCCGAGGTGGCCGTATGCACGATGAAGAAAGCAAAGGCAATGGCTGCAACCAGCGCCTCGATGCGGATCTCCAGCGAGCCAAACCAGTCGAGCTGCTCGCCGCGGTCGAGCAACGCCTGCAGCGCGCCGATGGCAAGCGCGAGCGTGGCGAAGCCGAATACGTCGAAGCGCTGCGTGCGGCCCGGCACACGCGCGGGCATGAACGTCGAGACGCCGAAAAACGCGAACAGGCCCACCGGCACGTTGATGAAGAACACCCAGCGCCAGTTGTAGCTATCCGTAAGCCAGCCGCCGAGCGTTGGCCCTAGCACGGGGCCGACCATCACGCCCATGCCCCACACCGCCATGGCCTGCCCCTGGCGCTCGCGCGGATTGATGTCGAGAAGAATGGACTGCGAGAGTGGCACGAGCGACGCGCCGAACACGCCCTGCAACAGCCGCGAAGCGACGATCTCGCCGAGCGTTTCGGAAAGCCCGCATAGCGCCGAGGCCACGGTGAAGCCCGCAATCGCGACTCCCAGCAACCGCTTCACGCCGTAGCGGTCGGCGAGCCAGCCGGTGAGCGGCGTCGCAATGGCGGCCGCGACGATATACGAGGTGAGCACCCAGGTGATCTCGTCCTGGGAGGCAGACAGCGTACCCTGCATGTGCGGCAGCGCGACATTGGCGATCGTGCTGTCGAGCGTCTGCATCAGCGTGGCGAGCATGATCGAAAGCGTGATCATGCCGCGATTGAGCGGGGCTTCCTTGCCCGACTCCGCCCGATGCTGCGCGGCGGCGCCGTCCTGCATGACTGCGGTCATCGTGCGGTTGTCTTGCGGCTATCTTGATTGGGGGCGGAGCGTGCCGAATTAATAAGCCTGCTTATTATACGACTCGCCCCCGCCGACGCAATCGGTATCGCCAGGCAGAGGACGCTCGTGAGAAGGCGCAAGCCGCACGCCCGTATAATCGCGCGATGACTACCGACCTCGAAAAGCGCTTTGGCTTCCTGGTCGTCGACGTGGGCCGGCTCTATGGCAAACGTTACGACGAGCTTGCGAAGTCGTCGCTCGAACTCACGCGCGCGCAGTGCCGCATGATCGCGTACCTCGCGCACTACGGCGACATGAATCAGGCGCGCCTCGCCGAACTGCTGGAAGTGGCGCCCATTTCCGCGGGGCGGCTGCTCGAGCGCATGGAAGAAGGCGGCTGGGTCGCGCGCACGCCCAACCCGGACGACCGCCGAGAATGGCTGGTGAGCCTCACGCCCAAGGCGGAAGGCGTGCTCACGGGCGCACGCCGCGTGGGCGACGAAGTCCAGGCGGAAGCCCTGGCGGGCTTCACGCCTGAAGAAGCCGAGCAGTTCAGCGCGATGCTTCAGCGGGTGCGCGCCAATCTCGGCGCGCTGGTGGAGCGGTAACGCGCGTTAGCGCAGCCGCACGAGCGTGGACTTGAGTTCCGTGTACTTTTCGAGCGCGTGCAACGACTTGTCGCGGCCGTTGCCGGATTCCTTGAAGCCGCCGAATGGGAAGTTCATGTCCCCGCCTTCGTCGTAGCAGTTCACCCACACCGTGCCCGCACGCAGCCTGCGCGAAATTTCATGCGCGTGCGTGAGGTTCGCGGTCCAGACGGCAGCCGCGAGCCCGTAGTCACTGTCGTTGGCAATGCGCACTGCCTCGTCGATCGTGCTGAACGTGATGACCGAAAGCACCGGCCCGAAGATTTCCTCGCGCGCGATCTTCGCATCGTGATGCGTATCGAACACCGTGGGCTCGACATAGAAGCCGCCGCCCTGGGCATTCACGCGTTCGCCGCCTGTCAGCAGCTTCGAATCCTTGCGGCCGGCTTCGATATAGCTCAGTACCCGGTCTAGCTGAATCTTGTCGATGATCGCGCCCATCGACACATCTGGATCGAGAGGATTCCCAGGCTTATAGGCCTTCGCGGCCTCGACGAGCTTCGCAAGGAAAACGTCCTTGATCTCGTGATGGACGAGCAGGCGCGAACCCGCCGTACACATTTCACCCATGTTGTAGAAGATCGCGGCCGCCGCCGCGTTCGCCGCACGGTCGAGATCCGGGCAATCGTGCAGCACGATGTTGGGCGACTTGCCGCCAAGCTCCAGCCACACGCGCTTGAGATTCGACTGGCCGGCGTACTGCATGATCTGCTTGCCCACGTTGGTCGAGCCTGTGAACGCGATGCAGTCCACGTCGCGATGCAGGCCGAGCAGCTTCCCAGGCTCCCCGCCACCCGGGAGCACGTTGAACACGCCCGCCGGAATGCCGGCCTCGTGCGCGAGTTGCGCCACGCGAATGGCCGTGAGCGGCGACTTCTCCGAAGGCTTGAGCACGACGCTGTTGCCCGCCGCGAGCGCGGGCCCGAACTTCCACGAAGCCATCAGGATTGGGAAATTCCACGGCACGACGGCAGCTACCACGCCAATGGGCTCGCGCGTAACAAGCCCCACGAGATGATGATCGGCGGGCACGACCTCGCCGCCTACCTTGTCGATGGCTTCAGCGAACCATTCCACGCAATAAGCCGCACCCGGCACGTCCACGGTCGTCGTGTCGCCAATGGGCTTGCCTGCGTCGAGCGTTTCGAGCAGCGCGAGTTCGTCGAGATGCTCGCGCATGAGCGCGGCCCAGCGCAGCAGAACGGCCTTGCGCGCACGCGGATTCAGGCCTGCCCATACCCCTGCGTCGAACGCGCGGCGAGCCGCGCCGACCGCGGCATCGACATCGGCTGCGCCGCAATCGGCCACGCTCGCGAGCACGCGGCCGTCGATCGGGCTCGCGCAATCGAACGTGCGGCCCGAATACGCGTTGCGATACGCGCCGTCGATGAATGCGCGGCCTTCGATCGAAAGCGTCGCGGCCTTGTCCTGCCAGTAAGCGAGAGTTTTCTTTTCCATCAGGATGCCTCAATGATTTGCGATCCACCTTGCACGTCGCAACGCGGCGTCAGGTGAAACGGGTTCGCGCGATCAGGGAGTCAGAAGGTGGGCGGCGAATTGGCCGACACCACTTCGCAGACTTCGTTCGCGCTGGGATTGCGAAACCGGTGCGGGAAGCGGCTTTCGAAGTAGTAGCTGTCTCCGGGGTCGAGCAGCCACGTCGTGCTCTCCACGGTCAGCTCGAGTTGCCCGGCGACGACCACACCGCCTTCGTGCCCCGCGTGCACCAGCATTTCAGGGCCGGTATCGGCAAGCGGCTGATAGACCTCGCGCATGATGCCCATGTTGCGGTCCTTCATGTTCGCGCCGGCCAGATAGAACTCGATCGATTCGTTGCCGAGGTTCGGCATTTCGCCGCGCCGCGACACGACTTCTGTCCCTTCCATCAGGTCAAATGTGAAGAATTCGGCGAGGCTCATCGGTATGCATTCGAGCAGCTTCTTGAGCGAGCCAACAGAGGGACTGACGCGACTTTGCTCGATCAGCGAGATCGCGCCATTGGTCACGCCCGCGCGCTTGGCGAGTTCGCGCTGCGACAAACCATAGCGTTTGCGAACATAGCGCAGGCGCGTGGCGACTTCGGATGACACAGATGCGGACTCGGACACGATGAAGGACTGTTGGCAGTGAGACCACGTGGACAGGGCGCAGTGGAGTGTTGAATATTCTAATCAGTTTGCTTTATTTTGCGTCAGTACAAACCCCTGTAAGTTATTCGAAATATAAGTGCAGGAGCCGATATTTCGCACAGGGTGCTATTTCACAGGGCTCTCGGGGAAAGTGCTGACATCAAAAATTTGAAAAAATAATTGACGCCCTTTTTGACTCGTATATGCTGAACTACAGGTCGAACACTGCATCGTTTCTGCCGCGTTGCAACGCAAAAACCGCGTTTTATGCGAGAAACATAGCGAGTTGGCCGAGTTTGGAAAGCAATACATCGATGTCGTTCAATGTTTAATGCATCTCCCAAATTGACGAACTCGAATGCTTGAACCAGACGTCTTTTTCAACGCAACCAGTCGAGTGTTATTGTGAGAGTCCGTGGCCCTCTGGTGAGGTGGGATCGTAGTCATGCGAGGTGTCTTCGCAGTGACTGCACCGCCATCGCCGACGGCAGTAGCGGCAGGCTTGCCTCTCGCCTGTTCCTGTCCGTCTTCACGATCCTTTCCCGCCGCTCTGTTCGGCGTCACAACTCGGTCTCCGCACGCGCCTTCATTGCCGTCCACACGGACGAAGTCGCGTCGCTTCTGCCCTAGCGCCTCTCCTTCCTGCGTCGTTCGTTTTCTTCGCCGTCGTTGGTTCGCGAAGTGTCTTGTCGCGCCACTGCGATGTGGCTGCGCACGCCTGAACACCGTCGCACCTCACAACGGCAAGAAACGAACCGCCTACATGATCTCCACGCGCAGCGCCATACGTTAGCGCCGCTGCGCGGAGCACACAGGGTTTGTAGTTTTGCGTCCCGCAAGGCTGCAAGGTCATGTCACGCCCGTCGCGCCGACCCATCACGCACGGGCAAGCAAGCGAATCATTAGTCATGCGAATCAGACCATTAGTTGGTGTTACTGCCGACCGCACGATGATGGGACCGCACGCGTCACACGTTGCAGGCGAGAAGTACATCGCCGCGGCTGTGGATGGAGCAGGCGCGCTCGCATTCGTGCTGCCCGCCCTGGGCGAGCGGCAGGCTGCGGCCGACATTCTCGAAGCCGTGGATGGACTGCTTTTCACGGGCAGCTATTCGAACGTAGAGCCGGATCGTTATGGCGGCCCGGCGAGCGAGGCAGGCACGCTGCACGACCCCGCTCGCGACGCCACCACGCTGCCGCTCATGCGCGCCGCGATCGAAGCCGGCGTGCCAGTGCTCGCCATCTGCCGCGGCTTCCAGGAGATGAACGTGGTGTTCGGCGGTACGCTGCATCAGCAGGTGCACAACGTTGCACGCTATGACGACCATCGCGAGAACAAGGACGATCCGCTCGACACGCAATACGGTCCGGCGCACGCATTGAAGCTCGTGGAAGGCGGTGTGCTGCAACAGCTTGCGAGTGGTGCACGCGAAGCACGCGTGAATTCGCTGCACGGCCAGGGCATCGAACGGCTGGGCGCGGGCCTCGTGGCCGAGGCATTCGCACCCGATGGCCTCATCGAAGCCGTGAGCGTAGCGAACGCACAGAGCTTCGCGCTTGGCGTGCAGTGGCACCCCGAATGGAAATACGCCGCCGACGCGCTGTCCACCGCCATCTTCCACGCGTTCGGCGAAGCCTGCCGCAACCACATGCTGGCCCGAATACCGGGCGGGGCCGGACACGACGTGGCGCACGCGCCGCGCGCCGCCCACGCTTGATGCCGGCTCATACAAAACAGAGAGAAAGATCATGCATGAAATCGACGAATTCCTGAAGAAGCACCACATCACCGAAATCGAAGCGATCATCCCCGACATGGCGGGCATTGCGCGCGGCAAGATCATCCCGCGCAGCAAGTTCGAATCGGGCGAGGCGATGCGCTTGCCGCAAGCCGTGATGATCCAGACCGTGACGGGCGATTACCCCGAAGACGGGAGCCTCACGGGAGTCACCGACCCCGACATGGTGTGTGTGCCCGACCCCTCGACGATCCGCATCATTCCGTGGGCCGTCGATCCCACCGCACAGGTGATTCACGACTGCGTGCATTTCGACGGCACGCCGGTCGAGATCTCGCCGCGCCGCGTGCTGCGCCGCGTGCTCGACCTTTATGCCGCGAAGGGCTGGAAGCCGGTGATCGCGCCGGAACTCGAGTTCTATCTCGTGGATATGAACAAGGATCCGGATATTCCGCTCGCGCCGCCCATCGGCCGTACGGGCCGTCCGGAAACGGGCCGTCAGGCCTATTCGATCGAAGCGGTGAACGAGTTCGACCCGCTTTTCGAAGACATCTACGAGTACTGCGATATTCAGGGCCTCGAAGTCGATACGCTCATTCACGAAGTGGGCGCGGCGCAGATGGAGATCAACTTCATGCACGGCGATCCGCTCAATCTCGCCGACCGCGTGTTCCTCTTCAAGCGCACGGTGCGTGAAGCAGCGCTGCGCCACCACATGTACGCCACTTTCATGGCGAAGCCCATGGAGAACGAACCGGGCTCGGCCATGCACGTGCACCAGAGCCTCGTTTCCGCGGAAAGCGGCCAGAACCTCTTCACGGGTTCGGATGGCAAGCCCACCGACATGTTCTATGCGTATATCGCGGGCCTGCAGAAGTACACGCCCGCACTCATGCCGATCTTCGCGCCGTACATCAACTCGTATCGCCGCCTTTCGCGTTTCATGGCCGCGCCGATCAACGTGGCCTGGGGCTACGACAACCGCACTGTGGGTTTCCGTGTGCCGTATTCTTCGCCGGCCGCGCGCCGCGTGGAAAACCGCATTCCCGGCGTGGACACCAACCCGTACCTCGCGATCGCCGGCACGCTGGCCGCCGGCTATCTGGGCATGACGCAGCACCTCAAGCCCACCGAGCCGCTCGTGAGCGACGGCTACTCGCTGCCCTACCAGTTGCCGCGCAACCTCGAAGAAGGCCTCACGCTGATGGGCTCGTGCGAGCCGCTCAAGGACATCCTCGGCGAGAAGTTCGTGCGCGCCTACCTCGCGCTCAAGGAAACCGAATACGAAGCGTATTTCCGCGTGATCAGTTCGTGGGAACGCAAGCACCTGCTGCTGCACGTGTAAACGAAAGGAGACACAGCAATGAGCTATCGAATCGACGCCCCCGCCAGCGCGCTGCAGGAAGTGCCGACGACGCTACGCGCCCAATCCAGCCGAACGACACGCTCGACGAGCGAGTACCGCGCGCTGGACGCCGCGCATCACATTCATCCGTTTTCGGACATGGGCTCGCTCAACAAGACGGGCAGCCGCGTGATCGTGAAGGCGAAAGGCGTGTACCTGTGGGACTCGGAAGGCAACCAGATCATCGACGGCATGGCCGGGCTCTGGTGCGTGAACGTGGGCTATGGCCGCAAGGAACTGGCCGACGCCGCATACGAGCAAATGCAGGAACTGCCCTTCTACAACACGTTCTTCAAGACCACGCACCCGCCGGTCATCGAATTGTCGGCACTGCTCGCACAGCTTTCGCCCGAGCCGTTCAACCACTTCTTCTATTGCAACAGCGGCTCCGAAGGCAACGACACGGTGCTGCGCATTGTGCATCAGTACTGGCTCACGCAAGGCAAGCCCTCGAAGAAGGTCGTCATCTCGCGCCGGAACGCGTATCACGGATCGACCATTGCAGGCGGTACGCTGGGCGGCATGGGCTACATGCACGAGCAGATGCCCTCGAAGGTCGAGAACATCGTGCACATCGACCAGCCGTACTTCTATGGCGAAGCGCAAGGCAACATGTCGCCAGAGGAATTCGGTCTCGCGCGCGCGCAGCAGCTCGAAGCGAAGATTCTCGAAGTGGGCGCGGAGAACGTGGCCGCCTTTATCGGTGAGCCGTTCCAGGGCGCGGGCGGCGTGATCTTCCCACCCTCGACCTACTGGCCGGAAATTCAGCGCATTTGCCGCAAGTACGACATCCTGCTCTGCGCCGACGAAGTGATCGGCGGCTTTGGCCGCACCGGCGAATGGTTCGCGCATCAGCACTTCGGCTTCGAGCCCGACCTCATCACGATGGCCAAGGGCCTCACTAGCGGCTATGTGCCGATGGGCGCAGTGGGCATTCACGACCGCATCGCCAAGGCGCTCATCGAGAACGGCGACTTCAATCACGGCCTCACGTACTCGGGGCATCCGGTCGCCGCCGCCGTGGCCGTGGCGAACCTCAAGCTGCTGCGCGACGAAGGCATCGTCACGCGCGTGAAGAACGACACCGGCCCGTACTTCCAGCAGCGCCTGCGCGAGACGTTCGCCAATCATCCGATCATCGGCGACATCTCGGGCGCGGGTCTCGTGGCGGGCCTGCAGCTCGCCGAAGATCCGAAGGCGCGCAAGCGCTTCGCGAATGGCGGCGATGTGGGCACGCTCTGCCGCGACTTCTGCTTCAACGGCAACCTCATCATGCGCGCCACGGGCGACCGCATGCTGCTCTCGCCGCCGCTCGTCGTCACGCGCGGCGAGATCGATGAAATCGTGTCGAAGGCGAAGAAGGCCGTCGACGCTACTGCGCAACAACTGGGTCTTTCTTAACGCGACTAGTCCACGGCGGGCGGCGCAACGGGGTGCTGGGCCTCCCGCCGATCTTCATCTTCAGGGGAAAGCAACATGAGTGTTAGTCATCTTCGTCATGCGGTCGCGATCGCGGCCCTCGCAGCGTGTGCAGGCCTCACGGCCATTTCCAGCGAGACTGCGCACGCGGCCGACGGCGATTTGAACGTCTACAACTGGTCCGACTACATTGCGAAAGACACGATCCCGAACTTCGAAAAGGAAGCGGGCCTCAAGGTAAAGTACGATAACTACGATAGCGACGACACACTGCAAGCCAAGCTGCTCGCAGGCAGCTCGGGCTACGACATCGTTGTGCCCACATCGAATTACATGGCCAAGCAGATCCAGGCCGGCGTATACCAGAAGCTCGACAAGTCGAAGATCCCCAACCTCGCGAACCTCGATCCCGTGCTTATGCACATGATCGCCGATGCCGACCCGGGCAATCAGTACGGCGTGCCCTGGGCGTTCGGCACCGACGGCATCGGCTACAACAAGCAGGCGGTGGAAAAGGCACTCGGGCCGAATGCGCCGGTCGATAGCTGGGCGCTCGTGCTCGATCCGCAAAATCTCTCGAAGCTCAAGGGCTGCGGCGTGTCGTTCCTCGACCAGGCCGTGGACGTGTTCGCAGCGACGCTGCAATACATGCACAAGGACCCCAACAGCACGAACCCCGCGGATTATCAGGCCGCGTTTGAAGTGCTGAAGAAAGTCCGTCCGTATATCACCCAGTTCAATTCGTCGGGCTACATCAACGACCTCGTGAACAACGATATCTGCGTAGCCGTGGCATGGTCGGGCGACGTCGGCATCGCGCACCGCCGCGCCGAGGAAGCCAAGCGCTCGTATGACGTCAAGTTCTCGAACGTGAAGGAAGGCGGCCTGCTGTGGTTCGACGTGATGGTCGTGCCCAAGGATGCGCCGCACCCCGAAAATGCGATGAAGTGGATCAACTACATCTCGGATCCGAAGGTCAACGCGCAAATCACCAACGAAGTGTTCTACCCGACGGCGAACAAGGCCGCACGCCAGTTCGTCACGGCGACAGTCGCGCAGGACGCGACGGTGTACCCGCCGGAAGACGTGCTCAAGAAGATGACGTTGATGAAGCCGATGCCGGCTGACATCCTGCGCCTTGAAAACCGTCTGTGGGCCCAGTTGAAGACCGGTCGCTGACACGCTGATTCCCCCCTGAAGGAAACAAGAAGGAGACAACGCGGAAGAGGGATCGCTCGACCCCTCTCCGCCTGAAGTGCGCAATTCCGAAGTCCGGCCGCGCAGCGCCGCCCCCCTTTTTTGACGACGCGCGCGAGCCTTTCCCGAGCTCCGTTCGCAGTACTAATCGCGAGTCGCGTCAGCGCCCCGTGCGGGCCGACTCGCGCCTGAAAAACGTGTACTGCGATCAGAAAGGAACCAAGGTCAGATCATGAACTCGACGTCTAAAGTCAACGCCCCAGAAGCTCTGCGCGCCAACGCGACCCCGGCAAAGAACGACGCATTCGTACGTATCGAAAACGTCGTCAAGAAGTTCGGCGAGAGCACCGCCGTGGACAACGTGAGCCTGAGCATCGCCAAGAACGAGCTTTTTGCGCTGCTCGGCAGTTCGGGCTGCGGTAAATCCACCCTGCTGCGCATGCTCGCGGGCCTCGAAACGGCCACGTCGGGGCGCATCTTCGTCGATGGCGAAGACCTCGCGTCGCTGCCGCCGTACCGCCGCCCCGTCAACATGATGTTCCAGTCGTATGCGCTCTTCCCGCACATGAGCGTCGAAACGAACGTCGCGTTCGGTCTCAAGCAGGAAGGCGTGCCGAAGAACGAGATCCGCGAACGCGTAGCCGACGCGCTGAACCTCGTGCAGATGAGCAGCTATGCGAAGCGCAAGCCGCACCAACTCTCCGGCGGTCAGCAGCAGCGCGTGGCGCTCGCGCGCTCGCTCGTGAAGCGCCCCAAGCTCCTGCTGCTCGATGAGCCCATGTCGGCGCTCGACAAGAAGATCCGCCAGAAGACGCAGCTCGAACTCGTGAACATCATCGAGAAAGTCGATGTCACCTGTGTGATGGTCACGCACGATCAGGAAGAGGCGATGACCATGGCCAACCGCCTCGCCGTGATGAGCGAAGGCCGCATCGTGCAGATCGGATCGCCCGGCGAAGTCTATGAATTCCCCAACAGCCGTTTCTCGGCCGAGTTCATCGGCTCGACCAACCTGTTCGAAGGCAAGGTCGTCGAGGACGAGCCGGATCACATCTTCGTGGAAAGCGAAGACCTCGAAACGCGCATGTACGTGAGCCACGGCGTGACGGGCCCGCTCGGCATGCCCGTGGGCATTTCGGTGCGGCCGGAGCGCGTGCGCGTGACGCGCGAGAAGCCAGGCACGCCGCACAACTGGGCGCGTGGCGTGGTCACGGATGTCGCCTACATGGGCAGCTATTCGCTTTATCACGTGCGTCTGCCGGGCGGCAAGGTGGTCGTCTCGAACCTCTCCAGCTCGCACCTCATGAACGAGGGTGCGCCCGCCTGGAACGACGATGTCTACGTGTCCTGGTCGCCGGCCAGCGGCGTCGTGCTCACGCAGTAAGGAGGCCTCAATCATGAGTACCACTATTCCCACCACGCCTGGATCAGGCCGCGCAGCCGCAGATGCGCGCCGTCCCGCAATCGTGCGCTTTTTCTCCCGCTTCGTGCCTTCGGGCCGCACCGCCGTGATCGGCGTGCCGTTCATCTGGCTCACGCTTTTCTTTGCGCTGCCGTTCGTGCTCGTGCTCAAGATCAGCTTCGCCGACCAGGTGATGGCCGTACCGCCCTACTCGAACCTGGTCGAGATGAAGGACGGCATGGTGCACTTTGCGCTGCAACTCGGGCACTACGCGTTCCTGCTGCAGGACAGCCTCTACATCGCCACCTATATCAGCTCGCTGAAGATGGCGGCGGTCTCCACGATCTTTTGCCTGCTGATCGGCTACCCCATCGCCTACTACATCGCGCGCTCGAACCCGGCCACACGCAACCTGCTCATGATGGCCGTGATGCTGCCGTTCTGGACATCGTTCCTGATCCGCGTGTACGCGTGGATCGGCATTCTCAAGGACGACGGCCTGCTCAACCACGCGCTCATGGCCATCGGCCTGATCCACTCGCCGCTGCGTCTCTATCACAGCGACGCGGGCGTCTACATCGGCATGGTCTATTCGTACCTGCCCTTCATGGTGATGCCGCTCTACGCGCACCTCGTGAAGATGGACCTCACGCTGCTCGAAGCCGCCTACGACCTGGGCGCGAAGCCCTGGGTGGCCTTCACGCGGATCACGCTGCCGCTCTCGAAGAACGGAATCATCGCGGGCAGCCTGCTCGTGTTCATTCCCGCCGTGGGCGAGTACGTGATTCCCGAACTGCTCGGCGGCGCCGACACGCTCATGATCGGCCGCGTGATGTGGGACGAGTTCTTCAACAACATGGACTGGCCTATGGCCTCCGCCGTCACCGTCGCGATGGTGCTGCTGCTGCTCGTGCCGATGGCTCTCTTCCAGCACAACCAGGTCAAGGAACTGGAGGACCGCAAATGATCAAGCCCAATCGCGCACTCTCCGCAGGCGTGCTCACGCTCGGCATGCTGTTCCTGTATATCCCGATCGTCAGCCTCGTGGTGTATTCGTTCAATGAGTCCAAGCTCGTCACCGTATGGTCGGGCTTCTCGCTGAAGTGGTACGCCGCCCTGCTGCAGGACGACGAACTGCTCAGCGCCGCGTGGCTGTCGCTGAAAATCGGTCTGATGACGGCGTTCGCCTCTGTCGCGATCGGCACATGGGCCGGTTACGTGCTCGCCCGCATGGGCCGCTTCAGGGGCTTCGCGTTCTTCGCGGGCATGATCAACGCGCCGCTCGTGATTCCCGAGGTCATTCAGGGCATTTCGCTGCTGCTCCTCTTCGTCGCAATGGAGCAGTTCCTCGGCTGGCCAAAGGGCCGTGGCGTACTGACCATGTGGATCGGCCACGTCATGCTGTGCGTCTCATATGTGGCGATCATCGTGCAGTCGCGTGTGAAGGAGATGAACAAGTCGCTCGAGGAAGCCGCGCTCGATCTCGGCGCCACGCCGCTCAAGGTGTTCTTCGTCATCACGCTGCCGCTCATCTCGCAAGCGCTGCTCTCGGGGTGGCTGCTCTCGTTCACGCTCTCGATCGACGACCTCGTGCTCTCCGCGTTCCTTTCCGGACCGGGCTCGACCACACTGCCGCTCGTCGTGTTCTCGCGCGTGCGCCTCGGTCTGAACCCGGAGATGAACGCCCTCGCCACGCTCTTCATCAGCGCCGTGACGATTGGCGTGATCGCCGTGAACCAGCTCATGTCGGCGCGCGAGAAGAAGCGCATGCGCGACATGCAGCTCGCCTTCGTCCAGCCCGATGCCTCGGAAGCCATCACGCCCACCGCCCCTGCCGGCGCGGTGGGTGCGCCGATCGGTCGGCGCGCGGCGTGATGAGGAATCCATAAGAACCCATATGCGACCCGTGCGGGTGGCGGCGCCGCGCCGCCCGCCGCGCCCCAACCACACGCCGAAGTATCTGTAATAACGACCAACAAGGAGAATTCCAATGAAGAAGAAGTTAATCTGTCTGCTGGTGGCCGGGGCGTTGCCAGGGCTCGCTTTTGCCGACTCGACCAGCGAACAGATCAAGGCCCTGCAGGAGCAGCTCAACGCCCTGCAAAAAGAGGTCAAGTCCCTGAAGACCGAGCTGGCACAGTCGAAGAGCACAGGCAAGGTGGTAGCCGCAGCACCGGTGGCACCCGTAGCCGCAGCAGCACCGATCGACATCAGCTCGCCCGATTACGGCAAGGCGCAGGCAAACCTGACCAACGACCAGGTCGATGCGATGAAGCAGCAGATCGCGAGCCAGCAACTCAAGGTCGATTCGCTCAGCGACGCCGCCAATACCGGTCCGCTCGCGGGCCTTTCGATCACCGGCTATATCGACCCGACGTACATCTACAACCGCGCGCCGGGCACCTCGTCGTTCCTGTTCGCAAACCACACCGGTGCGTATAACTACTTCAACAGCACGTTCGGCGACGTCTATCTCGACATCAAGAAGACCTTCGGCGTGGGCCCGATGGCGCCGTCTGCCGAAATCACGCTCATGCCCAACCGCGGCAACGGCATCACGCTGCTGCAGAACGAGCACGGCGAGATTGGCAACAATATCCTGAACACCGCCGTCGTGACCGTGCCGGTGACTTCCACGGGCACGTTCGTCGCCGGTCTCATGCCGAGCTTCGGCGGCTACGAGGTGCAGCAGTCGAACCAGATGCTCACGCTCACGCACAACCTGCTCTACGACTTCTCGGATCCGGGCAGCTATGTGGGCATTGGCTGGAATTACACGCCGGACGGCAGCCAGTGGGCGTTCAAGTTCATGATCGGCAACGAGCAGTACCGCACCAATGGCGCGGTCGTGCAGACGGGCCAGAACGCGCTCGGAGACCCGATCACCACCAGCAACAGGATCCCGACGTTCACGGCGCGTGCCGACTACACGTGGTCCAGCGCACTCGACATCGGCGGCTCGTTCAACATCGGCCGCCAGACGCTGCCGAGCGCATTCGATTCGACGACGGGCCAGGCCGTGTACGGCGTGGGCGGCCAGGCGTCGAGTTCGGGCGGCTACTTCTTCTTCGGCGAAATGGACGCGACCTACACGCTCGCGGACATCCAGTACAGCGCCGAAGTCGATTACGGCCAGCAGCAGCGCGCGGCGTTCAACGGCGGCAACGCGCAGTGGTACGGCTTCTCGCTGCTCGCGCACCGCAAGTTCAACGCGCCGGTGGTGGGCCGCATGGGCGTGACGGCGCGCTACGACCTGCTCGCGAACGGCAAGAACGGCGGCGGCGGCGGTGGCATCGTGCTCAACTCGAACGGCATGGACCCGTACAACGGCTTCGGCATTGGTGCTGACTGCCTGGCAAACTCGAAGGCCGGCGGCGGCTTCGGCTTCGAGTGCAAGGGCGCGACACGCCAGGACGTCGCGCTCGACCTGCTGTTCTACCCGACGCAGCAGATCCAGGTGAAGGTGGAATATCGCCACGACTGGGCCACGCAGCGCGTGTTCCTGAACAGCGATGGTTCGTACGGCAAGAGCAACGACTTGCTGGGCGCCCAGTTCATCTACTCGTTCTGATGAAGTCGCGGCGGGCGCCGGCCTCGTGCTGTCGCCCGCTGCTTCCTGATTTGCTTTCCCTATGCTCAAATTCGCCAATCAGCCTCATGCCCCGTCCTGGTACGCGGCCACCGCCAACGACACCACCACGCACCCCGCGCTCGAAGGTGCGCTCGATGCCGACGTCTGCGTGGTCGGCGCGGGCCTCACAGGTGTTTCGGCCGCGCTCAACCTCGCGGAACGCGGCCACCGCGTCGCGCTCGTGGAAGCCTCGCGAATGGGGTGGGCCGCAAGCGGGCGAAACGGCGGGCAGTTGATTGGCGGTTTTGCCTGCGATATCGACACGTTCGCGCAGTTCATGCCCGAAGCCGAGGTCCGGCAGATCTGGGACATGGGTCTGGAAACGCTCGACATCGTTAAGCGGCGCGTCAAGCAGCACAACATCGACTGCGCGCTCACGGCAGGCTATTTCACCGCCGCGAACAAGGCCCGCGACGTGGATGCGCTCAAGCGCTGGCGCGACGAGGCGGCGCAGCGCTTCGGCTACGACCGCTTGCAGTACGTGGACGGCGACGGGGTGGGGCGCTACGTGGCGTCGTCGCGCTATCCCGGCGGCCTCTACGATCCCGATAGCGGGCATCTGCATCCGCTGAACTACACACTCGGGCTGGCGCGCGCGGCGGTCGAAGCCGGCGTGCGCGTGTACGAAAACAGCCCCGTCACGCGCCTGCGCGAAGAAAACGGCGCACATGTGATCGAAACCGCGCGTGGCAACGTGCGCGCGAAATTCGTCGTGCTCGCATGCAATACGTATCTGGGCCATCTCGCGCCCGCGCTGGCGCGCAAGATCATGCCCGTGGGCACCTATGTGATCGCCACCGAAAAGCTCGGCGCCGAACGCATGAACGCGCTGATGCCCGCTCAGGCTGCCGTATGCGATAGCCGCTTCGTGCTCGACTACTTCCGTCCCGCCGCGGACACGCGCCTGCTCTGGGGCGGCAAGGTGAGCTATTCCACCTTCGCGCCGCCCAATCTAGGCGAAGCCATGCGCCGCGACATGCTGAAAACGTTTCCGCAACTCGCCGATGTGAAGGTGGATTACGCGTGGGGCGGCTACGTGGACATCACGATGAACCGCGCGCCGCACTTCGGCCGCCTCTCGCCCACGGTGTATTTCGCGCAGGGCTTCTCGGGCCACGGCGTGAACACCACGGGACTCGCGGGCACGCTGATCGCCGAAGCGATCCACGGCCAGGCCGCGCGCTTCGACCTGTTCGGCAAGATCCGTCACCGCGATTTCCCAGGCGGCGCTACACTGCGAACCCCTGCCCTCGTGCTCGCGATGGCGTGGTATCGAATGAAGGACCTGCTTTAGGGCTTGTTCACATTCATAACGGGCTTGCGCTGGCCGCCGGAAGGGCCGAGCGCAAGGACTGTGACGAAGCGAATACTCGACGTATTCGTGAGGAGCATGACGCAGCGATCGGCCCTTCTGGCGGCCAGCCCGTGGAATAAAATTCAAAGTTTGGGGAACGTGCCTTGCCGGCTGCATTGCGGCGTCGCGCGTCGCTTGTTTGGCTCGGCCAAACGGCGCGCCACCCTCCTTGCAATACAGCCGGCAAGGCACGTTCGCAAGCCCGTTATGAATGTGAACAAGCCCTAATGACACTCGACCTCGACGCCCAGGCGGACGCCCTCGCCCGCCACTCGTACTACGAAGCCACCGCCACGCGCCCCGCCGACGACGAGCCCATGCTCGAAGGCACGCTCGACGCCGACGTCTGCGTGATCGGCGCGGGTTTCGCCGGGCTCTCGGTCGCGCTCGAGTGCCGCGCGCGCGGCCTGTCGGTCGTGGTGCTCGACGCGCATCGTCCCGGCTGGGGTGCCTCGGGCCGCAATGGCGGGCAGACGCTCGTGGGCTTCGCCAAAGACGAAGTACTCGAAAAGCAACTCGGCGAACAGGGCATACGCGCGGCGTGGGCGCTCTCCATCGAGGGCGTGAACCTCGTGCGCGAACGCATTGCGCGCTATGGTATAGATTGCGACTTCACGCCGGGTTATCTGACCGTTGCAACGAAAACAAAGCGCGTGCCGGACCTGCGCGCGTGGATGGACGCCGCTCGCACGCGCTGGGGCTACGATCGCCTCGAATGGCTCGACACCGATGCCACGCGCGCACGCGTGGCATCGCAGCGTTATATCGCGGGCGTCTACGATCCGGTCTCGGGGCATCTTCATCCACTCAAGTACTGTCTTGGCCTCGCTGCCGCCGCGCGACGCGAAGGCGCGCAACTCTTCGCGCATACGCGTGCGCTCGAAGTCGTACGCGGTGCCCGGCCCGTGGTCAAAACGGCGCACGGCGAAGTACGCTGCCGCTTCGTGGTGTCGTGCTGCAACGCCGCTCCGGGCGGCGTGCTGCCCGACAGCGTGGCCGCGCGCATCGCGCCCATTGCGTCGTACATCATCGCGACCGAACCGCTGGGGCGTGAAATGGCTGACTCGTTGATCGCGCAACGTTCCGCCGTGTGCGACAACAACTTCTTTCTCGACTATTTCCGCGTCTCGGCGGACGACCGCATGCTGTTCGGCGGGCGCGCCGATTCGACAGGCGCCGCGCCCGAGCGCCTTACGGCGGCCATGCAAACGCGCATGAGCGATACGTTCCCGCAGCTCGCCGGCGCGCGCGTGGAATACGCGTGGGGCGGCTTTGTCGATGTCACGCGCAACCGCGCGCCAGACTTCGGCGCGATCGACCCGAATTATTACTATGTGCAAGGCTTTTCGGGGCACGGTGTCGCGCTCACAGGCATTGCGGGGCGTCTCGTTGCGCAGGCCATCGTCGGCGAGCGCACCTCGTTCGATCTGTTCGCGCGGCTCCGGCACGCGCGCTTCCCCGGCGGACACGCGTGGCGGCGGCCCGCGATCGAAGTCGGCATGCTCTACCACCGCGTGATGGAAATGTTCTGACGCGGCACGCCCTGCACGTTCTCCCGGCCTGTTATACCCTTGCGAAAGTCCGCCGCCCTCGCGCGGCGCACGCACTTCCTCTGCTTGAATCGCCTTTTCGCCAGGAGCAACAGCAATGGATTACGTCAGGTTCGGCTCGACAGGTCTGCAGGTTTCGCGTCTTTGCCTCGGTTGCATGACCTACGGCGCGCCCGAGCGCGGCACGCACCCGTGGACGCTCGGCGAAGACGCCAGCCGCCCGCTCATCCGCCAGGCGCTCGACGCCGGCATCAACTTCTTCGACACCGCGAACACCTACTCGGACGGCACCTCGGAGGAGATTGTCGGGCGCGCGCTGCGCGACTTCGTCAAGCGCGACGACATCGTGCTCGCCACGAAGGTTTACAACCGCATGCGGCCCGGTCCGAACGGCCAGGGTCTTTCGCGCAAGGCCATCCTCACGGAAATCGACCATAGCCTCAAACGGCTCGGCACCGATTACGTCGATCTCTATCAGATCCATCGCTGGGACTACAACACGCCCATCGAAGAAACGCTCGAAGCGCTGCACGATGTGGTGAAGGCCGGCAAGGCGCGCTATATCGGCGCTTCGTCCATGCACGCCTGGCAGTTCAGCAAGGCGCTCTACACGTCGCGCCTGAACGGCTGGACCGAGTTCGTGAGCATGCAGGACCACGTGAACCTCCTGTATCGCGAGGAAGAGCGTGAAATGCTGCCGCTATGCGCCGATCAGGGCATTGCCGTGATGCCGTGGAGCCCGCTCGCGCGCGGCCGCCTCACGCGCGACTGGAACGAAACAAGCGAGCGCGAGGCCAGCGACAAGTTCGGCAAGACACTCTACGGCGCCGATGCGGACAAAGCCATCATCGATGCGGTCGCAACCATCGCCCGTGCGCACAACGTCTCGCGTGCGCAGGTTGCGCTCGCCTGGCTGCTGCACAAGCCCAGCATCACTTCGCCGATCATCGGCGCGTCGAAACCGCAGCATCTCGAAGACGCTGTCGCGGCGCTCTCGCTCAAGCTTTCCGACGAAGAGATCAAGACGCTCGAAGCGCCCTATCTGCCGCATGGGATCGCGGGCCATCAGTAAGCGATGAAGCCGCTGGCAGACGCTCGCGCACGATGCGCGCGAGCGTCTGCATGAGCGTGTCGGCAACCTGCGGCGGCGTCTCCGCATAGCCGAGCAGGAAGCCGTTGTAGCGCGTGGCGTCCGGTGCATCGACGCAATACGCGCTCAATGGCGAGAGATGCAGGCCATGTGCGCGCGCGGCTTCGCTCACATCGGCGTCAGAGAGCGGCGCGTCGAGGCGTACGCTCAAATGCATGCCGCCCGCGTCCGCCGACACCGTCATCATGCCGGCCAGATGTTTATCGATTGCGGCGACCAGACCGTCACGGCGCTCTTCGTAGAGCTTGCGCATGCGCCGCAAATGGCGCGCGTAGCGCCCGCTTTCGATGAATTCCGCCAGCGCCAGTTGTTCCGCCACGCGCCCCTGGCGCACGAGCGTGTGATGCGCCTGCGCGAACTGCGCCGCCACACGCTGCGGCACGATCATGAAGCCGATGCGCAGCGCCGGAAAAAGCGTCTTGCTGAACGTGCCGAGATAGATCACGGGCGCGTCGTCGGCGAGGCCCTGGATCGACGGCAGCGGCGGCCCGTCGTGGCGCAGCTCGCTGTCGTAGTCGTCCTCGACGATCCACGCGCCGCACGCGCGCGCTTGCTCGATCAGCGCGAGCCGCCGCTCGAGGCTCAGCACGCAGCCAAGTGGATACTGGTGCGACGGCGTGAGATAGACGAGTCGTGGTGGCCGCTCACGCCAGTCCTCTGGGCGCGCCGCCATGCCCGCCGCATCCACGCTCATCGGCACGAGTTCCAGCCCCGCAGCCGTAAACGCCACGCGCGCGCCCAGATAGCCCGGATTTTCGATCCACGCACGTTCGCCTTCGTCCGCGAAGAGACGCGCGCACAGGTCGAGGCTCGACTGCGTGCCGTCCGTGACGAACACCTGGCCGGGCTGGCAGCGCACGCCGCGCGAAACTCGCACATATTGTGCAATCGCCTGACGCAGCGCGGGCATGCCAGCGCTGTCGCCATAGCCGAGATCGTGCGCGCGCAACTCGCGCAACGCGCGTTCGACCGCCGTACGCCATTGCGCGTAGGGGAACGCGTCCAGCGCGGGCACGCCGGGGCGCAGCGCCTTCGAACCATCGCGGCCCGAGCGGCGCGGCGGCAGTTCGCGCACGCGGCGCGCAAGCGCAGGTACGGGATCCTCGCGCTGTGCGGCTTGTGCCGGCGTTACCGCTGCACCGGCGCTGACTGCGTTGACGACCGAACCGTGGCGCGTAGCGCTGACGAAGCCCTCTTCCACGAGCCGCTCATACGCATAGAGCACCGAATTGCGCGCAATGCCGAGTTGCTCCGCGAGCGCGCGGCTCGACGCGAGGCGCGTGCCGCGGCCAATGTCGCCGTCGAGAATCGCGCGGCGCAGGCTCTCGTAAAGCAGGTCCTGCTGCGTGAGCTTGCGCACGGCGCGCTTCGCATAGGCCGTCATCATCAACGCGTAGTCCAAACCCGTGGCTCCATTGTTTTATGTTTCGGTGGGACTAACAATGGTGCCACAAGTCGCTTACGCTTGGGAGTTTGGGCAAGCCTGTCAACAAGGAGAAGGAGACAACACATGACCGACACGACGCTTCAAGTCCGCGCCGTCGCGCCCGACGATTTCGATGCATGGCTGCCGCTCTGGGACGGCTACAACCGCTTTTACGGCCGCTTCGACGCAACCGCGCTGCCGGAACACATCACGCGCACGACCTGGTCGCGCTTCTTCGACGGCTACGAGCCCATGCACGCGCTCATCGCTGTGCGCGGCGAGCGCGTGCTCGGCCTCGTGCACTTCATCTATCACCGCAACACGATTCTGGAAGGGCCGATCTGCTATTTGCAGGATCTCTTCACCGTAGAAGACGCGCGCGGCCAGGGCGTGGGCCGCGCGCTGATCGAAGCCGTGTATGCGCACGCGAAGGCGTCGAATTCGTCGCGCGTATACTGGCACACGCATGAGACGAATCACACGGCGATGCGGCTTTACGACGACGTGGCCGTGAAGCCTGGTTTCGTCATGTACCGCAAGGACGTTTGACAAGGCATGCGAAGCGCCTCAGGCGAGATCCTTGAGTAACGAGGCGCGCACCTCGCCGTCGATGGTCTGCGTCGGTACGCGGTAGTTCGGATGATCGCAGCCTATCGTGAGCGTGGCGCCTTCGCGCAAGCGCGTTTTCATCTGCCGCGTGAGTTCGAACCGAACGAAATGCACCGCCGAAGTCTTTTCGGCGTTCTCGCGTTCGAGGTCCTCATCGGCAATCGCGTAGACGGGCGGCTCGCCATCCACCTGAACGAACACCTTGTCCTCTATGCCGATAAGCCGCGCAAGCGCCGCGCGCCGCTCGACTTCACTCTCGTATTCGAGCTGCATGGTCGCCTTCAGGTTGCCGCCGTCGGGCACGAGCGGCAGATAGGCCGCGAGTTCGCCCTGAATGCCGTCTTCGTCGAAGATCTTTTCGATGTGCAGCATCTCCTGGATCTGGTAGCGAATCGTGGTCTCGTCCTCGAACAGGAACGTGAGGTGATTGCCGAGCGATACCACGCGCTGCTTCTTGTGCTCGATGATGCGTTTGCGCATATCGCCCCGCACCCTGGCGTAGGCTTCCAGCGTCAACAGCGAATTTCTCGCGATCGTCATGAGTCGTGCCTCGTGAATGTTGCGTGGTGGCGTCGGGGCCTAAATGCCATAGGCGCGGCGCAGCAAGGTAATGGGATGAGCGAGCGGCGGCTCGCCTAGCTGGTTCTCTTCGATGCCCTGCGCAATGTGATGCCCCGCGAGCTGGCAATCGGACGAGATGAAGTTCGGCCCGGCCTGGCCTGGCTCGGCCTGCGCCATCTGCTTGAACACGGGCGTGCCGATCTTCATCGACATGGCGTGGAACTCCTTCTTCACGCCGAACGTGCCCGCGTGGCCCGAACAGCGCTCGACCACGGTGACTTTCGTTTCGGGCACGAGCGAAAGCAGGTCGAAAGTCTTGCGGCCGATGTTCTGCACGCGCGCATGACACGGCACGTGATACGACACGTTGCCAAGCGGCTCGCGGAAATCGGTCTTCAGCAGGCCGTCGCGATGACGCGCCACGAGATACTCGAACGGGTCCCAGAACGCGTCGCTCACGGCTTTCGTGTTGGCGTCGTCGGGGAACATCAGCGGCAGCTCGTGCTTGTACATGAGCACGCAGCTCGGCACCGCGCCGATCAGCGCATAACCTTCGCGCGCGTAACGCGCGAGCATCGGCATGTTCTGCGACTGCTTGTGCGCCACGCCCTCCAGATTGCCCTGCTCCAGCAGCGGCATGCCGCAGCACCATTCGCTCTTCACCAGCTCGTAGGGAATCTCATTGTGGTCGAGCACAGCGAGCAGATCGTGGCCAATGCCGGGCTCGTTGAAATTCACGTAGCAGGTCGCATAAATGGCGACCTTGCCCGGCGTGCGTTCGCCGTCGCGCACCTCGCTCGATGCCGCCCGTTTTGCAACGTTACGAAACTTGTGCGTGGCGAAGTCGGGCAGCCACGCCTTGCGGTCGACGCCCAGCATGTCTTCCATCGCGCCGCGCATCGCCTTCGTGTGATTGATCGCGTTGACCGTTTGCGTGACGACGGGAATGCCGGCGATCTGGCCGAGCGCGTCGGTATTCGAGAGCACGCGGTCGCGCAGCTTCACTTCGCCCTTGCGATAGTGAACGGCCTTGGCGCGCAGCATGAGATGCGGAAAGTCCACATTCCACGGATGCGGCGGCACGTAGGGGCACTTCGTCATGTAGCAGAGATCGCACAGATAGCACTGGTCGACGACTTTGTCGAACGATGCCTTGTCGACGTCGTGTGCTTCGCCGCTATCGGTTTCATCGACAAGATCGAACAGCGCGGGAAACGCGCCGCATAGCGACACGCAGCGCCGGCAGCCCGCACAGATATCGAACACGCGCGCGAGTTCCGTATCGAGCTGGGCCTGGTCGTAAAAAGCGTCGGAGCGCCAGTCGAGCGGATGGCGGGTGGGCGCTTCGAGACTGCCTTCCTTGTGGGGCATGACGTCTCCTTCTTTTATTTATCAGCCAAATACGCGGCTAAACGAGCGCGCGCGTATGCGCGCCGGTGCTTGCCCGGCACGCGAAACAAAAACAGCGCGCGCGTCATGGATGCGTGCCGTAAAGCACGCGGCGACGCTCAATCCGCCTCAATCGGCCAGCACGTCCAGCGCCTTCGTATAGCGGTTGGCGTGGCTGCGCTCCGCCTTGGCCAGTGTCTCGAACCAGTTCGCGATTTCGTCGAAGCCTTCGTCGCGCGCGACCTTGGCCATGCCGGGGTACATGTCGGTGTATTCGTGCGTTTCGCCCGCAATTGCCGCCTGCAGATTCTGACGCGAGCTGCCGAACGGCAGCCCGGTTGCCGGGTCGCCTACCGCTTCCAGATATTCGAGGTGGCCGTGCGCGTGGCCGGTTTCGCCTTCGGCGGTCGAGCGAAACAGTGCCGCGACATCGTTTTGTCCTTCTACGTCGGCCTTGGCTGCGAAATACAGATAACGGCGGTTGGCCTGTGATTCGCCGGCAAATGCATCCTTGAGGTTCTGTTCCGTCTTCGAGCCCTTTAGCTGTGCCATCTGTGCCTCCATCGTTCGACCTGATATGTGGGGACGCGACGCAATTCGCCTTCGTGCAATGCAGCATGCGCGGGCGACTTCGCCGCACTATTAATCTAGGTTGTGGCGTTTGTGTTCCCAATTGTGATTTTCAATCCCCGCGATAGCGTAGCCGGGTTTACGCGGGCAGAAATGGACACAAAGGGGGCCGGCCCAGGCACGCGCCATGCTCGCGACGATCTGTCCTGCACTCTTCACTTTGCGCGCGCGCGGAGTCGTCCTAGACTTTGAAATTGCCGACGCGCCCGATCAATTTTGCGGAGATGCCATGCGACTTACGATCCTGATCAACGGTTCCGATCCGACCGTCAATCACGACTATGCAGTGCTCTGGCTCGACACCGACCAGCAACGCTGGTCCCGCGAGTCTCACGAAGGGATCGACCTGCCAGAATGGGGTGAATTGCGCGATGTGAATGGTGTCACGTCGCTATGCGCGCCGCTCGAAAACGAGCCGCTGTGCACGCTACGCGGCCTGCATGTGAACCGCCGCCAGGAAATCAGTTCGGCACACGGCGACGCGACATGGTCGTGCGAAACCTCGCACTCGCCGATGGAAGGCCAATGGCGCCTCCAGGCCGTGGACCGCCAGATGGTCCGCGCCGAGCATTCGCTTTTTGCAGGCTGAGTCGTTGTTGATGATCTAATCGATTGAATGCAGGCGGCATCATTTGCCGCCTCGCTCCTCGCGCAGCAACGCAACGCTGCCGCGCTCATTGCATCTGCTTGTGCATCACCTCTCGCTTGCGCCCGCCCACCTCGCGGGCGCGCGTTTTTTTGCGCCGCGCTTTGCTCCCGCCTCCACCTGCCGCCATGCGCCCGCTATACTTTCAGCCCGCTTGATCCCACCCCAGTCCAGTCTGTCATTTCGATGAAGAAGCTGTTTGCCTCGCTTGTTTCCTCCCTGCTGCTCGCGGCCGCGAGCCATGCAGCCGCCGCACCGGCCTGTTCGCAATTCGTGCCCGACGGCCAGTTCCCGACGCTCACGAATCAACGCATGGCGCCAAAAACGCGCATGCTCTGCTATTCGGATTTTGTCGTGCTGCATTCGGGCGTCACGCACGGGCCGCTGTGGTCCGCCGAGCATCTCACGCGCGATCACCTCGAAGCCGCGAAGGATATGACGCGCACGAACCGCTTCTTCGAAGACGACCGCCTGCCCGAAGGCGAAGGCGCGACGCTCGCCGACTACAAGCGCAGCGGCTTCGACCGAGGCCACATGAGCCCCGCGGGCAATCGCTGGAATGCACAGGCCATGGCGGAATCGTTTTCACTCGCCAACATGGTTCCGCAGAATCGCGAGAACAACCAGCGCCTTTGGGCCCATATCGAAACTGCCGTGCGCAAGCTCGCATCGAAGTACGGCGACGCCTATGTCGTGACCGGCCCGCTCTTCTCGGGCGCACAGCTCCAGACGATCGGCGCGACGCGGGTGCTCGTGCCAACGCAGATCTTCAAGGTCGTGTACGTGCCATCGCAGCAGCTCGCGTTCGCGATCGTCGCGGACAACACGGCTGTCGATCGCTATGACGTGCGCTCGGTGCGCGATCTCGAAGCGCAGAGCGGCATTGCGTTCCCGGGTATTCCGGCGAACGTCGCGGCCAGGGAAAAGGTCTCATTCAACGGCCGCGGCTTTGCCGTGAGCAAATGGGGCTGGTAGGCGCGCCCCGTCACGCAGAAGGAGGATCAAACGGTGTTCGACGCATACGCAAACGACAACGACGTGCTCAACGTACAAGGCGACGCGCTCACGCTCACGAACGGCACGACGCGCGTGACGCTAGCCGGCACGCTGGAACTCACGCGCGACAAGCGCGGGCTCGCCGCCGCGCTGGCGCTGAAGGCGGCGCTCGATGACGTCGTGAAGAAACTGCAGGCCGACCCGCACCTGCCCGCGAAGGTCGCCGACGAGCCGGACCAGAAGCCCGGCATCGTCGACAATCCGTTCAACTGATCACGCACGCGCGAAACGTACGCGTTAGAACGGCTTGCCTTCGCTCTCGCTCCAGGCGCGCGCCATGAGCGTGTTCGAGGGCAGCGTTTCGTCGAGCAGCTTCTTTGCGCTCTGCGCGCCCGCAATCGGCAGGCCGGTGGGATCGATCGCGCCGATCTGCGCGAGCACCGAAGCCTGATCCCAGTAAATGTGCTCGTTATAGAGCTTGTTGCCGCGAAAGCAGATCACGGCAAGCATCGGCACTTCGAAGTATTTGCCCGTGGGCGCGAGGCCCGGCAGCAGCCAGTCGATCACGCGGTCGTGCGTGCAGCAGAAGATGAACTCGTCCACCACGCGGTCCGAGCCGATGGTCCGCGAGATCGGGATCAGGCGCGTATCCTCCGGGTTCGAATGCACGAAGTGGTGCGTGTAGAAGCGCTTGAGCTCGTCGTGGCCCACGCCGCCCGTCATCGTGGGAATGTGGTTGACGTAGGGCTGCGCGACCATCGTCGGCATCACGTCGCTCGGGTTGCGCGCGACGAACTCGTGATAGCAGTGCTCTTCCCACAGCGCGTTGAAGTCGTAGATCGGGCCGAGCACCCGGCGCAGCATGGCGAGCGTGCGCGAGTAGGCCATCATCGTCGCCGGCTTGTCGTACGTCTTGCGCGAAGACGAAGCGAACGCGTGGTCGCAACCCGGGTACGTATACAGCTCGACGCCAGGCTTGCCCGCCAGCGCCTGCGTGATGCGCTCGCGCGTGGCGGCGTCGCAGTGGGCGTCGTCGGCGCCGAAGTGCAGCATGAGCGGACAGGTGATGCGCGAGGCTTCGCCCAGTTGGTTTTCGAGGCCCACGGCGTAATAGCCGATCGCGCAATCGACATCGGTGCGCGTCGCGCTCAGGTACGCGAGCTTGCCGCCCAGGCAGAAACCCACCACGCCGACCTTGCCGCGATGCTGCGGATGCGCGCGCAGCGCGGCGAGCGTTTGCGCCACGTCTTGCATCGCGAGGGCGACGTCGAAGCGCTCGTAGAGCGAGAACGCCTTCTGCGCGTCGGCGCCTTCGTAGCCGAGATCGACGTTCGGCTCCAGACGCCAGAACAGGTCCGGCACCATCACGACGTAGCCTTCCTCGGCATAACGGTCGGCGAGCGCGCGCATGTAGCCGTTCACGCCGAAGATCTCCTGCAGCAGCACGAGGCCGGGGCCGCTGCCCTCGGGCGGCAGCGCCGTGTAGGCGCGGAATTCGCCGCCGTCGTGCGACTTCACCTGGGTCCATTGTCCGTTCATTGGGGTTGTCTCCTCTCTTCGGTCCGGTTAGTTGCCGTAGGTTAGCGTCGATCTCGCGCCGACGCAGCGCATCGAACCATTCAGGCAGCGCGTCGAACCATTCACGCCGCGCCAAAGCCGCCCGCCACCGCGAGCGGCGGCAGCGCCGACTCGCCGCGTATCCACGCGTACTGCGCAAGCTCGGCCATTTCCTTGTCGCCACGGCTGTCGCCATAAGCGTAGAGCGTAGCTGGCGCGTTCTCCCCCCACCACGCGCGCAACCGCGCGACCTTCTCCGGGCCCCAGCAGTTGTTGCCCGCCAGATGTCCCATGTACACGCCATCGCGCCATTCGAGTTCGCTCGAAAGCACGGTGCCGATGCCGACCGTCTTTGCCCACATGCGCAGATAGATCGACGGCGACGCGCTCACGAGCACGACCTCATGCCCGAGCGCCTGGTGTTCAGCCACGCGCGCGAGCATTTCCGGGCGCAGCAGCGCGGGGAGACGGCGCTCGACGAAGCGCTGCGCGGCGGCTTCGAGCACCTCGCGCCGCACGGCTCCCATCGCGGCGTACAGGAAGCGCGCCTTGGTCGGCCCGCGCGGCGACCAGCCGAGCGGGACGCCGATGAGCGAGGGCAGGCAGCGCAGCGCGGCGGCGGCGAAGCGGGCGGGGCCGGCGGCGTCGAGCATGAACGCGCGAAAGCTGTCGGACGTGGTGATGGTGCCATCAAAGTCGAATGCGGCGACGACGCGGTCGTTCATGAAGCGATATGAGACTGGCGTGGAAGGGAAAGGCGACGCGACTGGCCGCGCCGATCGGGCGTCATTGTCGGCGCAAACGCTATCTTGCCGCAACGCAGCCCAGGCACGCTCTGCAATATTGACGTAATTCGTCAACGTGTATCGATATGGACGTGCATTGACGCCGAAGCATGAGCGTCATTGCGCGTTTAACGCCAGACCCGCGGCATCGACGATCTCGATTTCGCCGTAGCGCAACACGAGCAACCCCTCGCGCGCGAACTGGCGGAGGATCTGGTTCACCGTTTGCCGCGAGAGCGCGAGCATCAGCGCCAGATCCTCCTGCGGCACGTTGATCACGCGGCGCGAGTGCTGCACACCTTGCGTGCCGGCCGCCTCGCCGTACTCGTTCGAGAGCAGCAGCAACCGGCGCGCCACGCGCGCGGAAGCGCCCAGCAGCGCGGTTTCCTCGATCGCGTCGAACGCGCGGCGCAGCTTTTGCGCGAGCAGCAGGCCAAACGCGTGCCAGTATGCAGGCGTTGCGTCGAGCAGCGCCACGAGCGCCGCGCGCGGCACGTGAAAGAGCGTTGAGTCGCGCTCGGCGTAGGCGTCGTGCGTACGCGCCCCGCCATCGAAGAGCGTGATCTCGCCGAACCAGTGCGCCGGGCCGACCACGGCGAGCAGCGCCTCGCGGCCCGCTACGCTCGCCGCCCCCACACGCACCGCGCCTTCCAGCACGCAGTAGAGACCGTCGGCGGCGGCGCCGCGCATGAAGAGGCGCTCGCCCGCCTGCAGCGTGCGCACGCGCCCCGCCGCGCGCAGCGCGTCGCGCAACGGTTCGGGCGCGCCGCGAAACCACGCGCTGCGCTCGAGCGCGGCGGCGGACGGCGAACTGGCAGTGACTGGCGGGACGGAACGTGAAGTCATCGGGGCTGGGCAAGCGGGGGCAAGCGAATCACAAAGCGGCGCAATTGTCGGCTAGCCGAAGGTTTGCGCTCGTCAGCCCGACGATCATAATGATTTTGGAGACAGAGAGACACCCATGAGAAACCTGACCGAGCAACTCACCCAGTACGCGGCTTATCATCGCGACGCGCGCAACATCGGCACCCATTTCGTCGGCATTCCGCTCATCGTGCTCGCGCTTGCGGTGTTGCTCTCGCGACCTGCAATCGCGTTCGGGCTACCGGTTCCCGTCTCGCCCGCGTGGCTCCTGTTCGGCGCCGCGACGATCTACTACCTCGTGCTGGACGTGCCGCTCGGCCTCATGATGGCGGTCGTCTCCGTCGCGTGCGTGGCCTTCGGCGCATGGCTCGCGCAGCAAGGCACCGCCGCGTGGCCAGGCGGCGGCGTGGCGCTGTTCGTGGTCGGCTGGATCTTCCAGTTCGTCGGGCACATCGCGTGGGAGCATCGCAAGCCGGCCTTCGTCGACGATCTCATCGGCCTCATGATCGGCCCGCTCTTCGTGCTCGCCGAAGCGCTGTTCAGCATCGGCTGGCGCCCTGAGCTGCGCGCGGCGATCGAGGCAAAGGTGGGGCCGACGCGTATCAATGCGCCGCGCGCTCAGGAAGCGCGGCAGTAAGCGGCCGTTGCAAATTCCTCAGCGCTCGAACCGTACGAGCCGCGCCGCGTGCACGGCCGTGAGCACGACGGCGAGCCAGATCGGCACGTAAGTCCCGAGCTGGCGCATGCCCAGGTGCTCCCCTAGCAGCGTTACCGAAACGATCACGAGCAGCACCGGCTCGACATAGCCGAGGATGCCGAAGAGCGCCATCGGCAGCAGCCGGCTCGCCTTCAGGTACGAAGCGAGCGCGACGGTGCTGAGCACGCCGAGTCCGGGCAGCAGCACGAAGGCGAGGAACTTGTGCGCGTCGAGCAGCGCGAGCGAGCCGCCCGCGCGCACTTCGATCACCGCTACCGGCACGAGCAGCAGCATCTCCACGGCGAAGGTGACGAGCGAATCCGCGTGAATCTTGCGACGCAGGACGAAATACGGCGGATAGCCGAACGCGACGAGCAGCGTCGGCCACGAGAACGCGTGCGTAGCCCACAACTCGTGCGCCACGCCCACGGCGGCGCACGCCACAGCGAGCCATTGCAGCGGTTCGAGGCGCTCGTGATAGTAAAAGCGCCCCACCAGCACCATGATGAGCGGCAGCAGGAAATAGCCGAGCGACACCTCCAGCATGCGCCCGTGCAGCGGCGCCCACAGAAACACCCACAGCTGCGAGCCCAGCAGCGCGGCGCTCGCCACCAGTGCGAGCGCGGTGCGCGGCTCCTTCACCATGCGCGCGACGAGCGCGCGCAATTGCGGCGCGCGCTTGCGCAGCACCAGCAGGGCCAGCGCGCCGGGCGCGGTCCAGATCACGCGCCACGCGAAAATATCGAGGCCGCCGAGCGGCGCGAGCAAGAGTGTGTAGGCCGACATCAGCGCGAACAGCGCCGAAGCGCCCACGGAAAGCGCAACGCCGCGCCGGGGTTCGTACTGGTTCATCGGGATGCGCAGGGACGGAAAGCGAAAACCACGGGATCGCGAGCGGCGCGTTGCGTAGATTTCGCGCGTGCGGGTAAGAACGTTGTCATTTGAATTGGATATTGAATAAGGCGCGGGCCGGCGAAACCATCGGCGAGACCGCATTCTAGTCGCGTTTTGGCGACGGCAGGCGGCGCAAACCCACGCCGGACAAGGCGGGCACACGCCGTGCGCGCTCGCGGGCCAGGAGCCGGCCGAGCAATTTAGTCCGGCAGATCGCGCAACGATGGACTAGAACGTAAGTCTCGCCACGCCAGCCCGCCGTCGCCTTAACCAGCTGGAATTCGCGGCTGGAATTCGCGGCTGGAATTCGCTTCGATGAGCGAGATTTCACCGGGGCCGCAGGAGCCGCGCCTGGCTTATCCCGGAGCGCCACGCCAACGCCCGCCGCCGAGATTCACGACGCCGTCCCCAACGTCCAACGCCCCCTGGAGCCCGCATGCCACTTTCTGCGCCCCGCCCCGCCGTTGCCGACCCCGCGCGCGCATTCGCCCTTTCACCCGCCGCCAGCGCATTCGCCGCCGAAGTGCGAGCAGGTTTGACGCGCTCGCCGCAAAAGGAACTGCCGTCGAAGTATCTGTATGACGAAGTCGGCTCGGCCCTCTTCGAGGTCATCACCGTGCTGCCCGAATACGGCGTCACGCGCAGCGAGGAGCGCCTGCTCACGCGCTACGCGTCCGAAATCGTCGAGGCGCTGCCCTCCGACGTGAAAGTCGCCGAACTCGGCAGCGGCAGCGGCCGCAAGACGCGCCGCATTCTCGAAGCGCTATGCCGCAAGCGCCCCACGTCGTATTGCCCGATCGAGATTTCGCGCACCGCGCTCCAGCTGTGCCGGCGCGAGCTGGCCGACATCGAGCGCATTTCGATCGTCGGCTACGAGCGCGACTATCTCGCCGGGCTTTCCGAAGTGAGCCGCCAGCGCAAAGAGGGCGAGCAACTGCTCGTGCTCTTCCTCGGCAGCACGATTGGCAACTTCGCGCGCCTCGCGGCCACGCGCTTCCTGCGTGACATCCGCGCGATGCTGCGCCCCGGCGACACGCTGCTGCTCGGCACCGACCTCGTGAAGCCCGTGGACACGCTGATCGCCGCCTACGACGACGCCATCGGCGCCACGGCCGCGTTCAACCTGAACCTGCTTGCACGCATCAACCGCGAGCTGGACGCCGACTTCGACCTGCACGACTTCGAGCACGTCGCGCGCTTCAATCCGGACGTGCGCAGCATCGAGATGCATCTGCGCGCGAAGCGCGACGTGCACGCCGAGGTGCACTCGGCGAATCTCGCCGTCGAGATCGGCGCAGGCGAGACGATCTGGACCGAGAGCAGCCACAAATATCACGCCGACGAAATCCCGGCGATCGCCGCCGACGCGGGCTTCGAATGCACGCGTCAGTGGGTCGAAAAGGAATGGGGATTCGCGGAGAGCCTGCTGGCCGTGAAGTAAGCGGCGTCCGAAACGAAAAAGCGGTGCGCCAGATGCCTGGCGCACCGCTTTTTTATCGGGCGATTCTTAATGCTGCTCGAAGCGTTCGTAACGTTTTTCGCTCAGGCGTTCCTCGCTTTCCACCGAACTGACACGCGCGGCCGGCGGCCCGTGGCGCAGCCACGAAAGCATCCGGTCCACCTGGTTCGCCGTGCCCTGGATCACGGCTTCGACCGAGCCGTCCTCCATGTTCGCGACGTAGCCGCGAATGCGCAACGCGTGCGCCTGGCGCACCGTCGCATGACGAAAACCCACGCCCTGCACCGTCCCGCGCACGCGCACGTAGTACGTTTCGAGGCGCGTATCCAGATCCGGTTCGCTCATTGTTCGTTTCTCCATGCATCCTTTACGGTCGGCATTGTAGACGCCAACGCGCACACGCGCCGGGCCCGCGCCACGTACAATCCGTGCCACGCCGCCGCGCCAACACCGAACATGGAAACGACCCAGCAATGACCGACACCTCCCGAGCCAACCGCGATCTCGTGCTGATCACCGGCGCGTCCGGCTTCGTCGGCTCGGCCGTCGCCCGCATCGCGCAGGAAAAGGGCTATGCCGTGCGCGTGCTGGTGCGCGCGACGAGCCCGCGCAAGAACCTCGAAGCGCTCGACGCCGAAATCGTCACCGGCGACATGCGCGACGCCGCCTCCATGCGCCGTGCGCTCGACGGCGTGCGCTACCTCTTCCACGTGGCCGCCGACTACCGCCTCTGGGCGCCCGATCCGCACGAGATCGAGCGCGCCAACCTCGAAGGCGCAGAAGCCACCATGCGCGCGGCGCTCGACGCGGGTGTGGAACGCATCGTCTACACGAGCAGCGTGGCCACGCTCAAGGTCACGAGTTCGGGCAACTCCGCCGACGAAACCTCGCCGCTTACCCCCGAGCAGGCCATTGGCGTGTACAAGCGCAGCAAGGTGCTTTCCGAGCGTGCCGTGGAACGCATGATCGAGCGCGACGGCCTGCCCGCCGTGATCGTCAATCCGTCCACGCCGATCGGCCCGCGCGACGTGAAGCCCACGCCCACGGGCCGCATCATCGTCGAAGCGGCCACCGGCAAGATTCCCGCGTTCGTCGACACCGGCCTGAACCTCGCGCACGTGGACGACGTGGCGAACGGCCACTTCCTCGCGCTGGAACGCGGACGCATTGGCGAGCGCTACATTCTCGGCGGCGAAAATCTGCCGCTGCAGCAGATGCTCACTGATATCGCCGGCATGGTGGGCCGCAAGCCGCCCACGATCGCGCTGCCTCGCTGGCCGCTCTATCCGCTTGCGATGGGCGCGGAAGCCGTGGCGCGCTTCACGAAGCGCGAGCCGTTCGTGACCGTCGATGCGCTCAAGATGTCGAAGAACAAGATGTATTTCACGTCGGCGAAGGCGGAACGCGAGCTGGGTTATCGCGCGCGGCCGTATCGCGAGGGCTTGAAAGACGCGCTCGCGTGGTTCCGCGAGGCCGGGTATCTGAACGCCAGATGAGGGAAGCTGAGGAAACTGTTACAACTTTTCTTGCAACATGCGTACAACGCCTGAAGGGCAATGCACGCGAGCAACGGGTAAAATCGCAGGTCTTACCTGAGAAGCTCGAATGAATCTTCAAGACCAGATTGGCGTGCTCGAAGCGGGCGTCGATCAGCTCCTTCAGGCCGCCGCCGCCGCGCACGCACCGCGCGCCGATGAACGCGCCGCCGCAGTTCCCCAGCAGGAATCTCCCGTTGCAAGCAGCGAAGCGGAGCAAGCCGTCGCTGAGCAGCCGCGATCCGTTGCCGTCGATACGGCCGCGGATGCGGCCGTCGCCGCCGCGCCCGCAGATACCGTTGAAGCCGCCAATGCAACCGTGACCGACACTGCCGAAGCCATCGAACCCGCTGCCGAGGCGGCCAACGCTGCGCATGCGCAGCCCGAATTGCACGTGGCGCGCCCGTCGCAGAACGAGATCACGCTGACGATCGGCGGCCAGACGGTGACGCTCAACGCGCTGCAAGTCGGCCAGATGATCGAGGAACTGTCGAACGCACGCGCTTCGATGCAGCCCGAACCGCCGCCCGGCATTCCGCAAGGCTGGCGTTTCGCATCGACGAAGAATCCGATGATGGCCGTGCAGAAACAATCCAACGGCGACCGTCTGCTGGTGCTGCGCCACACGGGCCACGGCTGGGTGCCGTTCACGTTCTCGCCCGACATCGCCGTGCAGATGTACATGATGCTCACGCAGCGCTAACGCGCGAGCGGACACCGTCAAAACGAAAAAGCCGTCGAAATCGACGGCTTTTTTCATGGGCTGCTCTGACAACGAGCGCCTCAACGCACGGGCGCCTGCACACGCGCCTTCCACTGACCGCCCTTGCCCCGCCAGAAGCGCCACGCCGAAGCGAACGTCGCGCCGACGTAGAACAGCGCGACGAGCGGCAGGAACGGCGCCCACAGCGGCGAGCGCCGGTAATAGGCAAGCATGGGCGAGTAGGCGCAGCACATCAGCGCCCAGGCGATCCACGCGGGCCAGCCCTTCGGCCCGAGCACGAGCGCGACCACGGGCGGCGCGAGATAGATGATCGTCATGCCGAGAAGCGTGCCCGCGAGCTGCCACGCCGAGTAGCGCAGCTGCGTGAACGCCGTGCGCGCGATCATGTTCCAGATGTCCTTCCACGAATCGTACGGGCGCAGCGACACGCTCTTCGCGGCAACGTCGAGCCGGATCGGGTGATGCCCTTCGCCGCGATGCTTGATGCGCGCAGCAAGGCTGCAGTCGTCGATCAGCTCGGCGCGGATCGACTCGATACCGCCCGCCTCTTCGAGCGCCTGGCGGCGCACCAGCATGCAGCCGCCGGCCGCGGCCGCCGTGCGGTTCTTCGGGTTGTTGACCCACGAGAACGGATAGAGCTTCGCGAAGAAGAACACGAAGGCCGGGATCAGCGCCTTTTCCCAGAATGAATCGCAGCGCAGCCGGACCATCAGCGAGACGAGGTCGCGGCCTTCGGCCTGCGCGCGCACCACGAGCTGCACGAGCGCTTCGGGCGGATGACCGATGTCGGCATCGGTGAGGAGCAGGTAGTCGGCGGGCAGCTTGAGCGTGCGCACCGCCTCGATACCCTGCGACTGCGCCCACACCTTGCCCGACCAGCCCGCCGGCAGCGGCTTGGCGGTAATCACACTGAGCTTTTCCGGGCACTGCAGCGCGAGCGCGGCGGCGCGCGCGGCTTCCGCGGTGCCGTCGGTGCTGTGGTCGTCGATCACGATCACGTGAAACTCGCCACCGTAGTCCTGCTGGAGCAGCGAGCTGACGGCCTCGCCAATCGCGTCGGCCTCGTTGCGCGCCGGCACCACGGCGCACGCGGCGGGCCAGCCGTCCGCGGGCTCGACGATCGGCAGCGGCTCGGCCGGGCGCGCGCGCCAGAAACCGCCGCGCCCGAACAGCAGCACGAGCCAGATCAGCAGCGAGAGACAGGAGACGGCAAACAGAACGGTCGTAGTCATGCGTTGTTACTCTCGATCGAAGGTGCGCGCACGCCCACGCGGCGCGACAGCCACATGGCCGCCGTGCGCAGGAGCACCACGGCCCAGTCGGGTGCGCGCAGCGCAGGCCGCGCGCGGAACACATCGTAGTCGTTACGCTCGATGACTTCGAGCATGCGCAGGCCGCCGTGCACGACGCTACAGAGTTCGAGGCCGAAGCGCCCCGGCACGCGCAGTGCGAGCGGCGCGCCGCTTACCATCAGCGCCTTCGCCCGCGCCACTTCGTTCGACATCAGCCCGCGCCAGGCGTCGTCCACGACGCCAGCGGCAATTTGCGGCTCCGTCACGCCGTAGCGCTGAAGATCTGCGAGCGGCAGGTAAATGCGGCCGCGCGCCCAGTCGGCGCTCACGTCCTGCAAGAAGGTGACGAGCTGCAAGGCGGTGCAGATCGCGTCGGAATCGGCCAGATTCTCGGGCGTCGCTTCGTGGATCAGATGCAGCATCAGATGGCCGACCGGGCTCGCCGAGCGCCGGCAAAAGTCCAGCAGCGCGAAGCGGTCGGCGTAGCGCGTCGTGTCGATATCCTGATCGAACGCCGCGACGAGGTCGTAAAACGGCGCGAGCGGCAGGCGGCACTCGCGCACCACGTCCGCGAGCTTCGCGAACAGCATGGGGTGCACGCGCGCGGGACGCCCTTCAGCCACGGCGTTCAGGCCTTCGCGAAAATCGGCTAGGCGCGTGTGGCGCTCCTCGGAGCTCCAGTCGCCTTCGTCCGCGATGTCGTCGAGCGTGCGCGCGACGTGGTAGATCACGCCGACAGGCACGCGCAGCGCCTTCGGCAGCAGTACGCGCGCTACCGGAAAATCGTCGTAGTGGTCGGGTTCCATCGAGGCGTCCAGAATGGGGTCGTATCCCCGGGTGCCATCCAGGCAACCCGCAGGACGCGACATTTTAAGGGTTCCCGTGGTATGTTGCACCGCGCAACGCCGGGATGCCTGCTCCGGGCGCCGTCCTTCGCAGCGTGCGCGACGCGCTTTGCGCGGGCCGTGGAAGCGCCACGCAGCAGGCTTTTCGGAAAAAAAAGGACGCTAACCGGGCTCCGCCGTCGCGCGCACGCCGCACCTGCGAGTGCTCCACACAGCAAACGAAAGGCGAAGGGGTTAAAATGCGCGTCTGGTTTTTACTCCGTCACCCCTTTGGCGGATTTTTGCATCCTTAATAATTAGACAGCCGCAGGCGATCAGGTCATTTTTACCGATTCGCTCGCCTTCTGCGGCAGTCGGAGTTCGCCACCTTATGCGAGTGATCCTTGCCCAACCCCGCGGCTTTTGTGCGGGGGTTGTCCGCGCTATCGAAATCGTCGATCGCGCACTGCAGAAACACGGCGCGCCCGTCTACGTGCGCCATGAAATCGTCCACAACCGTCACGTGGTCGAAAACCTGCGCAACAAGGGCGCGCGTTTCGTGGAAGAGCTCGACGAAGTCCCGGAAGGCGCCGTGGCGATTTTCAGCGCCCACGGCGTGGCGAAGACCGTGGAACGCGCCGCCGAGGAACGCGACCTCGACGTGCTCGACGCCACCTGTCCGCTCGTCACCAAGGTTCATGTGCAGGGCCGCCAGTACGTCGCGGCGGGCCGCACGCTGATCCTGATCGGCCATGCCGGTCACCCTGAAGTGGAGGGCACGATCGGCCAGATTCCCGGCGCCGTGCTTCTCGTGCAGAGCGAAGCCGACGTTTCGAAGCTCGATCTGCCGCTCGATGCACCGCTCGCGTACGTGACGCAAACCACCCTTTCGGTGGACGACACGCGCGGCATCATCGACGCGCTGCTCACGCGGTTCTCCGACATCGTCGGGCCGGACACGCGCGACATCTGCTACGCGACGCAGAACCGGCAGGCGGCGGTGCGCGAACTGTCTGATCAGGTGGAGGTTCTGATCGTCGTCGGCGCGACGAACAGCTCGAACTCGAATCGTCTGCGCGAGATCGGCAGCGAAACGGGTGTGCCGAGCTACCTCGTCGCCGACGGCTCGGAAGTGAAGTCCGAGTGGTTCGCCAATGTGCAAACGGTCGGCATCACGGCCGGCGCATCGGCGCCTGAAGAAATGGTTGAGAACGTCATTGACGCGCTGCGCGCGTTGGGGCCTGTCGAGGTGTCGACGATGGCGGGCCGTGAAGAAAAAGTCGAATTCAAGCTGCCGTCGAAGCTCTTGCAACCGCTCGTCGCGCGCGAAGTTTAAGGAGGACACGCTTTGTCTATTCCGCTGCTACAAAAAGTCCGCGTTGGCTCGTACATCTTTCGCCAGCATTTCAGCGGCAACAAGCGCTATCCGCTCGCGCTCATGCTCGAGCCGCTGTTCCGCTGCAATCTCGCCTGCAATGGCTGCGGCAAGATCGACTATCCGGATCCCATCCTGAACCAGCGCCTGTCGCTGCAGGAATGCCTCGAGGCAGTCGATGAGTGCGGCGCGCCGGTCGTTTCCATCGCAGGCGGCGAACCGCTGCTGCACAAGGAAATGCCGCAGATCGTGAAGGGCATCATGGCGCGCAAGAAGTTCGTGTATCTCTGCACGAACGCGCTGCTCATGGAAAAGAAGATGGACGATTACGCGCCGAACCCGTACTTCGTCTGGTCGGTGCACCTCGACGGCGACCGCGAAGCGCACGACCACTCGGTCTCGCAGGAAGGCGTGTACGAAAAGGCCGTCGCGGCCATCAAGGAAGCCAAGCGCCGCGGCTTCCGCGTGAACATCAACTGCACGCTGTTCAACGACGCCGTGCCCGAGCGCGTGGCGAAGTTCTTCGACACGGTCGGCGAGATCGGCGTGGACGGCATCACGGTGTCGCCGGGTTATGCGTATGAGCGCGCGCCGGACCAGCAGCACTTCCTGAACCGCGACAAGACCAAGAACCTGTTCCGCGAAATCTTCAAGCGCGGCAACAACGGCAAGAAGTGGTCGTTCAGCCAGTCGAGCCTGTTCCTCGACTTCCTGGCCGGCAACCAGACCTACGAATGCACGCCGTGGGGCAACCCGGCGCGCACGGTGTTCGGCTGGCAAAAGCCGTGCTATCTGGTCGGCGAAGGTTACGTGAAGACCTTCAAGGAACTGATGGAAACCACCGACTGGGACAAGTACGGCACGGGCAAGTATGAGAAGTGCGCGGACTGCATGGTCCACTGCGGCTTCGAGGCCACCGCCGTGATGGACACAGTCGCGCATCCGCTCAAGGCGCTGAAGGTCGCGATAAGCGGCCCGAAGACCGAAGGCGCATTCGTGAAGGACATCCCGCTCGAGGGCGCGCGTCCGGCTGAATACGTGTTCTCGCGTCACGTCGAGATCAAGCTCGAAGAGATCAAGATCGCGGCCAAGACCAAGAAGCCGGCTACGGTCGCGGCTAGCTAAAGCGGTTTCCGCCACAGGCGGATGAAAAGCAAAAAGGGCGCAACGGTTTTAGCCGTTGTGCCCTTTGTCTTTTTTTCACTTCGCACTGAATGGCGACATCGCTGCGTTCGCTGTGGTCGCGCTCGCCACCACCGGCGTCCAGCGATATACCACCGCGCTCGCAGCGTTGTAGTCATCCTTCGTCACGACATACTCGCCAGTCGAGCGCAGATACGCGCGCAGGCCATACATCGAATCCACGTCGTTGCCGACGTACACCGCGTTCGGGTTGCTATTGATGAGCGTCGTGTCGATCGCGCCCGTGGTGAGGTTGAACGCATCGATGTTCGGCACGGTGTGCACGTAGCCTACGAACAGATAGTTTCCGGCGGCCGCAATCGATTTGGGATTCGCACTCGTGAGCGTGATCACCGGATTCGGCGCGCTCGTATTGCCGGCGAGCCAGCCGTGATACACCTCGACGCGCGTGCCGACCGCCGTCCAGTCGGCAATGCTCGCGTCCTCACCCGTGAGTATCATCGTGTCGCTTTCGGGCAGGTAGACGATGCGCGTGAGCCGCGAGATCGTGGCGGGAATCGGCGTGGTGATCGCGGCGCCCCAGAGCGGCTTGCCGGTCGAGTCGAAGCCGGTCAGCGGGTAGTGCGAAATGACGTTGGTCTTGTCGAGGCCAACCCAGAGGTCGCCCTTGCTGTCGAGACAAAAGCCGTTGCGCACCGGGGCCGTCGTATTGAACGCCGACCCCGGCAGCGTGTAGTCCGGAATGGCGATATAGCCGCTCGCCGCGTTGAAGTGGAAGAAGTAGAACGTATCGGGGTTCTGGCCGGCAGCCACGAGAATGCGCTGGCCGCCCACGCTCGCCACCTGCGCGAAATGCTCGCCTCGCGCGGTGTCGGCGAGATTGATGCGCGGATCGGACGGATACGTGATTGGGTCAATGGTGTTGGCAACAAAAGTGCCGCCAGCCGTGCCCGAATAGAGGTTCACGCCGCCGTAGAAAAGCGCGCCGTCGGTGCCCGGATCCGGCGCCGCGTTGCCTTCGAAATTGAGCGACTGAAGCTTCCAGCGCAGCGTGCCGGTGCCGTCGTAAGCCTGCAGATCGGTGCCGCCGTTACGGCCGAGGTCCCACGAGCCGCCCCACGGATTGTTCAGCACGTACAGCGTGCCCGCGGAATCCTTGCCGATGCCGACCACGCGCGTAAAGCGCTTGTCGCCCACCTGCCCCTTGATGCCCGTGGTCGTGTCGAGATAGCCGCCCGGAATGCCGAACGTGCCGGTTTGAGAAGGCGTGCCCGCGACGCTGAAGGTCTTGATGTTCATGTCGGGACCCGAGTCGCCGATCATCAACTGTGAGGTCTGCGAATCGAAATACAGCGACGACGGCCGCGCCGTGGACGCCAGCTGGATGGTGTTCAGGAGCTGACCGCCGGCGCTAAATTCGAGCACGGCGCCCGCGCTCTTCTGGGCGACCCAGAGGTTGCCGCTCGCGTCGAGCGTCAGCGCACCCGGGCCCGCCACGCCGATATCGCGTTGCCAGACGCCGTCCGTGGTGTACACGCGCACGCGGTTGCCGGGGAAATCGCTCACGTAGAGCAGCGAGCCTGAGGTCGCGAGTCCGGTGATGACATCAGCGAGCTTTTCGGTCGTATCGGCGCTCACGGCGATGAGCAGGTCGCGCGCGCCGCTCGTGCGGTTGTATCGCCCGATGTTGCCGCTGCCATACGTCGCGTTGTACTGCATCGCGACGAACAGCGAAGTCGCGTTGCCTGTGATCGCGCCGCCCTGGAAGTCGCCGTGCCCGCCGATCGAGCCCAGGCTCTGACCGTTCTGGTAAATCGCCACGCCGCCTTCGTTTTCATCCCACATCGACGACGTATAGATGACGCCTTCGGGCGCGACCCACATCGAGCGGGCCACGTTGCCTACGTGCGTCGCGTTGGTGCCGTAGGTGTTCGCAATCCAGTCGGTGGAGTATTGCGCTTCGCAAACGGGCGTAACCGTTACGGTGAGAGCGGCCGCAAGCCATGCTGCGCCAATTCGATGCAAGATCATGAGAAGTTCTTTGATTCGTACACCTTACGGCGTAACTGTTGAAGATGCAGCGTTGCCCTCGTGGCAAACGCGCAGTCCGATTCCCGACGATTCGAATCCGTGCGTGCCCCGCGCGCGGGGTCATGCGTCGAATGGGTGTGGAACTTCGTAAAAGTTAACGGCAACCGCACTGCGAGAATTGAGTGCTTTTTGATCGAACGCCGAGCCGCGAAGATTACAGACGTAAAAAAAGCGCGACGGCCTTCGCCGTCGCGCCTCGTGCTGAACGTATCCGCTCAGTCGGGAGTTAGCAGCACTTCCCTGAGCCCGACCCATACCGGGCGTTTTGCCGCTCGCGGAAAAACTCCTCATAGGTCATGACCGGGCGGTCGGGATGCGTCTCGCGCGCATGCGCGACGTAGCCCTCGTAGTCCGGCAAGCCGACCATCAAACGCATGGCCTGGCCGAGATAGCGCCCGGCCGTCTGTACGTTGTCGCGAAGTCCCGAGAACATGGTGTGCTCCGTTCAGTAACGTCGATCAATGCACGCGATTCGTCACGGCCGCCGCGCCGCCAGCCGGCATCGCCTGATACGGCGTTTCCTGCACGGTCGGACGATCGATACGGCGCGCACGCGCAATCGCGATCAGGCCATACACGACGATGCTCACCACCACGAAGATGAACAGGCCCGAGAGCGCTGCATCGACGTAGTCGTTGAAGACCATGCGCTGCATCTGCTCGAGCGACTTGGCGGGCGCGACGACCTTGCCTTCCGCGATCGCCGCCGAGAGCTTCTGTGCGTGCGCGACGAAGCTCACCTTCGGGTTGCTGTCGAAAATCTTCTGCCAGCCCGCCGTGAGCGTGCAGATGAGGAGCCACACCGTGGGCAGTGCCGTGACCCATGCGAACTTCTCGCGCTTCATCTTGAAGAGCACGACGGTTGCGAGCATCAGCGCGATACCGGCGAGCATCTGGTTCGAGATGCCGAAGAGCGGCCACAGCGTGTTGATGCCGCCAAGCGGATCGACCACGCCTTGATAGAGGAAGTAGCCCCACGCGGCCACGCACAAGCCCGTGGCGATCAGGTTTGCGGGCAGCGACTCCGTGCGCTTCAAAGAAGGGTGGAACGTGCCAAGCAGGTCCTGCAGCATGAAGCGGCCCGCACGCGTGCCCGCGTCAACAGCGGTCAGGATGAAGAGCGCTTCGAACAGGATGGCGAAGTGATACCAGAACGCCATCATCGCTTCGCCGCCGATCACCTGGTGCAGGATCTGGGCCATGCCCACGGCCAGCGTCGGTGCGCCACCTGCGCGCGCCACGATGGTCGTTTCGCCCACGGCTTGCGCGGTGTGCGTCAGCATTTCAGGCGTGAGCATGAAGCCCCACTGGCCCACGGTGTGCGCAACGGCGTCCGGCGTCGTGCCGAGCACGGCGAGCGGTGCGTTCATCGCGAAGTACACACCCGGCTCGATCACCGAGGCGGCCACGAGCGCCATGATTGCGACGAACGATTCCATCAGCATCGCGCCGTAACCGATGAAGCGCGCGTTGGTTTCGTTATCGAGCAGCTTGGGCGTCGTGCCCGACGAGATCAGCGCATGGAAGCCCGAGACCGAGCCGCACGCGATCGTGATGAAGAGGAAAGGGAACAGGTTGCCCGACCAGACCGGGCCCGTGCCGTCGATGAACTTCGTGAAGGCCGGCATCTTCAGTTCCGGCGCGACGATCAGAATGCCGATCGCCAGCGCGAGAATCGTGCCGATCTTCAGGAACGTCGAGAGGTAGTCGCGCGGCGCGAGCAGGAGCCACACCGGCAGCACCGAAGCGACGAAGCCATAGCCGATCAGGATCCAGGTGAGCTGCGTGCCGGTGAATGTGAACCAGGCTGCGAGCGTGGGCGAATCATGCACGTGCTGGCCGAAGGCGATGGAAGCCATCAGCAGGACGAAACCGATGATCGAGATCTCCCCGATCTTGCCCGGGCGGATGTAGCGCACGTAGAGGCCCATGAAGATCGCGATGGGAATCGTCGCGGCCACCGTGAACGTGCCCCACGGCGAATTCGTGAGCGCCTTCACCACGATCAGCGCGAGCACCGCGAGAATGATGATCATGATGAGGAAGGTGCCGAACAGCGCGATCACGCCGGGCACCGGGCCGAGTTCCATCTTCACGAGGTCGCCGAGCGAGCGGCCGTCGCGGCGCGTGGAGAGGAACAGCACCACGAAGTCCTGCACGGCGCCCGCGAACACCACGCCCGCGAGAATCCAGAGCATGCCGGGCATGTAGCCCATCTGCGCGGCCAGCACGGGGCCCACGAGCGGACCCGCACCCGCGATCGCCGCGAAGTGATGGCCGAACAGCACGTATTTGTTGGTGGGCACGAAGTCGAGCCCGTCGTTGTGGCGCACGGCCGGCGTCATGCGCAGGCCGTCGAGCTGTAGCACATGCGTGGCGATGAAGCGGCTATAGAAGCGATACGCGATCAGATAGACGCACACGGCGCAGATCACGATCCACAGTGCGCTGATTCGCTCGCCGTGCGCGAGCGCGATGGTGCCGAACGCGAAGGCGCCAAGCAGCGCGACCAGCGTCCAGACGACAAAACCGGATGTCCGACTCATGCGGTGTCTCCATTTTATGGTTTTACTTTTTCGCCCGGCATCAGGACCGGGCCCAGGCGCCGGTTGATACTGGCGCGTGCATGACGCATTGCGCCATGTCGTGGGCGGTAGTATTCGCTTTCAGGCCGTCAGCCACAACCGGACAACTACGTAAGCGCGCTACGTAGAACTACGTAGGAAAGACAACAATTCGTTGCGCGCTCAACGATAGTCGTACCTGCCGTGCAACGCGTCGTGCAAGAGCACCGTCTTGAAGGCCGCGTGGATTGCCGCCTCTGCCGCGCGCGCCCGGTTATGCTTGCAGACTCAGCTTCCGAACACCGTCATGCCCGCCCCATTTTTCTTCGCCGACCGCCGCCTGAAGACGAAAATCTTCCTGCTCGCGGTCGTACCGTTCCTCGCGGCCATTGCCGGCATCGGGATCGGCGTGCGCCAGCAGGCCACGCAGCTCGCGCAAACGCAACACGCAACCGTGCAGAGCGCCTATCTGTCGAGCAAGGAGATCGAGCTGCGCCACTACGTGGAGCTGGCCACGAGCGCCATCGCGCCGCTCTACGCACCCGAGGAAAACGCCAGCGCCGCGTTGCCCGCGCCAGAGAGCGAAGCCGACCGCCAGCTAGCCGCGCTAGCCGTGCTGCAGAAGATGGACTTCGGCCCCGACGGCTATTTCTTCGTCTACGACATGCACGGACGCTCGCTCATGCATCCGCGCGAGCCCGCGCTCGTCGGCCAGGATCTCTGGAACCTGCGCGACCCGCAGGGCGCGCTCACGATCCAGCAACTGATTGCCGCGGCCCAGCGCGGCGGCGGCTACGTGCGCTATATGTGGCACAGGCCGTCCACGGGCAAGCTCGCGCCCAAGCTCGGCTATGTCGTGCCGCTGCCGCGCTGGGGCTGGATGATCGGCACCGGCATCTATCTCGACGACGTCGATTCGACGCTCGCGCACATCGACGAGCGCGCTTCCGCGAATATCGAGCACACCATTCAATGGCTCGGCGTGATCGCACTTGCAGGCGTGCTCGTGATCGCGCTCGGTGCGCTCGTGCTCAACGTGAGCGAGCACCGCAGCACCGACGCCAAACTCAAGCGCCTCGCGCAACAGGTGGTCGACTCGCAGGAGCAGGAGCGGGCGCGGCTTTCGCGCGAACTGCACGACGGCATCAGCCAGATGCTCGTGTCGGTGAAGCTGCTGCTGGAGTCGGCGCTGGCACGCTTCGAGCGCGGCGAAACGCGCGTGCCTGCAGCCGAAGCATCGCTCGCCACCGGCCTCTCACGTCTTTCCGACACGCTGCGCGAAGTGCGCAGCATCTCGCACGCACTGCGCCCCTCGATGCTCGACGACCTGGGCCTCGCCGCCGCGCTGGAGCAACTCACGCGCGAACTGGCCGAGCAAACGGGCATCGAGATCGCCTTCACGCAAACCGCGCCGAAGCCAGCGAGTAGAAAGGCGCAAGTCCCCGCGCTGCCGGACGCCGTCAACACCGTACTCTTTCGCATTGCGCAGGAAGCGCTCACCAACATCGTGCGGCACGCGCAAGCGGCGCGCGCCGCGCTCACGCTGGAGGTCGCCGCGAGCGGCGTGACGCTTGGCATTGCCGACAACGGCCGCGGCTTCGACGTGGCGTACGCGCTGGCCGACCCGCGCGCGGGTCTGGGCCTGCGCAACATGCGCGAACGCCTGGAGTCGCTGGGCGGCCGCCTCGACATCACCTCGCAGCCTGGCCATACGCTCGTCACCGCGTGGGTGCCTATTGCGTCTCATGCAGCACCCAAAGCCGCCGCCGTATCAGGAGCGCCGACATGACGATGACGAATGCAAACGTGAACGACTCGACCAGCCCCGGTGCCAAGCGCGCGCGCCTCGTCCTCGTGGACGACCATCCTCTCGTGCGCGACGGCCTGCGCGCACGGCTCGAAGCCGTGCCGGGTTTCGAGGTGGCAGGCGAAGCCGGCAACGCCGACGAGGCCATCGCGCTCGCAGCGTCGCTCGAACCCGATCTCGTGCTGATGGACGTGGGCATGGCCGGCGTGAACGGCATCGCGCTCGCGGGCATTTTCCACGAGCGCTTTCCGGCCATCCGCGTGTTGATGCTTTCGATGCACGACAACGTCGAATACGTGACCGAGGCGGTGCGCGCGGGTGCGAGCGGCTACGTGCTCAAGGATTCGCCGGCCACCGAGATCATCCGCGCGATCGAGGCGGTGCTGGCCGGGCGCACCTATTTCAGCGCGGGCTTGAGTGCGCGCATGATCCATGCGTCGGCGCGCAGCACGCCCGTCGAGCGTCTCACGCCGCGCGAGCGGGACATTCTCGACGCGCTCGCGCAAGGACTATCGAGCAAGCAGATCGCGCAGCGCGAGGGGCTTTCGGTGCGCACGGTGGAAACGCACCGGCTCAACCTCAAGCGTAAGCTGGAGATCGAAGGCCAGGCGGAGTTGATCAAGTTCGCGGTGGAGCACCGCAGAAAGTGAAACGGGCGCTCCGGATTCCCCGGAGCGCCCGCAAAGGCACAATGCGTGTGCAATCACCGATCGACAAGCGGCGATCAGCTGCGCGCGTTGTGATCGACGAGGAACTTGATGAGCCCGTCGATGCCGCCCTTGGCGATCTGGTCGGCAAATTGCGTCTGGTAGACCTGGATCAGCCACGCGCCCATCATGTTGATGTCGTAAATCTTCCAGCCGTTGGGCGTTTGCACGAGGCGGTAGTCGATGGCGTCGTCGCCGCCGTTGCTGATCACATGCGACTGCACCACCGTGTCTTTCGCGCCCGCACCCGTGTTCGAGGGTGCGAACTTGAAGTTCACCTGGGTATCGCGAAGTTGCGAGAGCGACGATGCATACGTCTTCACGAGCAGGAGTTGAAATTGCTCATACAGCTTCTGCTGCTGTTCAGGCGTGGCCGTCGCCCACGGTTTGCCAACGGCGATACGCGTGGTGCGTTTGAAGTCGGTGGCGGGAACGAAATGGGTCTCGACCACCTGGGTGATCTTGTTCATGTCGCCGCCGCGTGACTGCGGGTCGGCCTGCATCGCCTTCACGGTGCCTTCCACGGCGGCCTTGACGATGGCGTCCGGTGCGGTCTGCGCGAACGCGGCGCCCGAAACACCCGTGAAACAGGCGGCGACGAAAAATGCGGTCAGGTAACGTTTCATACGCTCTTCTGGAACAGTGATATTCAGGCGCCGGTACAGTGCGACTCAGTGCGTGCGGTTAAGTGCAGTGCAATCACGTAACCTTCGCGCCGCCGGCTGAGCCAGTATAACGGCTTTGGCAAATGCGCTGCCGGGGCGTCGCCTCGAGCCCAGGTGTACATGACCCGCGCCGGGACGGGCGGGGCCGGTATACTCGTACGTTTCGCGTCAAAGAACCTAATTGACAGGGCCCCCTCGCCTGTATGCTGAAGCCATTCATCATTAGCCTCGTCGCCTGGTCGGTGCGCCGCGCGGCGTGGGTGATCACACTTGCGATCGTGCTTGCCGTGCTCTCCGGCGTGTACGTTGCGAAGCATTTCAAGATCAATACCGACGTCAGCGGTCTCGTCGAGAACACCGCCCAATGGGCCGCGTTGAGCGAAGCCAAGGACAAAGCGTTCCCGCAGCGCGCGAGCTCGTTGCTCGTGGTCGTCGAAGCCGAAGCGCCCGAGCTCGCCGACGCCGCCGCCGACAAACTCGCGCAAGCGCTCAAGGCCGACTCGCGCGAATTCAGCGCCGTCTCGCAGCCCGCGGGCGGCCCGTTCTTCCAGCACAACGGCCTGCTCTTTCCGTCCACGGCCACCGTGCTCTCGACCACGGGCCAGCTCGTGCAGGCGCGCCCGCTCGTGAACCAGCTCGCGAAGGACCCGAGCCTGGCGGGTCTGGCCGGCACGCTCACGACCACGCTGCAATTGCCGCTCACGATCGGCCAGATCAAGTTGCCGCAAATGGCGAATCTGCTTGGCAGCGCCGCCAACGTCGTCGACGAGGTGCTCGCTGGCAAGCCCGCTGCGTTCTCGTGGCGCGCGCTCGTCGACAAGGATTCGGCCACGAAGCCCGCGTTCGCGTTCATCACCGTGCAGCCGGTGCTCAACTTCGCCGCGCTCAAGGCGGCCGCGAATGCGTCGGAGGCGATACGCGCGACCGCCGCGTCGCTTCATCTCGACCGCGAATTCGGCGCGCGTGTGCGCCTTACGGGCGAACAGCCGCTCGCCGACGACGAGTTCGCCTCGGTGCAGGACGGCGCCGCCCTCAACGGCGTGATCACGCTCATCGTCGTGCTCGCCATCCTCTGGCTCGCGCTGCGCTCGGGCAAGCTGATCGGCGCAACGCTCATCACGCTCGTGATCGGTCTCGTCATCACGGCCGCGCTCGGCCTCATGATGATCGGGTCGTTCAACATGCTCTCGGTCGCCTTCATGGTGCTGTTCGTGGGGCTAGGGGTGGATTTCGGCGTGCAGTTCGGCGTGAAGTATCGCGAGGAGCGCTTTCAGGACGAGCGGCTCGACGCCGCGCTCCTCAAGACCGCGCGCACCATAGGCGTGCCGCTCACGCTCGCGGCCATCGCCGTGGCCGAAAGTTTCTTTTCCTTCCTGCCGACCGCCTACAAGGGCCTCTCGGAACTCGGGCAGATCGCGGGCGTGGGCATGTTCGTCGCGTACGTCTGCAACATGACGGTGCTGCCGGCGCTCATCCGCGTGTTCAATCCCAGGGGCGAGCGCGCCTCGCCGGGCTTCGCGTTCCTCGCGCCCGTCGACAAATGGCTCGCCGAGCATCGCAAGCCGGTGCTGATCACCACGCTCATCATCGTGGTGGGCGCGACGCCCTTGCTGCTGCATCTGCGCTTCGACTTCAATCCGCTGCATCTTAAGGATCCACATACCGAGTCGATGGCGACGCTGCTCGCGCTCAAGAACTCGCCTGTCATCTCGATCAACGACGTGGGCGTGCTCGCGCCGTCGCTCGAAGAAGCCGACAAGATCGCCGCGCGGCTCTCGAAGCTGCCGGAAGTCGCGCGAGCCACCACGCTCAGTTCGCTCATTCCCGACGATCAGCAGCAAAAGCTCATGCTGATCTCGAGCGCCGCACATCAGCTTCTGCCCGCGCTCACGCAACAGCCGTCCTCGCCCGTGACCGACGAAGTGCGTGTGCAGACGCTCAAGCGCGCGGCCAACCAGCTTTCGCTCGCCGCGAGCGACCATCCGGGGCCGGGCGCGGCCGAGGCGAAGCATCTGTCCGACTCGCTCGCGAAGCTCGCGAACGCGAGCCCGGCCACGCGCGACCGCGCGGAAACCGCTTTCAGCCTCACGCTCAAGCTCGCCTTTGCGCAGCTCGCGCGCCTGTTGGAGCCCTCGGAAATCACGCGTGAAAACCTGCCGCCCGAGATGGTGCGCGACTGGGTGGCGCCGACCGGCCAGGCGATCGTGGACGTCGCGCCGCGCGTGCCGCCGGGCGTCGATTCCAACGATGACGTGATGCTCGCGCGCTTCGCACACGCGGTGAAGGCGGCGGAGCCGAACGCGATCGGCGGGCCGATCTCGATCCTGCACTCGGCGAACGTGATCATTCTCGCGTTTTTCCAGGCAGCGGGGTGGTCGGTGCTGCTCATTACGGCGCTCCTCTGGATCACGCTGCGCAATTTCGGCGACGTGCTGCGTACGCTCATTCCTCTGCTGGTATCGGCGCTCGTCACGCTCGAACTGTGCGTCGTCTTCGGAATTCAGTTAAATTTCGCGAACATCATCGCGCTTCCCCTGATGCTTGGCGTCGGCGTCGCGTTCAAAATCTATTTCGTGATGGCCTGGCGCGCGGGGCAGACTGGCCTCCTGCATTCGAGCCTCACACACGCGGTGCTTTTTTCCGCCGCGACCACGGCGACGGCGTTCGGGAGCCTGTGGCTATCGCATCATCCGGGCACGTCGAGCATGGGCAAGCTGCTCGCACTGTCCTTGTTCTGTACGCTGATAGGCGCCGTGGTGTTCCAGCCGGTGCTGATGGGCAAGCCGCGCGCAAAACGCGCGAGATCGGAAACTCAGGGGATCGACCAATGAAGAAGAATCAAGCCGCGCTCACCATGGCGGCGGCGAGCCTGGCGCTCCTCGTGACGTCGGGTTGCGCCACGGGCCCCGAACGCAAACCGGGCGATCCGTTCGAGCCCGCGAATCGCGCGATTTTCACGTTCAACGACAAACTCGACACCTACGTCGCGCAGCCGATCGCCAAGGGCTACCAAAAGGTGACGCCGCAGCCGCTGCGCCAGGCGATCACGAACTTCTTTTCGAACATCGGAGACGTCGACAACCTGGCGAACAACTTGCTGCAGCTGAAGATCACCGACGCCGTCGAGGATCTCATGCGCATCGCGATGAACACGACCTTCGGTCTGGGCGGCCTGATCGACTTCGCGACGGCGGCGGGGCTGCCCAAGCATCACCAGGACTTCGGCCTCACGATGGGCCACTACGGCATGCCGGCCGGCCCGTATCTCGTGCTGCCGCTGTTCGGGCCCAGTTCGGTGCGCGACGGCATCGGCCTGGCCGTGGACGTGAAGCTCAACGTCATCAACTACCTCGAGCCGGCGGTGCGCAACCCCATGTATCTCGCGCAGTTCATCAGCGCACGCGCGGACCTGCTCGGCGCGACCGACCTGCTCAAGCAGGCGGCGCTCGACCCGTATTCGTTCGTGCGCGACGCATACCGCCAGCAGCGCGCATCGCTGATTCGCGGCTCGCGTGGCAACAATGCGCCGCTGCCCGATTACGGCGAACCGGGCGGAGATGCAACACCGAACGAGAACGGGGCACCCAATTACGAGGACCCGGGCGAATCCGGTGGTGCCGGAGGCGCGGGTGGCGCGGCCGCCCCCGGTGCTTCGAACAATGGTCTGCCGAATTACGATGATCCGGGCGAGGGGAGCGCGGCGGGCGCTGCCGGCACGGCGGGTGTAGCGGCGGCAGCCGCTTCCGCGCCGGCGACGGCATCGGCGCCCGTTGCGGCTTCGGCTGCCGCCCCGGCTTCGGGTGTGACGGCGGCGCCTGCGAAGCCAGCCTCGGCGCCCTGAAGTCGGCAACGCGGCCGCCCGTTTATGGGCGGGCGGCGTATGAACGCAAAAAACCCGGCAACCTTTTCAGGTTGCCGGGTTTTTTTATCCTGCCGTGCGCACCGCTCAATGCACCGAAGCGTCCTCGCTCTCGGCCTGGCGCTCCGCCTCGTTCGCCGCCGCCAGCGCCGTGGCGTCCGCCGTCGTCTGCACGGTCTGGCGATAGCGCTCGTAGGCTTCGTCGGCATAGCGGATGCGTGCGCGGCCGTGCGGGGCCGGCATGCCGTCCGCGCCAAGGTTCACGAACACCATCTTTTCGATCGTCAGGATGCTCTTGCGCGTGATCTTGTTGCGCACTTCGGCGCGCAGCGTGATCGACGTCCGGCCGAAATCCGTGGCCGTTATGCCGAGCTCGATGATGTCGCCCTGACGCGCCGAGCTCACGAAGTTGATCTCCGACATGAACTTGGTCACCACCCGCTGATTGTCGAGCTGGCAGATCGCGTAGATCGCCGCTTCTTCGTCGATCCAGCGCAGCAGACTGCCGCCGAACAGCGTGCCGTTCGGATTCAGGTCTTCAGGCTTGACCCACTTGCGAGTATGAAAATTCATGGCTGGTAACTCCCCGAAATGTGATTTGTCCCCAGCTCGCAGAGGCGAACCTAGGGTTAACACTGAGATGTTACCAGAGATAGGGGTTTACCTTAGGTATTTCAATAGCCCGCCAGGGTCATTTGGGGAAAAAGGCGCCGGTGGCGATCAGCACCTCACGCGCGGCGCTCAGCGACTGGCGTGCCGCTTTCGCATCCGCCGCCACCCGCAGCAGACTGCCCAGTTGCGCCGGGTCGCGCGCCAGCTCGCGCAGGACCGGGAGCACCGCCGTCGTGCCGTCGTCGCGCAAGCCGGCCATTGCCGCTTTCGGCAGGCTGCGCCACGCCGGATCGACGATCGCGCGGCACACCGCGAACGGCACGCCATGCGCGGCCGCCGCGGCTGCGGCCAGATGCGATTCCATGTCGACGGCGAGCGCCCCGCACGCGCTGAACAGCGCTGCCTTGTCCGCCGCGCCGGTGAGCGGCGCGGCAACGGCTGCCTCCACGCCGCGCCGGGTTTTGGCGGCGAGCGGCGAGGCCATCAGCGCGTCGGACATGCGTTCGCTCCAGGCGGCGTCGGCCGCGACGCGCCCGAACGGCCCTTCGATCGCTTGCGCGATCACCAGGGTGCCCGGCTCGAGATCGGGCGCAAGACCGCCCGCCGTGCCGAAGCTGACGATGCCCGCCGCGCCGTCCTTGAGCGCCGCCGCGAGCGCGCTCTGCAGCAGATCGGCGCGCGCGGCGTAGACGGCGCGCACGCCGTCCCGGCCCTTGCCCGCGGCAATGCTCGCCTCGAAGGCCATGCCTGTCACCGCGATCACGGGCAGAGCGCGCGCCTTGACACCAGCCGCCATGCTCACAGACCGACCGTGACGCGCGTCACGCCCGCGCGCTTGAGGTTGCGGTAGCGCGCAAGCGCCCACAGCGGGAAGAACTTGCGATAGCCGTGGTAGCGCAGATAGAACACGCGCGGAAAACCCGTGGCCGTGAAGCGCGTTTCATCCCAGAGGCCGTGTTCTTGCTGCGTTTTCTGCAGATACCCGATACCGCGTGCAACCGCCGGATGATCGACCGCGCCCGCGGCCATCAGGCCGAGCAGCGCCCAGGCCGTTTGCGAAGCGGTGCTCGTGGCGCGCTCGTAGCCGCGGTATTCGAGCTTGTAGCTCGTGCCGTCTTCGCCCCAGCCGCCGTCGTCGTTCTGGATCTGCACGAGCCATTGCACCGCGCGCGTCATGCGCGGGTCGTCGTGACCGAGGCCGGCCGCGTTGAGCGCGCACAGCGCCGTCCACGTGCCGTAGATGTAGTTCATGCCCCAGCGGCCGTACCAGCTGCCATCGGCTTCCTGCTCTTCGAGCAGGTAGTTGTACGCGCGGCGCGCGTGCTCGCTCGCGGCCGGCAATTCGCCGAGCTGCGCGAGCATCGAAAGGCAGCGGCCCGAGACGTCGGCGGTCGGCGGATCGAGCAGTGCGCCGTGGTCCGAGAACGGGATGTTGTTCAAGTAGTACTGCGTGTTCTCCGGCTCGAACGCGCCCCAGCCGCCGTCGCTGCTTTGCATGCCAACCACCCATTCGCGCGCGCGGGCGATCGGGGCGTCATAGGCCTTCGTGTTGTCGAGCTTGTCCACGCGGTCCATCGCGGCCACGACCACGGCCGTGTCGTCGACGTCGGGGTAGTGCGGGTTCGCGTACTGGAACGCCCAGCCGCCCGGGCGCACCGCCTCACGGCGCGAGATCCAGTCGCCGCGGACGTCGAGAATCTGCAGCGGACGCAGCCATTCGAGGCCGCGGCGCGCGGCTTCCTCGGCACGGGCGTCGCCGGTCTCCAGCAGTGCGTGCGCCGCAAGCGACGTGTCCCACACGGGCGAGAGGCAGGGTTGGACGTACGCTTCCTCTGTGTGGATCGTCACCAGCTTTTCGAGCGACTGGCGCGCGATCGCGCGATGCGGATGATCGACGGGATAGCCCAGCACGTCGTACATCATCACGGCGTTGGCCATGGCGGGGAAAATCGCGCCCAGGCCGTCCTCGCCGTTCAGGCGCTCGTCCACGAACGCCACTGCGGCGTCGATCGCGCGCTGGCGCAAGTAAGTCGGAAAGAGCGGATCGGTCACGCGCAACACGCCGTCCACGGCGCGGAAGAAACCGAACCAACCCTTGCTCTGATGCGGGGAGCGGGCGTTCAAACCCACGCTCACCGGCGCGCCGCGGAACAACTCGTCGATGCGCACGCCACGCGGGTTGCGCGCCACCGGACGCTTCGCGCCCAGCACGAGCAGCGGCACGATCACCGTGCGCGCCCAGTACGACACCTTCGAAAGGTGGAACGGGAACCACTGCGGCAGCAACGTGATCTCGACAGGCATCATCGGGACTGCGTACCACGTCACCACGCCAAACAGCGCGAGCAGGATGCGCGTGAACACGTTGACCTGCTCCGCGCCGCCCGCCGCGAGAATCGCCTTGCGCGCGCGCACCATGTGCTCGGCGTCTTCGGCATCGCCGATCATCTTGAGTGCGAAGTAAGCCTTCACGCTCGCGCTCACGTCCATCGCGCCGTCGGTGAAGAGCGGCCAGCCGCCGTCCGGCAGCTGGATGCGGCGCAGGTAGCGCGCGATCTTCTGTTCGAGCTCGAGGTTCGCGGTTTCGCCCAGGTAATGCACGAGCAGCACGTATTCGGCCGGGATCGTGGCGTCCGCTTCGAGTTCGTAGACCCAATGGCCATCGGCGCGCTGGTCGGCGAGGATCGCGTCGGTCGCGCGCGCGACGGCGGCGTCGACCGTGGCGAGCGGTGCGGCAACAGGTGCGGCCGTCTCGTCGGCGAGCGTGGGAGCGGGCATCGCCACGGCCGGCGTAGCGACGTCCGGCGTGGCGACGCCTAGCGCGTCTTGGGATAAATCGTTCATCTACGTTCCAAATTTTCGGTCAGGAGCAGCTCGGCGGCCTTGCGGCCCGAGCGGATCGCTCCTTCGATCGTCGCGGGCAGACCGGTAGCCGTCCAGTCGCCTGCAAGCATCAGATTGTTCCAGCGCGTGCGCGTCGCGGGGCGGCGCCATTCCTCGTCGGGCACCGCGGCAAAGGTCGCGCGCGCATCCGCGCATACGCGCCAGGCGGGCAGCGGCTCGAGCGGCAGCGAGGCTGCCTCGGCCACGTCGGCCCACACGCGGCGCGCGATTTCCTCGGGATCGAGGTCGAGCACGCCGTGCGCGTCGTGGATCGTCGCCGAGAGTCGCCCTTCGGCCGTGCACAGCCAGTGGGCCGTGCCGTTGACGAGCGCCATCGGCGTCACGAGGCCCGGCGGCGCCGGCACCGCGTAGTGCACCGTGACGATCGCATTGTGGCGCTGCGGCGCCTGCAGCGCTGGCACGAGCGCCACGGCGGCCGCGCCGGGCACGGCCAGCACCACCGCCTCGTCGGGAGCGAGCGTGATACGCCCGTCTGGAAAATCGAGTGCGACGACGCGGCCCGCCGCGTCGTCGTACGCGATCTCCCTGAGCGGCGAGTCAAGGCGAATCGCCGCCCCACCGTGCTGAAGCATGCGCAAGGCCGGATCGACGAACGCGCTGGAAAGGCCTCCGCGCGCAGCCAGCGGCCGGAACGACTCCCCGCCCGCCGTGAGCGACTCGCGCAGCATCGCGCCCGCCAGCTCCGCGCTGCCCACGCGCGGCTCGACATTGAGCGCCGTGAGAAAGAACGGGTGCAGCAGCCGGTCCCACAGCACGCCTTCGCAGCGCATGGTCTGCGCCATCGTGCGGCCCGGCTTGGCGAACAGCAACGGCAGCAGCCCCAGATAGTCTGCGGCACGCGTACCCGGCACGCGCGAGCGCGAGTCGCCGATCCAGAACGGCATGCGCGAACGCGAGAAGCGCACCGTCCAGCGCGAGCGCGCGGCGATGTCCATGAACGCGAAGCCCGGCTCGGTGGGGCCGGAGAGCGCGTCGCCGGCGCCGATCGTGCGCACGTACTCGAGCGTGCGCGCATGTCCCGCCAGCACCAGATGATTGCCCGTGTCGAGCGTCGCCGAAAGCGTGCGGTCGTAGTACGAGCGGCAGCGTCCACCTGCCTGGCCGGCGGCCTCGTAGAGCGCCACCTGCACGCCGCGGCGCTGAAGCCGCACGGCCGTCGCGAGGCCCGCAAGCCCAGCGCCGATGACGTGGACTAGCCGAGGCATCAGAACAGCGCGTAGCGCGCGACGATCCACATGAGCCGTGCGCGCGGCTTGCTGACTTTCGTGCGCGGCAGGTCGAAGCCGCGATCCACGGTGCGTTCGAGCAGCACGCGGTAGACGCCCGACATGATGCGCGGCGCTTTCACCTGCGCGCGGGGCGCGGCGTCCATGATCGCGTTGGCTTGCGCGAAGTGCGCGCGGGCGCGTTGCACGAGCGTCTCGCACACACGCGGCAGCGACGGGTCGGCGGCGATCGTGTGCGGATTGCCCGCCGCGATCCCTTCACGCGCGAGCAGCTCGCGCGGCAGATAGCAGCGGTTGATGTCCGCGTCTTCGTCGATGTCGCGCAGGATGTTGGTGAGCTGCAGCGCGCGCCCCAGATGGTGCGACAGCAAGCGGCCCGGCTCCGCCTGCATCCCGAAAATTCTCACCGACAGCCGGCCTGCGGCACTCGCCACGCGGTCGCAGTACAGGTCGAGCGTGTCCTCGTCGGGGGCGCAGATGTCCTCGGCGGCGTCCATGGCCATGCCGTCGATCATCGCGTGAAAATCTTCGCGCTGGAGCCCGAACGTATGGATATGGCGCGTGAGCGCCGCGAGCGAGGCGCGCGGCGTGCCGGCATAGCACGCGTCGATGTCGGCGCGCCATTGGTCGAGCCCCGCCGCACGCTCGGCGCGCGGCAGGTCGCTGTCCGCGATGTCGTCGACAGCGCGGCAGAAGGCGTAGACCTGATACATGGCGTCGCGCTGCGCAGGAGGCAGGATCCGCATCGCCAGATAAAACGAACTGCCCGACGAAGCGGCGGCAGCGTCGGTTTGTTGTGTATCGTCCACGACGAGATTGGAAACAGCCAAGACGATCTCCGCTGGGGGCGCCCTCAACGGGCGTTCGACTCTATTCGGGCCCGCATTGCCGCGGGTCGCCCGCGCGCGCGGACACGCGCGAGGCACCCGACCCTAAAATTGTTCGCCAGGAGGCGCGCAAGGCCGGAAACGGGCAAAAGTATAGCAACCTTTGGGGGGGACCGCCGAGGCGGCCCGCACAGGGGGACCGCAGTGCAGACACGGCGCGTCGCCCCTGAGCACGGGGCGATGAGGCGGATCGAGCGGGGGCCGTCTGCGCGCCGGCAGGTATCAGGCGAGTGCGACCGAGCGGTTGCGCCCCTGGCGCTTCGCCGTGTAGAGGGCGGCATCCGCCTCATTGATCATGCCTTCGTAGTCGGGCGCACCCGTGCGCGCAGTGGCGGCGCCCACGCTGGCCGTCACGGGCACGATCACACCCTGCACCTCGATCGGCTCGTCGCCGATCGTGCGGCGAATCTTCTCCGCGACGTAGAGCGCGTCGTCGAGCGGCGTGCACGGCAAGAGCAGCGCGAACTCCTCGCCGCCGAAGCGTCCGAACACATCCTGCTTGCGCACCACGCCTGAAACGCGCTGCGCCATCGAGCGCAGCACCGTGTCGCCGGCCATATGACCGAATTCGTCGTTGATGCGCTTGAAGTGGTCGAGGTCGAACAGCAGCATCGAAAGCTCGCCGCCGTAGCGCTGCCAGCGCAGGAATTCGTCGGCGAGGCGCGTTTCGAAAAAGCGCCGGTTCGCGATGCCGGTGAGGCCGTCGCGGTCGGCGTATTCGCGCAGCTTGGCCACCGCGTCTTCGCGCTCGCGCTGCATGACGCTCACGTGCGTGACATCCGAGATGGTCACGCACACGGCGATAACGTCGCGCCCGCGCATGAGCGGCATGAAGGTGCAGTCCTGCTGCATGTAGTCCACCCCGCCCGTGATCGGCCGGTCATGCTCGAACTGGAACAGATACGGGCGCTGCTCCCACGAGCTGAACGCGAAGCTGCCCAGCTGGAACACGCTTTCCACCTTGCGCGTGAGCCACGTGCGCGGCAGGTCGGGGAAGCGTTCGAAGATGGAGCGGCCGGTCACGTCTTCGGCGGTCACACCGCTGTGATCCTGCATGAAGCGGTTCCAGCTCAGCACGTTCATGTCGCGATCGACCACGAAGATGCCGAAACCTACCCGTTCGACAACGAGGTCCGATAGTGTTGGCAACCCGGCTGGCTCGTTCATAGGCTATGTAACAACGCGTCGATGGCCCGGCTCACGACATGGATCGACTCCTCGGCCATCAGCATGACGAGGTGGGCGCGAAAGCGCTGGTCTTCCAGCGCGAAATTGACTTCGACGAGCAGCGCGACGTCCCAGGCGAGCAGGCCCGGCTGGAACACCTCGTCGAGCATGATCGCCTCGCCGAGCAGGCCCGGCTGCGAAAACACCGGCATGCGCCCGAGCTGGTCGAGCATCGACGAAACGCACGCGCCTGTGAGCGCGTTGGCGACGTCGAACATCAGCTCTTCCTCGGTGAGGGCATCGTCGCCGATCGTCGCGTAAGGTCCGCCGACCAGGCTACCAAGTTCGGCGATCTCGCCGCTGCGGCAGATCACCAGCGCCTCGCCCTTGATCTCCGAGCGAAAGCCCTGGCGCACGGCCGCAACCGGGCCGTCGATACCGGTCATCTCGCGCAACGCCGCCGCGGCCTCGGATACGGCGACTACGCGCACGCGCGGCACCGAAAGCTCGATGAAGGCGTTGAGCAGCCCCGACAGTCGCGTCGCTGCCTGCCCCATGCCGAGATTGGCGATCTCCTGCAGCGCGTCGCGCTGGAGTTCCGTGAACACTCGATCAGGCATACAACCCGTACTCCTTCAGGATGGGCAGCAGCGCCTCCTGGGTTACCGGCTTTGCGACGAACGCCGCCGCGCCGAGCGCCTGCACGCGCTCGCGGGCACGAGGCTGGACGTCCGCTGAAACGACGATCACGAACGTATTCAGGTCTTCGTGCTGCAACGCTTCGAGGACCTGGAAGCCCGTCAGGTCGGGCATCGTGAGGTCGAGGAACATGACAGCCGCGCGACCGGCGCGGTAATGGGCAAGCGCTTCGTGTCCGTTCGACGCGTACGAAATCGCCACGTCCCAGTCCTCGGGCAGCGCCTTCGTGAGCACCTTGCGGGCTAACAGCGAATCATCGGCGATCACGATGGGCAAGGACATGGATATGCTGAATGAGTGTGCGTTGGACGGAGTGCGTTTCGACGGATTAACGGCGGCGCGGGCAATTACTTTAGGGGAAACTTCCAGGAAAATTGCGAACCGGCCGAATAATGCATGACGCATGAGCGGACCCGCGCGCTGGTGCGCCGACGCAAGGCGCATGGCCGCGCCGTTGCCCAATGGCTACCGGCAACCCGTGCGCCGGTCGTGAAGGCCTTCGTCTGCATGCCTGCAGCCACCCCGTAGCATGGCCATGCGCCGTTACGGCGGGCATGGCTTTCATGCGAATGCGTTATTTATCGTGTTTGCGATTCTCGAATCAAATTGAATCAAATGCAACTCGCCGTTAATCAATCAACGAACAAAATTGACTCATTCTGGCTAATTTATGGAAATAAACGATCCATCCCTTAAATAAAGAACGTCGATTATCCCTTTGTGGTACGTTTGCGCTTCGCCGATTTTCGCGCATTCGGCATCAAGGAAGAAGAAAACCCCTGGGCGGCGTATTTGCCGGGCGATGCTTGCGGCGCGCCGGGTATGCACCGGCCGTCGGGGCGTCATCGCGGTCGTTTATCATGTCGAATGCCCCGCCGCCTTTTCCCTGCTTTTCCGTACGATGATTGCTGACCGGCCCGAGCGACCAGACGAACGCACACCCCAACCGCCCCCTGCCGACGACGCGCCGTTTCCGGCCGCGCCGGGCCACGACTTCACGGTGCGCCGACGCACGCTGCTCGCGCTGCTCGTCGCGGCGATCGTGCTGCCATGCATCTACGTCGCCGCCATGGCGTACAACGACTTGCGCGCGCGCGAAGCCGACGCCACCGACACCACGCTGCGCACCGTGCGCGTGGCCGAAGAGCACGCGCTCAAGGTGTTCGACATGAACGAGGCGCTCGACGCTCGCGTGGTCGACCTCGTGCGCGGCCTGAGCGACGACGGCATCCGCGCCAGCGAGCCGCAGATCCACGAGAAACTCGATGCGATCGGCGGCGGTTATCCGCAGGTGGCCGCGGTGTCGATTTTCGGGACTGACGGCGAGTTGCTCGCGAGCAGCCGCTACTCGCCGCCGCCACCAGTGTCGATCGCCGCGCGCGACGACTTCACCGGCGTTCGAGACGGCCGCGTACTCGACCACGTCTCGCGCGTGATGCAGGGCCAGGTGAGCGGTGAGACCGTATTCAACATGGGCGTGGCGCGCCTCGACGACGCCGGCTCGTTCGCGGGGCTCGTCTCGGTCGCCTTGCGCCCCGGCTATTTCAGCTCGTTCTACCGCGACCTGCTCGGCCCCGCCTCGCCGATGTCGCTCGGCCTCGTGCGCAGCGACGGCACGATCCTCGCCTTCGACCCGCCGCCGCGCGCGGACCCCTCGGCGATCACGCCGCGCTCGCCGCTTGGCGCCGCGCTCCTGCGCGGCACCGAGTCCGGCGTCGTGCACATGCATTCCTCGCTGCTCGGCAGCAACGTGATCCTCGCGTTCCGGCGCGTGGGCGCGTACCCCGTCTACGTGACCTGCGCGTATCGCACGCCGGCGATCTGGGCGGCCTGGTCCCGGCACCTGAGCGTGCTCATCATCTCCATGTTCACGCCGTCAATTGCCCTGTGGTGCGTGATCTGGCTTTCGCTGCGGCGCCTCGCCGCCGAAGAGGAGGCGTGGGAGCGCTGGCAGGCCGAGGCTTCGATGCGCCGCTCGATCGAATCCGCCTACCGGCAATCGCGCAAGATGGAAGCGCTCGGCAACCTCGTGGGCAGCGTCGCGCACGACTTCAACAACCTGCTGATGATCGTCTCGGCGAACGTACAGATCGCGCGGCGGCGCGGCGCGGCGGGCTTCGAGCGCGAACTCTCGGCGGTCGAGCGCGCGCTCAAGAGCGGCCAGTCGCTCACGCGCCAACTGCTCGGCGTGGCGCGCAAGCAGCCGCTGCGCAACGAGACGATCCACGTCGGGCGCTGGCTGCCGGCGGCCCGCGAGCTGTTGCGCGCGTCGCTCGGCGCGAAGGTGTCGCTCATTGTCGAAGTCGACGACGACGTCTGGCCCGTGCTCGTCGATGTGGCCGAATTCGAGCTCGCGCTCATCAATCTCGCCGTGAACGCGCGCGACGCGATGCCCAACGGCGGCCGCTTCACGGTACGCGCGCGCAACATCAGCTTCCGGCCCGGCGAAGGCTTCCCGCTCGACGGCGACTTCGTGCACGTCACCCTCGAAGACACCGGCACGGGCATGCCGCCGGACGTGCTCGCGCGCGCGTTCGAGCCGCTCTACACGACCAAATCGAAGGGCACGGGCACCGGCCTCGGGCTGCCGCAGGTGTTTGCGTTCTGCGAGCGCACCGGCGGACTCGCCGCGATCGACAGTGCGATCGGCGCGGGCACGACGGTGCATCTGTATCTACCGCGCTCGCTCGCCGAACCGCCCACGCAGCGCCCGAGCGAGCCGCGCGAGGAGAGCGCCCAGGTGCAGCACGGGCTGAACGTGCTGCTCGTGGAGGACAACGACGAAGTCGCGGCCGGCACCGAGGCGCTCCTGCAGATGATGGGCCACCGCGTGACCTGTGCGAGCGACGCGGCGAGCGCGCTGGAACGGGTCGAAGCGCCGCTTGCCGAGGGCGAGCCCACGCCGCGCTTCGACCTCGTGCTTTCCGACATCCACATGCCGGGGACGATGAACGGCATCGATCTGGCCGAGGCCCTGCAGGGGCTCGAGCCGAACCTGCCCGTGATCCTCGTAACGGGCTATGCGGAGGAGCTCGAGCGCACGCGCAATGCCGACGTGCGTGTGCTATCGAAGCCGTTCGACATCGCGCTGCTGGAGAAAATGCTCGAGGCGATTCGCGAGGACCGCCAGGCGCGTGCGAAGCGCGAGCACGACACGACGCTTCAGAGCCCGCGGCCATGACAGGACGCGAGTGACACGCCTCGCGGCACGAGGCTTGCGGCAAGCAGCGCGACCGCAGAATCTGGCGGATAGACGTCGCGCGAAGCATGCGCCAACCGATGCACGAGCGATGCACAATCGGCGCATGATGTAACGAGGCGTCGCCATCTGGCGAAGGAGGCTGCCATGAAACAGACCGTGACCGGCGTTTTCCAAACCTACGACGAAGCACGCCACGCACAGGACGCGCTGCTGCAACGCGGCTTCGCGGCGGGCGACATCGACCTGCCGGCGCGCACAGAGGGCGTGCTGGCCGGCATCGAACGGCTCGTGGGAAGTTTTTTCTCGTCGACAGGCGATGTGCGTCGAACCACCGAGGCCCAGACAGGCATGACGCCACCGCCGGGGGAAGCGGTGCGCATCGGCGTACATGTGAGCGACGAGGCGCACGCCAACCTCGCGTACGAGACGCTGCGCGAGGAGCATGCGGCGGAAGTCGCGCTACGCGGCGCGCCGTGGGCGTGGCCCGCGACAGACCGTCCGGTCGCGCGCGAGCACTCGGCGCTCGATGAACTGGGTCTCTCCGAGTTCGCCGATGCCATGCGCCGCCGTGCCGCGCAGACCGAAGCCGCGCGCGCACAAGCCCCCGTTGAGCCCACGCTCGATCCCACTGTCGAACCGATGCGGCCAACGAGCGAGGCCGAAGCGACCGTGCTCACATCGGCAAGCGCGCCCGGCGCCGGAGCGGTGATGGGCGCGCATCACGTGGACGTTCCTGCCGCGCCCGAAGCGACGCGACCGGCAGCAGGCGTCGCGCCGCAAATTCCCGACGAATTCCTCGAGTACGAGGAAGACACGCCCGAGCACCACAAGGACATGCCGGGGCAGCGGCGCACGTTGCACTGAGCCCGCTCGCCCAAATGCGGCGTGGGTCGTGATGAGGCGTCAGCGGCCGAGCTGGCGCTTGACCCACGCCGCGTAGGTATCGACGAAGACCTGCAGGAATTTGCGCGTATCCTCGCTGACGATCTCGCCTTTCTCGTTGATGCGGCTCGCGTCGTGCTTGATGAACATCTCGGGCTGACCGAGCGTCACGACGTCGAGATAGGCAAGCACGTTGCGCAGATGTTGCTGCGAGAGCGCTGTGCCAGTCGCCGCCACCGACGTGCCGAGCACCGCGCCCGGCTTGCCGCGCCACGAATTCGCGCCCCACGGCCGCGAACCCCAGTCGAGCGCATTTTTCAGCCCACCCGGAATCGAGCGGTTGTATTCCGGCGTGACGAATAGCAGCCCGTCGGCCGCTTCGACCTGTTGCTTGAAGCGGCGCGCCACCTCGGGATAGTCGGCGTCGTAATCCTGGCTGTAGAGCGGCAGCACGCCGATGTCGAGATACTCGAAAGTAAAATCGGGGGGGCCCAGCGAAGTCACCGCGTGTGCGAGTTGCCGGTTGAATGAATCCTTGCGCAGACTGCCGACCACAACCGCGATTTTGTAGGCCATTTCGGTTTCCTCGGAGGCGCGCACGAAGCGCAGTGGAAAGGAAACATCATCATAGACGCCTGCGCATTCCGGCGATGCGCACGCGCTCGCTCGGGCCTGCCCGATATCGGTATCGGCGAGGTGCTGTGGATAACCGGGGGTAACGCGAATTTATCCACAGTTTTTGGGCATAAGCTTGTGGACAACTTACGTGAAGGGCCGATGAATACGGGCCTCGCGTCGGATTCGTCTGCAGGTTAGCAAAGATGCAATTTCCATGCGTGCATGGCGGTGATTGCACCTCGTCCGTGCACGCGGGCTCTCGCGCTCGCGATTCGCTCGCTTTTGGCGCGTGAGCCATCCAACGAATCCATCCCAGCGATTTCAACCGAACAGCGCCGCGATGTTTTCGGTCGGGCGGCCGATCACGGCGCGGCCATCGCGTACGACGATGGGTCGCTGCAGCAGAATCGGATGCCGCACAATTGCTTCGTAGAGCTGATCATCTGTGACGCCAGGTGCATCGAGGCCGAGCTCCGTGTACTCGGTTTCGCCAGTGCGGATCATGTCGAGCAGCGGGCCGCCCAGCATCGCGTGCAGCGCCTTCAGTTGGTCGACAGTAAGCGGCTTCTTCAGGTATTCAATCACCTCGACTGGCTCGTTCGCCTTCGCGGTGGAGACCAGGTCGCAAGCCGCGCGGGACTTGGAGCAGCGGGGGTTGTGGTAGATCGTGATCATGGCGTCGGAAGTGCGAGAGGGGAGTGGTGGGTGAGCCTCGGTGAGACCGGGAATCGCTGCGATTTTACCGGGGACGCGCCGGCACGCGTGGGAAGCTTCTGCCGACGAGGCCTGACTCTCTTACCACGGGTTGCTGCCATGGGGTCGCGTGTGGGATTCGCGGTGAGATCTTCTAGTCGCACGCTCGTGTGAGACGGGGATGCGATGGGGTAAGGCTGACTTTATGCGCATAAAGCGGTGAGGCGCGCGCGTGATCATCTTCCGGTGCGCCCGTAATCCCATCGAATCTCAACCAACCATCGAAGGGGTCGCCGAGGCGAATTCCAGTACCGCACGCGACCGCCATGCGGCATCCACATACCCTGGCACGAACTTTATGCGCATAAACCTTGTCCGAATGGCCAATTTGGCCGCGAATTACGCCAAAAATCATTGAACTGAAAAACATTCCAGGTAAAATCCCAAGCTAATAGCAAAAAGGAGAATACCAATTGGCAGCAGAGATAATCGCAGTCACGCAACAAAAGGGCGGGGTCGGCAAGAGCACGATCGCGATGCATCTCGGCGCGGCCTTTCACGAAAAGGGGAAGCGGGTTCTCGTCGTGGATGCCGACGGTCAAAACACGCTGATCCATTGGGCCAGCGCGTCAGCCGATGGTGACACCGGCATCCCGTTCCCGGTAGTCAATCTCTCCGAAGCCGGTGGCCAGATCCACCGGGAGATCAAGAAGTTCATCAACGACTACGACGTGATCGTCGTGGACTGCCCGCCGTCGATCACGGAAAAGGTCTCCGGCGTGGTGTTGCTGGCCGCTACCGTCGCCGTCATCCCGACTTCGTCCTCTCCGGCGGATTACTGGTCGAGTGTCGGTCTCGTGAAGCTCATCCAGCAGGCTCAGGTCATGAACGAAGATCTGCGCGCGGTATTCCTGCTGAACAAGACCGAAGAGAAGCGCATGCTCACCCGCGAGCTGAAGCGCGCCCTCGAAGAGCTTGGTTTCCCTCTACTCAGAACGCAGATTCCCACACGTGAGGCGTACAAGCAGGCGATGGCATTGGGCCAGACAGTTCTGCAAATGAACGACCGCGGCGCTCGCCTCGCCGCAGTGGAAGTGCGCGCATGCGCCGACGAGATTGCGGCCATGCTCCCCTGACTTTATGCGCATAAAGGACCCTGAATGAAACCCTCCCAATTCGCCAAAGGCTTTCAGGCTCGCCCTGATACGACGAGCAGCGAAAAGCGCACTGCACTCGATCGCCTCAACGCCATCGACGGGCTCGTCCAGGACAAGCCCAAAACGCGCGAAGTTGCTGGGCGCTCGAGTCAGCCTGCGCTTGTGACTGGCCTTGAACCTGCCGACGAGCCTATTCTCGACGATGCACCCGGCCTCGAAAACGAGTCGATCGAATACCGCGCCTGGCGCGTCGCGCAAGGCTACCGTCCGGGGCAGATCATCGAGTTGCCACTCAAGGACATCAAGCCGAGCCCCTTCAATCCGCGTCACTTTTATCTGAAGGCATCGATCGCAGAACTCGCTGTCAATCTTGCGAAGCAAGGGCAGCAGCAGGCGATTCATGTGATTCCCGACTACGCGGCGCCGGGCAGCTACTACGTGAGCGACGGCGGCCGTCGCGTGCGTGCACTGAAAGAAGCGAACAAGGAAGTCGTCAAGGCGATCGTTGTCGACCTGCCGATCGGCATTCAGAGCTACAAGCTCGGTTACGACCTGAACGTACAGCGCGATTCGCAGACCGTTTTCGATAACGCGGTGGTGTGGAAGCGATTCATCGACGAAAAACATTTTCAGAGTCAACGCGAACTTGCCGATCACCTCGGCCTCGACGAATCGACGGTGGCCGTTGCGCTATCGATCGGCAAGTTGCCGGAATTGGTCATGCAGGAAATGGTGGCACGCCCGGACCGCTTTGGCTCGAACATGGCCTATCAGGTCGGGCGCTATCACGGCGCGCGCGGCACCGACTCGACGCTGCGTCTCATCAACCGCATCGTTGCCGACGACCTCAGCACGCGCCAGGTGGCGGATATCGTGAAAGGCCGGGCGAGCGCGCAGGAGAGCCCGAAACCGGCTGGGCGGCAACGCTATGCGCAACGGCTGGAGATCAAACTGGATGGTGTCGCCGTCGGCGACCTGAAGTCATATGGCGACGACCGGCTCGAGTTGCGCCTGAAGGGACTCACCAAAGATCGACGCGACGCGATTCTTCAGCAGATCGAGCAGATCCTGAAGACGAAATAAGGTTGGAAAATTAGTCGACGGCTGCCATGCATTGGGCAGACCGTCGACGATGGGGCAAGATCGTTTCACACACCCAAATCGGCCGGACAGCCCCACCGCCACGGCCCGCATTGCGCGGGCCGGCCACTCCTGCTGCTCAGGCAGCCCGCGTCTGGCTCAGCGTGAACGCGAGCAGATCACCATCGGTCGGTTCGCCCCAGGTCTTGCGCGCGAGCCAGTCGAAAAACGCCGTATCGGCCAGTTTCGATTCCAGCCCGCGACGACGCCAGTCGTCCCGCAAATGCGAGCCCAGCCCCGGCAGTTCATCCGTCTCAAACGACTGACGCGCAACTTCGCGCTCCATGTCGCCCTGCTCCTCGTAGAGCGAGCGCGCTTCCTTGCGCCGATAAGCCGCGTATTCATCGAGCAGCCGCGCCTTCGGATCGTCGGCCGTCACCGCTGCCGCCGCGCCGCGGCCAACGGCCGGAGTGGCGCCTGCGGCCGTCTCGACCGGCGGCGCATAGCCCTTCTTCAACGCGTCCTTGAACAGCGCCGCGGCGCTGCGTACCGGCGGCAAGCTCGTACTGCGCATGCGCTGTTCGGTCAGTTGCAAAGCGGCGCGAATGCGGTTTTCCTCGCTGTCAGCGTAAAGCGACTGCGCTTCCTTGAGCGGAATCCCGATCTTGACCATGCGATCGACGAGCGTACTGTCGAACACATTCGGATGCTCTTCGAGCGCAAGCATCGGCTGTTTGCGCTCGGTCACGCGAAACTGGATTTCGGCCACACGGCGCCCTTCGCGATGCTCGATCAACTCGACGAAGATGTTCGTCACCGCGTTGACTTCGGCAATTGCGGGCCGCAGATAATCGCGCTTGAAATACTTGTATTCGCGTTTGGCTTCGTCGCCCGCTTCGGTGTCCGGGGTACCGGAAAGGATCGGGCGCCACCACTCCCAGGTCTCGCGCATCGTCAGATGGCTGGGGTTGGTCAGATAGCGCACGCAGATCTCGTAGAGCGCAAGCCCCGCGCTGCTGCGCAACTGACTCTGGAATTGCAGGCTCAGGCGGGCGTACTGGACCGGATCCAGCAACTTCTTCTTGATCTTCGGCGCGAACGAGAACTCCACCCAGACGCGACGGGTTTGCGGATCCTCGAGAATTTCCGCGTCCGCAATCAGCGTGGAGATACCCCACTTGCGGCCGGGCTTCTGGCTCGACGTTCCCTGGCTCCATTCGACCTGCACCGACACCATGCGGCGCAGGTGCTCCTTCACGAGCGCCGTATCGTTCGAATCGAACGCCGAGTTGGCGACGATGTCGGAAAGCAGTGCACGGTAGGTATCGCCAGACTCGTCGGCCTGCTGGGCGACGGCCAGCAGGACGTTGAACAGCTTGCGGGTCAGCAGGGTGATCTTGCCGCTCTTCGGCTGGATCGCGATCGCCTCGACGGCCTTGCGCAATTCCGCCGAGCTGGGGCTTACCACATCGGTCTTTTTCACGCGCTTCGTGGCCATGCGTCGGGTCGAGGAGAGAATTTCGCGAAAGGATACCGTCTGTGGTGATAGGCGTCTATAGGGCCTCCCTCACCATTGCCGGTGATGCGCACATCGCGCGCGTCGCTCACCGCGACACCGTCCCGTATCGCCTCACCTTTGGCCAGACGCCCATCCAGCGGGGCGCTTTGCGTCATGCACGATCTGGCCGGATCCCGCTTTTCTGCTGATGTGCCAAGGGATGCCATCTGCTCCCGTATCCGCTCACCTTAAATATTTTCATGCGGCCGGTGAGAAAAGTCCGCGGCTGGTGGCGAAATCCTGGCTACCAACCGGTCGCTGGCTAAAAAACCCGCATCGATGCGATCGCACTGCAGCAAAACATGGTGTCATTCGGGTTAAGCGTTCAGAAAGTCCAAAATGTGGAGGTAAAGGCTGCCCGGCACGGCGATCGACGATCCAAATAATCGACGGGGCGCCGATATGTGCCCCACGTCTCCCGAAAATTCTCACCTCTCACCGCGCTGGCTAAACACATCAATCCGCGCCCAAAGGCCGTCGTTGCGGCTGCCACGCCATAACAGCCCCCGAAAACCCTCACCTTTTGCGTCAGGGTACGGTTCCGCTGCACCGTCATGGAGCCTCCCGGAAATCCTCACCATTCATGACACCGAAAAGAAAAACCCAATGGATTCCGTGACTTATCCACATGCGTGGCAGGCAGGGCAATGCGACATCGGCTCCTGCATTACCTCACCTCAGATCGAGACGCAAAATCCAGCCAAGTGCGAGGTTGCCGAGAAAACGCTCCTGAATAATCTCACCTAAGGCGGATTCCAACCGGGAGAAACACCACCCACGCCCCCGTAATCTCGGAGTCTGCAGCGCAGTGAACGCCGACTTTCTCCCGAATTTGCTCACCTTAGGCATGAAATCTGCAGGAAATCGCTCCTGAAAAGCCTCACCTTATCCATCCAGGCACCGACGGGCGGTGCCGATTTCGTGGCACTGCGGCAACCTCCCGAAAATCCTCACCTTTTGCCGCGAAAAGTCCTCGGCAACGTCCTGCGAGCAGCCGGCAGATCTGGACGGCTCGCGTGCAAGCTCCCGAAAAAGCTCACCTCCGGGCCCCGAAAGCGCCTATTTCGCCCGATTTCGGGCTTTGGCTCCCGAAAAACTTCACCTTCGATCTGCATTTTTTCCCGATCCTTCTCACCCCACGTGTTTTAGCCCCTCGATTTAGCCGAAAAATGGTGTCAATCGCCGCTCCCGAATCCCCTCACCGTTGCATTTCCCGTAACACCGAGGCCGAGCCCGGCCGCGCGTGACCTGTCCGCCCGCAGCCTCCCGTATCGCCTCACCCTTGCCGGGAAGTCAAGAATCCCCCCACTCCTGAACCCGCTCACGTCCTCTCCTGCAGTGGCTCACCGGCGTTCCCGAAGGCCGCCACCCATCTGTCCCGCAGGCGCTCACCCAGGGTCCCGTAAAGCTTCACCTGATCGTCCGGAAAGCCCCGCCAGGTAAGGATTTGCCGTGGCGTTAACGTTTTTAACCGGTATCAAGGGTGTTTACTTTTATATCTCTCAAGCAAGAATCCCCCCGCGAGCTACCCGAGATATCCACATCCAAGGCCAACCACCGGGCAAAGTCCTCGATGCCACTCGCGTGAAACAACGGATAGCAGTAAAATCAGGCGAAAAAATCGCGCGTTAACAAGGGCTTATGAAACAAAGTTCGATTTGTTTCACGGAAAAACCGCGCCGACCTCATATCGAGGCGATATAAAGGGCCTCTTGGAGGCCATTTCGCGACCCCTGGCAATCTCGATACTCAAAAACGTAGCAAATAGAACGTAATTTGTTATTATTCGTCCACTCCCCTGCCGAGAAGACGAATATGCGAGACCAGGACCGCCAGGCAATCCGCGAAGAAATCGAAGAGTTGCGCAAAAACGGAGCACGCAGACAGGAACTGTCCTTACATGCCTGCAAACGCTTGTTCTTCGATTTCGAGATCAAGCCCTCGATGGCTGCCGTCCGTGAACTGACCCAAACCGGGAGCGCCAGCGACATCCCCAAGGACATCGAGCTCTTCTGGCAACGCATTCGCGCGACCTCCAAAGTGCGTGTGGGCACTGGGGCAATTCCGCCCGCGCTGGAAGAACGCGCCGGCGAACTGCTTGGCGCACTTTTCGAGGAAGCACTGGCGCTAGCGGGCGAAGCCCTGCAGGCTGAACGCACCGAATTCGAAGCCGGCCGCCTCGATGCCGAGCAGGCGACCCGGGAGGCCGAGGCTCGTCGTTCGGCCGCCGATGAGATGCTGCAACGCAGCGAAGCGCGCGTGGAAGCGGCCTATGAGCGGGTGCGTGAACTCGAAAGCCAGCTCGCCGCGGCTTCCGCGCAGGGCGTCGCGGCGCATGGCAACCGCGAAGTGCTGGTACAGCGTCTGGAGACGGAAAACGACGCCCTGCGCAAAAGGGTCGAGGCGGAGCAGACCACCAACGCGGGTTTGCGCGATCGCATCGATGGCTTGCACGAGGAAATGCGCAAGAGCACCGAGCACTACGCGCAGCAGATCAAGGACGCGCTCGCCGAGGCCGAACGGCGCGTGAAGCCCATGCTGGTCGAACTGGATTCGTTGCGCTCGATGTCGTCGACCTGGCAGGCGGCCCAGCGCGATGCCAGCAAGAAGGAATTCGATTTCATCCAGCAGCTGGCGACGGCGAAGGCCCGCGCCGACCGGCTCGACGCCGTGCTGCGCGAACGGTCCGACGAAGTGGACGTGCTCACCCGGCAGGTCACGGGATTACGCGGGCAGCAAGGACTCGACACCTCGGTCGCGTCATTGCTGTGTTCACTCGCCGCCGCGGGCAGGCTGGGCGCAACCGAACTGGCGAGCCTCGGCACCGTGGTCGATGGTCACATCGCGTTGCCGGCGCGTTGTCCTAACTGTAACGAAGGAGAGCCGGAGTTGTCCGAAGTGGACGATGGTTTCGAATTCACTTGCCCGGAGTGCGAGCACACCTCGGGAACAGGGGCGTCGAAGCTTGCGGCGTACGCGCGCTTCATGGCGGGCAAGCATTCGCACGAACAGGCTTGACGTGAGCTTTTACGGGAGACGCGCATGCGCCTCTCAAAAGACAGATCGTCGGCGGACGCGATCTTTCACGCCTTGTCGTCTTGCGCAGATACGTCCTGTGCCACCTCACGTTCCGCCCACGTTTTCCATGCGCGATGGAGCCGCCCTGCGGAGATCGGCTGCAGGAAACCGAGCCACTGCCCTACCTGATCGGTATCCACGCCGCGCTCGAACAGGTCCGCCGCGAACGTGTTGCGCAAGGTCTGCGGACTCGCGCGTTCGGTGCGCGTTTCTGCCACGCCGGCTGCTTCCAGCAGTGCGTCGATGGCGCGTAGCACCGTGGCCTTGTGCATGGGGCGCCCCGACGGCGAGCCCGGAAACACTAGCTGTCCTGGCAGTCCGGCCAATCGGCGCGCTTCGAGCCAGGCGCCTAGCACGTCGACGGCAAATGGCGTCAGTCGCGTGACGCGCGTAAACGCCGGGTTGGCGGCTTCGATCGTGACCCACTCCGAGCCGATCGCCACGCAATCGAGCGTGAGAGCGATGGCGTCTCCCGTTTTCAATCCGCCGCCCAGAAAAATGGCGACGAGCGCCCGGTCACGGCGTTCGCGCCATCGTTTCGCGGCCGATGGTTCGACGAGCGGCGAGAACAACTGGCCAATGATCGCGGCGCGCTCCGCGGGCGTAAGGAAACCGGTCGGCTCATTTTCGCGCGCGTTGCGCCACGCGGCTTCGCCGTCCTGAGCGATGAAGCGCGCCGGATTCGTGGAGGCGAGTTCGATTTCGCGCACGTGATCGAGCACGCGCTCGATAAGCCGCAGGTAGCGAAGCCGTTGCGGCTTCTTCACGTCGAGGCTTGCGACGAATTCGGCGATCGTGCCGGTATCCACGGTCATGATCGTCTTGCGCTTGAGCGCGAGCCATTCGAGAAAGCGTCCCCATTGCACGCGATAGACCTCGGCGGAGGAACGGCGCAAGTCCTGCGAGGCGAGCCAGGCATCGAATGCGGCGACGGGGTCGCGCTGCCAGTCCTGGCGTTGCTGGTCGAAGAGGTCGCGTGAGGAAGTGGAGGACGCCATCTCTATCATTCCGTTAGTTGCGTTACACGAGCATTATAGCGATAGCGGGATCATGGCTGCTGCAATCGTTCCGTGCGATGCATCGCCGCCATGCGATCAACCACCCCAAGCCCTGGCACGCCGCACAGCGTCGTTGCGCCTTGCCTGCCGGCGCGATTCATCCGCGCATTGCGCGGCGCGTTCATAGGCCGAGACCGCGAACGCGAATACGGCCGGAAGCGCGTTGGATTGTCCGAAGTCGATGGTCTCGTCCGTTTCTGGCCAGGCGAGATCGCCCGGCCGTTGAAAGAGGCCAAGCATGACGGCGTCGTGGCGGCTGGCGAAGCCGAGATCCGCAAGTGCTTCCGCCTCGATGGCATGCAGCAGGCGCCAGGTGAGCGGGACCTGGCGCGCGATATAGCGCTGCGCGATGTTGCGGACGATGTGTTCGAGGTCGCGTGCGGCGGCCTGAAAGCGCAAGGCCGCCAGAGCGTGCTCGCGCGGCAGTTCGGTGGGGAGGGACATCGACGGCTCCAGTCGGACTTTCACTGTATAAATATACAGTAGTCAGTCCGATTGCGCAGCCTCGTCCGTTCGGTCAGGGCGAGCGGTGAGGCGGTCCGTCAGCCATGGATCACCACCAGCAGCGCGCGTGCCTCGCCCTTGCCGGCGTTGCGGATCGCGTGCGGCTGATCGGCGATATAGCGCGCCGTGTCCGCGGCCCTCAGGCGCTGCGTTGCGCCGGCCGCCTCGACCTCGATGCTTCCCTGCAGCACCGTGAGATGCTCGCGCGTGCCCGGTTCGTGCGCGGCCGACACCAGCGCCCCGCCTGGCTTGAGCGTCAACTCATACCATTCGAAGTGGCCGGCCAGTTCGATGGGCCCCCATACGCGCAACTGGTAACCCGCGTCGTGGCCGTGCAGCGTCGGGATGTCGTGCGGCCCGGCCACAGCGATCGCTTCGGGCGCCTTCGGGGCGGCGAACAGCGAATCGAGTTTTACGCCCAGCGCGTTCGTGAGCCGCCAGGCCACGGCAATGGTCGGGTTCGCCTTGTCGCGCTCGATTTCCGATAGCATGGATTTTGAGACGCCCGCAGCGCGCGAGAGGTCGTCAAGCGTCATCTTGCGCTCGGTGCGCAGCCGCTGGATCTGCTCGCCCACGCGCGGCGGCGCGGTGGCAGGTACGGCGGACGCAGGCGGTACGTTAGTTGCAGCCGATGCGGGGGCGTCCGGAACGGTGCCCGCCGGGTCGGTTCGCGGTTTGCGGGTGCTTGCCATTCACGGCCTCATCGATTAGAGTGCGTTCGACATATCGAACTTAGGTTCGAAATAAAGGAAATTTTCGCCAACGGCTGACGGCGACTATAGCAAACCGCAGGCAAACCGCAGCAAAACTGCGGCAAGCCGCAGCTATGTGAGGAGCACGATTCATGCGTACCCCGTATATCGACCACTTGCGCGCGACGCTCGACCAGATCCGCGCCGATGGCTTCTACAAGAACGAGCGCGTGATCGCCACGCCGCAGTCGGCAGATATCCGGCTCGCAGACGGCAGCGACGTGCTCAACTTCTGCGCGAACAACTACCTCGGCCTCGCCAATGACGCGCGTCTCATCGCCGCCGCGAAAGACGGCCTCACGCGCGATGGTTTCGGCATGGCGTCGGTGCGTTTCATCTGCGGCACGCAAACCGTGCACAAGCAACTCGAAAGCGCGCTCGCCACGTTTTTGCAAACCGAAGACTGTATTCTCTATTCCAGTTGTTTCGACGCGAACGGCGGCCTCTTCGAAACGCTGCTCGGCGAAGAAGACGCCATCATCAGCGACGAACTCAATCACGCGAGCATCATCGACGGCGTGCGCCTTTCGAAGGCGCGCCGCTATCGCTACAAGAACAACGATCTTTCGGACCTCGAAGCAAAGCTGAAAGAAGCCGACGAAGCCGGAGCACGCTACAAGCTTATCGCCACCGACGGCGTGTTCTCGATGGACGGCATCATCGCCGACCTCAAGGGTATCTGCGATCTCGCGGACCGCTACGACGCGCTTGTGATGGTCGACGACTCGCACGCGGTGGGCTTCATCGGCGAGCATGGGCGCGGCACGCCCGAGCACTGCGGCGTCCTGCAGCGCGTGGACATCATTACCGGCACACTCGGCAAGGCGCTGGGTGGCGCGTCGGGCGGCTATATCGCGGCGAAGCAGGAAGTCATCGACTTGCTGCGCCAGCGCTCGCGCCCTTATCTGTTCTCGAACACGCTGACGCCTAGTATCGCGGCCGCTTCGCTGGCGGTGCTCGAGCTGGTTGCGAGCGACGAAGGCGCACAACTGCGCCGCCAGGTGCGCGAGAACGGCGCGCAGTTCCGCCGCGAAATGAGCGCGCTCGGCTTCATGCTCGTGCCCGGCGAGCACCCGATCATTCCGGTGATGCTCGGCGACGCCCAGGTCGCCTCGAAAATGGCCGACGCGCTCCTGCACGAGGGCGTCTACGTAATCGGCTTTTCGTATCCCGTCGTGCCCAAGGGGCGCGCGCGCATTCGCACGCAGATGAGCGCCGCGCACACGTCCGGGCAGATCGGGCGCGCGGTAGAAGCGTTTGCGCGCGTAGGCAAGCAGCTCGGCGTGATTTAACAAGGATGACGAATCAAATGAAAGCACTCGCCAAACTCGAACGCGCGCCCGGACTCACGCTCACGCGCGTGAAGAAGCCCGAAGTCGGCCATAACGACGTGATGATCAAGATCCGCAAGACAGCGATCTGCGGCACCGACATCCACATCTGGAAATGGGACGACTGGGCGCAGAAGACCATTCCGGTGCCGATGCACGTGGGCCACGAATACGTGGGCGAGATCGTCGAAATGGGCCAGGAGGTGCGCGGCTTCCAGATTGGCGATCGCGTGTCGGGCGAAGGGCATATCACCTGCGGCTTCTGCCGCAACTGCCGCGCGGGGCGGCGCCACCTGTGCCGCAATACCACGGGCGTGGGCGTGAACCGCGAAGGCGCGTTCGCCGAATACCTCGTGATTCCGGCCTTTAACGCGTTCAAGATTCCGCCCGAGATCTCCGACGATCTCGCCGCGATCTTCGATCCGTTCGGCAATGCCACGCACACGGCCCTTTCGTTCAACCTGGTGGGCGAGGACGTGCTGATTACGGGTGCGGGGCCGATCGGCATCATGGCCGTGGCGATCGCGAAGCACGTGGGCGCGCGCAACGTCGTCATCACGGACGTCAACGATTATCGCCTCGAACTTGCGCGCAAGATGGGCGCGACGCGCGCCGTGAACGTTTCGCGCGAGTCGCTGCGCGACGTGATGGCGGAACTGCACATGACCGAAGGGTTCGACGTCGGCCTCGAAATGTCGGGTGTGCCGAGCGCGTTCACGGCGCTGCTCGAGTCGATGAACCACGGCGGGAAGGTTGCGCTGCTGGGTATTCCGCCCGCGCAAACGGCCATCGACTGGAACCAGGTCATCTTCAAGGGGCTGGAAATCAAGGGCATTTACGGTCGCGAGATGTTCGAGACCTGGTACAAGATGGTCGCGATGCTGCAGAGCGGGCTCGATCTCTCGCCCCTCATCACGCACCGCTTCAACGTGGACGACTACGAGCAGGGCTTCGCGGCCATGCTCTCGGGCGAGAGCGGCAAGGTGATTCTCGACTGGACCACGGCCTGAACGCGCATTGCGGGTATCGGTTCGACTGCGGCTCTTATGGCGCTGCGCCCGGCGCCGGCTGCTCGAATTCGGCCTCGATGCGCACGTCGATCCGGTCGCCCACGGCGGGGTACCAACTCGTTAACCCGAATGCCGAGCGATTGAAATGGCCCGATGCGGCGAAGCCGAGCGTGGGCTGCTTCGTGAGCGGATTCGGCGCGTAGCCGTTCAAGGTCACGTCGAGCGTGACCGGTTGCGTCACGCCGCGTATCGTGAGATTGCCCGTGAGCGTGCCGCGCCCTTCGCCCGTGCGCTCGAAGTGCGTGCTCGTGAAGCGGATCTGCGCATAGCGCTGTACATCCAGCATCTGCGGTCCTTTCACCATGGCGTCGAGTGCGCCGACATTGGTGTCGAGGCTCGTGGCGTCGATGGTCGTGTCGACCGTGGCCGCTTCGAGGCCGCCTGCCTGCCAGTCGAGCGTCGCCTGCGCGCGGTCGAAGCGCATGACGAAGCGCGTGTAGTGGAAGTGATCGACGTCGAATACGATGCTCCAGTGATGCGCGTCCATCGCGTAGTGTCCCGCTGGCACGTCGGCTTCCGTGCGGCTCACGCTGTGCGTGACCACGCGCAGCGGCGTGCACGCGACTAGACTCGCTGCGCACAGCGCCACGCAGAAGGCGCGGCGCGCGCCGCGAACGAGAGGCGCAAGCGACACAAGCGGCCGGTCTTTCATCTCATCTCCCTGTAACTCGTTGACATCCGTAAGTACGTTTGGCGAGGTGCGTTTCTTCCCCCCGGTTCGCGAAGCATAACGCGACGGGGCCGGATCGCAGCGACCGCGCACTTTCCCAACCAGGTCACGCGCACATTGCGCACCGCGCGAAACTCCGGTCTCATACGCCCATTGGAGCCCGAACGAGCGGAGAGCCGACCATGCCAGTGACGAACCACACCGTGCGTTTTCACGCCACGCTCGTGCGCGACGTCGACGCGATGACGGCCGCCACGGGGCGCTCGTTCGGGCGTCACACGCACGACCAGTACGGCATTGGCGTAATCGATCGCGGTGGCCATGTCTCGCTGAGCGACGCGGGCCAGGTTGAGGCCGTACCGGGCGACCTCATCCTCGTCAATCCGGGCGAGGTGCACGACGGCCGCCCGCTCGACGCCGCCGGGCGCACGTGGCGCATGCTGTATTTCGAGCCGCGCTGGGTCGACGCGCTGCAAGCCGACGTCACGCAAGGTGACGACGCTGCTTTTGCGCTCCATGCGCCGGTGATCAGCGAACCGCGATTGCGCGCGCTGTTCGATGCGGCTTTCACACACGTCACTGACCCAAGCCGTGACCTCTCACATATGGCCTTCGACGCCGCTGCGCTCGAGGTGATGACACGGCTCGTCGAGGCGCTCGGCCACCGGCGCGCGCTCGCGCAGTGCTCACCGGCGTCGCTTGCGCGCGTGCGCGACATGATCGACACCGATCCGGCCCAGCCGTTCTCACTCGCTGAACTCGCACAGGCGGCGGGGCTGAGCCGCTTCCAGCTCCATCGCGGCTTCCTGCGTGCGTTCGGCGTCGCGCCGCACGGCTACATCCTGCATCGCCGCGTGGCGCTCGCGCGGCGCCTGCTCAAGGCGGGGAATGCCCCGGCGCAGACCGCGCTGGCCGCCGGTTTCTGCGACCAGAGCCACCTGAACCGCGCGTTCGCGCGGCAGTTCGGCGTATCGCCGGGGCGTTACCGGCTCACGCGCGCGGCATGAGTTTCACGCGCATCATGCGCTGACGCACAACGATCCAAGACGGCGCGTCGTGGTGAGCCTATACAGGCGTATCACCACGAGGAGCGCTCCATGTCGATACGATTGTCGTCGCGCGAAAACGCGCGACGCTTGACCCTCTCCCCCCGATCCGTCGCGCAGTGGCAATTGACGGCGGCCATGCTGACCGTGGGCAGCACGGTCATTGCGAGCAAGGCCATCGGCGCCGGGCTCGATCCGCTGCCCGCCACCGCGCTGCGCTTCGGGATGGCGTTGCCGGTTTTTCTGCTGCTCATGCGTCTCACCGGTACGGCGTTTCCGCGTCCCGGCCTGCGCGATGCGCTGTTGCTCGTCTCACAGGCTGCGATCGGCAGCGTCGGCTATACGGTCTTGTTGATCGCGGGCACACAGCGCACGTCCGCGAGCGACGCCGGCATCCTCCTCGGCACCCTGCCGGCCGTTTGCGCGTTGACGGCGGCGCTGGTGCTGGGCGAGCGGCTGCGCGCAAACACGCTCGTTTCGGTGACGATCGCGAGCCTCGGCGTGGCGCTGGTCACACTCGCGCCCGGGGAGCATCGCGATGGCGCCCGCTCGCTCACGGGCGACGCGATGATCCTCGGCGCCGTCGTGTGCGAAAGCCTGTTCGTCCTGCTGAACAAACGGCTTTCGCGGCCGTGGCCGCCCCTTGCTCAGGCTAGCGCGATGACGGGAATCGGCTTCGTCGTATCGGGCTTATGCGCGCTACCCGGCTGGCTGGGCGCCGCCCACGCCGTGCCGTTGAACGCCGTGCGTGGCGTGGCGTATTACGCGCTCGTGCCGACCGTGGGCGGATTCTGGCTCTGGTACGCGGGCGCGGCGCGCGTGCCAGGCGGCGAGGCCGCGGTCTTTACAGCGGTGGCGCCGGTGTCGAGCGTGGCGCTTGCCACGGCGCTGCTCGGCGAGCCGCTTACGCTCACGCGCGTGCTGGGCCTCACCCTGGTCGTGGCCGCCGTGTTCGCGGTTTCAGGACGCTCGCTTTGGGATCGCATTAGCGCGCAGCGCGGCGCGCGAGAGAGCAAAGTATCTTGACTTGGGAGAATGATCGTTCTACATTGCGAACTGGGAGAACGATCATTCTCCCCTGACCTTCGCAATCCCGCCGCAATCGCGCTGAACGAGACTAGCCATGAGCCCGCCCGCTGTAACGAACTCCGAAGCGAACGCAGAAGCGCCGCAGGCCGACGCGCGCGAGCGCCTGCTCGACGCCGCCGAGGCGCTGATCTACGCGGGCGGCATTCACGCAACGGGTGTCGATGCGATCGTTCGCGCAGCGGGTGCGGCGCGCAAGAGCTTCTACACGTATTTCGAATCGAAGGACGCGTTGGTCGCGGCTGCGCTTTCGCGGCGCGACGAGCGCTGGATGCGCTGGTTCGTCGCCGGCACGCTTGCGCGCGGACGCACGCCGCAGGCACGCCTTGCCGGCATGTTCGACGTATTGCGCGAGTGGTTCACCTCCGAAGGCTTTCACGGTTGCGCGTTTCTGAACGCCGCTGGCGAGATCGCGTCGCCCGACGACCCAGTGCGTGTGGTCGCGCGCGAGCACAAGGAGCGCCTGCTCGACTTCGTGCGCGAACAGAGCGATGCGTGGGCCGCGAGCGTCGGCGTCGATCGCCGGGTCGCCGCCCGCCTCGCGCGGCAATGGCTGATCCTGATCGACGGCGCGATCGGCGTGGCGCTCGTAAGCGGCGACGCCGATGCCGCGCTCGACGCACGCGCGGCAGGCCGATCGTTGCTCGAAGCCCTCGCACCGAAAAGCGGTTTCGATTCCCGCAGCCAATCCCAAAGCCGATCCCCATTGCGCGCACCGTCCCGGCGCGCCGCCCAACGCAAGGAGCAAGACCATGAGTGAGTCGCCCGAAGTGCGTCCGCCGCTGCCGCCGTTCACGCGCGAGAGCGCCATGCAAAAAGTACGCGCCGCCGAAGACGGCTGGAACACGCGCGATCCGCAACGCGTTTCGCTTGCGTATACGCCGCAAAGCGTGTGGCGCAATCGCGCCGAGTTCGTGACGGGCCGCGAGGCAATCGTCGAATTGCTCTCGCGCAAGTGGGCGCGTGAACTCGACTATCGTCTGATCAAGGAGCTATGGGCGTACACGGACAATCGCATCGCGGTGCGTTTCGCCTATGAGTGGCGCGACGATTCGGGCAGCTGGTTCCGCTCGTACGGCAACGAAAACTGGGAATTCGACGCGAACGGCCTGATGGCGCACCGTCATGCATCGATCAATGACCTGCCGATCCGCGAGGCGGATCGTCTCTACCATTGGCCGCTCGGGCGCCGTCCCGACGATCATCCGGGCCTCTCCGACCTCGGCCTCTGACGCTTCGCTTTCATCGGGACGACTCGCTACGATGGCACCATGCCGGCGGCGAGCGAGTTGCCCGGTCCGAGCCTGGGCTCCATTGCGCACGCATCGGGTTGCGGTACAGTTCGTCATTCACCGCGAACCAGCAATCAGAAAACAGACGATCCCCTGCAGGATCGGCGCAAGAAAGGACGGAGAGCCCATGCGGTTTTGGCAGAAGCAAGGTGGCGCAGCAACCAGAACGATAACTAAAGCGACAACGCAAGCGAAGAGAACGAAACGCGGCGCAGCGACTGCCCTGCTGCTCTTGCCGCTGCTGCTGTTCGGCACGGCGCAGTCGGCGCACGCGGCGAACTGGTGTAGTTCGGGCCTGTGGGTAGACGCGATGGTGGGCTCGTACCACATCCATCCCGACAAGGACTTCGAACAATTCAACCCCGGCCTCGGCATCGAATGCTGGCCCGGCGACACGTGGGCGCTCACGGCAGGCGGTTTTCGCAACTCGTTGCGCCGGCCCTCTTATTATGGCGGCGCAGTGTGGGCACCCGAGTTTCTGCACTGGGGCTTCGTGCGGCTCGCGGCGATGGGCGGTATCATCTCCGGCTACAACTATGGCAACTGGGGCCTCGGCCACGACCATACGATCGGGCCCGTGGTCGCGCCTATCGTGATGGTCGCGTACAAGCGCGTGGGCGTGAACTTCATCGTCATTCCGCCGATACCGTCTGACGATCTGCCATTTACCATCGGGTTTCAGTTGCGCTTCAAGTTCTAGGGTTCGACGTCCTCCCGCAAACTCTCACCTTTGCTGTTAACCTGACGCCTTTGCCATATTGGCGTCAGTGACGCGCCACGGCTCGACCCTAAGATACGAGCCTTCGCTCTACAGGCGCGAGACGTGACGCGCTATCCAAGTCAAAGGAAAAGAATGAAGAAGTTCACACGCATGCTGATCGCCGCAGGCGCACTGGCCATGAGCGCTGGCGCCATGGCCGCCGGTGCTCCGGAGCCCACCTGGTTGCCCGCAACGGCTGCTGCAAGCCTGCAGAATGCGAGTGCGATCGTCGAAGGCGCGAATGGGTCGAACGTGAAGTCGACGCTTTATGTCTTCATGGACCCAAACTGTATTTACTGTCACCTGGTGTGGAAAGCACTGCAACCGTATGAAGCGGTCGGCCTGCAGGTGCATTGGATTCCTATGGGCTTTCTGAAGCCCGATTCGGCGGGCAAAGCGGCCGCGCTGCTGGAGTCGAAAGACGGCGCCGCGCTGCTCAAAGAGCTGGAAACGCACTACTCGGAGAAGGACGAATCGGGCGGCATCGCACCGCTCGCGCACATTCCCGCCACCGACAAGAACAAGCTCGACAACAACATCAAGCTCTTTCAGGACCTCGGGTTCGACGGTACGCCTACGCTTATTTATCAAGGTTCAGGCGGACGCTGGGCCGATATCAGCGGCTTGCCGAAGCTGGGCGACTTGCCTGGCATGCTGAATCTGCCGGCGCAACCGATTACGGATGCCGAGCTGCAGAAGTATCGTTGAGCGCGCACGGCGGTGAGTCATTCACCGCATCGTGAGTTCACCGATACAACGATAGGTGAGGAGTTCCAGGAGTCGAACGTCATGCGCTCCTCCCGAAAAGCCTCACCTTTCCTCTCGCGACTCAGGTTTCAGAACTTGTAATCGAGATTCTTCGGATTGAATGCGTCGTCGTCGAAGGGCTTCGGCGTGATGCTGTCGATCACGATTTTCTCGAACATCTAATTGATTCGGATTGCAGGTCAATGTGCGCGCGCCGCACAAACATGCGTAGCAAGGTGGCCGTCGCAAAGAAGACCAAAGGTGAGTGTTTCCGGGAACATACACGCAGCGCGAGCCGTTGCTGCGCCGCGGCAGCGTCGCCGCGGGCGGGTTGTGATTCGCGGTATAGTCGTTCGCGACAAGAGGCCTCGTTGTGCGCCCTACGCTTCACCGCCGCCGCGCCCGAGCGGTCTGCAACGGAGTTTTCCATGGGTATCCTGGACAGGCTTTGGCCGCGCGCCCGCGCGAAGCAGGCGCCGGAATCGCCGCAAATCCAGACGCTGATCGAGCGTCTGCTAGTGCTCAGCCCCACGCTCAAGCTCGTGCCCGAGTGGCGCGAACGGCTTGTGCCCGCGCTCGCGCAATCGGTCGCGTATGTGCGCGACGTGGTGGACCGCATGCCGCCCGCGCGCGAAGCGAGCGCCGCCACCTGGTCGAGCGATCCCTATATCCATGCATTTTTCGCCGCACCCGACGAGGTCGGCCATGTGCTGAGCCGCTCGCCTGAACTGCACGCATGGTTCGAGAGTCATGCGCTTGCGCGCGAGACTTACGCGGTGCTCGGCATGGCCCTGAACGAGCGGTGTGCCTTCGGTGTCGAGCAGTATGGCGACGAGGTGCACACCGATGTCATGCAGACTACGTTGAGCTTCGACGACCATCAGGTGCGCGTGTGCGGCGAAACCGAAAGCGACCTTCGCGAGCAGATCGTGCAGCGCGTGGTCGAGCAGATCGCACTGGAAGGACTCGAGCAGATCGGCGCCGACGAGTCGCGCCGCGACGTGCTGGAACAGGAGCGCGCGCTGCTCAGAACGCGCCTGCAACTGCTCACGCGCCACGGCGCGGGGACGCAACGCATGCTGGGAGAGCACGCCGTGCAAAGCGTCGCCGAAGTGGCGAAGGTCGAGGCGCAGATTGCGCAGAACGCGAGCGAGATCGCCGCGCTCGGCCTCAAGAGCGAAGCGCTCGAGCACCAACTCACGGTGATTTGCAGGGTGCTCGCGAATCCCGCGCAATACACGAACGTCGAAATGCGCGAGATCTGCCTGAGCCCGATGAATGTCCTGCTTGCAAACGGCGGCCCGGGCAACAGTGCCTCGATCGTGTTCCCGCTCGCGCGGCTGCCGTCGAGCCCGCAAGGTTTGCGCGCCTTCTCCCTGGTGCGCTTCGCGCGCGCTGACCTTCAACCCTTGCCGCGCGTGCTCGTAGAAGACAGCCGCTTCATGATCTGAGCGCGGCGTCGCGGTCATGGGTGAGAAGATTCGGGAGCGGCGTGCGTGGCGTTGCGACGGTTCGTTGACGAAGCGTGCCGAAATCACCGTCGCGCGTGATCGGCTGCGGAAGTTTCGTGATCCCGATGTACAGGAGAACCTGGTTCTGGCGCGCAAGATTTTCCTGGTAGTCCCAGGTTAAGGGATCCGAATATTGCCGAGTACCAGGTGTTAGCAATCAAAACCTTGCGCGCTCGAGCGCGAGACGCCCAAAGGTGAGTGTTTTCGGGGACCGTGAACAACGGTGCGAAATTGCGCATCGAATCGCTAACCGCATATGCAAAAATCCCATTGAAAAGGGGCTTTTTTGTCAACGCGCGCGACACCGGCGCGAGCACTTCGGCGCGAAAGGTGAGCGTTTTCAGGAGTCGTGAGTCAGGAGCCGTGCGATGCTGGCCAGGCGAGCACGCCGTTCGCGTCAATCGAGAAGCACAGCTCGCCGGTATGCGATGCGGGCGCGTCTTCTGCGGCGATATCGAAGGTTTCTCCGGCGATTTCGACTGTAACGTAGCGGTCGCCGTGACGCAGCGACGTGCCCGCAATGCGCCCCTGCCACGCGCCTTCTTGCGTCGCGACGAGCGCGCGCGGCGAGACCCGCCACATCACACGCGAGCCCACCGCAAGCGATGTATCGGCGCAGGGCAGGCGCAGTCCCGTTGGCGTTTCGATCGCGCCGCCAGCACGCACGATCCCCTCGCCGACGTTGTGCAGGCCGAGCAGTTCGGCCACGCGCAGCGTGGCGGGCTGCTGAAACACGTCGGCCACGGCGCCCGCCTGCAGCACGCATCCCTGTTCGATCACGAGCACTTCGTCGGCGAGCAGCGCCGCTTCGTCGGGGTCGTGCGTGACGATCACCGTCACCGCGCCGACCTCGCGTTGCAGCGCCCGCAACGACTGCTGCAGACGGCGGCGCCGCGGCGTGTCGAGCGCGGCGAACGGTTCGTCGAACAGCAGCAGTTGCGTGTGCCGCGTGAGCGCGCGCGCGAGCGCCACGCGCTGACGCTGGCCGAACGAGAGCTGGCCAGGCAGGCGCTCAGTGAGCGTGTCGAGGCCGAGGTGCGCGAGCCAGTAGCGTGCGCTGGTAGCGTCGGCATCGACGGGAAACGCGAGCTGCTGCGCCACCGTCATGTGTGGAAAGAGCCCGTAATCCTGCGGCATGTAGCCGATCTGGCGGCGTTCGGGCGGCAGCGCGCCGAGGTCGGTCGCCCCGAGCACGACGGAGCCCGCGTCGTTGCGTTCGAGCCCGGCGATGATGCGCAGCGCGAGCGACTTGCCCGAGCCCGAAGGGCCGATGATCGCGAGCCGGCGCGTTTGCGGCTGCCACGCAACATCGAGCGTGAACGCGCCGAGACGCCGGCGCGCCGCGAAGGCAAGACGCAGGTCGGCGTTTTCCGCCGCCGTGGCGGCTGGCGTGATACTCGTGAGTTCGTCGCCGTTGTCCAGGTTCACCGTCAGCGTCGAGCGTGCGCTGCGGCTATAGACGGAGAGCACCGCGCAGATGATCGCAATGCCGAGCGTGGGCAGCAGGAGCGGCATCATCGCGGGCAGGCCCTGGCCGCCGAACACGACGTAGGTATAAACAGGCAGCGAATACGGGTGATACGCGACCATCACGGTCGCGCCGAATTCGCCGAACGCGCGCAGCCAGGCGAGCGCGAGCCCCGCGCGGATGGCGGGCCACGCAATGGGCAGCGTGACGCGAAAGAAGCGGCTGGCGGCGTGATGGCCGAGCGTGGCGGCGACGTCGTCGTACACGGGATCGACGGCGGTGAATGCCGAGCGCGCTGCGACGATCAGGAAGGGCGCCGCCACGAAGGTCTCGGCGAGTACGATGCCCGTGAAGGAGTCGGTAAGCGAGCCGCCGAAGAGCTGGCCGATGCCGCTATACGGCCCGATGAGAAACAGCAGCAGCACGCCGCTCGTGAGCGGCGGCAGTGCGAGCGGCAACTGCACGACGAAGCCGACGAGCGCAATGCCACGCGCGCGCGAACGCGCGAGCCAGTAGCCGAGCGGCACGCCGCCCAGCAGGATGATGAGCGCGGCCACGCTCGCGCTCGCGACCGACACGCCGACCGCCGACCAGGTGGCGTGCCAGTCGACGCCGGCCCAGTCCGCCTGTCCGATCTGCGGAATGCTCGCAACGAACGGCGCGCACAGATAGACCGCGAGCAGCGCGCCGAGCCACCAGAGCGGCTGAGAGCGCTTCACGGCAACCTGCCCGGCACGCTGCGCGGCTTGTGTCATTGCTGTGCGGCGTCGATCACGGCTTGCACCGACGGCGGGATCGCCTGGGTCTGACCGTTGACGGCAGGCTTCGTCACATCCACGCCGTGCTCGGCGAGCAGCTTGCGGCCTTCTGCCGAGAGCAGGAAGTTCACGAAGCGCGCGGCGCCGGCGCTGTTGGGTGCGTCATTGAGAATCGTGAGCGTGTAGTTCGCCTTGATCTTCAGTTCGGGCGCGGGGTGGATCGCCGGAATCTTCAGGTCGGAAGTTTCGGTCGAGTAGAAGAAGCCCGCGTCGAGCTGACCCGACTGCAGACGGCCAACGAGCGTTTCTTCCGGGAGCACCTGCTCGGGATTTTCCGGCGCGCCGAGCGTCTTCTGCACGAGGTCAGGCTGGTTGTACGCCTGCGCGGCCTTCGTCATGAGTTCGACGGTGAAGACGCCCTTCGGGTCGAGCTTCGGATCGGTGCGGCCAAGGCGGATGCCCGGTTCCTGCAGCACCTGATCCCACTTCTTCGTCTTGAAGTCGTTAGCGAAACGGCTCTTCGGGTTGTAGCCGATCAGGAGTGGCGATTCGGCAAAATTCACGTACCACGTAACGTGATTGCCGTTGTCCTCGCCCATGAGGCTCGCGTTGACCTTCGGGCTCGCGCTGATGAACACATCGCCGCGGCGCAGCTTGCCTTTTATTTCATTGGCGATCTTGTTCGAGCCGGCTGCGTAGCCCTTGAAATGCAGGCCCGTTTCCTTTTCGAACGCGGGGCCCACGCTCTTTTCCATGAGGTTGACGAGCGAGCCTGCATAGAGCACGTTGACATCGGATTCGTCGGCGAATGCGTTGGCGCTTGCACCCATCGCGCCCATCACACCGCTCACCACGACGACTGAGGCCAGCAGCCTGCGGATAAACATGTTCGACACCCCGTTCGTTATAAAGGCCCATATATTACGCTGGACTGCTGTATTCATGTGCTCGCCCAATTCGCTATTTTGGCGATCAATGCCTGTGCGCGTTGACACAGCTAAACTGAGGGCCGGTTCTTTTCCCGATTCATGGTCCTGTTCATGTATGGAGGCCTTCATGCGTACCAGCGCCCGTAACCATTTCTCCGGCCAGATCAGCGCGGTCAAGGCCGGCGCTGTCAACGACGAAGTGACGCTGCGCGCCGACGGCGGCCTCGAGATCGTCGCGATCATCACGCATGGCAGCGCCGCTTCGCTGGGTCTCGCCGCTGGCAAGCCGGCCTTCGCGCTCGTGAAGGCATCCTCGGTGATCCTCATGGTCGACGGCGACGCGAGCAAGGTGTCCACGCGTAATGTCGTTGCGGGCACGGTTTCGTCGGTCACGAAGGGCGCAGTGAATGCGGAAGTCGTGCTCGCGGCCCCGGGCGGCGCGCAGATCGCGGCTATCGTGACGAACGACAGCGTCGATCGTCTCGGCCTCGCGGCGGGCAAGCAGGCAGCGGCGCTGTTTAAGGCATCGAGCGTGATCGTCGGCGTAGACGGTTGATGCGCGGCTGCGAGCGCACGTGAGCGCAATGACTCAGGGCAGTCAGGGCCCCGGCGCGGCGCCGCCGTCGGGCGATTTCGACGCTCTGGCGTCCGCGCGCTGCGACGCCCTGACGGGGGCGCCAGAGGCGTCTCGCACGCCCGACGCCTGGTTCTTCGCGCGGCTCGTCGCGGCGCGCGAGGTGCGCGGCGAATTGCCGTTGCTCGGTTTGACCCGCGCGCAGATCGACGCGCTCGGTGCGCGACACTTCGTGTGTGCGGTGACGAATGAAGCGCCGCACACGCACGTTATGACGGATGCGTCGCATGCTGCGTTCGCCGCGGCAATGCATGCCTTTCTCATTGCGCTTGCCGCGCCGCAAGCCGACCCCGACGACGTGGGTTGCCTCGCCGCGATCATTGCCCACGCGTGCCTGCGACCCGATCATCTGTGGCGCGATCTCGGCCTGCGTAGCCGCGATGACGTTACGCGCCTGCTGGAGCGCTTCTTCCCTGAGATCGTGGCGCGCAACGTGGAAGGCTTGCGCTGGAAGAAGCTGCTGGCGCGCGAACTCGCGCTGGCGTCGGGCGCCACGCCGGGCCCGGCGCCCGGTTGCCCCGGCTGCGAGGATTTCGGCTTCTGTTTTCCTGCTGGGCGTTAGCCATCCAGCGGGCCTGGCGGGCGGAACGCATCGTGTATGCTTGCGCGCATGACCAAGTCCCCCAACGATCAACCGCGCGCAGACGCTCCCGCGCCCGCACAGGCGCAGAAACCGGCCCGACCCGAGGTGCGTTTTCGCATGCGCATCGTTCAGGACAGCACGATCGCGCTCGGGCCAGGCAAGGTGTCGCTGCTCGAAGCCGTTCGCGAACATGGCTCGATCTCGGCTGCGGCGCGCAGCATGAACATGTCGTACAGGCGCGCGTGGCTGTTGATGGATGAACTCAACCGCGCGCTGGAGTCGCCGGCCACGGTTTCGGAGCATGGCGGGCAGAGCGGCGGCGGCAGCATGCTCACGCCGGTGGGCGAAGAGATCGTTCACCTGTATCGCAGCATCGAGGCGCGCGCCGCAGCGGTCTGCGAGGCCGAGATCGAAGCACTCGTCAAACTCGTGAAGACCTGACGTGATGTGACACGGCGGCGCACGGCCGCCAACGCAGGCGCTTAGCCGTGGCGCAAGCAGAAACGCGAGACGGGCACCGCGGCGAGCGTGGGCGTCGCGTTCGCATGTAGCCGCATCATCAACTCGACGAAGCTGGCAAGACTCGCCGTGCGCAATGGGTGCCACGTGACCTGGTGCCGTTCGCACACGCGCTTGAGCGTGCTCATCGAATCGTGGTCGATACAGCCCACGGGAAACACCGCGAGATCCGCGTTTGCGAGCGCTGCGGCGAGCAGGCCCTTGCGATCCTCCGCGCCGCCGTCATGCACGGTCAGCTCGCCCCCTGCCGACTCCACCCAGCGCCTGAGCGCGTGATTCGAACCCGGCCTGCCACCCACGTAGACGATGCGGCGGCCCTTGAGCGCACCCTCGGGAAGCGCGCGTTGGGCCTGCGGGTCTTCGTACGCTTGCGTTGTCTGCTCCATTGCGTGGACTTCGGCGCGCAAGGCGTCGATCAGCGTGTGGGCTTCGTCGAGCTGCGCGCAGCGTGTGGAGCGCAGCGGCATCGGCATTCGCGCGCTGCTCGGCGATTTCGCGGCGGCTCGTGTGCAGCGCGACCCGCGCGTCGCGTGCCGCGAGCGCTTCCTGCAGCGCTTCGAGCTGCGCGTGCTGCGACGTTGTCTCGCGCTGCGCCGCCAGCTGCGCGGTTTGCGCATCGAGGGCATTGCGCGCTGCGTCGCGCTCACGGCTCATCTCGTGCAAGCGTGCCTGCTGGCGCTCGATCCTGGTCTGGAGTTCGGCGTTTTCCGCTTCCAGCGCTACGAGGCGGCGCAAGTCGGCGCGATTGGCCGCGCCAACCAGGTGCGAGAGCATGTGCAGCTCGCCGAACGCGGCCTGGCGCACTTCCATCGTCGTGGCCGGATGCGTCATCACCGCCCAGTACGCGGGCGGGATGTCGCCGTTCGCGAGCGATTCGTTCCAGAGCGCGAGCACGGCTCGCGTGTCGCGCGCGCTGGCGAAACGGCGCACCGCGCCTGCGTAGCGCGTGTCGAGGGCTTTGTGCAGTGCCTTGCCGCCCGCGCCGCCTTCTATTGCCAGCTCGACCGCGGCGTGATGGATCTCGAGATCGCTCGCGCGCTGGGCGTCGAGCCTGGTGAATTTCGGAACGAGCTTGCGCAGTTCGTGCGTGCTCAGGCAGGTGCCGATGATGGAGCAGTGCAGATGGGCGTCGAGTTCGACAAGGCGCGTGCGCTGCCGCGCGCGGGCGAGTTCGGCCTGCGAAGGGCCGCAGCAGTCTGCGCTTGCCAGGACGCGCAGCGGGGTTTCTTCGGCAGATGTGCCGCCCGGCGTACGGGCGAGGCGGAACGGCGGTGCGTGCATGATGACCTCTGATCCACTGCGGAACGCGGGCTGTGCATGGGCGCGTGCGGCGACTGTGCCTCGACCCGGCTGGGCGCCCCCGGCTGGGCGCCCCCGGCTAGGCGCCCCCGGCTAGGCGCCCCCGGCTGGCCGCGCGCCGACAGCGCAATATACCACGGAATATATCGAAGGCCGGATGGCGGCCAGGACGCGGTTCAGGCAGCGGGTTCGCGCACGAGCGTCGTTGCGAGCGCATGAATCGTGCGGTGCCATGATCCGGTGGCGCGACGTCGCATGAACTAAAATTGCCGCTTTGCGCCTCGCTCGTTGCTGGTTGCGCACGCACCCGACTCTTCGCTTTTTCCCGCTGTTCAATGACCACACCTTCTCCGGAGGCGGCGTCCGACGACCCGCCCAGTCTTTCGCGCAATCGCGGTTTCCAGCGCTTCTATGGCGCGCGTGTGCTGTCGTCGCTCGCGTTTCAGATGCTCGCCGTCGCCATGGGCTGGCACATCTACGCGCTCACGCATAGCGCGTTCGCGCTCGGTCTTGTCGGCCTGGCGCAGTTCCTGCCGATGTTCTGCCTCACGCTCGTTGTCGGCCACGTGGCGGACCGCTACGACCGCAGACGCATCGCATCCGTCTGCCAGCTCATCGAATGCGCCGCCGCGCTGACCTTCGCGGCCGGCACGCTCGGCGGCTGGCTGAGCGCGCCGCTCATCTATGCGCTCGCTGCGTGCGTGGGAGCGGCGCGCGCGTTCGAGTCGCCCGCCATTTCGTCCTTGCTGCCGGGCGTCGTGCCGCGCTCGCAGCTGCCGAATGCGACCGCGTGGTCGACCTCGGCGAACCAGACCGCGAACATCGTCGGACCGGCGCTGGGCGGCCTGCTGTACGGCATCGGCGCAACGCCGGCCTACGCGGCCTGCTCGCTCGCGTTCGCGGCGGCGGCCACGCTCTCGGGCACGATCCCGTTGCGCGCCAAACCGCCCGCGCGGGCGCCCGTCACGCTCGAATCGGTATTCTCGGGCATCGCGTTCATCCGTTCGCAGCCCGTCATTCTCGGCGCGTTGTCGCTCGATCTGTTCGCGGTGCTGTTCGGCGGCGCGACGGCACTCTTGCCCGTATTCGCCCGCGACATCCTGGACGCCGGGCCCATCGCGCTCGGTCTCTTGCGCTCGGCGACGGCCGCGGGCGCGCTGGCGGGCTCGATCTGGCTCGCGCACTTTCCGCTGCGGCGCCGGCCGGGTCTCGCGATGTTCGGCGGGGTGATCGTGTTCGGCTGCGCGACGATCGCGTTCGGGCTTTCGCACAATATCGTCGTGTCGCTGATGGCGCTGGCGGTGCTGGGCGCTTCGGACGTGGTGAGCGTGGTCGTGCGCACGTCGCTCGTGCAACTGCGCACGCCCGACGAAACGCTCGGCCGCGTGAGCGCGGTCAATTCGCTTTTCATTGGCACGTCGAACCAGCTTGGTGAGTTCGAGTCGGGGCTCACGGCTGGCTGGTGGGGCGCGCCGTGCGCCGTGCTCGTGGGCGGCGTGGCGACGATCTGCGTCGCGCTGCTGTGGATGCGGCTCTTTCCGGCCCTGCGCGACACGCGCGCGCTCGAGCGCGAAGAGGCGCACGCCACCGCGAGCGCGAACTGATCGCGCGCGGCAGCCTGCGGCGCCCCGTCCTGCTGATGCCGTGCGCGGGGTTTGCCGTTATCCTTTCTCCAGGGACCGCTCGCAGCAGCGGACCACCGTTTCTCTCATTCACCCGTCAAGTCATGCATCCATCGACCATCGCCCCGAGGAGCGCCGCATGCGCGTAGGCCGCCCCGTCAAGGCGCTGCCGCAGCCGCTGTGCGACTACTGCGGCGCGAAAGCGGTGCTCGCGCGCTTCGCCGACGACGCCTACCCGTATCGCGACGATCACGGCCCGCTATGGGTCTGCACGCCCTGTGAGGCCTGGATCGGCGTGCCTGCACGCAGCACGCGCAACGTGCCGCTCGGCCGGCTTGCCAACGCCGCCCTGCGCGACGCCAAGAGCCGCCTGCACGATGCGCTCGAACCGCTAGTGGCCGCGAAGATGCGGCGCGACAAAGTCAACGCCTTTGAGGCGCGCGGCAAGGCCATCCGCTGGCTGGGGGAGGAACTGGGCTTCGACCTGCCCAATCCGTCGATCCACCTCCTGAGCTTCGAGCAGTGCGAGCAGGCCATCGCCCACATCGAGGCGTTCATGGCCGCGCGGCGCGCAGAGGGCGGGGGCGAACCGCGCTGAGGCGGCCGCCGACCGGCCACGGCCAGCCGGTTGCCCGCCCCGCCAGGCGATGCGCGGCGCATGTCTGTCACTGATCGTTACATTCGATTTGAGGGTCGACGCTTAACCTTCGGCGCGGCGTGCCGTTATTGCACGGAACAGACTCTTACTTGCCCTTCCATGGCCAGGACCATCCCTTTTCCGCAGCGCTCGCAAACCGGTCGCCCCCGACGCAGCAAGTCGATGCTGCTGCCGATCCCGCACGCGGTCGCCAACGAACTCGCGCTGCAGGTGCATCTCGCGCTCGCCGCGCTCCGCCGCGGCGGCACTGGCGACGACGCGCGCGCCTTGCTCCATGCTCACGTGCTCACGCAATCGATTGCGGAGGCCGGATATGGCGTGCTCGAACCGGAAAAGGTGCGAGCGGCCGATGCCGTGCTGATCGCCTGCTTCGAGCGCGGCAACACGGGCGGCGGCTGGCAGCTGGACGAAGCGGGCTTCGAGGCGGTGGCGCAGCTAGTGAATGCATACGACCGACAGCTGCAAAGCGCGCCGCTGTGGGCGCTGACCGAAGCAAGCGAGCGGCTCGAGCGTATGGGCGCCGGCGAAACCAGCCAGCAGGCATTGCGCAAGAGCGCGTGACGCGAGGGACGCCGGGTACGCACCTTGCTGCGAGGTTTGATAACCGTTGTCGCACAGAGGCAGTGGATAGCAAGCCGTATGGCGAAGTGAACGGACGCCGGCCACCAGCGGGCGCTGTGGCGACATTGGCACGAGATTTGACGCGGGACGCGAATCGTGTTGACTTCGGACAGGTGGCGCGCCTAAAATTCGCCCGTCTTAACAAAAGGGGCTGACGCCTTGGACAGTAGCAGTTGTCGATCTTCGAATAGTTTCGCTGCCTGACCGGCAGGACGTCCGCGCTCCCTTTCTTTCAGCCGCCGTCTTGCCAGCCAGGCAGATGGTGCGCGTCCAGCAGTAAATCTTCGTGCACTCTTGAATAGCGTCGACCGACGCCGCAGCGCCTTGACCGTATCGAGCGCCGCGGATGGCCGACATCGCGCCGTAAGCCCGCCCTGATCGACGCGCGCTTGCGGCACGGTTCGTTCGTTGCGCCCTGAGCGCGACGCGCGGATCGACACATGCGCGCCTTGAGGCCCTTGAAGCCGCTTCGCGTTCGAGCCGCCGGCTCGATGCAAGCCCCGGGGTCAGCCGCCGTGACGATAAGGAGTTCCGATGTCTGACAGTGACAGTTATCCGTTATGCCGCTTCCTTTTGCATTGCACTGAGGAAAGCGGGCAGACGCGAGCCGCCACGCGCTGAAGAAAGCGCTCTGCCGGGTCTGCTGGCTTTCCTCCCCAACGCGTCCCCCGCGACGCCAGGAGAACCAGTATGAACTTCGGCCTTCTTTTGCCGCATCTGCCGCAACTGCAGCCAACGCAGCACACCCTCCATCCCGATGTGATCGGCGCGCGTGAGCGCGCGAGCGCTCCGACGCCCTGCCGGGAATCGCGACTCGCCGCGCGCTGGCGAGACCTGCGAGCGCGCGTGTTTCGGGTCTGAATCAGACAAGCTGTAACGGATCTCCGCGCGTACGCCCAGCCGACCCGGCCGGCCGTACGCGCCGCGCGAGGGATTCGCGCAATAACCAATCGCCGGTGCTTCGACATGAACCAGTTCAACCACACATTGCGAACGACCCGCCGCGCAGCGCGCGCCTGCGCCGGCGTGCTCATGCCCACGCCTGTACTCGCTAACGGAGGCCGCTAATGGAGTTCAGCTTCAACCTGAACCGCACGGCCAACGCCTCGGCGTGGCGCGTGCTGCCGAACCGCTGGGACTTCGTGGCGTTCCCGCTGATGATCGGCCTGATCGCGATGGCGGCCGTCGGCTTTCACGAAACGATGGCGCCCATCGCGACGTTGAAGGCGCAGCCCATCTCGCTCGATCCCGCGAACCTGCCCGAGTACGCCATGCGCACCACGCTGCGCATGCTCGCGGCAATGGTGGCGTCGCTCACCTTCACGCTCGTGTACGGCACGCTCGCGGCGAAGAGCCGCCGCGCGGGCCAGGTCCTCGTGCCGATTCTCGACATCCTGCAGTCGGTGCCGGTGCTTGGGTACATCTCGTTCACGGTCACGTTCTTTCTCGCGCTCTTTCCTTCGCGCGTGCTCGGGGCTGAGCTCGCGGCGATCTTCGCGATCTTCACGAGCCAGGCCTGGAACATGACCTTCAGCTTCTACCAGTCGCTGCGCACGGTGCCGCGTGATCTGGACGAGGTCTCGCGAGGTTTCCACCTCACGGGCTGGCAGCGCTTCTGGAAGCTCGAAGTGCCGTTCTCGATGCCGGGCCTCATCTGGAACATGATGATGTCGATGTCGGGCGGCTGGTTCTTCGTGGTGGCCTCCGAAGCGATCACGGTGGGCAACAATACGATCACGCTGCCGGGTGTTGGCGCGTATCTGGCCCAGGCGATCGCGGAAAAGAACCTGCACGCCGTGGGCTGGGTGATTCTCGCGATGATCGTGGTGATTCTCGCCTACGACCAGTTCCTGTTCCGCCCGCTCGTAGCGTGGGCCGACAAGTTCCGCATGGAGAACACGAGTTCGGGCGACGCCCCGGAATCGTGGCTGCTCGACCTGATTCGCCGCACGCGCCTCATTCACCGTCTGCTCGTGCCGATGGGCTTCCTGCTCGCCACGCTCGCGCGCATTCCGTTGCGCGTGCAACTGCCGAAGTCGCTGCCCGTCGTCACCACGATGAGCAAGCGCTCGCGCATTGGCGATATCGTCTGGGCCGCGTTCGTGATCGCGCTGACCGTGTTCGTGGTGTGGCACGTGGTGGCCTATGTGCGCACGGGCGTGACGCTCGATGAAGTCTGGCACGTGTTCGTGCTCGGCCTCATCACGCTCTTTCGCGTGCTGCTCTTGATCGCCATCGCTTCGGTGATCTGGGTGCCGCTCGGCGTGCTGATCGGTCTGCGTCCGGCGCTCGCCGAGAAGGTCCAGCCGCTCGCGCAGTTCCTCGCCGCGTTCCCGGCGAACCTGCTGTTCCCTGTGTTCGTCATCGTGATCGTGCGCTTTCACCTGAATCCGGACATCTGGCTCTCGCCGCTCATCGTGCTCGGCACGCAGTGGTACATCCTCTTCAACGTGATCGCGGGCGCAAGCTCGTATCCGAACGATTACAAGGAAGCGGCTACGAACTTCCGCATTCGCGGCTGGCAATGGTGGAAGAAGGCCATCCTGCCGGGCATTTTCCCGTACTACATCACGGGCGCGATCACGGCTTCCGGTGGCGCATGGAACGCGAGCATCGTCTCCGAGTTCGTGCAGTGGGGCGACACGAAAGTCGTCGCGCACGGCCTCGGCGCGTACATCGCACAAACGACCGCCGCCGGCGACTTCCCGAAGATCATTCTGGGCATCGCGATGATGTCCCTGTTCGTTACGTTGTTCAATCGCGTGCTCTGGCGTCCGCTGTACGCGTACGCCGAGTCCCGGCTGCGCCTCGATTGAGATGGAGTGACATCATGCTGAATCCGAAAATCGTCTCATCCGACCTGCTGCCGATGCGGCCCGCTCCCGGCCAGGAAGTGCTCGCCGTCAAGCATGTTTCGCGCGGCTTCGCGAAGAAAGAGGACGAGCGCCTCGTGCTCGACGACGTGAACCTCTCGCTGCACGAGGGCGAGATCGTCGGCTTGCTGGGCCGTTCCGGCTCGGGCAAGTCCACGCTGCTGCGCATCATCTCCGGGCTCATCGAGCCGACCGAAGGCGAGGTGAACTGGCTCGGCAAGCCGCTCGAGGGGCCGGCCGAAGGCGTCTCGATGGTGTTCCAGACCTTCGCGCTGTTCCCGTGGCTCACCGTGCTGCAGAACGTGGAAGCGGGCCTCGAAGCGCAGGGCGTGGGCGCGCGCCAGCGCCGCGAGCGGGCGCTGGCGGCCATCGACCTGATCGGTCTGGACGGCTTCGAAAACGCGTATCCGCGTGAGCTTTCGGGCGGCATGCGCCAGCGCGTGGGCTTCGCGCGCGCGCTCGTGGTCGACCCGACGCTCCTGCTCATGGACGAGCCGTTCTCCGCGCTCGACGTGCTGACCGCAGAAACGCTGCGTACCGATTTGCTCGACCTGTGGACGCAAGGGCGTCTGCCGATCAAGTCCGTGCTGATCGTCACGCACAACATCGAGGAAGCGGTGTTCATGTGCGACCGCATTCTCGTCTTGTCGTCGAATCCGGGGCGCGTGTCGGCCGAGATCAAGGTGCCGTTCAAGCATCCGCGCAACCGGCTCGATCCGGCATTCCGCAAGCTCGTGGACGAAATCTACGCGAAGATGACGGCTCGCGAAGCCGCCGAGGCCACGCATCGCCGTCTCGAAGTGGGCAGCCGCCTGCCGGATGTGTCGACCAACATCATGGCGGGTCTGATCGAGACGCTGGCGGCCGCGCCATATCACGGCCGCGCCGACATGCCGGAAATTGCACGCTCGCTGCACCTGGAAGTGGACGACCTGTTCCCGATCGTGGAAATGCTCCAGCAGCTCGGCTTTGCCGACGTGCGCGAAGGCGATGTGCTGCTCACGCCGCCCGCGCGCGTGTTTGCGGAGATGGGCACACAGGCGCGCAAGCTCATGTTCGCCGATCACTTGCTGCGCAACGTGCCGCTCGCGGCGCGGATCAAGAAGGTGCTCAACGAGCGGCCGGGCCATCGCGCGCCGCGCGTGCGCTTCGAGCAGGAGCTGGAGGACGTGCTTTCCGATGTCGACGCCGAAGAAACGCTCGATACCGTGATCGAGTGGGCGCGTTATGGCGAGGTCTTTTCGTACAACGACCAGTCGGAAATCTTCAGTTTCGAGGACGTCGAGGCGTAAGGCCTGCGTCCTTGCTAAAACAAAAACGGGCGGCTAAGGTCTGAACCTCGCCGCCCGTTTTTTTTGCCGGCAGAATCTGCTGGCCTTACTGCCCGATACCGATCAGCTCGATTTCGAACGTGAGGTCGCTGTTCGGCGGGATCGGGCCGACCGCGCGATCGCCATAAGCGGTCGCCGCCGGGCAGGTCAGCTTCGCCTTGCCGCCGACCTTCATCTTCTGCACCCCTTGCGTCCAGCACGGAATCACGCGATTGAGCGGGAAGGTCGCCGGGCCGCCGTGCTTGTCGGAGCTGTCGAATTCAGTGCCGTTCGCGAGCGTGCCGCGATAGTTCACGCGCACGACGTCGGTGGCGGCGGGTTGCGGACCGGTGCCTTGCTTGATGTGTTCGACGACCACGCCAGACGGCAACTTCTCGATGGTGTTGGCGGCGAACGCGGTCGTTGCAACGGTGGCAGCGGCGACCAGGGCAATCAGTGATTTCATGAGATGTCCTCGTTGAATGGCAAATCGATTATATCGGGAGCGTCGCCTGGGTCCTGGTTCATCGCCGAATATGACGGTGATGAAAAGGTGAGCTTCTTCGGGACCCGCCGCGCCGCGCGTGCGGCGCACCGTGGCACCGATCGCAGACCCTTGATTAGACGGAGAACTTTACCGTGCCAGCGTTGCGCCGCGACGTTGCTTGCGGCGTATCGGTGAGCGTTTTCGGGAGATGGATCGAGTGAGGCGAAGGGTGAGGCCGGCGCGCGTGAGCCGCGCACCGGCCAGGGTGTCGACGCATCAATTCGGCTTGCCGCTCGACGACCCGTTACCGTCGCCCGATGCACCGGCGCGGCCAGTGCGCGGCTTGCCGCCTGGCGAAGCAGCCGTCGAAGCGCCGCGTGCCTGCGCCCGCGCGCGATCGTTGTCGCTGGCGTCGTCGTCGTGATCGTCGCCATACGTATGCCCTTCGACATCGTCACCGCGCGCCATGCGCACGAGGAAGTTGCGCTGCGGATTCGCCAGCTCGATGCCGCGCTCCGTGAAGCGCAGCAACACGCGCTTGTTGAACTCGCGCTGCACGCCCCAGCGCGCCGAGTCCTTGCACTGCATCTGCCCGACGAGCGTCACGGTCGCGCCATCCACCTGATCGACGCCCCAGTACGCGAAGTCGCTGAGAATGCCGTTCTTGAACGCGTCTTCCTTGCGGATCTCGGCGCCGATTTCCTTGAGCGTGTCGATGGCGCGCTGCAGATCCGCGCCATGCGCGATCTGCACCTTCACCGCCGCGTTGCCGATGCCGCGATTCGTGTTGTTCACGGTCGTCACCGAGCTGAACGGCACGGTGTAGAGCGAGCCGTCGCCGCCGCGCAGGCGCACGGTGCGGATCGAGAGAAACTCGACCGTGCCCGAGACGCCCGCCACCGTCACCCAATCGCCCACCTGCATGGCGTTTTCCGTCAACAGGAAGATGCCGGTGATGAAGTCCTGCACGAGCTTTTGCGAGCCAAAGCCGAGCGCCACACCGAAAATACTCGCGCCCGCAATGAGCGGCGCGGTGTTCACGCCGAGCTGCGAGAGCGCGGTGAGCCCGACCACGACGAGGATCGAAACGAGCAGCGTGGTGCGGAACATCGGCAAGAGCGTGCGCAGGCGCGCGGCGCGCACGAAGTCGCCGGCGTCGGTCCACGTGTTCAGGCGCCGCTCGGCCGCGCCGTTCGCGAACTCCCAAATCGCGACTGCGGCGACGATGGCGATCACGATAGTCAGGAGTGCAGATCCCAGCAAATGCCCGATAGGCGCGAGCGCGAGAATGCGTGCGGGACGCAGGCCCCAGACGTGCAGCAGCAGGTCAAGCGTCACGATCCCGATCGCCAGGACGACGATGCGCCGCAGCGCAGGGTAATAGCGATACGCACGGCGCTGGCCGAAGCTCATCTTCTCCTGATCGTCGCGCAACCCGAACAGGCGGCTCAACGCGCCGAGCAGCACGATGGCGCTCACGCGCGCGGCGAGCAGGACGACGAGCGAGAGTCCGCCCGCGCGCAGCAGCGCTGCATAGCCGCCGCGCAGATCGAGCGCCCAGACGAACCAGAGCGCCAGGACCACGAAGAGCGCCACGCCAACCCAGATGTCGGCGAACCACTGCATGAACCAGGCATACGAGCCATGGCGTGCGGCGGCGGCGCGCATGGCTTCGGCCACGGGGCGGCGCAGTTGCAGGATCATCACCGCAAGCGCGAGGTGGCCGACCAGCGTGACGACCTTCACGAGCGCGAGATGCGCGTCCTCGGTCATGCCGAGCGGCACCGCGCCGCCAATCGCCCCGCCCACGCCGCCGATCACGACGATGCGCACGAGCCAGCGCTGTGCGTAAGCGGCCCAGTCGTCGGGCAGCGGCACGAGGCGCAGCGCGGCGGCATCGGGCGCGAACAGCAGCTTGCCGAACATCACGATCACGCGGCAGATCACATACGTATCGACGATCTGGCCCACGGCTTCGGCGGCCGCGGCGTCGTCGGGGCCGAAGAGGGAAAGCACGCCCGCGGCGCACAGGCCGAAGGCGACCACGGGCACGACTTCGAGCAGCATGACGAGCAACGCGCCCGGCAGACGCTGCAAAAGGCGCCAGTGATGCACGCCGCGCAGCGCGTGGTAGGCCTCTTTCGCGCGGTCGGCGGCGGTTTTCGGCGTGGCGTCGGCGTTGTCCTCGGCTTGCGCCGCGACCACGGTGGCGCGCGCTGCCGCGTTGGCGCTCGCGTTCGCGTTGGGGCCGGCATTCGGGTCGCTGTCCTTATCGTCTTTGCCCTCGGCAGGCTCCATGCCGGCGGCTTCGCGCAGGGCGTCTTGCTGCGCGTCGGCTTTCGCATCGGCGGCTTTTGCCTGCGCGGCGAGCGCGACGCTCGTGCCCGTCGCTTCAGGCGTTTGTGGCTGCGGCATTGGCGTGCCGCCTTGCGGGGGTTCGGCGTCCTCGCGCTGTTTCGCGGCCTGGTGCGCGGCAATGGCGCGCTCAGGCGTAGCGACGACGCGGCGCAGCAGCGTGGCGAGCGCGAGCGCCGGCACGAGCGTGAGCAGGAGCACGCGCAGCAGCGCGAGCATCAGCGCGTGGCCTTGCGGCGTGTTCAGATGGTCCTGCCACCAGTTGCGCGTGGACCAGAGGCCGAGCAGCGTCGCGAACGTATGGTTCAGATGCTGACCGACCATGCGCGCGCCGTGCGCGGCGTGATCGGCTATCTGCACGACTAGACCGTTGGAGCGCAGCGCGCCCGCGAGCGGCGCCGAAGCGGGCGTGGCCGCCGACGCGCCGGAGCCCGCGGCGGGCGCACTGGCCGGCTCGCTCGCCGAGGCGGGCACGGCCAGTGCGCCGGCGGCGGCGATGGCGCGCAGCGTGTCTTCCATGTGGCCGCGCTGCACGGGGTCGTCGAGAACCCGCAGGGCGGCTTGCGCCTGAGTGGGCGTGAGCGCCACGGGTGCGGCGGGGTTGGCCGCGTTGGCGTCAGTGGCGGGCGCGGCAGGCTGGGCGGGATGCGCTGGGTTCGCGCCGGGCTTGAACGCTTCGGCGACGGTGGCCGGTGTCGCCGCCGTTGCACTCGACGCGCCGAACGCGACCGTCAGACCGGCAGAAACGGCGAGAACGGCAACGAGAGCATGCAGGCGCGACGTGCGTGGGAACCGAAAGGCAGAAGTAAGGGACATCCTTGTCATTGGCTTACGGGTCGCGACTGCGGCGACCCTTCAGTGGCGGCGGAGGAAAAAGACAGCGGGACGAAACGCGCGGCTGGAAGCGCGTGGGCGCGGCGCACAACCTGCCGCCGCCCGATTCGTCGGAACGTTCGACGCGCTGCCGCAATTTTGGGGCCCACTTTGTGCGTGGGTGGGCGACATGGCGTTTGCGGAACCGCAAAAAACGGCGCGGCGCGCGAAACGTGAGTGCTGACTGTGTTGCGAGTATGCCTCTTTTACCTTACGAACGCGGATGAGGCGCGCACGCCAGGCGCCGATAAAAGGGACGCTTCGATGCCGTACGCGGTCCGCCACCTACGCGGGTTTTGATCAGTGGCGCGTGCGCCCGGGCGAATGCTACCGTTGCACGGTCCACTATCCAGGCCCGCAAGAGGCCGACGAGGAGAGCCATGAACAGCGTCAGCATGACCGGAGTGCGCAAGGGCAAACTGAGCCGCACGCAGTTGATCGTCGCCGCGACGATCGGCAATGCGCTCGAATTCTTCGATTTCACCGTCTATAGCTTCTTCGCGCTGACCATCGGCAAATTGTTCTTTCCCACCATGTCGAGCTACGGGCAGTTGCTGGCGTCGGTGGCGACTTTCGGCGTGGGCTTCGTCATGCGGCCGCTGGGCGGCGTCGTGATCGGCGCTTATGCCGACCGCGCCGGACGCAAGCCCGCCATGACGCTCACCATCTTCATGATGGCGCTGGGCTGCTTGCTGATCGGCCTCGCGCCCACCTACGCGCAAATCGGTGTGGCCGCACCGGTCTTGATCGTATTCGCGCGCTTGCTGCAGGGGTTTTCCGCAGGCGGCGAAGTGGGCGCTTCCACCACGCTGCTGATCGAGGCGGGCACGCCCGCCAATCGCGGCCTGCTCGGCAGCTGGCAGTTCGCGAGCCAGGGGCTGGGCGTTTCGCTCGGCGCGTTAATGGCGGGACTCCTGACGACTTTTCTCGCCGCCGACACACTGCTCGCCTGGGGCTGGCGTGTGCCTTTCCTCATGGGCGTGGCGATCGCGCCGCTCGGCATATGGATTCGCCGGCGTCTGGACGAACAGTTGCCGCAGCAGGCGAGCGCGGTGCGCATGCCGGTGCTCGCCGTGATGCGCGACCACTGGCGGCGCGCGGCGCTCGGCATCTTGCTGACGATCGGCTCCACGGTCACGGCCTATGTCGTCACGTTCTATATGCCGACGTATGCGATTCACGAACTGAAGGTGCCCGCGCCCACGGCCTTGCTGGCGGGGCTCGTTTCTGGCGTCGTGACCTTTCTGGTTGCGCCCGTATCGGGGCTGCTCTGCGATCGGTTCAGCCGCCGCGCGCTGATCTTCTGGCCGCGCGTGGGCGTCTTGCTGTTGATCTACCCGGCGTTCCTGTGGCTGGCGAGCGGCCCGGACGCCACGCGTCTTTTGATCACCGTGGGCGGCCTGAGCGTGCTGCTGGGGCTGCAGGCCGCGCCTTCCATCACGATGCTGCCTGAGATGTTCCCGCGCGCCGTGCGCGCGACGGGCATGGCGATCGTCTACGGCATCGGCGTGGCGATTTTCGGCGGCTTCGCGCAAACCGTTGCCACCTGGCTCGTGAAGAGCACGGGCAATCTGCTCGCGCCCGCGTGGTACGTGATGGCGTGCGTGGCGATCTCGTGCCTCGCGTTGCCGTTCATTCGTGACCTCACGGGCAAGCCGCTCGAGGATTGATTGCTAGCGTCCCTGGCGCGCCACTTCGAGATTCGAGTCGAGCTGGCGCGCAAGACCGTACAGCATGCCGAGCGATGGCGCCGCGATGCCCACGCGCTGCGCCAGTTCATATGGCGCGCCTAGCAGTGCTTCGACTTCGAGCGAGCGCTCCGCTTCCACGTCTTGCAGCATCGAGGTCTTGAACGCGCCTAGCTTGCGCGTGATCGCGTTGCGCTCCTCGATGGTCATCGCGAGGCGAATGCCGAGCACTTCGCCAATCGCACGTGCTTCTGCCATGACCGCGCTCACGAGTTGCGCCGTGAGCGGGTCGTCGAGAATCACGTCGGCGGTCGAGCGCGTGAGCGCACTGATGGGGTTCATCGTCATATTGCCCCAGAGCTTCGCCCAGATATCGGCCTGAATCGGCGCGGCTTTCGTGACCTCGAAGCCAGCCCTCGCAAGCAGATCGCGCGCTTCCTGCGCGCGCGCGGCCATGTGCGCCGAGCCCTCGCCGACGATCAGATGATTGCCGCCGCCCTTGCGGATCACGCCCGGCCCCGCAATCGACGACGACAGATGCACGACGCAGCCCGAAGCCTGCGCGGGCGGCAACGCCTTCGAGATGACACCGCCCGGATCGACCGCTTCGAGCCGGCCGTTCGCGTGCGTGCCGCCGAATTCGTGGAGGAACCACCAGGGTACGCCGTTCATCGCCGAGACGATATGCGTGTGCGCGCCCACGAGCGGCGCGAGCGAAGCTGCCGACTGTGCGAGCGACTGACCCTTCAGGCAAATGAAGACGACGTCTTGCGCGCCAAGCGTTGCGGCGTCGTGGGTGGCGTTGACGGGTTGCGTGTAGCGCGTGGCGCCTTCGACGATCGTCAGACCGTCGCGGCGAATCGCTTCCAGATGCGCGCCACGTGCGAGCAGATTCACGGCGATGCCCGCGCGGGCAAGACGCGCCGCGATCAGGCCGCCGATCGCACCACCGCCGACGACGGTGATCTTTTGATTCGGGGTGTTCAAACTTTCACTCCTGATATGACGGGTCGATGCGCGTGACACGACGGACCAGCGCGTCGAGCACGTTCTGGCCCGCGCCATGTTCGGGCGAGAACTGCAAAGCGTCGCGCGTCGCGCGTTCGGTAATGGCGGGCGAGATCGGCAGCGTCTGGCCGCGCATCGAATCGGTCACGACCTGCACCTCACATGCGCGGTTGAGCGTCCACAGCAGCGCGAAAGCGTGCGCGAGGGTTACACCGTGCGAGAGCAGCCCGTGATTGCGCAGGATGAGCAGCCGCTTGTCGCCCATCGACTTCAGAATGCGCGATTTTTCTTCGGCGTGCACGGTGATGCCTTCGAAATCGTGATACGCGACCATGTCGTGCAGCTGCGCCGAATAGAAGTTTGTATACGCAAGGCCGCCGTCCATACACGCCACCGCGAGCCCTGCCGTGGTGTGCGTGTGCATTACGCAATGCGCGTCTTCCACGGTTGCATGAATCGCGCTGTGGATCACGAAGCCGGCCGGGTTGATCGGATACTCGCTCGGGCTCAGGACATTGCCTTCGAGATCGATCTTGACGAGATTCGAGGCCTTGATTTCGTCATACGTAAGCCCGAACGGGTTGATGAGGAAATGCTTGTGCGGCCCGGGCACGCGCAGCGTAATGTGATTGAAGATCAGCTCGGTCCAGCCCATGAGATGAAACACGCGATACACGGCGGCAAGCTGCACGCGCGCCGCCCATTCCGCGGGGTCGCACCATTCGGGGCGCGTGCGCTGGATGTTTTCATTCATGGAAGTCTCCTCCTGGCGGGCTCTGGTCACGCCGATCCTACGCGCAAATAAATGCGTGTGCAAGCATCAATTTTTCGATGAAATGCCTGCAGAAAAGGGCTTTCATCGATGCTATCCTGATGGCGTGGCTGCATTTCGCGGCCGCTGAAAACCAGGCGGGAAGACGAATGACGGGGAAGTACAACATCGCGGAGCTGTTCACCTACCGGCTCCATGCGCTCAAGAAGCAGACCGATCGCACGATGAGCGACGCGTTCGAGGCAGCGCTTTCCCTGTCGCTCACGGAGGCGCGGCTGCTGCTCAGCGTGGGCGCGTTCGGATCGTCGTCGGTGTCGGATCTCGGGCGCGTGTCGAATCTCGACCGCAGCCAGGCGAGCCGCGCCACCGACGTGCTCGAACGCAAGGGCCTGCTCGCCAAGACCTCGAACGAGGCGGATGCACGCGGGGTGCTCGTGGCGCTCACGGCGCAGGGGCGCAGCACCTACCGGCGCGCAGCGACGATCTCGAAGGCGACGAACGACGCGATTCTCGCCACGCTGAGCGAGCACGAGCGCGAAGTGCTGGCGACCGTGCTGGCCAAGCTCGTGGCGAGCGGAGAGGAAGGCGAATGAAGCGGGCGAATGAAGCGCGCCCCGCGCGTGACGGGATGAACGCGGGATGAACGCGCGTTAACCGCGCGCCGCGGGCTGGCGGAATTTCGCGGCCAGTTCACTTGCGCTGCGTGCGAGCAACGACACGTCGCTGCCCACGGCGACGAACGTCGCGCCGGCTTCGAGATATTCGTTCGCAATGACCGGATCGGCCGCGAGCACGCCCGCGCCCTTGCCTTGCGCGCGCACGGTGCGAATACCCTTGCAGATCGCCTCGCGCACTTGTGGCGAGCCCGGTTGGCCTAGCAGGCCCATCGAAGCGCTCAAATCCGCCGGCCCGAAGAACACGCCGTCCACGCCTTCCACTTTCGCGATCGCTTCGAGCTGGGCGAGCGCGCTTGCCGTTTCCACCTGGACCAGCACGCACAGTTCTTCCGCAGCGTGATGCAGATAGTCGGCAGAGCCGTTCCAGCGCGAGGCACGGGCAAGCGCGCTGCCCACGCCGCGCACGCCGTGCGGCGGATAGCGCGTCGCGGCGACGGCGGCGTGTGCCTCGTCGGCGTTCTCGACCATCGGCACGAGCAGCGTTTGCGTGCCAATGTCGAGCAGTTGCTTGATGATGGCGGCGTCGTTGCGCACGGGCCGCACGATAGCGTGCGCGGGGTAGGGCGCGACGGCCTGCAGTTGCGCGAGCGTGCTACGCAGATCGTTGGGCGCGTGCTCGCCGTCGATCAATAGCCAGTCGAAGCCCGTGTTCGCAAGCAGTTCGGTCACGTACGAGTCGGCGAGTGCGGCCCACAGACCGATTTGCGGGCGGTCTTGCGCGAGCGCGCGCTTGAATGGGTTGGCGGGGACGGCCATGATTACGACATCCTGATCAGATGAAATTGAAGCCGATGCCGCCCAGCGGGCCGTAATCGGCATGGAACGTATCGCCCGCGCGTGCCGGAATGGGGGCCGTGAACGAGCCGCTCAGGATCACGTCGCCGGTTTCGAGGCGCTCGTCGTGGCGCGCGATCTTGTTGGCGAGCCAGGCAACGCCGGTTGCCGGATGGTTGAGCACCGCAGCGGCCAGCCCGCTTTCCTCCACGGCGCCGTTCCTGTAGAGCAGCGCGCCGACCCAGCGCAGGTCCACGTCGAGCGGCTTCACCGGGCGGCCGCCCAGCACGACGCCCGCGTTGGCGGCGAAGTCGGAAATCGTGTCGAACACCTTGCGCGGCGCTTTGGTTTCGCGGTCGAACTGCTCGATGCGCGCGTCGATGATCTCGATGGCCGGCGTGACGTAGGCCGTTGCGTCGAGCACGTCGAAGAGTGTGACGTTGGGCCCTTGCAGTGGCCGGTTCAGCACGAACGCCAGTTCCACTTCCACACGCGGCGCGATGAAACGGTCCGCGCGAATCGCGCTGCCTGCGGGGATGAACATGCTGTCGAGCAGCGGCGCGTAGTCGGGCTCGTCGATCTGCGACGCGCGCTGCATGGCGCGCGACGTGAGGCCAATCTTGCGGCCCTTGATCGTGTGGCCCGCGGCGAGCTTGAGTTTGACCCATTCGCGCTGGATCGCGTAGCCGTCGTCGATCGTCATCTCCGGATGCGACCGTGAAAAATGGCGCAGCTGCGTGCGCGTGCGCTCCGCCTCGTTGAGCTGCGCGGCCAGCGCGCAGATGGTTTGCTGATCTAGCATCATGAATTCCCGTGCGCGTGCACTCAGGTTTTGAGCCGGGTGTGCAGGTTGTTGTGCTTCCACGCGCCTTCCTCGCTGAACTCGACGATTTCGAGCGAGAGCGCGAGGCCGTGCGACGCGAAAGCTTGTGCGAAGTGCTGCTTGATCGCGTCGAAGAGCGCATCGCCCGTCGCCCGTCGCACGGCTTGGGAGCGACCCGCGCCGATCTTCAGGCAGCCGTGCAGGAAGGCGTTCCCGGGATTGCCGTCGGCAACGAAGTACTGTTCGCAGCGCAGCGCGCGCGTGCGAATGCCGCCGCGTGGATAGACGCGTGCGCCGTTTTCATCGCGTTGCGCATCGAGCACGTGGGCCAGCGTTTCGCAGAGCCGGCCCATGCTGCTCGCATCCGCGAGATTCGCGCTGTATTCGAGGGTGAGGTGGGGCATGGCGTTCTCCCGTGTTCAAGCGGGCAGCGGCGTGACCGGCAAGATGGCGTTGATCTGTCCGGTGCCGGAGCTGCCGAAATACGGCGTGACGACTTCCGCGCGGCCTTCGTAGCGGTCCCACCCAAGCGCGCCGAGCAGCATGGCGGTGTCGTGCATGCCGCCCTCGCCCCAGCACTTTTCGTTGTACATCGGCAGCATGTCGCAGAAGGTTTTCCAGTCACCGCGCTCCCACATCGCCACGACGTTGCGATCGGTCGCTTCGAGAAACGGGTCCCAAACCTTGTGCATGAAGGCTTCGGCGGTGCCGTTGTTGGCGAAGTGGTGGCTCAGCGAACCGCTCGCGAGTATCGCCACCGTGCCGTCGTAGCGTTGTTCGATCGCGCGGCGCACGGCCAGGCCGAAGCGCGCGCTAGTGGCGAGGTCGTGCCACATGCACCAGCCCGCCACCGAAACCGTGCGGAAATGTTCGTCGCCGTTCATATAGCGCATGGGGACGAGCGTGCCGTATTCGAGGTCGAGCGTCGTTTCGCTATGTGCGCGCGTCTTCACGCCCATTTCGTTCGCGACATCGGCAATCAGATGGCCAAGCTGCGCATTGCCGGGATACGCGTACGGCATGTTCTTGATGAAGTGCGGCAGCTCGTTGCTCGTGTAGATGCCTTCGAAGCGCGGCGCACAGTTGATGTGATACTCGCTGTTCACGAGCCAGTGCACATCGAACACGACGATCGTATCGACGCCCAGTTCGCGGCAGCGCCGGCCGATCTCGTGATGCCCGTCGATGGCCGCCTGGCGGCAGCCCTTGTGGGGGCCGTCCAGTTCGGAGAGGTACAGCGAAGGCACGTGCGTGACCTTGGCCGCCAGCGCGAGTTTGCCCATTACACGCCCCAGTGCGGAATGTGATGCGAGCCGAGCGAAACACACACGTTTTTCGGCTCGAGGAACACTTCATAGCTCCACGTGCCGCCTTCGCGGCCCACGCCCGAAGCCTTCGTGCCGCCGAACGGCTGGCGCAGGTCGCGCACGTTCTGGCTGTTCACGAAGCACATGCCCGCTTCGACGGCGGCGGCCACGCGCAGCGCGCGGCCAGTGTTCTCGGTCCACACGTAGCTGGACAGACCATAGGCGATGTCGTTGGAAAGGCGGATCGCGTGAGCTTCGTCTTCGAAGGGAATCAGGCACGCAACCGGGCCGAAGATTTCTTCCTGGGCGATGCGCATGCGGTTATCGACATCGACGAACACGGTCGGCTGAACGAAGTTTCCCTTCTTCACCGCGTCGGGCAGCGCCGGCGCGTCGAGGCCGCCGCACGCGAGCGTCGCGCCTTCCTTCGGCCCGAGTTCGATATAGCTGCGTACTTTCGCGAGATGGCCCTGGCTGATCATCGGGCCGACGATGGTTTTCTCGTCGAGCGGATCGCCCACGCTAATGCGCTTCGCACGCTCGACGAAGCGCTCAGCGAACTTCGCGTAGATCGAACGTTGCACGAGAATACGCGAGCCGGCCGTGCAGCGCTCGCCGTTGTTCGAGAAGATCATGAACACGGCGGCGTCGAGCGCGCGCTCGAAATCGGCGTCGTCGAAGATCACGAACGGCGATTTGCCGCCCAGCTCCATCGAGAACTTCTTGAGGCCCGCGGCCTGTACGATGCGGTTGCCCGTGGCCGTCGAGCCCGTGAACGAAACCGCGCGCACATCGGGGTGCGCAACGAGCGGCTCGCCCGCTTCCTTGCCATAGCCATGCACGATATTGAGCACGCCCGCCGGAATGCCCGCGTCGAGCGCGAACTGGCCGAGCATCGAGGCCGTGAGCGGCGATAGCTCGCTCATCTTCAGCACAGCGGTATTGCCGAACGCGAGGCAGGGTGCGACCTTCCACGTTGCGGTCATGAACGGCACGTTCCAGGGCGAGATGAGCGCGCACACGCCCACGGGATGAAACAGCGTGTAGTTCAGATGTGTGGACGTGGGGTAGGTGTGGCCGTCCACGGCGGTACAGACTTCGGCGAAGTAGCTGAAGTTGTCGGCGGCGCGCGGCACGAGTTGCTTGCCGGTTTGCGAAATGGTCTGGCCCGTGTCCTTCGTTTCGGTCTGCGCGATTTCGGGCACGTGCTTCGCGATCAGCTCGCCGAGCTTGCGAATCGCCTTCGCGCGCTCGGCGGCGGGCTTTGCCGCCCATGCGGGAAACGCGTCCTTCGCGGCGCGCACCGCGAGATCGACTTCCTCCGCGCCGCCGCGCGCCACTTCCGCGAGCACGTCCTGGTTCGCCGGATTCACGGTTTCGAAGTAGTCGCGCCCGGTGTGCGCGCGGCCGTTGATGAGATGATCGATGCGCATGTCTAACGTATTCCGTGTTCGATTCGTTGGCGGATCAGCGGCCGTAGTCGGCGTCGCTCGCGATGGTGTTGACGAGACGGCCCAGACCGTCGATCTCGCACACCACTTCGTCGCCCGCATTCACGTTGACGACGCCTTCGGGCGTCCCGGTCAGAATGACGTCGCCGGGGGCGAGCGTCATGAAACCGCTCAAATACTCGATGAGATCCGCGATGCCGGTGACGAAATCGCGCGTGTTGCCGTTCTGCTTGAGTTCGCCGTTCACGTAAGTGCGCAGGCCGAGCGCGTTGACGTTGGCGATATCGGCGGCGTTGACGAACCAGGGGCCCAGCACGGTGCCGCCGTCGCGGTTTTTCACGCGCAGGTTCGGGCGGTAGTAGTTCTCCAGGTAGTCGCGGATCGCGTAGTCGTTCGCGATCGTGTAGCCGGCCACGTACTGCATGGCGTCCGCGCGCTTCACGTTTTGCGCGGTGCGGCCGATCACGACGGCAAGCTCGCACTCGTAGTGCATGAACGTGACGTCGGCGGGGCGGCGCGTGGTGCCGCGATGGCCGATCACGCTGCCCGGCCCCTTGAGGAACACGAGCGGCTCTTCCTGCTTCGAGAATTGCAGCTCTTTGGCGTGCTCGGCGTAATTGAGCCCAAGTGCGAAGATCGTGCCGGGCTCGAAAGGCGCGAGCCAGACGACTTCGTGCTCCTCGCGCACGCGGCCGTCGGCGAGCCGCACGCGGTTTCCTTCGGGCGTGGCTTCGTGTATGGCGCCTGCATAGGCAACGCGTCCGCGCATCATGCTTGTGCTCCCCGCGCCACGCCTGCCGCGACGAATTCGATTTCGAGCGGCGCCCAGTCTCCAATGGAGATCGCTGCACGCGCACCGGCTTGAACCACGGGTGCGCCATGTGGCACGCCGAGCGTGATGACGTCGCCGGGGGCGAGCGTCATGAAGTCGGTGACATCGGCGAGCAACTGGGCGACGCCGCGAACGCTCGTGGCCGTGGTTGCATGGAAGGCCGCGCCGCCTTCGATGTGCACCGCAATGGCAAGCCGATCGGGATCGGCCACATGCCGGCGCGCGACCACGGCGGGGCCGATTACGCAGAAGTTGTCGCGCGCGCGAAATCGCACCGAGGGGCGATAGACGCTCGCGTGCGGCACGCTCAGATCGGCCACGAGCGTATAACCCGCGATGTAATCGAATGCTTCATGTGCTGCGACGCGCGCGGCAGTCCGCCCAATCACGACGCCGAGCGACGCGCCCACTTGAACGCCATCATCGCCGGGCACGACCACGCGCGCGCGGTGGCCCGAGAGCGTGTTGCGCGGCTTCAGGTAGAGAATGGGCGCGCGCGGCGGCGTTTTATAAGGGGGCGCGTTCACGGCGTCGCCCAGCGCTTCTAGCGCGTGGCGGTCGTTGAGCAGCGTGCCGTAGACAGCGCCGCTCACGGGTGCCCGGCAACGCGTGCCCGTGGCGAGCAGCGCGCGCATGGCAGCGGCGGCTACGTCGCGCGGCAAGGCCTCGCCTTCGACGTGCAGCAGATGATCGGCAACGGAAAACATGGCTTGGATTGGCTTCACGGAAACACTAATATGTGAGTGATAGTGCGCTTGCTATCATCCGTCGTCAATCGTCGATGAGAATTTTCCGGGTTTCCCCTGGGCCGCCCAGTTCCTCGAATTCCCCGTTTAGCTGAAACCGCCATGTCCGATACTTCGCGTCCGACCACTCGCGTCGCGCACCGCAACCTGCCCATGCTGCTGCTGCGCGCACGCGAAAAGATGATGGAACGCTTTCGCCCGCTCATCACGTCGCACGGCCTCACCGAGCAGCAGTGGCGCGTGATACGTGCGCTCAACGAAAGCGGACCGCTCGAGCCGCGGCAGATTTCCGACCTGTGCACGATATCCAGCCCGAGCATGGCGGGTGTGCTCGCGCGCATGGAGGCGCTCGGGCTCGTGACGAAGGAGCGTTTCGCCGACGACCAGCGGCGCGTGCTCGTCTCGCTCACGAAGAAGAGCCATCAGCTCGTGAAAGCGATTTCGAAGGAGCTGGAGGCGCGCTACAAGGCGCTGGAAGCGGAGGTGGGGCCGGAGGTCGTCGAGCGTGTGTATCGCGCGATTGACGATCTGCTCGCCGGGCTGGAGGAGTGAGCGTGGCGCGACTTCAGGCGCGCTCGCGAGCAAAGGTGAGGTTTTTCGGGAGGGTTCGCGCGGATAGTTCGGACCTCGTATGAGGGCCTGGCGCGACTACGCGAGCGAAGCGAACGCCTCGTCGAGTTCGGCGGCGTTTTGCGGACGCACCACGCGCGCGACTTCCACGCCGTCGCGCAGGAAAATCAGCGTGGGCCAGAGCTTCACGCGAAACGAGCGGCCTAGCGCGCGGCCCGGTCCATCTTCCACTTTCAGGCGACGCACCTGTGAATTGCGCTCGAACGCCGCGCCGATCAGCGGTTGCGCGCCCTGGCAATAGCCGCACCAGTCGGTGCCGAATTCGACGACGGCGGCCCCCCTGAGCGAGTCGATTTCCTTGCGGGCGGGCGCGTTCGTTGCGTAGTTCATCGCGTGATTCCTCGTATTGGCATCTGCAGACATCTACGTACGATACCGCATCGCGCGGCATCGTTCAGGGTTCGCTTTGCCGCCCATAGGGGCGTTCGCGCGAGAGGTGAGGCTTTTCGGGAGTGAGCATGTTTGCACGTGTCGACGCACCTTGAACGGAATTGAGCGAGCGCGTGGACTGTGCCGTCACGAGCAAAAATACCTTGAAAACAAGGGCGAAACGCAAAGCCAGCGCGTGATGCGGTGAGCGAGAACCGATCGGCAGACGCACTCAAAGTGGCGTGGATCCGCGCTTCAAAGCACAAAGGTGAGCGTTTTCGGGAGAGGCTGGAGTGCGCCATCGGCGATCATGTGCAGCGAGGCGAGGCACCTGCCTATCCATCGTGCGGAATCCATATTAGCCCTGATTTCAAGGCGTTTTTTACTCGCCGTGCGTGACGAAGCGACAAGCCGTCGCGCTCGCGGCCGCTGCGCGTGTGCGGCAAAGGTGAGAAGATTCGGGAGTGCGCTTTGGGTTGACCCTCGCGCTGCCGGGCCTCGAATGGACGCCCGCACCCGATGGGTATATAACATTGAAAAGTGCGGGGTTCTTTTGACTACTGCTCACCAAGGGAGATCGAGTTCATCATGACGAGCGACGACACGCAAAAGCAGGACGCTCAAAAGCCTGGCGCCGGTTCATCGCAACCGGATCTGGAGAGTCTGAACGCCGCCTTCAGTCACGTCGACGAGGGCGTGAAATCCGGCAAGATCGCGGCGGGCGCGGCCAAAGGCCTCGTCTTCAGCCTCGTCGAAACGCTGGGCGCGCTGGTGGGCGACCCCGACCTGCCGCAACACGCGCGTTCGGGCTACGAAGGGTTGCTCGAAGCCGCGCGCGAACTGCGCGCCAAGCTGGAGCACTAGTCGTTCTCAACGCGTGCGGCGGCTTTGCCGGGTAAGCAGCCGCACGCTCACGCAGCCAGCAGGGCGGCCGCGAGGCCGTCCGGCGCTGCGCCGATGCGTAGCGCCGGCGTGCCGTGCCAGTCAGCGCAACGCTGCAGCGCCCGGCGCAAGTCGGCCACCAGACGGCCGCTCGCGCGTACGCCGGGTTCCAGATGCAACGACTTCACCTCGAACACCTGTTGCGCCCGATGCGCCTTTGCGTCGATTCGCCCGATAAGCCGCCCGCGATTCAAGATCGGCAGTACGAAGTAACCGTATTTGCGTTTCGCAGCCGGCACATAGCATTCCATGGCGTAATCGAAGTCGAATAGCGCGAGCGCTCGCTTGCGGTCCCACACCACTGGATCGAAGGGCGAGAGCAGGGTCGTGACCGTGGAGCCGAGCTTGCCGCTCGCCGCTTCGTCGATGAGCGCCGCGTGCTCGCGATGCACGAATGCGTCGTGTTTCCAGCCTTCCACTCGCACGGGCAGCAACGCGCCCGCGTCGGCGAGTGCGTGCAGGGCATCGGCATACGGGCGGCGCGGCAGGCGGAAGTAGTCGGCGGCCCAGTCCGCGCGGATCACGCCGAGCGCGCGGCAGGAGCGCAAGAGCAGCTCGCGTTCCGCTTCGGCACGTGGCGGCAGGTCGCGCGCGTCGTTCCAGTGCGGCAGCACGCGCTCGGCCACGTCGTACACACGCTGGAAGTTGTGCCGCTCGGCCACCATCAGCGCGCCGGTGGCGAACAGCACTTCCAGATGCCGCTTCTCCGGCTTCCAGTCCCACCAGCCGCTGCCTCTCGCGCCCTCGGCGCGCGCGAAGTCGGCGGAACGCACGGCGCCATCGGCGCGAATGCGCTCGAGCAGCGCGTCGATCTCGTCACGGTATTGGTCATGCCATTCGGCCGCGTATTTCCAGCCCATGCCGGAAGGATCGAGCATGCGATGGCGCAGCAGCCCGTAGTCCTCGATGGGCAGGAAGCAGGCCTCGTGCGCCCAGTATTCGAACAGGCGCCCTTGCGCGAGGTGCGCGTCGAGCCAGGCCGGCTCGAACGCGCCAATGCGGCTGAACAGCACGAAATATGGACTGCGCGCGACCACGTGGATCGTGTCGATCTGCAACTGCGCCATGCGGCGGATCGCGTCGAGCACGTCGTCCTGCGTAGCCTTGCGGCGCGGCGGCGCGAGCAGCCCCTGCGCCGCGAGGTGCAGCGTACGAGCCGCCGCGAGCGGCAGATTTAGCGAGGAACTGGCTTCGGCAACCGTGGGCGCTTCTGCAACATCCACAGCGCGCTCACGCATGGACGCCCGCAACCACCGTCACCGGTCGCAGCGCAGCGAGCCGTTGATGGATCTGCGCGACCACGGCCGCTCCTTCGCCCACCGCCGCGGCCACGCGCTTGGTCGAACCCGCGCGCGCGTCGCCGATCGCGTAGACGCCTTCGACTGAAGTCGCGAGGCTGCACGACTCGTTGTCGCCGGTCAGCACGAAGCCGTGCGGGTCGAGCTTCACGCCGCACGCTCGCAGCCAGCCAGTGTTCGGGTCCGCACCCGTGAAGAGGAACAGGTGGCGCGAATCGAAATGGTCGACGCCCTCCGGGCACGGCATCTTCAGACGCACCGCGGCGAGGCCGCTGCTGTCTTCGTCCAGGCCGCCGATCTCGCTGTGCCCATGCACTCGCACGTTCGAGAGCGAGGCGACGCGGTCGATCAGATAGCGCGACATCGTCGATTCAAAACCGGCCTTGCGGATCAGCACGTCGATCTGGCGCGCATGCGTGGAGAGATAGACGATCGCCTGGCCCGCCGAATTGCCGCCGCCCACGAGCACGATGTTCTCGTGCTTGCAAAGCTTCGCCTCGACCGGGGAGGCCCAGTAGTAAATCCCGCGCCCGGTATAGCGATCGATACCCTCGATTGCGGGCTTGCGGTACACGGCGCCGCTCGCGATCACGACCGTATGCGCGCGCACGTCGCCGCTGCAGGTTTCGAGCCGGCGCGGTTCTTCATCGCAGATCAGCTTGCGCACCGAGACCGGAATGGCCACGTGCGCGCCGAACTTCTGCGCCTGCACGAACGCGCGGCCCGCGAGCGCCTGGCCGGATATGCCCGTGGGAAAGCCCAGATAGTTTTCGATGCGCGAGCTGGCGCCCGCCTGGCCGCCGGGCGCGCGCGAGTCGAGCACGATCACCGAAAGGCCTTCGGAAGCGGCATAGACCGCCGTGGCGAGACCGGCCGGGCCCGCGCCCACCACGGCGACGTCGTAGACGCGCTCGCCGTCGAGCTCGGGCAGGATGCCGAGGCACGTGGCCAGTTCGGGGGCACTGGGATGGCGCAGCACCGACCCGTCGGGGCAGATCACGAGCGGCAGGTCTTCGCAGCGCGCAGCGAAACGCTCGATCACGCCGCAAAGCATGCCTTCGTCGCGCTCGTCGAGCACGGAATACGGATGGCCGTTGCGCGAGAGGAAGCCTTGCAGCGAAACGAGCGTGGGATCGTCGTGCTTGCCCACGAGAATCGGGCCGCCCGCGCCCTTTTCGATCAGCGATACACGGCGCAGGATCAGCGCGCGCACGATGCGCTCGCCGAGTTCGGCTTCGGCGACGATGGCTGCGCGCAGCCGCTCGGGCGGAATCAGGATCGCGTCGACGGGTTCCAGCGCCAGGCCGTCCACGAGCGCCGGGCCGCCCGAAAGCTGGCCCACTTCGGCGAGGAACTGCCCGCGCCCGTGCTCGACGATGAGTCGCTCGCGGCCCAGTCCGTCGCGCTGGAACACTTTGACCGAACCGGAGAGCAGCACGAACATGCCGGGGCCGGTTTCGCCCGTGCGAAAGAGCAGTTCGCCCGTCGCCCACTGGCGCTGCTCGCCGAAGCGCGCAAGGCGCGCGATTTCGTCGTCGGTGAGCTGGGGGAACATCTGATGGCGCCGCGTGGAGAGCGTCGAGAATGGCGCTTCGGCGGGTTGCGGCTGCGTGTCGGAGTGCCGGCTCGCGGAAGGAAGTTCCGCGGATTCGGGAACTTCGGCTTCGGTGATCGTGCCCATCTGGCGGTTCTCCTCGTGCGGGCGGCTCGGGAGCGGGCCGCCCGGATCAGACAGCTTTAGGCGTGATGTTGACCGGGACGTCGGCGTGGGCGAGCAGCTGGAGCGACTCGAGCGTGCGGCCGGCATCGCGCCACGCATCGAGACCGCCAAGGAGCGGCACCACATCGGTAAAGCCGGCCTCGGCGAGTTTCTTCGCCATCCAGGCCGCGGAAATTTCATTGGGGCACGAGCAGTAGATCACGAGCTTCTGGTCGTTCGGAAACTTGCCGACGATCTCGTCGAGCTTGCGCTCGTCGGCGAACAACGCACCCGGGATGATGTACGGATCGAGCTTGCGCTTTTCTTCTGAACGAATGTCGAACACGACCGGCGGCGGCTTCGCGCCCATCGCGCGGCAAAGGTCTTCCACCGTAATGCGCGCGCTCGCGAGCTTTTTGATGAGCTGGCGGCGGCGCTGCCAGCGGTAGGTCGCGTAGAGCACCAGCAGCACGACCACCACGACGAGGGCGAAGCGGCCAAGGCGGCTCGCGCCGCTCATGAGCATGTCGATCTGCGGCGCGAACATCACGCCGATGAGCAGGCCGGTGCCGGACCACAGCGCCGCGCCAATGCCGTCGAAGCCGACGAACTGGCGGTAGGGCACGCCCATCGCGCCGGCCATCGGCACGGAAACGAGCGACAGCCCCGGCACGAACTTGGCGACGGCGAGCACGCGCACGCCCCAGCGGCCGAAAAAGCGCTCGGTCTTTTTCACGCAGGTGTCGCGCGAGAGCGAGAGCTTGCAGAGCGTCTTGAGCGTGTTGCCGCCGTAGAGGCGCCCGGCCATGAACCACACGCTGTCGCCAATCAGCATGGCGAAGATGGCGAGCCCGAGCACCGGCGCGACCTGCTGGCCGATCGAACCGGGATGCATGGCCGCCATCGCGCCGAACAACACGAGCGCGGGCATCGCGGGCACGGGCAGCCCAAGCGATCCGGCGAGCACATTGATAAACACCAGCGCAGGCCCGTATTGCGCGATGAGGTCATGTAGCATCGGCTTACTTCCGTTGCGCCTTGAGGCGAGGAACGGGAAAGATAGGAGGGTAACGTAAAGATTATGGACGCATTTCGAAGGCGTGCAAGCGACCCCCTGTACGCGCGTGAGAATGCCTGCCGAGTGGGGCACGCATGTGAAAAAGCGCCGGATTGAAAAGTGGGAAACGCGAGATGTGCGCGAGACGAGCGCGAGATGAGCGGAAAGCGACAGAACGCGGCACGAGACTACGCGTGCCGCGTTCGTGCCGCCAGTTTCCGTGCGCTTAACGCGTGTGTGATTCCCCGGGCAACTCGGCGCCTTGTGCCCGAATAGCCGCGATCAGCTCGGCCGGCGTGATTTCGTAACGCACTTCGCGATGGATGCCCGGCTTACGCTCGTCGACTTCGACCAGCAAGAGGCTTTTGCCGTCGGCCGCCGATTCGAGGCGCAGTGAACGCAGTTCGCGTCCGGTCGCGTCGTCATGCTCGGTGAGCAGGGTCATGTTTCCGGAAGACCCGGTCGTGCGCATTGATGTTGTCCTCGTGCGTTGGGTGGTCGAGCCATTGTACGGGGTCGGCTGCGCGGCGTGTTTATGCAAGTGAGCGCAGACACACACAGCGAGATCGCTGTGCCGCGACCCTGGCCAGCCAGTTTAACGCGACTTGCCGCAGCACCGTCCGTTTTTGCGCGCCCTGCAACGGGCCATGCGAAATGCGTTGCGCGTTGCACCGCTGTCATGGTTGCGAAGCAAAGCAATGCCAGGCGCCAAGCGTACGCACCAGAAAAAACGGCCCGCCCGGGCAGGCCGGGTGAGCCGTTAAAACGCCGTTGTTACTCGGATCAGCAAACCGTGGTACGGCTTGCTGACGGTTTTCATGGTGCCGGCCGCGCGCCGCACTGTCGAGATGGGACTAACGCCGATCTCTCAGACCAATGGACGAAGCGGCTCGACTGCGCTTGCGGCGAGGCGTGGGTGCCGGTCGTTATGCCGCGAGGTCCTCGGTCGTTTCGGCAAGATTGACGCTCTGGCGGCGCGCCGGCGTGCGACCGGGCTTCGAGCGCTTGAGCGTCTCGGCGCCCGCCACGGTGAAGAGGCGCACGGCCTCGTCGAGCACGTCGGCCTGCTCGGCCAGTCGCTGCGCCGTGGCGGCGGCCTGCTCGACCAGCGCGGCGTTCTGCTGCGTGGCGCTGTCCAGATGCGCGACGGCCTGATTGACCTGGCGGATGCCTTCGGCCTGCTCGCCGCTTGCGTTCGCGACCTCGGTGATGATCGACGAGACGCGGCTCACGGCTTCGTCGATCGAGCGCATCTGCGCGGTCGTGTTGCCAACGAGGCGCGTGCCCTCGGCGATCTCGTGCACGCTGGCGTCCACGACCTGCTTGATCTCCCTGGCCGACGCCGCGCAGCGCTGCGCGAGCGTGCGCACCTCGCCCGCCACGACGGCGAACGAGCGGCCGGCCTCGCCCGCGCGCGCAGCTTCGACAGCGGCGTTGAGCGCGAGGATGTTGGTCTGGAACGCGATGCCGTCGATTACGCCGGTGATGTCGCTGATACGGCGCGACGCGTCGGTGATGCCCGTCATCGTGCGCTCCATCTGCGCGGCGATCGAGCCGCCCTCGGCGGCGGCGGACTGCGCGTCGCGCGCGAGATCGAGCGCGCGGGCGCTGGCTTCGGCGTTGGCCTGCACGGTGGTCGTGAGTTGATCCATCGTGGCGGCGGTTTCTTCGAGCGATGCGGCCTGCATTTCGGTGCGGCGCGAGAGATCGAGATTGCCGCTCGAGATTTCGTGCGCGGCGTCGAGCATGCCGTCGATCTGCGAGCGCACGTCGAACACGATCGCCGTGAGATTGGCCTGCAACTGGTTGAGCGCCTGGAGCACGTCGCCGAGATCGTCGTTCGTGGCGACCGCGAGCGTGGCAGTGAGGTCGCCCGCGGCCATGCGCGTGGAGGCCGTGGTCATCTGCGCGAGTGGCGCGCCGAGGTGGCGCGTGGTGAGACGCCAGGCGCCGAGCGCACAAACGCAGGCCGCGCCGAAGGCGCCCCAGAACGGCAGCGGCGGCAGGCCCTGCCAGGCGGCGAAGCCGGCCGCGGCGAACACGGCGGGCACGGCGCCATAGCCGAACGCGATACGCGTGGCGATAGGCACGCGCAGGAGCGACTGCAGCGCGCCCACCAGGCCCGTGCGCACCACCGAGCCGTGGCGCAGCCGCACGCCTTGCAGACGGCCCTCGCGCATTTGCGCGTAGAAGGCTTCGGCCGTGCGGACTTCCTCGCGCGTGGGCTTCACGCGCACGCTCAGATAGCCGACCACCGTGCCTTGCTCGGAGACCGGCGTTACGTTCGCGCGCACCCAGTAGTGGTCGCCGGACTTGCGGCGGTTCTTGACGATCGCGGTCCAGGGACGGCCTTCGCGAACGGTCTCCCACAAGTCGGCGAACGCTTCGGCCGGCATGTCGGGATGACGAATGATGTTATGTGCCTTGCCGATCAGCTCTTCTTTCGTAAAGCCCGACACCGCGACGAACGCAGGATTGCAGTACTGAATGCGGCCCTTGAGGTCGGTGGCCGAGACGAGCATCTGCGAAGCGGGATAGTCGAATTCCTGTTGCGTGACGGGTTGATTGTTGCGCATGAGATTCCTTCGATGGGGCCGCTTGAGACCCAACAACACAGCGAGGCATAACGGCATTTCCCTTACAAACTTTAGGGATGTGCGCGCGTGAGGCGCGTATGAGCCGATCTGCGTGCAGAGAGAAAATCCGTTGTGCTATCAATGGATTGGCGCGGATGTTGGGGGGTATATGCACAGACTTTTCCCCGTTAACTGTGGACAAGTCCAGTGCCTCCAAAACGTGCAACTTCTCTGTCGCGTGGCGTATTGGTGTTTGCGATCAGGGACTTAGCTTCGCTGTCCAGACGTTGTGCACAGGGCTGCCAACAAAATCTGTGGAAAAGTTGGGTGGGTTTCGAGGCGATGCGGGACTGTGATGCCGCGATTGGGAACGCCGTGGGTTAACCGAAACGCATCAAGGACTTGATGCGGTCTTCCAAGGGTTACACACAGGGCTGCCAACAAAAAGTGTGGACAAGTCATGGCGCGGAACGCTTCGTGTTGCCAACGAAACTGGCCTCGACGGCTGCGCAGGTTCCATCACTGGCGACTTAACCTTGAGTTATGTCGACGTAACTGATTTCAATTGCCGCATCGCTGCGAGGCATGAATACTCGGGTGCGGCGCACGAAGCGCCGAAGGACCATCCGGAGGAGACTAAATGAAAAAAGTTGCAACGCTCGCTGCAGTCGTCATGGGATGCGCGTATCTCGCGCCTGTTCAGGCGCAAGACGCCACGAGCGCTACCCTCAAAAAAATCCGCGATACCGGCGTGATTTCCCTGGGCGTGCGGGAATCGTCGGTGCCGTTCTCCTACTACGACAGCGAGCAACACACGATCGGCTACGCCCAGGACATCGCGCTGAAGATCGTCGACGAGGTGAAAAATGAGCTGAAGCTCGACAAGCTCACGGTCAAGGAAATTCCGATCACTTCGCAGAACCGCATTACGCTGGTCCAGAACGGCACGATCGATATCGAGTGCGGTTCGACCACGCACACCAGGGATCGCGACAACCAGGTCGCGTTCACGAACAGCTTCTTTCAGTACGGCGTGCGCCTGATTGCGAAAAAAGATTCTGGCATCAAGGATTTCCCCGATCTCGCAGGCAAGACGGTTGTGACCACGGCGGGCACGTCGGAGGACCGGCTGCTGCGCGAGATGAACAACGACAAGAAGATGGACATGCAACTCATCGCCGCCAAAGACCACGCGGAGTCGTTTCTCAACGTGAAGACGGGGCGCGCTGTCGCGTTCGTCATGGACGAGCCGCTGTTGTACGGCGCGCGGGCCAAGGAGGCGAACCAGCAGGACTACCTGATCACTGGCACGCCGCCACTCTCGGAGGTTTATGGCTGCATGGTGCGCAAAGACGATCCCGTCTTCAAGAAACTGGCCGATGGCGTGATCGCTCGCCTGCAGACTTCGGGTGAAGCGGAGCGGCTGTACACGAAGTGGTTTACGCAGCCTGTTCCGCCCAAGGGGATGAACCTGAACTATCCGTTGTCCAACGAAAATCGGGCGCTGTTTGCGCATCCCAATGATCGGGCGCTCGACTGATTGCAGGATTTTTAGGCGGCGGCCGCAACCGGGCGGCCGCCACGCAACGCACGCTTACTTCGCTTCCCCATCCTGCCATTCTTCGGTCGCTTTTACCTCTCCCGCCACCGGGTAGAGCACTCGCGTATTGCGCATTTTGAGGAAATCATCGAGCGTCTCTCCACGCATGGCGGCGTAGATGTGAAGGTTCGAAGTCCCAACTACTGCGCCGTTGCGACCGCAAGTTGGCGTGAAGATTCATACCGACTCGAATGCCGAACTCCCGCGGGCAGTGAAAGCCGGCGACCTCGACCTGATGGTGGGGCGCATGGCCGAGCCGGCGATCATGCAGGGCGTGTCGTTCGAATATCTCCATACGGAGTCGCTCCTCGTCGTCGTGCGGGCGGGGCATCCGCTTGCGAACGGCAGCGGTGCGCCCGCGAATGCGCTCAGGCAGCGTAGCGCGAGGCTTCGCATATTGATTCGATATCCCAATCAATATGTCAGCCCCGCCGGCAATTGATCGGATGAATCAAGTCCTTATCAACTGGATGATTCCAGTCGCGAAAATTACATTTGCCTTAATGATGCCGAGCCTTGCCGAACACGCCACCAAACTGTTGCCCAAACGCCGAAATCGATTGAAAGGCATCGAAACATATGGAATGATATCGATTCTCATTACCGTGGACACTTCCGCGGCCAAACAACAAGACCAGCCAGCCTAGCGTCGTTTCCCTCGGTCCTTTCGGGGCGGCCCAGCCAGCCAATCGACCCGCGTCGTCCGCGCCAGTTGTCCGCGTGTCGCACGGCCGGGTCATACGCCGTGTACAGGGACCTCATGTTGAACCGGACGCCGCTCGCGAGTGCGCTCGCGCTGACCTTTGCCGTACCTTTCGCTTCGTCTGCACTCGCGCAAAGCGCGCCTGCCGCCGCAACGGCGGCAAGCGCCACGAACACCGCCACGCTGCCCACGATCTCCGTATCCGGCCAAAGCGATGATCAGGATTTCCAGGCAGATCGCTCGACCGTCGGCGCGAAAACGCCCTCGGCGCTGCGCGACATTCCGCAGTCGGTCACGGTGATCAACAAGGCCGTGATGCAGTCGCAGGGCGCCACGTCGTTCCAGGATGCGCTGCGCAACGCTCCCGGTATCACCATCGGCGGCGCGGAAGGCGGCCAGATCGGCAACAACATCAACCTGCGCGGCTTCACGGCACAAAACGATATTTACCTCGACGGCTTTCGCGACCGCAACCAGTACTACCGCGATACCTTCGACCTCGAATCGATCGAAGTGCTATACGGCCCCTCGTCGATGTTGTTCGGCCGCGGCTCCACGGGCGGCGTCATCAATCAGGTCACGAAGCAGGCGAACCTCAAGCCGCTCACCGAAGTGTCGACCACCATCGGCACCGACGACCGCTATCGCGCGACGCTCGATGTGAACCGTCCGCTCGGCGATCACGCTGCATTTCGTCTGAATGCGTTCGGCCAGTCGATGGGCTCGACGCGCGACGTGATGAAAAACAAGGACTACGGTTTCGCGCCCGAGTTGCGCTTTGGCATTGGCACGCCGACCGAGGTCACGATCTCGGCGCTCATCCAGCACAACTACGACATGCCGGACTACGGCGTGCAAGCGATCAACGGCCATCCGTTCGCGCCTTCGAAGAGCACGTTCTACGGCCTGACCGACGACCGCACGATCCAGGACGTGCAGATCGTTCAGGCTCGCGTGGATCACCGTTTCAACGATCAGTTCAAGATCACCAACCAGACGCAGTTCTCGCACTCGCTCACGGACGCGCGCGAGACTGCGCCTGGCGCGGTGCTCACGGGCCCGCTCTCGTCGAGCACGGCGCTCAAGAATGGCAACTTCACGAACCTGCCGCTCGAAGATCTCTACATCAAGCTGGCGAGCCACGATCGCGTGATCGAGAACCACTCGATCTACAACGATACGATGGCGCAATACAAGTTCACCACGGGCTTCCTGAAGCACGAGATGCTCGCGGGCATCGAGGTCGGCCACGACAGCTACACGAATCAGGCCTACACGCGCAACAACCTGCCGATTCTCTCGCTGCTCGACCCGGTCTATATTTCGACGCCCTCGAACGTCACGGCGACGGTCGGCAATCACGCTGAGTCGGGCGCAAACACGTTCGCGGCGTATTTCAACGAAACGATGTCGATCGGCGAGCACTGGAAGCTCATTGGCGGTGTGCGTTGGGATCGCTTCCAGGCGCATATCGCCAACACGATCAGCGCGCCAGCCTACGCGGATCAGACCAACACGTTCACGAGCGTGCGCGCGGGCGCGATCTATCAGCCGACCGACTGGCAGTCGTACTACTTCTCGTACGGCACGTCGTTCGATCCGTCGCTCGAAGCGCTCACGGTCACGAACAACACGCAAAATCTCTCGCCGGAACACACCAAGTCGTATGAAGTCGGCGCGAAGTGGGACCTGCTGGGCGGCAATCTTTCGGTTACCTCAGCATTCTTCCAGCAGGAGATGGACAACGCGCGCACGCAAACTTCGACGGGCGAGTACACGCTCGAAGGCGATATTCGCGTGCGCGGCTTCCAGGCGGGCGCAACGGGCCACATTACCAACAAGTGGCAGGTGTTCGCAGGCTACACCTACATGGACGGTGTGATTCTCAAGGCGCTCGACGGCACCCAGGGCAACACACCGGCGAATACGCCGCGCAATACCTTCACGCTGTTGACCACATATGCATTCACGCCGCATTGGGAAATTGGCGGCGGTCCGACCTATATGTCGGCGCGTTACGCAGCGAACACGAATTACGTGGAAACCGGCGGCTACACACGTTGGGACGCAACGGCCGCGTACCACGAAAAGAAGTGGGATGTGCGGCTCAATCTGCTGAATCTGACCAACAAGTTCTACTATGACGCCCTCATCCCGTCGGACGGCGGGCGGTCGGTGCCGGGTATCGGTCGCACGTTCCTCGCGACGGCCGATTACCGGTTCTGACGCCCGCGTGTTACACGCGCGCCGAGCGTTTTTGCGTGCGATCGCGCGAAGCCCGCATAGTGCGGGCTTTTTGCGTAACTGCGCGCATGCGCTTGAATGCGGCCGCTTTGCCGCTTATGCGGCACAACGAAGGATTTGACGATGCTGGTTCACGTCCCCAATGTATTGACGCTCGAGCAGGTGCGCACGTTGCGCGCGCGGGTCGACAATGCGGGCGACGCCTGGGTGGACGGCCGCGCAACGGCCGGCTGGTCAGGTGCGCCCGTGAAGCGCAATGTGCAGATCGCCGAGCACACGCCCATCGCACGCGAGCTCGGCGACATGGTGCTAGCGGCCATCGAGCGCAATCCGCTTTTCATCAGCGCGGCGCTGCCCAACCAGGTGTATCCGCCGCTCTTCAACCGCTATGAAGGCGGCATGACGTTCGGCAGTCACGTGGATGGCGCGGTGCGTGTGCTGCCCAACGGCGTGAAGCTGCGCACCGACCTTTCCTGCACGCTCTTTCTCTCGTCGCCCGACGAATACGATGGTGGCGAACTCGTGGTCGAAGACACCTACGGCGTGCAGGAGGTCAAGCTGCCGGCGGGCGACATGATCGTTTATCCGGCCACGAGCCTGCACCAGGTTACGCCGGTCACGCGCGGCGCGCGCGTGGCGAGCTTCTTCTGGGTGCAAAGCCTCGTGCGCGACGACACGAAGCGCGCGCTGCTCTTCGACATGGACACCGCTATCCAGCGCCTCAACGCGAGCGACGCCGACGTAGAGGCGCGGCGCAGCCTCGTGGGCTGCTACCACAATCTTTTGCGACTCTGGAGTGAAACATGAGCTTTCCCGATACCGCCGAGATCGACGCGCCGGCAATGCCGCGTACGCGTCTCGACGCTGAACAGCGCGACGAGCGCGAGAAGCGCGAGAAGCGCTCGCGCCGTGCGACCTTCATCAAGTGGCTGCGCAAGGTACATGGCTGGGTGGGCCTGTGGGGCGCGGCGCTCGGCGTGTTGTTCGGCGCAACGGGGTTCGTGCTCAACCATCGCGCCGAGCCGCTGCGCATTTCGCCGGGCGCGCCGCAAGTCTCGACGGTGCAGATTGCCGTGCCCGACCCTGCGCCCGAAACGCCGCGAGAGATGGTGAAATGGTTGCGCGCGCAACCTGATTTGAAGCTGCCCGCGCGCATGGGCCGCGTGCAGAAGGAGCCGGAGCACGACGTGGCCTGGGGCGATCGCAAAGTCGTGCAGCCCGAGCATTGGCAGATGATGTTCACGTCTCCCGGCGAGAGCGTGATGGTCGAGTACTGGGTCGGCAACGACAAGCTCACGCTCAAGCGCAACGATAACTCGCTTGTCTCGACGATCACGAACCTGCACAAGGGTACGGGCATGAGCGTCGGCTGGGTGCTGTTCATCGACAGCTTTGCCGGGGCGCTCATTCTGCTTTCGCTCACGGGCGTGCTGCTGTGGACGGAGCTGCACAACCGCAAGACGGTGGGCGCCGTGCTGTTGTTCGGCTCGATTATCGTGGCGGTATGCGTGGGGCTGGCCTAAGCCTCAGCGTGTGAACCAGGCAACGGGCGCGAACGCCGATGTTCGCGTTCCGTTTTCCTTTCAGTCTTGCACGCCGCGCTTGCGCAGCAAATACGTGTCCATGATCCATCCGTTCGCCTCGCGTGCTTGTGCGCGAACGCGGACGATCTCGTCCTTCACGTCTTCCAGTCGGCCCGACATCAGGATCTCGTCAGGGGTGCCGACATAAGCGCCCCAGTAGATATCGAGTTCTTCGCCCGTGAGTTGCGCGTACGCGTTCTGCGCGTCGAGCATGACCACCGCACTTTCCACGTCCGGTGGAAAACCGCCCTCCGCGAGCCGCCTTCCCGTCGTGATGCTCACCGGCTTGCCGATGAAGTTGAGCGGCACGCGATGCTTCGCCGCGAGCGCTTGCACGCTGCTTATGCCGGGAATCACCTCGAAATCGAACGCGAGCCGACCTTCGGCCAGGGTCGAATCGAGAATGCGGATGGTGCTGTCGTAGAGCGACGGGTCGCCCCAGACGAGAAACGCGCCGCATTGGCCGTCGGTCAATTCCCCTTCGATCAGGCCTTCGAATACGCGCTGCTTGTCGCGGTTGAGCTCGTCCACGGCGGCCCTGTAATCGAGACCTTCGCCGCGGCGTCGCTCAGGGCTCGTTGCTTCCACGATGCGATAGTCGTGGTCCTTGATGAAGCGAGCGCAGATTTCCTTGCGCAGCGCGACGAGCTTGTCCTTGGCAGCGCCTTTGTCCATCACGAAGAACACGTCGGCGGCGTTGAGCGCTTCGATTGCCTGCACGGTCAGGTACTTCGGATCGCCCGCGCCGATGCCGATGATGAGGATCTTTTTCACGTTGCAGTTCCGGAATGGGAGTCGTCGGTGCGGCGCAATGATAGCGCGAGTTCGGCGCTGTGCCGCGCTCGCGGGCAGGGCAATTTTCTTCAATACGCCGCCGGCGCGCGGGTCTACCCTCGACGCTTACTGATTGCCCATGAGCATAGCGAGGATAACCGTGAGCACTGCTTTGTCGATGGCCGCCTTCGCGCTGGCCACTTCCATCACCCCTGGCCCCGTCAATATCGTCGCGCTGAGTGCTGGCGCGCGCTACGGGCTGCGCGCGAGCCTGCGCCACGTCACTGGCGCGACCGTGGGCTTCGTATTGTTGCTGCTGCTGATCGGCCTCGGCATGCAGGAACTGTTGGCGCGCTTGCCGTTTCTCACGCGCGCGCTCGAATGGGCGGGCGTGGCTTTCCTGCTTTACGTTGCGTACCGGCTCGCCACCGACGATGGCCGCATCGACTCCCCGAACGCGGCGCGCGGGCCCTCGCTGATGGTGGGCGCCACGATGCAATGGCTCAATCCCAAGGCGTGGCTCGCCTCGGTGGCGGCCATGGGCTTATATGCGGCTTCCGGCGAGAATGCGCTGGTCTGGCGGTTCGCCGCGATCTATTTTGTGGTGTGCTACCTGTCGATTGCTTGCTGGGCGTGGGCGGGCGCGTCGCTGCGCCAGGCCTTGCGCGAACCGTCGCGCGTGCGCTTCGTGAACCGCGCGATGGCGTTGTTGCTGGCGGGCAGTGCGGTTTGGCTGGTGCTTGGCTGAGCGCGCGACGACTACGTTAGCCGCGATATTGGCCGGGCGTCGCGGCAACGAACTGGCGGAACGCGCGCTGCAGATGCGCTTGATCGGCGAAACCCGCTTGCGCCGCGACGTCTGCAATAGCGTGCCCGCGACGCAGTTGCGCGCGGCTGAATTCGATACGGCGGTTCACGACGTACGCGTGCGGCGTCATGCCATATTGCTCGCGAAACGCGCGTATCAGGTACGAAGGGGAAAGATCGGCGGCGGCGCAGATCTCTTCGAGCTTGAGCGTACGCGTGTAGTTGCCGTCGATGAATTCCGCTGCGCGCGCGAGCCGCTCGTTCGGTTCGCGTGCGCTAACCGGCGCAGGATTCAGGGACTGCTGGAGCCTGGAGAAGTAAGCCACGACGGCGCATTCCTTGCGAAGTGCCGACTCATTCGTGTCGACGAGCAACGCGTAGAGCGCGTTGAGCCCATCGGACAAATCACGCTCCCAGCTCAAGGTCTGTTCGAACGGGCGAAAGCCCTCGTGCGCTCCGAAGCCCAAGTCGTGTTGTAAATTCGCGAGCCACGCCGTGTCGAGATAGAACATGCGATAGGCCCAAGGCTCGTCCGCGGCCGGGTTGCATGCGTGCACGACCTCCGGGTTGATGACCACCACCGCGCCCGCGCTGATATGCGAGAGCGTGCTCCCGTTCAGGTAGGTGCTGCGCCCGCCCGTGACCGCGCCGATCGAGAACGTGCTGTGTGCGTGACGGCCGTAGCGTACCTTGCGGCCGTCGGCGATCGCGCGTACTTCAATGAACGGCAGGTCTGCATCGCGCCAGAAGTAAGGTTGTGCGTCGGACGTTGTGGCTTGCGGCATGAGAGACCTCGGAGTGATGCTGCGCGCATGAAGCGACGCAGGTGTTCCATATTAGCGCAAGGCGAGCGAGCAGGGGGACGTGATAGGCTTGCTCGAATCGCGCGAGTCATTCTCTTTCCATTGCCAGGCACTGCACATGAACGAAACGAAGCCAACGAATACAACGATTCGTCCATTGACCGAGCAAGATGCGCAAGCGTTTCACGCCATGCGTTTGTACGCGACCGAAAATTATCCCGCCGGGATCGTCCCGACCTATGAAGAGGAATCGCAGCGCACGCCCGAAGAAAGCAGGGTCCGGGTGCGCGCCACCGAGAACCAGGTGGTATTCGGCGCATTCGTGGGCGACACGCTCGTCGGCATCACCGGACTCATGCGCGAACCGCGACGCAAGCTCGCACACAAGGGGCTCATTTGGGGCGTCTTTGTCGACCCTGCATGGCGAGGTGCCGGCATTGCAAGGCAATTGATGGAGGGAGCCATCGCTCACGCCCGTGCGCTAGGCTTGCTCCAGGTGCAACTGGTGGTGAGCGTGTTGAACCCCCGTGCCCAGGCGCTCTACCGCTCGTGCGGCTTCGTGCGCTACGGCGTCGAACCCCGCGGCCTGTGCATCGACGGCGAGTATGCCGACGACGAACTCATGGTGCTCTTTCTCGACGCCCCCGCCGTGCCCGACTAAGCGCCACGTCGTGGCCGGTCAGTGCGCAACAGACCGCGAACGTCAAGTGTTGTGTAACGCACAGTGCACTCGGGCGAATTGTGCCTGGTCATCATTTCGTCATACCTGAGCGTCGATAATCCATCGCGAATAAATTGGCCTCCGTGTCACGAGTCGCGTAGCCATAGCGCGACCGGCACGCCGAAGGTCCGGGGATTTCGACATGACCATTCGTCACCGCATCACGCTACTCATCGTCCTGATGTTCGTCGCGTTGTCCGCCATCGGCGGCTACGCGGCCTGGCAGGCCCGCCGCAGCGCCACCGACGTCCGCCAGGTTACCCAGGGCGTCGTGCCGAGCGCGCTCGCTTCATCCGACCTCGTGTCGCTCGTGAAAGACGTGCAGCTCGCGACCATGGCGCTCGTCTACGCACCCGACGCCACGGTCGCGTCGCTCGCGCAAAACGAACTCAAGGACAAGGAAGCCGCGTTGCGCGCCGCGCTCGACTTGCAGCGCAAGGCGGCAGCCAGCCACGCGCAGGAAGGCCTGGTTTCGCAGGCGCAGGAAAGCCTCGCGAACTACTTCTCCGCGATCGACGACACCGCGAAGATGAAGGCGAACGGCAAGAACGAACTCGCGCAGGCCTATCTCTTCGCGAACGTCGCGCAGTACCGCGACGAACTCGAAGGCATCGTCACGACGATGCGCGTGGAAAAGAACCGCCAGAAGGACGACGCAATCCGCACCCTCAACGGCACGCTCGACACCACGACGAGCGCCATTGCTGGCGTGACGGGCGGCGCGGTGCTGTTGCTCACGCTCATCGGCGCGCTACTCTACCGCCAGATCACGCGGCCGCTCTCGCGCATGCAGGCCATGATGAGCGAGATCGCGTCGAGCCAGGACTTCACGCGCCGCGTGCCCGTCGCCCGCATGGACGAAATCGGTCATTCGATCGTCGCCTTCAACGGCATGATCGAGAAGATCCAGCACAGCTCCGCGCAGCTCAAGCGCAAGACCGCCGACATTCAGGCGATGCTGCAGAACATGCAGCAGGGCATTCTCACGGTGGTGGAAGGTGCGACGATCCACAACGAGTATTCGGCGTATCTAGAGGCAATCTTCGAAACGAAGGAGATTGCGGGCCGTTCGCTCATGGACCTCGTGTTCTCACATACGGATCTCGACGCCGACACCCTCGCGCAAATCGACGCCGCCGTGCACGCGTGCCTTGGTGAAGACGACGTGAACTTCGCGTTCAATCAGCATCTGCTCGTGAACGAAATCACGCGCAGGCTGCCCGATGGCCGCGCGAAGGTGCTCGACCTGAGCTGGTCGGCAATCACCGACGAAAACGACGTGGTCGTGCGCCTCATGCTGTGCGTGCGCGACGTGACGGAGCTGCGCGAACTCGCGGCCGAAGCGGGCGAGCAAAAACGTCGCCTCGAGATGATTGGCGAAATTCTCGCGGTGAGCGAAGAGAAGTTCCAGCATTTCGTCGAAAGCTCGGCGGGCTTCATTCACGAGAACGAGCACATCATTCGCCAGCACGACTGCGCGGACACGAGCGCAATTGCAGCGCTGTTCCGCAACATGCATACGATCAAGGGCAATGCGCGCACGTATAGCTTGCAGCATCTCACGGGCGTGGTGCACGAAGTCGAGCAGCGCTACGACGCATTGCGCCGCGAAGACACGAGCCACACGTGGGACCAGCAGGCGCTCATCGCCGATCTGGAGCGCGTGAAGGCGGCGCTCGAGCACTATTCGAGCATCAACGAAGTGAGCCTCGGGCGCGGCCCGCGTGCGGCTGGCGCGCAGAACGGCGCAGCGAGCCTCACGGTCACGCGCGAAGCGATCGAAGAGACGCTGCGCATTGTCGATCGCACCGACGACAACGACCTGCTCGCACTGCGCGCGATGCGCGTCGAACTGCGCGCTACGCTGCGCGCCATCGGCACCGAGCGCGTGGCCGATGCGCTTGCGGGCGTGACCGGCTCGCTGCCATCGCTCGCCCTGGAACTCGGCAAGGTTGAACCGGCGGTGCGGATTGCCGACAACGGTTATCGCCTGCGCAGCGAGGCCGCCGGCACGGTGAAGAACGTGTTCATGCACCTGCTGCGCAACTCGCTCGACCACGGCATTGAAATGCCGGCGCAACGCCGCGCAATTGGCAAGGACGAGTCGGGTCATATCGACATCGACGTGAACGTGCACAACGATGCGCTGCAAATGACGCTCGCCGACGACGGCCGCGGCCTCGCGCTCGCGCGTATTCGCGGCATTGCGATGGGGCGCGGCTGGCTGCAGGCGTATGAAGCGGTGAGGGACGAGGAGATCGCGGCGTTCATTTTCCGCCCCGGCTTTTCGACGGCGACGAACGTGACCGAAGTCTCGGGCCGTGGCGTGGGCATGGACGCGGTGCGCGATTTCCTCGAACGCGAGGGCGGCGCAATCGAGCTGCGTTTCACTGACGACCGCCAGGGCGCCGATTACCGGAATTTCCAGACCGTCGTGCGTTTGCCGCAGCAGTGGGCCGTAAAGATGGTGGACGCAACGCAAGCAAAGCAAGAAGCAGCGCTGGCGAGCTAGCGCATGGCGGGGGTGGCAAGTGGTCTTACCGTATTTGATCGAAGGCGCGGCGCTCATCGCGTTGGCGGCCGGCATGGCTGTCGTGTGGGGCAAGCGTGCGCAAACGCAGGCACGTGAAGCAGCGCGCGCGCAGGACGCCGCGCACGCAGTCGCGCTTGCACAGGCTCAAGCGCACCACACGGCGCAGCAGGAAGACGCCGCACGCGAACACGCGGCGCTGGCTGCGCAGATCGAGTCGCTGCGCGCGGAACTCGCGCAGCGCAGGTCCGTGGCCGACGCACTCGAAGCGGCGCTCGCCAGCGAGCGCGCGCAGCGTGACGACGCCATGCAGCACGCGGCGCGTATCGCGAGCGAGGCCTCGCGCCTGAAGCTCATGTCGTCGACGTTCGAGCGCTGGCATGAGCAGATGATCTCGCTGATGGCGCAGAACAACGACATGCACAAGAAGAACCAGGAGCTGTCGTCGATCGTGAGCCATGTGCTGATCGTCTCGCTCAACGCTTCGATCGAAGCGGCGCGCGCGGGCGCGGCCGGGCGCGGCTTCTCGATCGTGGCGGGCGAAGTGCGCTCGCTCGCCACGCGCTCGCAGGACCTTTCGAAGAGCTATCGCGACAGCCTGAACCGCAACGACCTCATCACGGCCGCGACGTTCCAGGACATTCAGGCGGGCGGCAAGATGATCGCGGCGACGCTGGCGAGCGTGGAAGCGTCGTCGCAGCAACTGCGTCACCAGCTCGAAGCGACGCGCGCCGGGGCGCACGCATGATCGGCACGCACGCGAAGGACAGCATCGAGCGGATTTTTTTCGCGGCTGCGCGCATGCGTCTCGTGACCGACGCGCAGCACAGCTGCGAAATCGAGCCTCGTGTGGGCGAGGCGCCCCAAGGCGAGCACCTGGTCATCCTGACGATTTCGTCGATGCAGTTCCGCCTGCTCTTGCTCCTGCACTTCGAAGATGACGAGCGCACGCAGCGCTACTACGTGGGCGATGCCTCGCGTGAGCTAACCGAATGCTTCATGGAGTTCGGCAACCTGTGCTGCGGGGCCATGAACCAGCAACTGGTCGAACATTTCCCCGACCTCGGCATGTCCACGCCCTATGCGCTCAGCAGTGGATGCCTGCCGTATCTGCGCGAACTGAAGCCGGACTACGTGCAGTCGTATGCGCTCACGATCGATCACGACGTTCGGATCGGCGCCACGCTGTGCGTATGCACGCAAGCGCCGCTCGATTTCGTGGTGAGTACCGCTGCAGTCGAAGTGCACGACAGCGCGGGCGAACTCGAATTGTTTTGAAGGCAGAGAAAGGAACATGAACGCGAACAAGCCAGTCAGCAAGCTGTTGCTGCTGGAAAGCAATACGGCGCGCGCCGAGGCGATAGCGCAAACCGCAGCCGCACACGATTGCGTGTGCGTGCCGGTGCGACGCGAAGCGCTCTCGGCGGCGCTGAAGACGCATTACGATCTGGGCGGCGTGCTGCTGGGCGAGGACTTCGGCGGCTCGCTCGAAGCCGCGGCGGCGGTGGCCGTCGCGCTGGAAGCGGAGCGCCCCGAACTGCCCGTCGTGCTGCGGCGCGCAGCAAGCGAACACAGCGATGCCTTGCCCGAGCCATTGCGTCGCTTGCCGTGCGCCAACTGGCACGAAAGCGATCCTGAAACGCTGATCGCGGCGCTCGAAGCGCATGTGTTCTCGCACGACTATCCGGACCCGCTCGTGGACGGCATCACCGACATGACGCTCGGGCGCCTGCGTGGCCTCTTTGCCGGACTCGAAGTGAACTGGGACACGCCGAGCATTGTGCGCGACCGCATCATCTTCGGCGAGGTATTGACGCTCATTCCGATCGAGACCGCGTGGTGTCGCGGCTGGCTTCTCATGCAGACCGAGGAGGCGCCGCTGATCGAGCTGCTGCCGCCGCGCGCGGGCCGCGACGAAGCGAGCGACTTCCGCGACGTGAACGGCGTGCTCGCCGAACTCACGAATCTCGTATGGGGTGCGTTCCGTAACCGCTATCTGGGTAACGCACGCGCTGCCGACGAGGCGGGTTGGGGCCGCGCGCAGGTGCAGGTGCCGCTGCTCATCAATCATCGGCGGCGCTATTTGTCGTTTGGCTCCGACAATCCTCAGTTGTGCATCAAGTACCGGCTCACGTGCCCGAATACGGGCCGCGCAGTGGTGATCGACCAGCGGTTCGTGTTCAGCCTCGGCTGGTCGCGCGAAGGGTTTGACGAGACGGCCGCGCAGGCCGCGGCTGCAGCCGTTGACGAGCAGGCCAGCGGCGAACTCGAATTATTTTGATCAAGACGCGCCATACGCGGCGCGAAGGAGATGAACAACATGGCAAAGATTCTGGTGGTGGACGATTCGAGCACGGTGCGCGACGAAGTGGCCGGCTTTCTGCGCAAGAACGGTCTGGACGTGGATACGGCGGTGGACGGCAAGGACGGCCTGGCGAAGCTGCGCTCGAATCCCGGCGTGAAGCTCGTGGTGAGCGACGTGAACATGCCGAACATGGACGGCCTCACGATGGTCGAGAAGATCCGCAGCGAGCTGGCGAACACGGCCGTGAACGTGGTGATGCTGACCACGGAAAGCAGCCCGGCCATGAAGGAGCGTGGCAAGGCGGCCGGCGTGCGCGGCTGGATCGTCAAGCCTTTCAAGGGCGAAGCGGTGCTGGAGACGTTCCGCAAGCTCGCCAGCTAAGCGCAGCGCATGCAAAAAGGCGCCAGCGCCATTGCCGGGGCCTTCAGACCAGACATCACGCCGCGATGGCGTGATCGTTAGCCGTGGCCGGGCTCAGCAGCACCGGAATCGACTTCGAGGTCGGCGTGCCCGCGCCGTCTGCGATGGACGAAAGCGGCACCAGCGGGTTGGTCTCGGGATAGTACGCGCCGAGGCAGCCGCGCGGAATGTCGTACTCCACCAGCATGAAGTCCTCGACGTGGCGCTCCACGCCATCGTCCCACACGCTCGTGATGTCCACGTGCTGGCCCGGCTCGAAGCCGAGCATCGTCATGTCCTCGCGGTTCGCGAACAGCACGCGGCGCAGGCCGTATACGCCGCGGTAACGGTCATCGAGACCGTAGATCGTGGTGTTGTACTGATCGTGCGAGCGCGTGGTCATGAGCGTCATGAGCCGCGGACCATGCTCGGCGCGCGCGCGGTGAATGGGCGTATCGAGCGCGATGGCGTGCACGACGAACTGCGCCTTGTTGCTGGGCGTTTTCCACACGCGGTCGCGCGAGGCGACACCCAGGTGGAAGCCGCCGGGGTGCTTCAGGCGCTCGTTGTAGTTTTCGAAGCCGTCGAACACTTTCTCGATGCCGTCGCGGATCTTCGCGTAGTCGGCGGCGAGGTCGAGCCAGTCCACCTTGTCGCTACCTAGCGTGGCGTGCGCCATGCGCGCGACGATTGCGATTTCCGAAAGCAGGTTCGTCGAAGCGGGCCGGTTCATGCCGTAGGAGATGTGCACCATGCTCATCGAGTCCTCGACGCTCACGCCTTGCGGCACGCCGTTCTGCAGGTCGATCTCGGTGCGGCCGAGCGTGGGCAGAATGAGCGCGTCGCGGCCGTGAACCAGGTGGCTGCGGTTGAGCTTCGTGGTCACGTGCACCGTGAGTGCGCACGCGCGCATGGCTTCCCACGTGCGCGGCGTGTCGGGCGTGGCGATCGAGAAGTTGCCGCCGAGACCGATGAACACCTTCACGTGGCCTTCGAGCATCGCGTGGATGGTTTCCACGACGTCATAACCGTGCTCATGCGGCGGCTCGAAGTCGTAAGCCTTGCCGAGGCGGTCGAGAAACGCCTGCGTGGGCTTTTCCTCGATGCCTACCGTGCGGTCGCCCTGCACATTCGAATGGCCGCGCACGGGGCACAGTCCCGCGCCACGGCGGCCGATATTCCCGCGCATCATCATGAGGTTCGAAAGCAACTGGATCGTCGCCACCGAATTCTTGTGCTGCGTGAGGCCCATGCCCCACGTCGAAATCACGGCACGGCTCTTCACGTAGATATCGGCGAGCTTGAGCACTTCTTCGATCGGCACACCCGCTTCGGCGACGATGGTGTCCCACGATTCGGCGCGCAGGTCGACGGCGAAGGCGTCGAATCCAACGCAGTGCTCGGCGATGAAGTCGACGTCGAGCACGCGTTCCGTGCCTTGCACGAGCGCTTCGTCGTCGAGTTCGATCACGCGCTTGGCCACGCCCCTGATGAGCGCGAAGTCGCCGCCCACGCGCGGGCGGATGAACACCGAGCTGATCTGCACGCCCTTGGGAGAGAGCATGTCGAGTGTGTGCTGCGGGCTCGCGAAACGCTCCAGCCCACGCTCTTTCAAAGGATTGATCGAGACGATGGTCGCGCCACGCTTAGCGCAGTCGCGCAACTCGCCGAGCATGCGCGGATGGTTCGTCGCCGGGTTCTGGCCGAAGATGAGCAGCGTGTCGGCGTGCTCGAAGTCGTCGAGCGTGACCGTACCCTTGCCGATGCCCACCGTGCCCGGCAGGCCGCGGCTCGTGGCCTCGTGGCACATGTTGGAGCAGTCGGGGAAGTTGTTCGTGCCGTACATACGCACGAAGAGCTGATAGAGGAACGCGGCCTCGTTGCTCGCGCGCCCCGAAGTGTAGAACGCGGCGCGGTTCGGATCGTCGAGCGCGTTGAGGTGCTTCGCGATCAGCTTGAACGCGTCGTTCCACTCGATCGGCACGTAACGGTCCTGCAGCGCGTCGTAGACGAGCGGATCGGTCAGGCGGCCGTGCTGCTCCAGCTCGTAGTCCGATTGCGCCATCAGCTCGCTAACGGTGTGCTCCTGGAAGAACTGGGGCGTCACGCGCTTGCTGGTCGCTTCCGCCGCCACGGCCTTCACGCCGTTCTCGCAGAACTCGAACGTGGAAGCGTGCTCGCGGTCGGGCCATGCGCAGCCGGGGCAGTCGAAGCCGTCGGGCTGGTTCTGCTTGAGCAGCGTGCGGTAATTGCCGCCCGTCACCTTCTCCTTGATGAGGTTGATGGCGACCTGCTTGAGCGCGCCCCAGCCGGCGGCGGGGTGGTGATACGGCTCGATGCGACCTTGCGGCTTCTTCATGATGCGGTTGGCTTTTCGTTTTCCAGGGCGGTCTGCCCGATGGCCCAAGGCTACTGTGTTCCTGTGCCCCCGGAGATCACAGAAAAACCAAAAAGCAAGGGATACAGTTGCGGCGTTTTGTCATAGACTTGCCGGGATCGGCCCCGCGCGCGTGGCCCCACCCCTTCGCCTGATTGAACGCAACCCGAACGTGACCCGCTACGAGCAACTCGCCGACGATATCGAAGCCGCCGTGCGCCGCGGCGTGTTCGGCCCCGGCGAGCGCATTCTCTCCGTGCGGCGCGCGAGCCAGCAGCACGGCGTGAGCATCAAGACGGTGCTGCGCGCCTATGCGCTGCTGGAAAGCCGCAGCGTGATCGAGTCGCGGCCGCAATCGGGTTATTTCGTGCGTGCGCGCGTGGGTGCGCCGCAAGGGCGCGGCGCGGTGGGCGCACAAGGGTCAGAGGGCAAGGACGCCGTTTCCCCTGGCAAGCCGCGCCGGGCGAGCGCGCCGAGGCAACCCGTGCCCGCCAACGTGGACGTGAGCCGCCTCGTGCTTTCCACCCTGCGCAGCATCGGCGCGCAGGACGCCGTGCCGCTCGGCTCGCCGTACCCGGACCCGGCGCTGTTCCCCTGGCGGCGCATCAACCAGTACGCCAACGCCATTGCGCGCCGCCATGCGAGCTGGAACCTCATCGACGACCTGCCGCCCGGCAACCCCGAGCTGATCCGCCAGATCGCGCGGCGCTACGCAGAAAACGGCGTGAGCGTCGATCCCGAGGAAATCGTCATCACCGTGGGCGCGACCGAGGCGATCAACCTGAGCCTGCAAGCCGTGGCCAAGCCGGGCGACACGGTGGCCGTCGAGTCGCCCACCTACTACGCGATGCTGCACGCCATCGAGCGTCTTGGCATGCGCGCGATTGAAGTGAGCACGAACGCGGATACCGGCATCGACCTCGACGCGCTGGAGCGCGTACTGGTGCGCCAGAAGGTCGCGGCCTGCATGGTGATGCCGAACTTCCAGAATCCGCTCGGTTTTCGCATGCCCGACGCGAACAAGGCGCGGCTCGTGGCGCTTGCCGAGGCGCACGACTTGCCCGTGATCGAGAACGACGTTTATCAGGAGCTCTACTTCGGGCAGACGCGGCCTTCCACGCTCAAGCAGTTCGACACGCGCGGCCTCGTGCTGCATTGCGCCTCGTTTTCGAAGAGCCTCTCCGCGTCGTACCGCATTGGCTGGGCGCTGCCGGGACGCTACCGCGCGCAGGTCGAAAAGCTCAAGTTCCTCAACACGCTCACGACACCCTCGGTTCCCCAGGTGGCGCTGGCCGACTACTTGCGCCACGATGGCTACGACCGGCACCTGCGCCGCGTGCGGCGCTTCTACCGGCAACAGGCGCGGCTCATGCGGGCGATGGTCGAGCGCTTCTTTCCGGCGGGCACGCGCACCTCGGAGCCGCAAGGCGGCTACGTGCTGTGGGTGGAACTGCCGCCGCGCGTCGATTCGATGCGGCTCTATCAGGCGGCGCTCGCGCAGGGCATTACCATCGGGCCCGGCTACATGTTCTCGATGCGCAACGAGTACCACCACTACATCCGGCTGAACTACAGCTACCCATGGAACGCGCAGACCGAAGCCGCGCTGAAGACGCTAGGCGAAATGGCCGCAAAGATGGCATGAGGAGACAGGCGATGAACGCAGACAAAGAGCGCGAAGACGACGACGCAGACGAGCAGGGCGTCGACCCGGTGCTGATTGCGGTGCTCGAGCAGTTGTGGCGCGCCGAGTCCGAGAAGCACGAGCGGCATGAGACTCAGGGCCGGGCGTGGTCGCTCGCGAAACTCTCGAAGCAGGCCGGCGTGCCGATGAGCGGATTGCGCAGACAATTGACGGCGCTCGTGGACAGCGGCTTGGTGGTGACGACGCAGGCCGAAGATGGAACCGGCACGGCGAGTTTGTCGGATGAGGGGCGCGCGTTTTGTGCGGAGGTGTTCGGCGAGGGCGAAGCGTAGCGCGACGCTTTGCTCGTTCATAACCCGGTGTTGCCGTTGTCGGTTTGCGACACGGTTCATGCGCAACGGGTCAATACATCTAGGACAAATCTGAAACTCCTGCGCAATCGCCGCTTTGACAATTTTTGACGTGTTTTGAGATAGCCGCCTGACCAGAATCGCCTGACCAACTGAAAGTGTCGGGCGATGATGAACAAGATTTACAGGCTGGTGTTCAGCCGTGCGCGCAACATGCTTGTCGCAGTCGAAGAGAGCGCGACGGCATGTGGCAAGCGGGGGAGCGGCGAGGCCGCCTTGGCGGCGACCGTGTTGCTGCTGGCTGGAGCGCCGCTGCTCGCGCATGCCCAGGTCATTCCATCGGGGGCCCATGCGCCCGGCGTCATCGACACGCCCAATGGCCTGCAGCAGGTGAACGTCAACCGCCCCTCGGGTGTTGGCGTGTCGATGAACAGCTATTCGCAGTTCGACGTCCAGCAGCGCGGCGCGATTCTCAATAATTCGCCGACGATCGTGAACACGCAGCTGGCGGGGCAGATCAACGGGAATCCGAACTATGCGCCGGGCCAGTCGGCGCGGATCATCGTCAACCAGGTCAACAGTGCGAACCCTTCGCAGTTCAATGGCCCACTCGAAGTTGCGGGTCAACGTGCCACGGTCGTGCTGGCCAATCCGTCAGGGATTGCTGTCAATGGCGGCAACTTCATCAATACGAACCGGGCCGTTCTGACGACCGGTATCCCGCAACTCGACGCAAACGGCGCGCTCACGGGCTACAACGTCACGGGCGGCAATATCACCGTACAGGGCGCGGGCTTTAACGCGTCGAATGTCGATCAGGTGGATTTACTGGCAAGAGCCGTGCAAATCAATGCGGCGGTCTATGCCAACAGCCTGAACGTCATCGCGGGCGCGAACAACGTCAATCACGATACGCTCGTGGCGACGCCGATCCCGGGCAATGGCGTTCCCGCGCCCATATCGATCGACGTCAGCCAGCTAGGCGGTATGTACGCGGGCAAGATCTATCTGGCATCCAACGAGCACGGCGTGGGCGTGTCGAACGCGGGTGTGATTGCCGCTCAGGCAGGTGACTTCACGCTGAGTTCGGATGGCCGTGTCCTGCTCACGGGCAGAACGACCGCAAGCGGCAACGTCGCCCTGAACTCGAATACAGGCGTTACGAACGCAGGCACCGCTTACGCGCAGGGCTCGCTTGCAGTGAATACTGCAGGTGATCTCACGAACAGCGGCACGCTCGCGGCGCAGGGCGTACTCCAAGCAGGCGCGGGGTCGATGAATTCGACCGGTTCGCTTGCCTCGGGCGTGAACAGCGATGGCGTGGTGACGCAGGCGGCGAATTTGAATGTCGTCTCGTCGGGCGCGCTTTCAGCCACGGGCCATAACGTCGCGGGCGGCGATGCGTCGCTCTCGGGTACATTGGTCGATCTCGCAGGCAGCGAGACGGCGGCGAACCGCGACCTGTCGCTCACTGCGAACGCAGGCGATCTGAATCTCTCGGGCGCGACGACGAGCGCCCAGGGCGCAGTGAACGCGCAGGCAACGGGCGCAATGGTCAACGACCACGGCGCGATGTCGGGCGGCGCCGTGACGCTCAACGCGGGCAGCCTTTCGAACCAGGGCGGCAACGTCTCGGCGCAGGGGCCGCTCAATGCGACGGCGGCAGGCGATGTGTCGAACGAGGGCGGTGTGCTCGTCTCGCAGGGCACGATGCAGGTGCGCGGCGGTGGGGCCATCGCCAACGGCCAGGGCACGATGCAGAGCGCGATGGGCTTTTCGCTGTCCGGCACGTCACTGGACAACACGGCAGGCCGCATTACGTCACTGAACGGCGACGGCCAGAACCTCGGCGTGACGGGCACGCTGCTGAACGGCCTGGGTGGCGTGATCGGCGGTAACGGCAATGTGCAGATTAGCGCCTACACCTTCACGAACGCGGGGCAGGTCAGCGCACTGCATAACGCCGTGTTCAGTGCACGGAACCTGAACAACAGCGGCTCGGCGAGCGCGGGCGATGCGTTGACGGCTACCGCGACCGGGGCGCTTTCCAATGCAGGCGGCACGCTTTCGGGTACGACCGTGACGGTCACGGGTGCGTCCATCGACAACGCGAAGGGCAACATCGATGCGGACACCGTAGCCGTTTCGACGCCGGGAAACCTCAACAACGAGGGCGGCGCAATCACGCAGACGGGCAGCAGCGCGCAGACCGTGAGCGCGGGCGGCAGACTGGACAATTCGAACGGCGGGCAGATCGCGTCGAACGCGACGAACCTGCGCGTAACGGTAGCAGCAGTTGATAACGACGCAGGCGCGATTGCGCACGCCGGTACGGGCACGCTGACGGTCAGCGCGGGCAACGGCGCGGGAGCGGTATCGAACGCCGGTGGTGCGATCACAAGCAACGGGAATGTCATGGCCCAGGCGGGCTCGTTCAACAACACGACGGGTTCGATCAGCGGTCAGCGCGGCGTCACGGCGACGGTCAGCGGCACGCTGGACAATACCGGCGGCAAGGTACTGTCGAACACGGACCTGAACGTCACAAGCGCCACACTCACGAACGATAACGGCCAGCTTGGCGCGGGCGCCAACGGGACGATCCACACCGGTGCGATGACGAACAGCGGCGGCAAGGTCGTCGCGCCAAACCTCACGATCTCGAGCGCCAGTACGCTGGACAACAGCGAAGGCGATATCGAGGCAAACCAGCTCGCGCTCTCGGCCACCGACCTGCTGAACCACGGCGGCACGATCACGCAATACGGCGCCGTGCAGATGGCCCTGAACATCAGCGGGACATTCGACAACTCGTCGGGCGGCACGCTGCAAACCAGCAGCACCGACTTCTCGCTCACGCCCTGGGCGCTCAACGACAACGGAGGCTCGATCCTCCACGCCGGCACGGGCACGTTCACGATTGCACCGGGCAACGGCGCGGGTGCGCTCTCGAACGTGGGCGGCAGGATCATCACGGCGGGCGAACTCGTCGCGAACGCGGGGAGCGTCGACAACACGTCGGGCGTATTCGCCGCGCAGGGTTATCTCTCGGCCACCATCTCGGGTGTCCTGAACAACACGCAGGGTGTGGTGCGCTCGCTTGCTTCCGCTTCCATCGACAGCGGCGGTGCGCTCACGAACGTGAACGGTCAGATCCAGTCCGGCACCGGGGCCGTAGGCGACGGCAGCACGCTCGCCGTACGGGCTGCGTCCACTGACAACACACGCGGTGTCATCGGCAACCTCGGCAGGGGCGACACGACTGTCCGGGGCGGCAGCGAACTCCTGAATGCGGGCGGCCAGGTCACGGGCAACGGCAATCTCGACGTCAATGCGTCGTCGATCCTGAACACCCAGGGCGCGCAGGTGAGCGGCGCGAACGTCACGGTGACGGGTGATAACCTGGACAACGCCAGCGGCGCAATCGGCAACGTTGCGGGCCTGACCGGCGATGTTATGGTCACGACGGCGGGCGCGATCAACAACACGAACGGCCAGATCGGCGCGACCCACGACCTTGCGGTGAGCGCATCGACGCTCACGGGCGGCGGCGGCGCGTACAGCGCAGCCAATGACGTGGCGATCAGCATGCAGGGCGATTTCGCGCCCGCGGCCGATGTGCAGTTCAACTCCGGTCACGACCTCACCTTCACGCTGCCAGGAACGTTCACCAATGCGGCGCTGGTGGAGGCGGCCAACAACCTCGGCGTCAACGCGGACGATATCTTCAATAGCGGGACCATGATGGCGGGCGGCACGCTCACCACGCACTCGGGCACACTGCAGAACACGGGCGCCATGGTGGGCGGCAGCGTGTCGCTGAATGCGAACCGCGGCCTGAGCAACGTTGGACCGACTGCGCTCATCGGTGCAACTGACAGCAACGGCACGCTGGAACTGCTTGCGAACGATATCGAGAACCGCGACGACACCACGGCGACCGACTCGCAGGCGACGACCGCGATCTACGGGCTTGGCAGGGTCGTGCTGGCGGGCGGCAAGGATGCGAACGGGAACTACACCAACGCGGCGCTGATCCGCAATCAGTCGGCGCTGGTCGAGTCGGCGGGCGATATGGAGCTGCACGCCGGTCAGGTGACGAACACGCGGCGCGAAGTGAGCGCAACTGGCTTTAACCAGCCTGTCGATCCTGACCTGCTGGCGCAGCGTGGCATCAGCCTTTCGGGCCGCACGGGCAAGGTCAACACGCCGGACCCGAACAGCATCGGCGGCGTGTACATCGATCCGCCGCACGGCGGCCAGATGAATAGCGACTACATGTACACGTCCTATACGGGCGTGGCGGTCGCGAACCTGATTGCGGGCATCAGTCCGCAGGCGCAGATCGTCTCGGGCGGCAGGCTCGACACGTCATCGGTCGGCACGTTCCAGAATGACTGGAGCGCGGTCGCGGCGGTTGGCGACATTGCTGCGCCCATGACGCTCGACCAGGTTAGCTGGACGGGACAGGCAGCGCCTGGCGTGCAGGTCACGTACTCGGGGTTCTACCACTACCGCAACTATGACGGCAGCATTCCCGACTGGACCTACGCGTTCTGCGCAAGCAAGTGCAACGCGCCCGCAGATATCCGCAACTACGCGTTGCCGAGTTACGAATCCAGCTTCGTCGCGGGTGGCACGCTTTCTGGTACGGGCATCCGCATCGACAACACGGCGGCCAACGCGGGCATTCCGTCACTCGGGCTTGCCGCTGGCCAGTCGCTGACCGGTGTGGATATCGGCGCGGTGAGCGGTAATGCCGGCGGCACGAAGGGCGGCACGGCCTCGGTCAAGGGCGGCGGGAGCATGGTCGATCCGGTCATCGCGAGCGCGACCGCACAGAACGTGCTGCAAAACCTCACGATCCCCCAGGGCGGTCTCTTCAGGCCGGTGAGCATACCCGGTGTGAATTACCTGATCGAGACGAACCCGGCGTTCACGAACCAGAAAGCGTTCATATCGAGCGACTACTACCTGCAACAGCTTGGCCTCAATCCGCAGACGACCGAAAAGCGCCTGGGCGATGGCTTCTACGAGCAGCAACTCGTGCGCAACCAGATCACGTCGCTCACCGGCAAGGCGGTACCTGGGCCCTATACCGATCTCCAGTCGATGTATGAAGCGATGCTTGCGGCGGGCGCGTCGCTTTCGAAGTCGCTGGACCTGCCGCTCGGCATGAGCCTGTCGCCCGAACAAGTGGCGCAGCTCACGAGCAACGTCATCATCATGCAGACGCAGCTTGTGGACGGACAGTCGGTGCTCGTGCCCGTGGTCTATCTCGCGAAGGCGAGCCAGCAGAACATGGACGGGCCACTCATCGCGGCGACCGATATCGACCTCAAGAACGCGCAGACCTTCACGAACAGCGGCACGGTGCAGGCGGCGAACTCGATGCAGATAGACGGCCAGTCGATCAACAACGCGTTCGGCGCGCTTACGAGCGGCGGCCTCATGGCGCTGGCGACAGCAGGCAACGTCGATTTGACCTCTGCGAAGGTGAACGCCGGGAGTCTTGTGCTCAACGCGGGCGGCAACGTGATCCTCGACACGGCCACGAAAACGCTCAACCAGGTGAGTGCGACGGGGGCCACGCGCGTGAGCACGACGATGGGGCCAGTTGCGAGCATGAACGTGGCGGGCGACGCGGCGATCATCACAGGGGGCAACTTCGAGCAGCACGGGGGCAACCTCAATGTTGGCGGTAACCTCGGTATGGCCGTAGGCGGCAACTACGATATCGGCACGGTGCAGACGGGCGAGCGCAAGGTGGTCGAGCGCGCGAATGGCGTGTCGGACACGAACATCAACAGTGTGACGGGCAGCACCGTGAACGTGGGCGGTGTGTCGCTGATAGGCGTGGGCGGCGACCTGACGGCGAGCGGCGCGAATATCAACCTGGGCGGCGGGGGCACCATCGCAGCGAAGGGCAACGTCACGCTCGATGCAGCGAAGGCAACTTCGACCATCGATAGCAACAGTTCCGGCAGCGACGGTCACGGCAGCTATTCGGAGTCATCGCACAGATCGCACGATGCGTTGACGGCGACCACGCTTAACGCCGGGGATTCGCTCGCAGTGGTGTCGGGCAAGAACATCAACGTCAACGGCAGCTCGGTCAACCTCGACAAGGGTATGCTGGCGCTTGCAGCAACGGGCGATGTCAATATTGGTGCGGCGATCGCAACGCACGTCGATAACTCGCAGGAGCAGCACAGCCACAGCAACGTGGTCAGCGGCAAGGAGGTGGCGAGTTCGCGCAATACGACCGTCACGCTTTCGCAGGGCAGCACGATCTCGGCGGATAGCGTGTCGATCTCGGTCGGCCACGATATCAACGTGAACGGCAGTACGGTTGTCGGGACGAACGATGTGGCGCTCGCTGCCGCGCATGACGTGAACATCGGCACGACGCAGGACACCATGCAGTCCTCGGGCAGCTATGCGGAGAAGCGCACGGGCCTGGGCACGAGCGGCCTGACAGTGACGGTCGGCACCAGCAAGCTCGCAACAACCGACCAGGAGTCGAGTGTCACGAACAACGCGAGCACGGTGGGATCGATCAATGGCAATCTGGCGATCCAGGCGGGCAATACGCTGCATGTGACGGGTAGTGACCTCCTGGCGGGTGGCAACGTCACGGGCATGGCGTCGAACATCCTCATCGATTCGGCCACCGATACCGCGCACCAGGCGCAGACGCAAAAGACCAGCAGCAGCGGCCTGACGATTGGCCTCGCCGGTTCGGTGGGCGATGCGATCAACAACGCGTATTCGGAAGGTCGCGCCGTCAGCCACTCTGCGGGCAGCGGCAATGACCGCGCGGCGGCGCTGCATGCGATTGCAGCGGGGAGCGACGCGGTAATGGCCGGCACGGGGGTGAAGGCCCTTGCCGATGGTGGGAAGCCCGATATCGGCATCAAGGTGAGCATCGGTTCGAGCAAGAGCCAAAGCCAGTCGTCGGAGGACATGACGACGCAGCGCGGTTCGAACGTGGCGGCGGGCGGTACGGCGGCGTTCGTCGCAAAGGGCGACGGTACACCCGGCAGCGGCAACGTCACGATTGCCGGTTCGAACGTGAGCGCGAACGACGTGCTGCTGGCCGCGAAGAACCAGGTGAACGTGGTCAACACCACGAACACCGATTCGACGCGCAGCTCGAACAGCTCCAGTAGCGCGAGCGTTGGCGTGCAGTACACGCTGGGCGGCGGCTTTGGTGTGTCGGCTGCGATGGCGAATGCGCACGGAGACGCGAACAGCGACGCGGCGATCCAGAATGCCTCTCACGTGAACGGCACGAACAGCGTGACGGTGATCTCGGGCGGCGACACGAACATCACCGGCTCGCAGGTCAACGGCGGCAAGGTGATCGCGGATGTGGGCGGCAACCTGAACATCGCGAGCGTGCAGGACGTGACGAACAGCGCTGCACACCAGAGCAGCGCGGGCGGTGGCTTCACGATCAGCCAGGGCGGCGGCAGCGCGAGCTTCAGCGCGCAGAACGGGCATGCGGATTCGAACTATGCGGGCGTGAAGGAGCAGGCGGGGATCAATGCGGGTAGTGGTGGCTTCGATATCAGCGTGAGGGGGAACACGGACCTGAAGGGCGGCGTGATAACGAGTGCGGCCGATGCAGCACAGAACAGCCTGACAACCGGGACGCTGACGTACAGCGATATCGCGAACCACTCGCACTACGATGCGACGAGCAACGGCATCAGTGCGGGCGTGGGGGTTGGCGTGACGGGCAAGGCGATCGGGCCAGGCTCGGTGAGTGGTACGCCCGCTGTGTCACCGATGATGAGCCAGAACGAAAGCGGCGACCAGAGCGCGTCGACGCGCAGCGCGATCAGTGCGGGCGCGATCAACTTGACCGACGCCGTGAACCAGAAGCAGGACATCGCGAGCCTGTCGCGCGACACCACAAACACGAACGGAACAGTTGCGAAAACGCCGGACGTGAACAACATCCTGAACCAGCAGGCCGATACGATGCAGGCCGCACAGGCGGCGGGCCAGGTGGTGGCGCAAGGCATCGGCGCGTATGCGGAAAACAAACAGGAGACTGCGCAGGCAGCGGCTGACGCGGCGCAGGCTGCGGGCGACATGGACGGTTACGCGAAGTACCAGGCCGAGGCGAGTTCGTGGGACGAAGGTGGAAGTAACCGAACCGCCCTTCACATTGCGGGTGGTGCACTAATTGGCGGTCTGGGTGGCGGTAGTGCATTCAGTGCCATTGGGGGCGCAGCGGGTGCGGGTGTTTCGGCAGCGATGGCGAAGCAGCTGGACGATATCTATAAGGGCGTGGGATCGGCGACGGGTTCGGAGCTGCTCGGCAACCTGGCTGCGAATGTTGTGGCAGGCGTTGGCGGTGCGCTGGTCGGTGGTGGGGCGGGAGCAGCCACGGCATCGAACGTCGAGCTGTATAACCAGTCCATGCACCGGAAGAAGAATGATCTGGTTGCGCAGGTGTGTAGTGGCATGAGCCCATGCAGTGAATCGCTGGTGACGGCAGCGATCAATGCACAAGGAGCAAATGCGGAGGCGGCTGCGGGCACTCTCCAGCCCAATTACGCGACGGTCGGTGCGGGTAGCCTGTCAGGTGCGGTGGGCAGTGCGGTCAATCTTTACGATGGTACGGTCTATACGTCATACAGCGTTAGTCAGTCGTTTCCGCCTGCATCATGGGCGCCAGGCGCAACAGCCACGCTTGGTTGGATTTGGGGTGCGCGTGATGCGTCGTCGACGAATGCATTCATGAATGGAGATGGAAACCAGGTTTACGTTTCCGTTCCTTTCGGTAGAGTTAATTTGATGGGTGCTGTTACGCACGCTTATGGCGGTTCAACGGCTCTTGAGGTAGGCGTAACCTCGCCCGGAGGAATTACGGCGGGCGTGGTGCCCTGGAGTCATTCGACCCCACTCAACGAGAAGAAGTGACGATGGAGGAACACGATGCGAGGTCCAACGGACGAAGAATGGAAGCGCATGACCCCGGAGCAGAAGACGGCCTATAAAATATTTATTGGCGTTGTCCTTTGTATCTTGGTTCTAGTCTTTGCAAAGAAATTCTTCTTCTAATTTATACGGCTAGAGCGACAAACCCAGCAGTCTGAAACAACAAACCCAGCCTTCGAGCTGGGTTTGTTGTTTGGGGGCATCAGATGTGCTCGGGCGAGATGGTGAGGCAGTTGTTGCGGTAGTCGAAGGATAGGCGCATGGGTTGCCCGGGTTCAAAGCCGGCGCGTTGCAGGTAGAGGTCAGCGACCTGCGTCCACGGCATGAAAGCTTCAGTGGGTGGCGCGAGGCCGTAGTCGGGCGTCGTGCGCAGTGTCACGCAGCGGCTGTGCTGCGCGTGCGCAGGCGATGAACGTCGCTTAAGATTGGCATCAGCCATGTAGTGGTGGCTTCGATATCAGCGTGAGGGGGAACACGGACCTGAAGGGCGGCGTGATAACGAGTGCGGCAGACGCAGCACAAAACAGCCTGACAACCGGGACGCTGACGTACAGCGATATCGCAAACCACTCGCACTACGATGCGACGAGCAACGGCATCAGTGCGGGCGTGGGGGTTGCAAATACGGGCAAGGCGGTAGGCCCCGGCTCGGGGTCGAACAGGGGCGGCGTGGCGCCGATGCTGCCGCAGAGCGACAGCGGATCGGCGGATGCGACCACGCGCAGCGCGGTAAGTGCAGGTGCGATCAGTGTGACGGACCGGGCAAACCAGACGCAGGACGTCGCGAACCTCTCCCGGGACACGATGAACACGAACGGTACTGTGTCGAAGCTGCCTGACGTGAGCGTCCTGCTGAACCAGCAGGGGGACCGCATGAACGCTGCACAGGCCGCAGGGCAGGCAGTGGCGCAGCGCATCGGGGACTACGCCGACGCCCAGGCCAGGGCGTCGGGTGACCCAGCATGGGCTGAAGGCGGCAACAAGCGTGCGGAGATGCAGGCGGCGGGCGCGGCGGTCGTAGCGGGCTTGGGCGGCGGCGTGGGCAGTGCTGTCGCGGGTGCAGCAGGCGCGGGTATTGGCTCGAAGATGGGGGGCGAGCTGAACAAGCTCAGTGATTCGATTGCGGCGTCGAACCTGACCGGCGATGCGAACATGAACGCCGCGCTCGGCAACATCGTGGCGAACGTGATCGCGACTGGTGCGGGTGCGGCAGTAGGTGGCGCGGGTGCGTTTGGCAGCTCGACCGTGGACCTTTACAACAGGCAGTTGCATCCGGATGAGCGGCAGTGGGCGAAGGACAACGCAAGCAAATTCGCGCAGTTCTATAAAGATCAGACCGGACAGACGATCACGGCTGACCAGGCGCAGCAGATGTTGTTGGCAAGCGGCTACCGGTTGGTTGATGCCGCAGCAAGCGCAGGACCGGCGCCGGACGGAAACCAATACGCGACGGCGCTCATCAGCCAGAATGGTGGAAGCATGTTCCGTGCGGCACCAACTGAGTACAACAGTCCGTTCCTCTATGGCAACGCGGACCATTCGCTCTCGCCGGAACAACAGGCCCTGCCAGGACACGACGCTCATCCGCAAGTTGGCGTTGCAGCAGGAGGCGCTCTCGCGATGGTCGCAGTCGGTACTGTTTCGCCATTGCTCGCAGGAGCTTGGGCTCTTAATACCGCCTACGATTTCTCAGGTGACGCGATCAGTTACCTTACCCATACGAGCAGCGACGCCCCGAACGCTGGGAAGTCTCTGATAGTTGGAGGTGCGGCTGCCGCCTTGACACCACTTGGACTTCCTCTGGATACACTTGGAAGTGGTATCGGAGCGAAGATCGCGGTCGGCACCTACAACGGGCTTGTAAGCGCGACGGGAGCGTTCGCAGGGGGCGGAATGGTCAATCCATCGAGCGATCCGTCCGCTTTCGCAGCGACTTCGGCAACCGCGTATGGCGTTGGCACGGCAGCGCAAATTTGGCTCCCCGGTCTCACGGGCAATATTGCAAACCACGTTGTCCAAATTCTCTCCGGGCCAGCGCAAACGAAGGTCCAGAATAGCTTGAACAATCCGAATTCCTCAAAATGAGATCGCTCTCATGAGTCGCTTGCTAGTTTTTCCGTTCGAACTGATCAATCAAGGCGGGCTAAGCGCCGTTGTCGGGTGCCTATTTTTCGCTATAGGGTTATTGCTAGTTTTCATCGTTTTCAAAATCTCACTTGGCTTACTCAACTTCAGTGTCGTGAGTCCGGCAACAAAGAAGGGCCGGGTAACACGAAAATTCGTCGTGCCGGAACACACCGAGCAGCAAGGTCGGCTTTTGGTCAAGGTGCCGGCTAGAAATATGCTGGAGGTGGACGTGGAGGGCCACTTGTTTGTGATTGGGCCATCAGATTGGAAATACGAAAGAGTAAACGAAGGTGACCAAGTTGATGTTCTGTTGCGCATCGGTCGCCTAACCCGAGCCGAAGTACTCGACGATATCGGGCCGTTTTAAAACTGCCGCTGAACGGGGCGTTCCGGCGGGAGAGTGCACTTGAAATTGATATCGAAAATCAGCCGCTGCAATTCGCACCGGTCCAGTGGAAATATGAACGCGTTAGCGAAGGCGAGCAAGTCGAGGTTGCTCTCCAGAGAGGCCGTTTCAGCGGTGCAATACGGATTCTTGATATAGGGCCTTTCTGATAGACGCAAAGCAGCGGCCTGACGATTGGCCTCGCCGGTTCGGTGGGCGATGCGATCAACAACGCGTATTCGGAAGGTCGCGCCGTCAGCCACTCTGCGGGCAGCGGCAATGACCGCGCGGCGGCGCTGCATGCGATTGCAGCGGGGAGCGATGCGGCAGTGGCCGGCACGGGGGTGAAGGCTCTTGCGGATGGCGCGAAGCCCGATATCGGCATCAAGGTGAGCATCGGTTCGAGCAAGAGCCAAAGCCAGTCGTCGGAGGACATGACGACGCAGCGAGGCTCGAACGTGGCGGCGGGCGGTACGGCGGTGTTGGTTGCAACGGGCGACGGTACACCCGGCAGCGGCAACGTCACGATTGCAGGATCGAACGTGAGCGCGAACGATGTGCTGCTGGCCGCGAAGAACCAGGTGGACGTGGTCAACACCACGAACACCGATTCGACGCGCAGCTCGAACAGTTCCAGTAGCGCGAGCATTGGCGTGCAGTACACGCTGGGCGGCGGCTTTGGTGTGTCGGCTGCGATGGCGAATGCGCACGGAGATGCGAACAGCGACGCGGCGATCCAGAATGCCTCGCACGTGAACGGCACGAACAGCGTGACGGTGATCTCGGGCGGCGACACGAACATCACCGGCTCGCAGATCAACGGCGGCAAGGTGATCGCGGACGTGGGCGGCAACCTGAATATCGCGAGTGTGCAGGACGTGACGAACAGCGCCGCGCACCAGAGCAGCGCGGGCGGCGGCTTCACGATCAGCCAGGGCGGCGGCAGCGCGAGCTTCAGCGCGCAGAAAGGCCATGCGGACTCGAACTATGCGGGCGTGAACGAGCAGGCGGGGATCAATGCGGGTAGTGGTGGCTTCGATATCAGCGTGAGGGGGAACACGGACCTGAAGGGCGGCGTGATAACGAGTGCGGCAGACGCAGCACAAAACAGCCTGACGACCGGGACGCTGACGTACAGCGATATCGCGAACCACTCGCACTACGATGCGACGAGCAACGGCGTCAGTGCGGGCGTGGGGATTGCGAATACGGGCAAGGCGGTAGGCCCCGGCTCGGGGTCGAACAAGGGCGGCGTGGCGCCGATGTTGCCGCAGAGCGACAGCGGATCGGCGGATGCGACCACGCGCAGCGCCGTAAGTGCAGGTGCGATCACTGTGACGGACGGGGAAAACCAGAGGCAGGACGTCGCGAATCTCTCCCGGGACACGACGAACACGAACGGTACTGTGTCGAAGCTGCCTGACGTGAGTGTCCTGCTGAACCAGCAGGGGGACCGCATGAACGCTGCACAGGCCGCAGGGCAGGCAGTGGCGCAGCGCATCGGGGACTACGCGGACGCGCAGGCCAGCGCGACGGGTGACCCCGCATGGGCTGAAGGCGGCAACAAGCGTGCGGAGATGCAGGCGGCGGGCGCGGCGGTCGTAGCGGGCTTGGGCGGCGGTGTGGGCAGTGCTGTCGCGGGTGCAGCAGGCGCGGGTATTGGCTCGAAGATGGGGGGCGAGCTGAACAAGGTCAGCGATTCGATTGCGGCGTCGAACCTGACCGGCGATGCGAACATGAACGCCGCGCTCGGCAACATCCTGGCGAACGTAATCGCGACGGGCGCGGGTGCGGCAGCGGGTGGCGCGGGTGCGTTTGGCAGTTCGACCGTGGACCTTTACAATCGGCAGTTGCACGTAGACCGCGACCCCTACAAGGACGAGCGCACGCTTGCGAAGCAACTGGCCGACAAAAGTGGCGGGGAATATACGCAGGCGCAGATTGAAGACCAGTTGCGCATCATGGACATGTGCGCGAATGGTAAGTGCCAGTCGGGCGCGCCCGATACGTTGATCGGACAAACTCCAACAGACCCAGGTGCAAAATGGATCTCTGGCGGCACGACAGCGGACGGCAAGCCGATCGTGACACAGATGACCGCGCAGGCGGATCCGCGATTGCAAGAATATATCCGCGCTAACTACAACTCGGCTTCACCGGGCGAGGTGCCGAGCGTGGTTCAATATCCGCCAATGTCCGCCACCGGGTCGATCAATATCACGGGGCCGCTAACGAAGTTCGATCAGTCGGATGTCAACTTCATGCGTAATACGACGGCAGATGCCTCGGCGATGGTTTCAACCAATGCGGGACGGTTTAGCGCGGCGACCGCCGCTGCAGTTGCAGTGCCCTCCCCATATTCACCTATATTTGAGGCGGCTGCCTATGTAGGTACAGTTGTCGGAATTGGTGCAGACGCGGTTAGTCAAGCCATCCGTCCAGATGTGGGGCAATACTGGACGAATAGTGGCAGCGCCATGATTTCCGATCGTTTCTCTTCGAGATATCCGCTCGCGAGTCCTGTATTCAATGAGGCCGCAAACGCATTCAATGCCAGCACTTTTTCTCAAAAAATTCAGGATTTCGTAAATTCATCGTGGAATAGCTTCGTTACTGAGCCGGTGAAAAAATGAAAGTTATAGACGACGGTAATTTATCCGGTTGGGCATGTACCACGCTAATCGCGGTTGGCATTGGGATTTCATACGTAACGTTCAAATGCGCACCTTCCTCAATCTGGAGCGCTTTCTTGGCGCTATTTGGATTCGTTCTTATGGCGGTTGGTGGCCTATGTAGTAGGGCCCGAATGCTACACATTAAGCCCTTCGACAACAGCTACAAAAAGGCGCGCGACAGCTACAAGTCCAAGGACGACAAACAGGAATAGCGAGAATGAATGAACCAGAACTTGGCAGGGTCGCGGTCGAGGATAACTTTGCCGTCGCCCAGGTTGCGCTCTACCTGTTTGCGATTCTGCAGGTGGTACTCACGTTGATGACTGCGACCGGGGCGGTTCCGCTCGGCATCGCTGCGCAAGCCTCGACAATGCAGCGCCTGTCGGCGACGTCAAATACGGCCGTCAACCTTCTTTGCTTTGCGGTGGGTTACGTGCTGCTGGCGCGGTGTCTGAACCGCTGTACACCACTGGTGTGGCGTATTGCGTTGGGCATATTCCTGCTCAACACAGGCGTCGCCTGCACTAGCGATTGCCGCTCAGCCCAACCCCTATCCAGTCTTGACTTGTGGCCTTTCTGTCGCCGGCGCGATATCGATATGGAACGGGCGCGGAGTGATCAGAAGGTATGAAAGTCCGGACCCGATCATCTGACCTTTACAACCGGCAGCTCCACCCGGATGAAAAGACGCTCGCCAAACAGCTTGCCGACAAGAGTGATGGACTGTACACCCAGGCACAGGTTGAAGATCAGCTGCGCATCATGGGCGTAAGCGTGAATGGGACGAACGAGTCGGGCGCACCGACGACCTTGATTGGTCAGGCCCCTACGGACTCGGGTGCACAGTGGATATCGGGTGGGACGGCGGCGGACGGCAAACCGATCCTCACGCAGGTAACGGCGCAGGCGAATCCCGAGTTGCAGTCATACATTCTGGCGAACTACAACAGCGCGTCGGCGGGACAGGTGCCGAGTCAATTCACGTATGCGCTGACGGGAAACAGCGGATCGATCAATGTGACGGGACCGTTTACGAAGTTCGATCAGTCGGATGTGAACTTCATGCGTATTACGACAGCCGATACAGCGTCGATGGTGTCTGCGAATGCGGGCCGTATTGGTTCGGCAGCTGCAACGGCAGCAGCGTTGCCAACGCCCTATACACCAATTTACGAAGGAATAGCCTTCGGCGCGACTGTCACGGGATGGGCGGCGGATTTCGCGGCGCAAATGGCCCGGCCTAATCCGGGCGCTTATGTGGCCGGAGGCGTCGTGGACCTGACACTCGGAGGCGTGGCGAATAAGTACCCATTAGCAGGAACTTTCTTTGCCGAATTTGGAACCTGGATCAAGAACACCACGACGTTCAATGATGCCAGTAACCGGCTCAACAACGCGGCGCAGAATAAAAAATGAAAATCCTCAGCAATGGCAACTTCACGGCCTGGTTTCGCATTCTGTTGTGGGCTGCAGGTATAGCAATAGCAGTTGGTTCTTATTTCCTTTTAACTGGCTTGCCCATGTTCATTGGCGTCGTGATTGGGATGCTCGTTCTGGCGACGGGTACTTATGCGGAGCGGGCCAACTTGCTTCACTTGAAGCCTTTCGACAATAGCTACAAGAAGGCGCGCGAGAGCTATAGAGTCGAGGACGATAAGCAGGATGAACCGAAATGAGCGGAGCGACATTCGACGAGGTAACTATAAAAAGCAATTTTGCCCTCGCACAGATGGCACTTTATCTGTTTGCGCTCCTGAGAGTGGTAGCTTCGTTAATGATGGCCACCGGGGCAGTAACCCTCGGTACTACTCCCAAAGCCTCGACAACGCGGCGTGTCTCGATGACCACTAATCCGGTCGTCAACATACTTTGTTTTACCGTCGGGTGCGCTTTGCTAGCTCGGTGCTTGAAGCGCTGTACAGGCCTCATCTGGCCCATTGTTTGGGGCATATTCCTCATCAACACGGGCGTCGCTGCACTAGCGATAGCTGCGCAATCCGACCGCAATCTGAAATTGACGCGTGGCGTTGCCATCGCTGGCACGATTTCGGTGTGGAATGGTCGTGGATTGGTCTGAAGCTATGCAGGTACAGTCCCGCGAAAAGGACCGGTACAACAGGCAATTGCATCCCGAAGAAAAGATGCTGGCCAAGCAGCTTGCGGACGAGAGCGGCGGGAAATACACACAGGCGCAGGTCGAGGACCAGTTGCGTATCATGGGCGTGAGCGCGAACGGCACGAACGAGTCCGGTGCGCCGACCACGTTGGTCGGCCTGATGCCGACGGATTCGGGTGCACAATGGATGTCCGGCGGCACAGCGGCTGATGGCAAACCGATCCTCACGCAGATAACGGCGCAGGCGAACCCCGAACTGCAGTCGTATATCCTCGCGAACTACAACGCGGCTTCGCCGGGCGGCGTGCCGAGCCAGTTCACTTATGCGCTAACGGGTAACACAGGTTCGATCAACATCACAGGGCCGTTCACGAAGTTCGATAAATCGGATGCAGACTCCATGCGAAATACGACAGCTGATACTGCATCAATGATCTCGACTAATGCAGGGCGATTCAGTGCGGCGGCAACCGCTGCTGCAACCATTCCATCACCTTATTCAGGTGGGCTCTCAGCGGCAGCTTATACTGCAACGGTCGCTGGATTTGCCGCTGATGCTCTGGCACAACTCGTCAGACCGAACGTAGGCCAGTACGCAGTTTCGGGAGCCACGGGATTGATTGCAGGAAACCTGTCGGATCGGGTTCCGGCGTTAGGGCCAGCGATAAACGAGACTGCAAACACGTTTAATAATAGCAACGCAGGCCAACAGGTACAAAATTCCTTGAATAAATACTGGGCTGATCTCGTGAATTACTGGAGCAGTAGGCGATGAAGATCCGGTTCATTGAGGATGGGAACTTCGCACGTTGGGTACGGACTAGCCTGCTCATTGTTGGTCTTCTAACTATGGTTATCGCGTATGAGTACGTGCCACCCGCGCCATTTGGAGGTTTTCTGCTGCTGTTGGGATTGGGCGTCGCTGCTGTTGGTGGGTATGCGAGTAGAGCACATCTGCTGAAGATCAAGCCGTTCGACAACAGCTACAAGAAGGTGCGCAGGAGCTACGAAGTGAAGGACGGAGTGGTAAATATGCCATTTCCAGCATCGTCTCCCAAAACGCGTACGCAGAAAGTTATTTGGTGGGCGTGTTTTACGATAGGAATGGGCTTTATTACGTATTTAATCGTAAAGAACATCTTCTTTAGCTGAAACAACAGGCCCAGCCTTCGAGTTGGGCGTGTACGTCGGGACTTGGATGCGCGGCTGGTGGTAAACAACACAACATTGGTCCGGCCAGGGCAGACGAACAACTTCGCCGGCGGATATGCCGGAGGTGGCTCCGCTCTATATGGTGGTTTGCGCGGCGGCATTACGGTGTCGCCTGGAAATGGGACTGCGACCATCATTGGATTCGGTGCAGGTACGAATGTAGGTAAAACCGACAATCCTGTGTCAGTGGGCTGGGGCTTCTCTAACGATCAAGGCAAAACCGGAATCAAGTGGTAGCAATATGGGACCTTCGATTACATCAACGCCAAAGACGCGATCGCAAAAGATCGTCTGGTGGTGCGCCTTCACTGCGATGATGGGCTTCATCGTGTACGTGGTGGTGAAAAACATCTTCTTCCGTTAAAGCAACAACCCCGGCTGCGGCCGGGTTTGCTGTATGTGGAATCAATCGGGGAATGGCGTGATGACGAGCCTGCCGTGCTCGACAAGGGCACGCTGGCGCTTGCGGCAACGTCCCGAGAGCTTGATCCACGAAGGCGGTAGTGACTGCTGGCCGGTGACACGCCGCGCGGGATGGGCGGGCGATCGGCTGAAGGCGGCAGCAAGCGTGCGGAGATGCAGGCGGCGGGCGCGGCTGTCATAGCGGGCCTGGGCGGCGGGGTGGGCAGTGCTATCGCGGGTGCGGCAGGCGCCGGTATTGGCTCGAAGACCGTGGCAACACAGGAATCAGGTGGAGAAAATGGTTGGAATTCCGGGGTCGGCTCCTAAGACACGCGGTCAGAAGATCGTCGGAGTTATTGCCTTCACCGCGATCTTGGGCTTCATCGTGTACGTGATAGTGAAGAGCGTCTTCTTTAACTGAATCGGTCGGTAGTTTCGGCGCAACCGCAGTAGCAGACGCTAGAAGCCCTATCAGGCCGCTGAAATACCGGCGGTAACGTCATCGAGGAAGGCCCCTGAAGCGTTGATGGAAGACCCCCACTTGCCCCCTGGAGATCATGCGCGGCGCCGACACATTCACCGAGAGTTTGTTTTCCATGCGCAAGCTGGACGACTTCGTTCCGAAGTCGCATCCGTTGCGTTCGATCCGCGTGATGGCGAATGAAGCACTGGAGAAGATGGATCGGTTGTTTGCCGGGATGTACGAGGCCGACATCAAGGG
>NZ_JAMBPR010000031.1 GCF_024206475.1 Paraburkholderia sp. CNPSo 3274
CGCAAGATCGTCAAGACGCGTGGGCACTTCCCGACGGACGAGGCCGCGACCAAACTGCTCTGGCTGGCCTTGCGCAATATCACGGCTGACTGGAGCCGTGCCGCGCATGACTGGAAAGCCGCGATGAACCAGTTCGCGATCCTCTACGAGGATCGCTTCACCAGAAATCATTTGTAGAATGCAATTGATGAGCCTGCCAGACGGCAGGCTTTTATCTGCCTTGCACACAAAAATTCAGACACTCCCGACGGCTCGATTGCACCAACGCGACCCGCTTCAGATTTTCAGTCGCGAAATCTTGGCGCCGGACAGCGACACGTCGCCCATCAATCCGGCGTTGGTCATCACAATGGCTTGAACCGGCGCGGTAGCCGTAGTCGTATCGATCTGGCCGTTCGCTCCGACCTTCACCAGCGCAACCGATCCTTCGCCACCGACTGACCAGCCTTTCGAGTTGCGGAAGCTGTTGAGCGCATCATGCGTCATGAACAGGAAGATGACAGCCTTGGATTGCGCACCTGCCTGCAAGCCGAATGAGGCCGCCGCCGTGCTGTAGTAGCCGACCGTTTTCCCGCCTACCCGCAAAGCGCCCTGGCCGTATTCTCCCCCGGCGACGAAACCCGCTTTGATTACAGACGGGAATACGAGTACGCCATTCGCCTTGCCGACGAGTTCCTTTGAGCCATTGACTGTCTCGAACAGCCGCGACAATGTTCCATTGACCTTTGCGTCGATTTCGTGACGCTTTGCTGCATCGGACTCTGCGGCAACGGCCTCAATCACCGGCGCCGGGAAACCGGCCAACGACAGTCCCATGATCGTTAGCGTTGCGGCACCTGTCTTCAGAACAGAACGTCTGTGCATCATCACCTCCATCAAGGGTCACGGTCGAGTTGACTACCTCTGGCAACTAGCCGGCGTGGCGCGTGCAATCAATGCGTTGGCTATGTTGAGGGCATGACATGGTGGAACCTGGTCGTCAATCTCGTCGGGAAACGAGCAACGCGAAACAAACGGATGGAGCCGGTCGAGGGGCCCGTTATAGCAGGCGGCACAATCGCCTCGACGTAAGTAACTGGAAAGTGAGGCGAGGATTGTGGCGCCGCTAGCGGCGAAGTCAATTGCACCAAAGGCAGGCGAAGCCTTTTCGTCTGGCGATCCAGCAATTTCGATCGATTTGACCCGACCGGGCGCTCGGTCCGTCGTCATGCCAACAATATTGGCAGACTCGCGCGTTGCGCAATAGGACTTAGGTCCAATAGGGTGACGGCAGCTTTTTGCAGGGATGCGCCGGCTTGACTGCAGCGGTCCACATACCGGTATGCGTTCGTCATCCCGCATGGGCTGGCTGAGAGGGAGATCCAGTGTGATCGCTAGCGTATTTCCGGGCGGGTAGCCCTGGCGGCAGCCGCCCGGAAAACGTCAACTTCCGACAACTGCAAGATTGCACGCGTGGAGCATCTGAATCAGTGAAGCGGCGTTGATCCGGGGCGCGTCGACGACGAACAGCGATTCGCGGAACGCATGCTCGACGTCGAAGTGCCCTGCCAGCCAGCCACGCAAAGCCGCCTCGGACATGATGACGATGTTACTGCGGTTCATATCGTCCGTTGCCGTGACATCGGGAATCGCTGGCACGATGTCCGGATCGAAGCCTTCCGTGGTGGCGTGGAAAAATCCCCAGGTGTCGTTCTCGATGAGCAAAACATAGAAGTCCGGCAGCCCGAGAAGCGCCTGCGCGGAATGCGCGGCCTCGATACGCGTCTGCAACTCGTTGAGCGCCTCTACAGCGGCCATGCGTTTTCGGGCCGCAGCGAGCGCGCCGCCATCTACGTCGATCTCGCCGATCAACCCCGCCTCGATCGGTGGCAGGCGGTGCAGATTCGCGGGCACGCCGTCGAAGAACCCCAGACGCAGGTTGTACTGCGCAACGGCATCATGGTAGACCGTGCCGTAGTAGCCGCGGCAAAACCAGCGCTTCGCGAGGCTGTCCGGCAAGCGGATCGCTTCGCCGATCTCCAGCGGCGTCATGCCCTTGTTGGCCATGCGCAGCACCTGGTCGTGCATATAGCGGTACATATCGCGTTGCGCGCGCAGGAAAGCGGTGACGCGATCGTTGCCCCACGTCGGCCAGTAGTGGGAAGCGAAAACCACCTGCATGTCGTCGCCGAACATGTCGAGCGACGTTTGCAGATACTTGGACCACAGCAGCGCGTCGCGAACCTTGGCGCCGCGCAGCGTGTAGAGATTGTGAAGCGTGTGGGTCGCGTCTTCCGCCGCGCAGAACGCCTTGAACTTCGGCAGATAGAACATGAACTCCGAAGGCGCCTCCGACTCCGGCGCCATCAGCACCACGATCTCCACGCCGTCGAGCGTGAGCTTCTGTCCGGTCTTTTCGGCGAACATGGTGGGCACGGCCAGCGTGATCGTGCCGACCGAAGTCGTCTTGCCGAGGCCGCCGTCGACGATGCCCGTTGCGCTGCGCGGAAGCAGCGAGCCATACATGTAGCTGGCGCGGCGTCCCATGGCGTTGCCGGCGATGATGTTCTCGCCTACGGCCGCCTCGGTGAAACTTGCGGGCGCAACGATCTGCACCTTGCCGGATTTCAGGTCGTCGTCGCTCACGAGCCCGCGTACGCCGCCGTAGTGATCGACGTGGCTATGCGTATAGATGACATGCGTTATGGGGTGGTCGCCAAGGTGCGGAATGACGAGCTGCTTCCAGACCGCCGAGGAAACGTCGGTCGTGATGAACGGGTCGACCACGATGTAGCCTTTGTCGCCGCGAATGATGCTCATCACCGAAAGATCGTAGCCGCGCACCTGCCAGATGCCGTCCACCACCTTGAAGAGGCCGTGATTCATGTTGAGCTTGGCGTTGCGCCAGAGGCTCGGGTTGACCGTGGGCGGCGAGTTGTTCTCCGGGCCACCGTGCACGAACGCAAACTGCTGGAGGTCCCACGCAGTGCTGCCGTCGGGTCCCTTGATGACCACGGGCTCGGGGAGCGTCGCGATGAGACCGCGTTTGGCGTCTTCGAAGTCCTGCGCATCTTCGAAGGAAAGGAAGTCGGCGTACTGCTTGTTGACCGCGAGCGTCGCGGCCGTCGCGGGCTTGGCAGCGGGGCCGGTCGGAGAAGCCGCGGTCGCGGCCTGCGCCAGGGTCTCGCCCACCACACCGGAAAGGCCGGTCGCCACGCCGGTGACCGCGACGTTCTTGATGAATGCCCTGCGTCCGCCTGCCTTTGCTGCGTCGTCCGATTGAGACATGTGTACCTCCGGTATTTTCCGCGAAATATTAGGCGCGAGTGGCCCGTGAAATTGACAAGCAATGCCAACAGTGTTTTTTCGCAGAGTCGCCGGATTACGGATATAGGTAGTTGGGGCAACGAGGTTGCCCGAAGGGGCAGAATGAGAAGACACGCGGTGGGCCGCGGGCGGAGTTAGGGTTTGGGGCAGCGTTGCGCTGCGCCCCTCAAGTACGGGCCAGGATATGTACGCCGGGTTAAATTGGCACGGCCCGGCATTGCTGCGTGGCGAATTCGCGTAGCGGACCGATTGCCTGCCAGGAGCAATGACGGGGAAACGGTAGCTCCGTTCACCCCACGGGGGAGTCATGCGGGTCCGCACCTGGCAGCGTCACTGTCCTCCCGCTGCAGACACCGTCTAATAAACACCGGGTACGCCCGGCGGACGATGCTTGAAGCGTCGATGCACCCAGTAATATTGCTCCGGAAACTTCCGTATCTGTGCTTCAAGAAATTCGTTGATTCGACTCGCATCGAGCGTGTCGCTTTCTGATGGAAATTCGCCGAGCGGCTCGAAGATGGTGAGCTTGTACCCCTGGTAGTCTGGCAGCACTTCTGTGACGAATGGCACAACCCGTGCGCGGGCCAGCCGTGCAAGGCGCGATACCGACGTGAGCGTGCACGCGGGAACGCCAAAGAACGGCACGAAAACGGAGTTGTGTACGCCGTGATCCATGTCCGCAGCGAGCATGACCGGTTTGCCTGAGCGAAGCAGCCCAACGATCTTCCTGGCACTCGTTGACCGTTCAATCATCTGCGCGCCAAATCTGCCGCGTTGCCGCTTCGCCAGCTCGCATACGCGTGTGTTCGACATACGCGTATACAGTGAAGCGGCGGGCAGTTGCGTAGAGTAGAGTATGCAGCCCACCTCGATGCTCACAAAGTGAAAGCCCAGAAAGATGGTTGGTGGAGCATTCCTGTCTTCCAGATCGATTCGACTCTCGATACGGACCAGTTTCAGCAGCGATGCCTCGCTGCCGAACCATTGAACGCCGCGTTCGACATAGCTCCGAATGACATGACGAAAGTGGTTTCTCGCAAGCTCATCGTAATCGGCCTCCGACTTGCCCGGAAAGCACAGACGCAGATTGACAAGGACGATTTGCTTTCGTGAGCTTGGGAGCGCAAATAGCATTGCGCCTAGCGCGCTGCCGAGTCTCGCGACCAAGCCATAGGGAAGGACTGCAAAAAGGCGCAACAGCGCCACAACGACAACGAAGCCTGATCGCTCCAGGATATTCCCCTGCTTGCGATGGTCGTCGGTCTCCATACGGATAGTTTTCGGCATTGATGCAAGTGATGTTTGCTGAACGACGTGCGGTGGGTGGCGGAAGGAGAGAAAACGACGAGATCGCATCACCAATGTATTGTCTGTGTTCGTGGTCCTGCGATTTCAAACAAGTATCATGCGCGCTACTTTGTGACAGTCTACTAGACGAGGCGCCATAGGTGTTTCTCCAGGGTGAAGCAAATCGCGCAGTTGAATGATTCCAGGTATCGAGGTTGCCCTGTCTTTAGCTGAGCTTTGCGTTCTGGTGTGGGGCCTTCGCGCCGGGCAACGGCGTTGGCCGAAGTCTAACGGATCCTCTGTGAAAGCGCTTGGTCGGCTGTAACAGTGATCTAAGAGGCGTTTGCAAAGGCAGAACTCGTCACTTCGCCTGGCGCGAGCCTGATCGTGCAGGCACCGACGGGCCAATCCGTTCCGTCCCGCATGCACGGCGGGACGACAACTAACGCTATACGGAGCAGACAGAGTGAGAAAGCAATGGCAATCGTGATGGGTGCCCCAGCGCAAAAGACTGGGAGGGTCTTGACCGCTGGACAATTGAGCGCAAGATAGGCGAACGCGGCTTGGTGGTCGTGCTCGTATCAAAGGTCGGCAGCACGCCTGGGTGCGGCGATACCCGGAGCAGCGATGGAACGCAAGGCTGCGACTCAAGGAGCGAACAATGAAATTCTACGCACGTGAGTACGAAGGGCGGCTGGAAGTGTTTAGCTTCGACGGTGTTTATAGAATTCGCATCACGCAGTTGTGCGGCGCGGCAAAAAAAGCGTTCGCAGATACCGTCCAGCTATGGATAAGTGACGGCGTACCAGCAGGCGAAGCAGTCGCCCGAGAGGCTGAGTCGTTGGCGAGATTAATTAAGGAATACTAGAAAATATGATGCCGCGGCGGACGTAGAAGCAACACTTCATGCTTCTCGCCGTCAGTCGATGCAGGCAACCGTAGCTCGGCTCAAACCGTTGCCACAAGAATCGATTCCCCGCTCGCAGGCCTTAGCCCATCGCTACGGCCTGCGAAATAACGTGCGGTGAGATCCGCGGTCGCAACATGGCGGGCATCGCGCAACCCAGCAATGCGTGCGAGCGCGAGCATCTCGTCGGGTGCGAAGAAGCTCACGAACGGCGTGCCTGCCGCCTTCGCGCGTTCATACACGGCGGCATGCTGCGAGCGCTCGGGCTCCTCGATGAGTTCGAGCGGCAAGAGAAAGGTCATGACGAGCGTCGAGCCCGGTGCGAGCTGCGCGATCTGCCGCAGCGTCGCGAGGTTCGCTTCGCGCGTGAGATACATGGAGACGCCCGTGGAGGCGATCACCGCGGGACTCGCGGCATCGAACCCAGCCGCGGCGAGCCGTTCCCACCACGCCTCACCGGCTTCGAAATCCACCGGCACGAAGCGCAGCCACGCCTGCTCACGAAAGCCTAGCTCCATGAGCCGCTGACGCTTCCATGCCTGCGTGCCCGGCTTGTCCACCTCGTACACGTACAGGCGCGAGGCGATTTCGGGGTGGCGCTGCGCGAACGTGTCGAGTCCCGCGCCGAGAATCGCGTACTGCCGCGCGAGCCCTTTTGCGGTCTGTTCGGCCACGAGATCCTCGACGAAGCGCGCCCGCCCGACGATCGAAGCACGATAACCGCGCGTCCCTTCAGGGTGCATATCGGGCCGCTTGCGCCAGTTCGAGTCCGGCGCGGCGATCTGCATGCCGGTTTCGTCTTCGAGCACGTGGGGCGCATCGTCGACCTGGACGTGCAGCGCGCGCCACAGCGCGACGCGAATGGCAGTGCTGTCGGGAGCGGCGGGATGGCTGGCGGGCATGGTTCGGTCCTCTCGCGCGGGTTTCGTCGCACGATTATCGCGCGCCTGCCTCGCGGCTGTGCGTCCCGTAAATGTCGGCGCTTACTTGCCGCAACGCCTCGATCATCACGCTCGCCGCCGGCGTAAAGAGGCTATCTGCACGCGTGATGATGCCGAAGTCGTCCATCTGGCAATCCATCGGCACGGGCAGGATCGCGACCATGCCGTGCACCGCGTAGTAGCGCGCTACGTCCTCGGTGAGCACGGCGATCATGTCGCTTTGCTCCAGCACGCGCGTGATGAAGAGCAGCGCAGGCGTTTCGACCACGTTCGAAGGGGGCGCCAGGCTCGCGCGCTGGAACATCAGCTCGAAGCGGTGGCGCAGCACGCTGCCGACCGGCGGCACGACCCAGGTGGCGCGCGCGATGTCGGCTAGCGCGATCGGTTGAGCTTTGTCCTGCGCCGCCACAAGCATGGGATGCCCCGGTCGAACCACGGCGCACACGGGCTCGCCCGCGAGCGGTTCGTAACGCAACTGGAGCTTGTCGTGCTCGGCGGAAAGACGGCCCAGCACCACGTCGAGCTTGTCTTGCGCCAGGTGTTCGAGCAGCACGTTGCTGGCGTCGATCTCCACGGATACGCGCAGGTTCGCGTGCGTGCGCTTGACGGCGGCAACGGCCGCCGGCAGCACGCGCACGCCCGGCGAGGTGATCGCACCCACCGCCACGTGGCCAAGGCGCCCCGCCTTGAGCGCGCTCAGTTCCTCTTGCGCCTGGTCGAGGCTGCCGAGCACGGCGCGCGCGTGGCGGATCAGCGCGTCGCCGTACAACGTGGGCCGCATGCCGCGTGGCATGCGCTCGAACAGCACCGCGGCGAGCATGTCCTCGAGCTCCCGCAGGAGCTTCGAGGCGGCGGGCTGCGTCATGCTCAGCGCCGCCGCCGCGCGGTGAATGTTGCCTTCTTCCGCCAGCGCCACGACCAGGAGCAATTGCCGCGTTTTCAGCCGTGTGCGCACGTACCAGGGGCTCGTATCGAGCATGTTTCCGCCTGATTTCCCAAATAGTTTTAGGTGTTTATACTAATGCCGATTTCGATATCGGAAGCATCCATTTTTTCATTAGAAGGTTATCAGACTTCTCCCTAGACTGTGCCGAATCCATCGCTCGATGTACTCGGCGAACTACCCGCTCCACAAGACGAACACGATGTCGGATACCAAACCCAAACTGCGCTCCCAACAGTGGTTCGGCACCACGGACAAGAACGGCTTCATGTACCGAAGCTGGATGAAGAATCAGGGCATTCCCGATCACGAATTCGATGGTCGCCCGATCATCGGCATCTGCAACACCTGGTCGGAACTCACGCCCTGCAATGCGCACTTCCGCAAGCTCGCCGAGCACGTGAAGCGCGGCATTTATGAAGCGGGCGGCTTCCCGGTCGAGTTCCCGGTGTTCTCGAGCGGCGAATCGAACTTGCGTCCCTCGGCCATGCTCACGCGCAATCTCGCCTCCATGGACGTGGAAGAGGCGATTCGCGGCAACCCCATCGACGCCGTCGTGCTGCTGTGCGGCTGCGACAAGACCACGCCCGCGCTGCTGATGGGCGCAGCGAGCGTGGACGTGCCCGCCATCGTCGTGACCGGCGGCCCGATGCTCAACGGCAAGCACGAAGGCCGTGACATCGGCTCCGGCACGGTGGTGTGGAGGCTGCACGAGGAGCTGAAGGCGGGCGAGATCAACCTGCACCAGTTCCTGTCGGCCGAAGCGGGCATGTCGCGCTCGGCGGGCACCTGCAACACCATGGGCACCGCCTCGACGATGGCCTGCATGGCCGAATCGCTCGGTGTCTCGCTGCCGCACAACGCGGCGATTCCCGCCGTCGACGCGCGCCGCTACGTGCTCGCGCACATGTCGGGCATCCGCATCGTGCAGATGGCGCTGGAAGACCTGAAGCTCTCGAAGGTCCTCACGCGTGAAGCGTTCGAGAACGCCATTCGCACGAACGCGGCCATTGGCGGCTCGACCAACGCCGTGATTCACCTGAAGGCGATTGCCGGCCGCATTGGCGTGGATCTCGAACTGGAAGACTGGCAGCGCATTGGTCGCAACACGCCGACCATCGTCGATCTGCAGCCTTCGGGCCGCTTCCTGATGGAAGAGTTCTATTACGCGGGCGGTCTGCCGGCGGTGCTGCGCCGGCTTGGCGAAGCGAACCTCCTGCCGCATCCCGATGCGCTCACGGTCAACGGCAAGTCCATCTGGGACAACGTGCGCGAAGCGCCCAACTACAACGACGAAGTGATCCGTCCGCTCGACCAGCCATTGATCGCAGACGGCGGTATCTGTATCCTGCGCGGCAATCTCGCGCCGCGCGGCGCAGTGCTCAAGCCCTCGGCAGCCACGCCCGAGCTGCTCAAACATCGTGGCCGCGCCGTGGTGTTCGAAAACTTCGACCACTACAAGGCGACTATCGGCGACGAATCGCTCGACGTGGACAAAGACTCCATCCTCGTGATGAAGAACTGCGGCCCGCGCGGCTACCCCGGCATGGCCGAGGTCGGCAACATGGGCCTGCCGCCCAAGCTGCTGCGCCAGGGCGTGAAGGACATGGTGCGCATTTCCGATGCGCGCATGAGCGGCACGGCTTACGGCACGGTGGTCTTGCACGTTGCGCCCGAAGCGGCGGCGGGTGGCCCGCTGGCGGCGGTGCGCAACGGCGACTGGATCGAGCTGGACTGCGAATCGGGTCGCCTGCATCTCGATATCAGCGACGAGGAACTCGCGCGCCGCTTGAGCGATGTCGATCCGGCGGCCGCGCCCGGCGTGGCGGAGCAACTGGGCAAGGGCGGTTATGCACGCCTTTATGTCGATCACGTGCTGCAGGCCGACGAAGGTTGCGACCTCGACTTCCTCGTGGGCAAGCGCGGGGCGGGGGTGCCGCGGCATTCGCACTGAGCGTTTGATGCTTTGAGTCGGGGCGCGCCGGCGCCCTGAGCGCGCGACGGCAACGAAGGGCGCGCGCCGGTGAAAAGAAATATGGAGACACGATGACGAACCCGCAGGTGCTGCAAACCGAGAGCCTCGCGTCTGACGCGAGCCTCGGCAACGAGGAAAGACACATCGTCGGCCATATCGCGCGCCGGCTTCTGCCTTTTCTCGCGCTGATCTATGTGGTGGCGTACGTCGATCGCACCGTGGTCGGCTTCGCGAAGCTGCACATGAACGCGGCCGTGGGCCTTTCCGACGCCGCCTACGGCCTGGGCGCCGGCCTCTTCTTCATCGGTTATTTCCTCTGCGAAGTGCCGAGCAATCTCGCGCTCGCGCGCTTCGGCGCGCGCGTGTGGTTCGCGCGTATCCTCTTCACATGGGGCGTGATCACGATGCTGATGGCGCTCGTGAGCGGCCCGAAGAGCTTCTATGCGTTGCGCTTTCTGCTGGGCGCGGCGGAGGCCGGGCTCTATCCCGGCATTCTGTATTTCCTCACGCAGTGGTTTCCCATGCGCCACCGCGCGCGCGTGATCGGCCTGCTCGTGCTCGCGCAGCCCATCGCCGGCATCGTCACCGGGCCGATTGCGGGCGCGCTGCTCGAAACGCACGGCTTTTTCGGCCTGTCGAACTGGCAGACGCTCTTCGTCGTGAGCGGCCTGCCCGCCGTGCTGCTGTGCATTCCCACGCTGCGTCTCTTGCCCGAATCGCCCGCGCACGCGCGCTGGCTCGACGACACCGAGCGCCGCTGGATCGAGCGCGAACTCGCCGCCGACCAGCGCGCCTACAAGCTCGACACGCATCGCAGCCCGTTCAGCGCGCTCAAGGATCGCCGCGTGCTGCTGCTTGCGCTGCTGTTCCTGCCGTTTCCGCTGTGCATCTATGGTTTATCGCTCTGGTTGCCTACCATTATCAAGGCGTTCGGCGTGAGCGATTCCACGGCGGGCCTGCTTTCCGCGGTGCCGTATCTGTTCGCGGTGGTGGGCTTGCTGATCGTGCCGCGCCATTCGGACAAGCATCGTGAACGCTACGGCCACATCGTCGTGGTCTCGGGCGTCGCGGCGCTGACGATGGCCGCGAGCGCGTGGTTCCACGCGCCGGCGCTGCAACTGCTGTTCATCTGCCTGACCGCTTTTTCGATCTACTCGATTCAGGCCGTGGTCTGGGCGCTGCCCGGCGAGTTCCTCACCGGCGCGAGCGCGGCCGTGGGGATCGCGACGATCAACTCGCTCGCGAATCTCGGCGGCTATCTCGGCCCCTATGGCATCGGGCTCATCAAGGACGCGACGGGCAGCCTGGCGGCCGGGCTTTACTTTCTCGCGGCCACGCTGGTGTTCGCGGTGCTCGTGACGTTCGCCGTGCGCGCGGTGCTGCGCACGCCGTCGAGCGCGGCGGCCGCACCACTGGACAAGGTGGCAAGCGAATCGTGAAGGCGCGGCCTGACACCCTTTCTCAAGCAGGACAGAAGACATGACTACCAGCCGTATGCCCCGCTACCGGGGCATTTTCCCCGTCGTGCCGACCACGTTCACCGAAACGGGCGAACTGGATCTGGCAAGCCAGAAGCGCGCCGTCGATTTCATGATCGACGCGGGCTCGGACGGCCTGTGCATACTCGCGAACTTCTCGGAGCAGTTCTCGCTCTCCGACGACGAGCGCGAACTCATCACGCGCACCGTGCTCGAGCACGTGGCGGGCCGCGTGCCCGTGATCGTGACGACCACGCACTACGGCACGTCTATTGCCGCCGCGCGCAGCAAGCGCGCGCAGGAGCAGGGCGCGGCGATGGTGATGCTCATGCCGCCGTATCACGGCGCGACCTTCCGCGTGCCCGAGCAGCAGATTTACGACTTCTACGCGCGCGTGTCCGACGCGATCGACATTCCGATCATGATCCAGGACGCGCCCGCGAGCGGCACGGTGCTCTCCGCCGCGTTCCTCGCGCGCATGGCCCGCGAGATCGAGCAGGTCTCGTACTTCAAGATCGAAACGCCGGGCGCGGCGAACAAGCTGCGTGAGCTGATCAAGCTGGCAGGCGAGGCAGTAGAAGGCCCGTGGGACGGCGAAGAAGCCATCACCTTGCTCGCGGACCTGAACGCCGGCGCGACCGGCTCGATGACGGGCGGCGGCTTCCCGGACGGGATTCGCCCGATTATCGAAGCCCACCGCGAAGGCCGTACCGACGACGCATTCGCGCTTTACCAGAAGTGGCTGCCGCTCATCAATCACGAAAATCGCCAGGCGGGCTTGCTCGCCTGCAAGTCGCTGATGAAGGAGGGCGGCGTGATCGAGTGCGAACTGCCGCGCCACCCGCTGCCCGCGATGAATCCCGCGACGCGCGCCGAGCTGATCGACATTGCGCGCCGCCTCGATCCGCTCGTGCTGCGCTGGGGTAAATAAATCATTCGTCATCCAGAATAAAGAATCTCCCTGAACAGAAGGGGCGGAGATACGTCATGAAAGCGTCCTATACGTTGGGTATCGTCGGCGTCGGCAAGATTGCGCGCGACCAGCATCTGCCCGCCATCGCGGGCAATCCGGGCTTCGAACTCGTCGCGAGCGCGAGCCGCAACGCGCAGGTGGAGAACGTGCGCAACTACAAGGACCTCGGTGCGCTGCTGGCCGCCGAGTCCGATCTCGACGCCGTCTCGCTGTGCGCGCCGCCGCAAGTGCGTTACGCGCAGGCGCGCGCCGCGCTCGAAGCGGGCAAGCACGTGATGCTGGAAAAGCCGCCTGGCGCGAGCGTGAGCGAAGTCGAGGCGCTGCGCGAACTCGCGCAAAAGCGCGGGCGCACGCTGTTCACCACGTGGCATTCGCGCTGCGCGAGCGCCGTGGAACCCGCGCGCGCGTGGCTCGCTGAGCGCACCATTCGCGCCGTGCACGTGCGCTGGAAGGAAGACGTGCGCCGCTGGCATCCGGGCCAGCAGTGGATCTGGGAACCGGGCGGCCTCGGCGTGTTCGATCCGGGCATCAACGCGCTTTCCATCGTCACGCGCATCCTGCCGCGCGAAGTGCTGCTGCAGGGCGCGACGCTGCACGTGCCGGGCGACTGCGCAACGCCAATCGCCGCGGAGCTCGACTGCATCGACACCGACGGCGTGCCCGTGCGCGCCGAGTTCGACTGGCGCCACGGTCCGGTCGAACAATGGGAAATCGATGTGGAAACCACGGATGGGCTGCTCTCGATTGCGGAAGGCGGCAAGCGCCTCGCGATTGCGGGCGAGCCGGTCGCGCTCGACGCGGAAAGGGAATATTCGGCGCTCTATGAGCGCTTTCACTGGTTGATCGCCCACGGCACCGACGACGTGGACGTGCGCCCGCTGCGCCTCGTGGCGGACGCATTCCTGCTCGGCAGACACGTCGAAGTCGAGGCCTTCGGCCATTAAAGGCGCTTACTTCAAGCATGACACACACGTAGCAAACCACACCTGAGGAGACAGAAGCATGACCAGCAAGATCCGCCGTTTGACCCTTCGTGCCGCATTCGCGGCGATGTGCATCGCTCCGCTCGGCATGAACGTGGCGGCGCACGCCGACTCGCCCGTGAAGATCGGCTTCCTCGTGAAGATGCCGGAACAGGCATGGTTCATCAACGAGCAGAAGGCCGCCACGGCGCTCGGCCAGAAGGAGAGCTTCTCGGTGGTGAACATCGGCACGCCGGACGGCGAGAAGGTGCTCGCCGCTATCGACAACCTCGGCGCGCAAGGCGCACAGGGCTTTGTGATCTGCGCACCCGACGTGCGTCTCGGACCGGCAATTCAGGCGCGCGCCAAGCGCTACAACATGAAGTTCGTGACGGTGGACGACCAGCTCGTCGACTCGTCGGGCAAGCCGCTCGGCAACGTGCCGCACCTTGGCATGTCGGCGTTGAAGATCGGCAATCAGGTCGGCCAGGCGATCACCGACGAAATGAAGCGCCGCGGCTGGAAGCCGGAAGAAGTGGGCGCGCTTCGTATCACCGACTATGAACTGCCCACGGCGAAGCTGCGCACGGATGGCGCGACGCAATCGCTCCTGGCTGGCGGCTTCAAGAAGGAAAATATCTTCGACGCCCCGCAAAAGACCACCGACGACGAAGGCGGCTTCAATGCGGCATCGCCGGTGCTCGCACAGCATCCGAACATCAAGAAGTGGGTGGTGTTCGCGCTCAATGAAGAAAGCGTGCTGGGCGCCGTGCGCGCGACCGAACAGCTGCACATCCCTTCGGCTGACGTGATCGGCGTGGGCATCAACGGCGCAGGCGAAGCGTTCGCCGAGTTCCAGAAGAAGCAGCCTACGGGCTTCTACGGCACGATCGCCGTGAGCTCGACGAACCACGGCAAGGAAAGCGCCGAGAACCTCGTCGAGTGGATTCGCGACGGCAAGCAGCCCGCCGCCGACACGCAGACCACTGGCAAGCTGATGACGCGCGACAACTGGACGGCCGTGCGCAGCGAGCTGGGCATCTAAGGACTGCGTAGAAAGATCGAGGCGACGGATAGGGCAGGGATGCAATGACTGAAACGATGACTGATGCGAACGCGCAAGCGAACGCGGTGAAGAGCGCTCAACAGGGGAATCGCGCGTATCTGGAGCTCGACGGTATTACCGTGAGCTTCCCGGGCGTGCGCGCGCTCGACCGCGTGGCGCTGGAAGTGCGTGCCGGCGAAGTGCACGGTTTGATGGGCGAGAACGGCGCGGGTAAGTCCACGCTGCTCAAGGTGCTCTCGGGCGTGAACCAGCCGCAGGAAGGCACACTCAGGCTGAATGGCGTGGAGCACCGCTTCACGACCACGAAAGCGGCGCTCGAAGCGGGTATCGCGATCATCTATCAGGAACTGCATCTCGTGCCCGAGCTGACGGTGGCGGAAAACCTGATGCTCGGGCAGTTGCCCAACCGTCTCGGCGTGCTCGACGAAGGCACGCTCGTCAAGCGCGCGATGGATGAACTCGAGCGGCTTGGCGAGCGCATCGATCCGCGCACGCCGGTGAAGAATCTCTCCATCGGCCAGCGCCAGATGATCGAAATCGGCAAGGCGCTCATGCGCGACGCGCGCGTGATCGCCTTCGACGAACCGACCAGTTCGCTCTCGGCGCGCGAGACGGAGAACCTCTTTCGCATCATCAACGCGCTGCGTGCGGATGGCCGTGCGATCATCTACGTCACGCACCGCATGGACGAGGTCTATGAGCTCTGCGACCGCGTGACGGTGTTCCGCGACGGCAAGCGCATTGAAACGTTCGATTCGGTGGCCGATCTCGACCGCAATCGCCTGATTGGGGCGATGGTGGGCCGCTCGATCGAGGACGTGTACGGCTATCGTGCGCGCAAAGCGGGAGGCGTGCTGCTCGAAGCGAAGGGCCTGCTAGGTCCTGGGCTGGCCGAGCCGGTCTCGTTCGCGGCGCGGCGCGGCGAGATCGTCGGCTTCTTCGGGCTCGTGGGCGCGGGGCGCTCGGAACTCATGAAGCTGATTTACGGCGCGACGCGCGCAAGCGCGGGTCACGTCGAACTCGACGGCAAGCGCGTGAACTTCGCAAGCCCTCGCGACGCCGTGCGCGCGGGCCTCGCGCTATGTCCCGAGGACCGCAAGCAGGAAGGCATCGTCGCGATCGCCTCGGTGGCCGACAACCTCAACATCAGCGCGCGCCGTCACTTCAGCCCCGCGCGCTTCCTGCTCGACGCGCGGCGCGAGCGCGATCTCGCGCAGGACTACATCAAGAAACTCGCGATCAAGACGCGCAACGGCGACACGGCCATCGGCACGCTTTCGGGCGGCAACCAGCAGAAGGTGATTCTTTCTCGCTGGCTCGCAGAGCGTATCGAAGTGTTCCTGATGGACGAGCCCACGCGCGGCATCGACGTGGGCGCGCGCGCCGAAATCTACAACCTGCTGTACGAGCTCGCGGAAGCGGGCAAGACCGTGATCATGGTGTCGAGCGATCTGGCCGAGGTGATCGGCGTGTCGGACCGCATCATCGTCATGCGCGAAGGCCGGATTGCGGGCAGCCTGCCGAAGGCCGAAGCCTCGCCCGACGAACTGATCAAGATGGCGCTGCCGCGCTAAAGCCTGATTTTTGCCTTGCCGGTCGCGTCTGCGGCGAACTGAAGCCGCGCAGCACGACCGATCCGAAACGATGAACCAGAAATGAGTGAAGCCATGCAGCCACAGGGCACGCCTACCGTCAACGAAGCCGCCGCGCCCATTACCCCTCAGCGCGCGCGGGCCTGGGACATGATCAACAAATCGGGCATCGCGGTGGTGTTCGTGGTGCTGTTCGCGGTGCTATCCGCAACGGTGCCCGACTTCCTCACGACCCGCAACATTCAGGGCCTGCTGCTCTCCGTCACGCTGATCGGCTCGATCGCCGTCACGATGATGTTCGTGCTCGCGCTCGGCGAAGTCGATCTTTCGGTCGCCTCGATCGTGGCGTTTTCGGGCGTGGTGGCCTCCACGGTCATCACGCAGTCGCATAGCGTGCTGCTGGGCATTGCGGCGGGCGTGCTCGCGGGCGGCGCGGTGGGGCTCGTGAACGGCGTGCTGATCGCGCGCTTCAAGATCAACTCGCTGATCGCCACGCTCGCGATGATGGAAGCGGTGCGCGGCCTCGCGTTCCTCACCTCGAACGGCGACGCCGTGATGATCTCCGAAGAGCGCTTCTTCGATCTGGGCGGCGGCTCGTTCCTCGGCATTTCGTTCCCGATCTGGAGCAACATCATCGGCTTCGTGGTGTTCGGCTTCCTGCTCAAGAAAACCGTGTTCGGCAAGAACGTGCTCGCGGTGGGCGGCAACAGCGAAGCGGCGCGCCTGGCAGGCCTGCCGGTCACGCGCATCAAGATCACGGTGTTCGTGCTGCAAGGGCTCATTACGGGCTTCGCGGGCGTGATGCTCGCCTCGCGCATGAGTCTCGGCGACCCGAAGACTTCGGTGGGTCTCGAACTCGGCGTGATCTCGGCTTGCGTGCTGGGCGGCGTGTCGCTCACGGGCGGCGTGGCGACGATCTCGGGCGTGCTGGTGGGCGTGCTCATCATGGGCTCGGTGCAAGACGCCATGAGCCTCATGAACGTACCGACGTTCTATCAGTACCTGATTCGCGGCGGCATTCTGCTGCTCGCGGTGCTGTTCGACCAGTACCGGCGCAGCAAGCGGGCGGTGTGAGGGAAGCGCACGTCGATGGGCCGCAATGCGGCCCTGGCGCGGCGGCGCTTCAGCCTGCGGACCTCAAGTCTCCAGCCCCGCCCCGCCCAGAATCGAATTGGCGTCGGCGCGCGCATTGTCGAGCTGCACGACGCTCGCTTGCCGAGCCGCGAGCGCATCGCCGTGCTCGATCGCCGTGAGAATCGCCTTGTGGCGCGGCAACGAAAGCGCATGCGTGTTGGGATGGCGGCTCGTGAGCTTGATCGACTCGGAAAGCGCGAGCGAGAGCATGTTGCCGATGTACGCCAGCATGTTGTTATGCGTGGCCGCCATGATCGCGCGGTGGAATTCCAGATCGGGCTCGAGCAGGTCGGCGGCGGTTTGCGCCTGTTCCATGCGCGCGTAGGCGGCGATAATGCGGGCGCGGTCTTCGTCGGTCGCTGAAATCGCGGCGAGCGCCGCGGCGGCGGGTTCGATGATCTGCCGCACGGTCATGAGCGAGCGGAAGAACTCGCCTTCGGGAATGCTGTTGACGGTCCAGTACAGCACGTCGGGGTCGAGCATGTGCCATTCTTCGCGCGGTCGCACGACACTGCCCACGCGCGGCTTCGAGACCACAAGACCCTTGGCGACCAGCACGCGCGTGGCCTCGCGCAGCACGGGGCGGCTTACGCCGTAGGTTTCGCACAGGGTGGGTTCGGCGGGCAGGCGCTGCCCAGGGGCGAGCGTGCCGCCCACGATCTGCATGCCTAGCTCCTGCACGATGCGCGCGTGCATGCTCTTGCGTTTCTCTAGATTGCGGTAATCCATGATTGTCCGGCCGGGGGCTACCCGATCAGAGCGTCCCCCTGTTTGTAGGGCCCACTACGCGCTGGTGGCGCGCATGGCCCGATATTCCCGCCGCACGATATCCATCAGTTCAGCCACCGATGTATTGGCGCTGTGCTGCTCGTATGTCACGCGGCCTCGCTGCATCAACATGATGCGATCCGCAATATCGAGCGTCTGCGCATAGTTGTGCATGATCATGATAATCGATAGGCCGCCTTTTTCCTTCAAACGCATGATGAGATCGATGATCAGACCCGCTTCCCGCGCTCCCATCGCGGCGAGCGGTTCGTCGAGCAAGAGGATTTTTGCGTTCGAATGCACGGCGCGCGCCACCGCGATAGCCTGGCGCTGACCGCCCGAAAGCCGCTCCACAGGCAGGTCCACGGAGGGCACGTGCACGCCGATGTCGTCGAGCAACTGCGCCGCGCGCTGGCGCATCTGCTTGTGGTCGAGCAGTTTGAAGGGCCCGCGCCGCACGATTTCGCGGTTCAGGAACATGTTGTGATAAATGCTCAGCGAATTGGCGAGCGCGAGGTCCTGATAAACGCATTCGATGCCGAGCGAGCGCGCATGGTCCACCGAGCGCAGCAGCGTTTCGCTGCCATCTATCTGTAGCGTGCCGCTAGTTTGCTGGTGAAAACCCGTGAGGATCTTCACGAGGGTGGACTTGCCCGCGCCGTTGTCGCCGAGAACGCCGAGGATTTCGCCGCGGCCGAGCGTGAGCGAAACGCCGTCGAGCGCCGTGATCGCACCGAAGCGCTTGACGATGTTGTCGCCCCGCACAGCGAGCGGGGCGTTGGCCGTGGCGCTCGCGCCACCGGGGGAGGCTTGCGATTCGTCCATCATCGGCTCCCTTTGCGGCGCAGGCGCCCAACGTGGATGTTGAAGACCATGGCGGCGAGAATCGCGGCGCCGAGAATGATGTTGAACGTGAACGCGTTGATGCCGATGAGCGTGAAGCCATCGTTGAGAATGCCGAGCACCGCAGCGCCGATCAGGCCGCCCACGATCGTGCCGGAGCCGCCCGTAAGCGGCGTGCCGCCGATCACGGCCGAAGCCACGGCGAGGAACATGATCTGGTTGCCGCCCGCCTGCGGGTCGATCGAGGTGATGCGAAAGCCTTCCAGAATGCCGGTGAAGCCCGCGAGCACGGCGGCAATGATGAAGTTGCCGAGGCGCAGCCGGTTCACATGAATACCGGCCTCGCTCGCGCCTATCGGATTCGCACCCGCCGCCTGCGTATGCAGGCCCCAGCGCGTGTGGCGCAACAGCACGTGCATGGCAAACGCGATCACGATAGTCCAGAGGATCTCGCTATAACCCCACGCGCCCATGAAGGCCGCGAACTCGGGCGAACCCGGCGTCTGCACCGGCGTGCCGCGCGAGATCGTGAGCGTGATGCCGTTGATGAGGAAGAGCGTGCCGAGCGTCGTGACGAACGAGGGCAGGCGCAGCCACACGGTCACGGCACCATTCACGAAGCCGATGATGCCCGCGGCCACGAGCCCCGCGATCACGGCGAGCCACATGGGCGCGCCCGCGTCGTTGGCGAACACCATCATGAACGGCGCGAATGCGAACACCATGCCTGCCGAGAGATCGATGTCGCCGCCGATCATCAGCATGATTTCGCCGAACGCGATGATCGCCACCGGCGCGATGAACTGCGACAGGTTGACGAGACTCGCGTTGGTGAGCAGGAAATCCCGGTTGGAAAATTCGAAGTACGCCGCGAGGATCATCGCCACGAGCAAAATGCGCAACTCGGGCGCCCACGCGGAGAGCCATTGCCCGCGCGGGCGGGCAGCCCGCGCGGAGACTTCAGCCTTGCCAGTTTCGTTCACTGAGTTCATCACGCGTAGTTCATCACGACTTGATCGCGCCGCTCATCGGAACGATTTGCGGCTTGGTGGTCTTGCCTTCGTAACGCGTCGAGGTGTTCAGGTACGGCTCGACGGTGTCCTTCGTCACGAACTTCAGGCCCGTGTTGGTATCGGCCGGGCCGACCAGTCCGCCCGAGGCGAGGGTCACGAACGCCTGCATGACCGTATAGAAGCCTTGCACGTACGGCTGCTGGTCGATCGTGAAGTCGAGGAAGCCTTCGTGAATGAGCTGGACCGTGGTGGGCAGCAGGTCGAAGCCGCCGCCGTGCACGCCCTTCGACGGCAGGTTCTGATCCTTCATCACCTGCGCGACGCCCTGGGTGCTGCCCGCGTCCACGGCGAACATGCCCTTCACGTCCTGGTGGCCGAGATAGAACGACTTGATCTTCGAAAGCTCTTCGTTGACGGTCGCGCCCGTGGCCACGGTCTGGATATCGATCTTCTTGCCGGACTTCTTGATGGCGTCGCTCGCGCCGTCCAGACGCGGCTGGATGTTGAGCTGACCCGGTGTGGCGATGAAGAGCGCGACCATGCCACTGTCGATGAGGCTCACGATACGTTCGCCCATCTGGTAGCCCGAGAGATACAGGTCCTGGCCGATATAGGCGAGACGCGGATTCTTCTTGCCGCGCGGCGCGTCGGCGTTATAGGCGAATACCGGAATGCCCGCGTCGAGCGCCGCTTGAATGGGCTTGTCGAAGGCGGTCGGGTCGACGATCGGTACCGCGATCGCGTCGGCCTTCGCGGCGATGGCCGAATTCACGGCGCGCACCATTTCGCCCGCGTCGGACGTGGCCGAACCGGTCCACTGGTAGTCCATGCCGAGCAGCCCGCACGCGTCCTGAATGCCGTATTGCGTCGGCACGAAGAACGGATTCGTGGTGACGTGATTGACGAACACGATTTTCCACTTCTTGTGCGAGGGGAATCCCGATTCGGCGGCCTGTGCCGTGGAAATGAATCCGCCGCCGCCCACCGCACCGAGCAGTGAAAGCGCCGCGCCCAGTCCCGCACCCTGCATGAGGCCGCGCCGGCCCGTGTCGATCAAGCTCTTGCCGTCTTTTGCGTCATCCCGATCTTGCGCCATGTTTTCCTCCGGTCTTGTCTTCGTGGTCGAGGTAGTCGACTTTTCGTCGAAAAGCGTGCAGATACTGGCCAGTACCGGGGGAACGCGCGTGCGCGCCGCTCGCAAAGTCGAGCCATCACGTGCGAGACATCCGCGGCGAACGTGTGTTCGCCGGGCGCCGACGGTACCGCAAAAATCTTAGTGCAGCGTGATGAGGCCTCCTAATCCATGTATACCCCTAACTACTCCATAGGCCCTGCCGTGGCGATGATCGCCCATGACAAGCGGCTTACGCACCGCCTTTCGCCTCCTGCATGTGCGGCGGCCGGCTGGCGAGCTTGGCCTGATCCATCGGCGTGGCGGCTTGCGTGCGCGGGCGTAGGGTGCGTGGTGCGCCGCGTCCCGTGCCGGTGGACTTGCGGCGCGCGGCGTGGCGCTCGGTCGCGCGCTGCATGAGGCAGAACGCGCAGAGCAGGGCGCCGACCACGATGCGCGTCCACCACGAGCTGAGCGTGCCGTCGAAGGTAATGAGCGTCTGGATCGTGCCCAGAATGCCCACGCCGAACACCGAGCCGATCACATAGCCCACGCCGCCCGTGAGCAGCGTGCCGCCGATCACCGTCGCGGCGATGGCGTCGAGTTCCATGCCTTGCGCCTGCAGCCCGTAGCCCGAGAGCACATAGAGCGTAAACACCACGCCGCCGAGCGCCGAGCAAAAGCCCGAGAGCGCATACACGCCGATCTTGGTGCGCGCCACCGGCAGGCCCATGAGCAGCGCGGAGCGCTCGTTGCCGCCGATCGCGTAGACGTTGCGCCCAAAGCGCGTGAAGTGCGCGATGACGATGCCCGCAACGAGCATCGCGATAGCCGTGAGCGAACCCGTGGTGAGCGAGCCGCTGCCTACCGGAATGCTGAATTCGGAGAGCGCGTGAAAACCGGGGTCGTTGATCTGGATGGATTCGGTGGTGATGAGAAAGCAGGTGCCGCGCGCGAGGAACATGCCCGCGAGCGTGATGATGAAGGGCTGCAGCCGGAAGAAGTGGATCAGCGCGCCCATTGCGGCGCCATAGAGGGCGCCGCAGAGCAAAACGACCGGCACGACGACGAGCACGGGCCAGTGCAGCTTCTCGGTGCCCACGGCGCAGAGAATCGTCGTGAGCGCGACCACGGCGCCCACCGAAAGATCGATGCCGCCCGAGATGATCACGAACGTCATGCCGATGGCGACGATCAGCAGGAACGCGTTGTCGACCAGCAGCCCGAAGGCCACCTGAAGGGAGAAGAACCCGGTGTACATGACCGAGCCGAAACCGAACAGCACGGCAAACAGCATGACGGTCACGACGATGGGCAGCACGCGCGGATCGACGAAGCGGGTGGCGCCGCGCCGGCACGCTGCGAGCGTGTTCGAAAAGGACAGGGCAGGGCGGTTCATGCTCGGCTTCCCCCGTATGGGTGCGCTTCGTGCTCAGGCGCGCGCGCGGCGTGCGAGAGCAATACGCTTGAGTTGTTGGAACGCGAAGGTGCGCGCGGCGGGCGACTGGATCAGGCACACGAGCAGCACGACCACGGCCTTCACGACGAGTGTGGCCTCGGGCGGCACGCCGATCGAATAGGTGGTGTAGGTGAGCGTCTGGATGATGAGCGCGCCGAGCACCGTGCCCGCGAGACTGAAGCGCCCGCCCAGCAGCGACGTGCCGCCGAGCGTCACGGCGAGAATGGCGTCGAGTTCGAGCAGGAGGCCCGCGTTGTTGCCGTCCGCGCTGCGCACGTTCGAGCTGATGAGAATGCCTGCAATCGCGGCCGTCACGCCGCAGAACGCGTACGCGCCGAACACCACGGCTTGCGACGACAGCCCCGCAAGCCGCGCGGCCACCGGATTCACGCCGATCGAGCGGATGAAGAGCCCGAGTGCCGTGCGGTTGACGATCAGGGCAGTGAGCACGGTGACGGCGATCGCGATCCACACGGCGCACGGTATGAGCGCGAAATAGCCGCCGCCCGCGAAGAGATAACCCGGCGCGCCGATGGGGATGATCTGGCCGCCCGTGAGCAACTGCGCCACGCCGCGGCCCGCCACCATCAGGATGAGCGTGGCGATGATCGGCTGCATGCCGACGAACGCGACGAGCAGCCCGTTCCAGATGCCCGCGAGCAGGCCTACGGCGAGCGCCGCGCCGAACGCCATGCCAACGCGCGAAGGATCGGCGGCGAGCACCGTGGCGGCTGCCGCACCTGCAATCGCCACGACGGCGCCCACGGAAATGTCGATGCCGCGCGTGGCGATCACGAGCGTCATGCCGAGCGAGACCACGACGAGCGGCGCGGCGCGCATGAGGATATCGATGGGCGCGCCGAACAAGTGGCCGCCCAGCATCGTGATCGCGAGGAAATTGCCGCGATGTGCGACGTCCACGACGAACAGGGCGATGAGCGTCACCGCGGGCCACACCAGCGGATGCCGGATGACGAGCAAAAGCCAGGCGGGGAGGGCGGGGCGCGTCATCGACGGTCTCCGGCAATGAGGTCGTAGACTTCGTGCTCCGAGCGCGCCGCGCCCGAAAGCTCGGCCACCTTGCGCCGGTCGCGCAACACGGCGATGCGGTCGCTCACACGCACCACCTCGCTGATCTCCGACGAAATGAACAGAATGCCCAGGCCCTTTGCGCAGAGCGCGCGCACGCGGTCCATGATTTCGAACTTGGCGGCCACGTCGATGCCGCGCGTAGGTTCGTCGAGTATCAGCAAACGCGGCTTGGTGGCGAGCCAGCGCGCGAGCAGCACTTTCTGCTGATTGCCGCCCGAAAGCAGGCCAATAGGCTGCTCGGCATCGCGCGCCTTGATGCCGAGCTGCTCGATATATTCGTTGGCCAGTTCGCGCTGGCGCGAGCGCCGGATCATGCGCCACCAGCCTAGTTGTGCCTGCAGCGCAAGCACGATGTTTTCGCGAATCGACAGATCGGCGACGATGCCTTCCTTCTTGCGATCCTCGGGACAATAGGCCATGCCGTGGCGCACGGCGTCGCGCGGCGAGGAGAGCTTGACTGCTTTGCCGTTGATGTGCACCGTTCCTGCATCGGCTTTATCCGCGCCGAAGAGCAGGCGCGCGGTCTCCGTGCGGCCCGAGCCGAGCAGGCCAGCCAGGCCCAGAATCTGGCCCGGTTGCACTTCCAGATCGAGCGGATTGAGCACGCCGCGGCGCGCCACGCCTTGCGCCGCAAGATACGGTGCGGCGTCCGTTGCAGCCGTTTCGCCGTGTGCGGCTTCGGCTTGCGTGAGCCGCTCGCCTGCGTTCTGCAAGCCCACCATCTTCGCGACCAGCGTTTGCACCGGCAGATCGGCGGCGAGATATTCGCCTTCGCGCTCGCCGTTGCGCATTACCGTGATGCGATCGGAGATCGCATAGGTCTGCTCCAGAAAATGCGTAACGAACAGGATCGCGATGCCCGACGCTTTCAGCTTGCGCAGCACCTCGAAAAGGCGCGCGACTTCGCCTTCGTCGAGGCTGGAAGTCGGTTCGTCGAGAATGAGAATGCGCGCATCGACGGACACCGCGCGCGCAATCGCCACCATCTGCTGCATGGCGATGGGGTAGGTGTCGAGCGACTGCGTGACGTCGAGTGAAAGATTCAGTTCCGCGAGCGCTTCTTCTGCGCGGCGATGAATCGTTTTCCAGTCGATCAGGCCGAGGCCGCGCTTACGTGGCTGGCGGCCCGCGAAAATGTTCTCCGCAACCGAGAGGTTCGGGCAGAGATTGACTTCCTGGTAGAGCGTCTGGATGCCGGCGGCCTCCGCCATCTGCGGCGTCGGGAAGTGCACCGCCTCGCCCGCCACGCGTATCTCGCCGGCCTCGGGCTGGTGCACGCCGGTCAGCACGTTGATGAGCGTGGACTTGCCGGCGCCGTTCTGCCCCATCAGCGTATGGATTTCGCCGGGGTACAGACGAAAATCGACCCGGTCGAGCGCACGCACGCCGGGGAAGGTTCGGGTAAGACCGACAGTTTCGAGTATCGGGGAATCGCTCATGGGCAACCGTGAAAGAGGCCAGAGCGCGCGGAGTGCTGAGTAAACCCTTCGAATACTAAGGGATACGAAGCACGCCGCGCCGCTTGCAGCGAGTTTAGTACTTGCGCGACGGGAGCACTTGCGCCGCCACGTCCTCCGGGAACACCGTTTCGTTCGTCACGATGCGCTTGGGCAACTGCTTGCCCGCCACCACGTCCTTCACGGCGCTCATGAGCTGCGGCCCGAGCAGCGGGCTGCACTCCACGTCCACGTTCATCTTGCCGGCGATCATCGCCTCGAAGCCGCCCTTAGTGGCGTCGAACGACACGACGCTGATGTCCTTGCCCGGCTTCATGCCGGCTTCCTCCATCGCCTGGATCGCGCCGAGCGCCATGTCGTCGTTATGCGCGTAGACCACGTTGATCTTGTTTCCATACGTCTTCGCGAATGCTTCCATGACCTGCTTGCCGCCGGCGAGCGTAAAGTCGCCGCTTTGCGACGCGATGATCTTGAACTTCGGATCGTTCTTGATCACTTCCATGAGGCCCGAGTGACGGTCGTTGGCCGGTGCGGAACCCACCGTGCCCTGCAACTCGACGATATTGATCGGGCCGGGGTTGTTCTTGTAGTGATCTTCAAGCCACTTGCCCGCGCGGCGGCCTTCTTCCATGAAGTCCGAACCGATCATCGTCACGTAGAGCGACTGGTCCTTCACGTCGATGTTGCGGTCCGTGAGGATCACGGGAATCTTGGCGCGCCTGGCTTCCTGCAGCACCGGCTCCCAGCCCGATTCCACCACGGGCGAGAACGCGATCACGTCCACCTTCTGGGCGATATACGAGCGGATCGCCTTGATCTGGTTTTCCTGCTTCTGCTGGGCGTCCGAGAACTTGAGGTTGATGCCGGCGTCTTTGGCGGCCTGTTTGACCGACACCGTGTTCGCCGTGCGCCAGGCGCTTTCCGCGCCGACCTGCGCAAAACCTAGCGTGATCTGCTTGTCTTCGGCGTGCGCGACGCCCGCCGCCAACGAGAAAGCGGCCGCCGCAGCGACCAACCCGCTTACCATGCGTGTTGCCAGTTTCATGCGTGTCTCCGATGTAGCTCTGCGCGTTGTATTTCTTTAATTCATGGCGCTACACCCGCGTCCATCACGGCCGGACAGTATCACGAGAAGTATCGCGCCATCCCTGGCCTCTGGTTATATCCTTTCGGTATACCGTCGGCCGCCCCTGCTGACCACAATAGACAAACTATATGCAACCTCAGGAACGGTTTCGATTAGCGTTTTCCCGATAATCGCAGTCCATATAGTCATGCTATTTATAGGACTTTCTCACTAAGTGGGCAAAGCCATGAACACTCGTAAGCCCAAGCTTCGCTCGGCCGCGTGGTTCGGCACCACGGACAAAAACGGCTTCATGTACCGGAGCTGGATGAAGAATCAGGGGATCCCGGATCACGAATTCGCCGGCAAGCCGATTATCGGCATTTGCAATACGTGGTCGGAACTCACGCCCTGCAACGCGCACTTTCGCAAGCTCGCCGAGCACGTCAAGCGAGGCGTATACGAAGCCGGCGGATTTCCTGTCGAGTTTCCTGTGTTCTCGAACGGCGAGTCGAACCTGCGGCCGACGGCCATGTTTACGCGCAACCTCGCGTCGATGGATGTTGAGGAATCCATACGAGGCAATCCGGTCGATGCCGTCGTGCTGCTGGTGGGCTGCGACAAGACCACGCCCGCACTGCTGATGGGCGCGGCGAGCTGCGACGTACCTGCCATCGCCGTGACCGGCGGCCCGATGCTCAACGGCAAGCACGAAGGGCGCGATATTGGTTCGGGCACGGTGGTGTGGCAACTGAGCGAGCAGGTGAAGGCGGGCAAGATTTCGATCCATGAGTTCATGTCGGCGGAGTCGGGCATGTCGCGTTCGGCGGGCACCTGCAACACCATGGGCACGGCTTCGACCATGGCGTGCATGGCCGAAGCGCTGGGCGTCACGCTGCCGCACAACGCGGCGATTCCGGCTGTGGACGCGCGCCGCTACGTGCTCGCGCATATGTCGGGCATGCGCATCGTGGAGATGGCGCTCGAAGACCTGCGTCTCTCGAAGCTGCTCACGCGCGCGGCGTTCGAGAACGCCATTCGCACGAACGCGGCGATTGGCGGCTCGACCAATGCGGCGATCCACCTGAAGGCGATCGCGGGACGCATAGGCGTGCCGCTCGAACTCGACGACTGGACGCGCATCGGTCGAGGTACGCCGACCCTCGTCGACCTGCAGCCATCGGGCCGCTTTCTGATGGAGGAGTTCTATTACGCGGGCGGCTTGCCTGCCGTGCTGCGGCGCCTCGGTGAAGCGAACCTTCTGCCGCATCCCGATGCGCTCACGGCCAACGGCAAAACGCTCTGGGAAAACGTGCGCGAAGCGCCCATTCACAACGCCGAAGTCATTCGCCCGCTCGACAATCCGCTCGTGAAAGACGGCGCGCTATGCGTGCTGCGCGGCAATCTCGCGCCGAACGGCGCGGTGTTGAAGCCGTCGGCGGCCACCCAGAAGCTGTTGAAGCATCGCGGGCCCGCCGTGGTGTTCGAAAACTTCGACGACTACAAGGCGCGCATTGGCGACCCCGATCTCGACGTCACGGCCGATTCTGTGCTCGTCATGAAGAACTGCGGGCCCAAGGGTTATCCGGGCATGGCCGAGGTGGGCAACATGGGCCTGCCGCCCAAGCTGCTCGCCCAGGGAGTGACCGACATGGTGCGCGTGTCGGACGCGCGCATGAGCGGCACCGCGTATGGCACGGTGGTGCTGCACGTGGCCCCGGAAGCGCGTGCGGGCGGCCCGCTCGCGATCGTGCGCGACGGCGACTGGATCGAACTGGACTGCGAGAAGGGCGTGTTGCGCGTGGATATCAGCGAGGAGGCGATCGTCGCGCGGCTCGACGAATGGGCTGCGAATCAGCATCCCATCCCCGCCGATCGCAGCGGCTATCGCAAGCTCTATGTCGAGCACGTGCTGCAGGCCGACGAGGGCTGCGATTTTGACTTCCTGGTGGGCTGCCGCGGCTCGGATGTGCCGAGCCACTCGCATTGACATTCGGAATCCATATCAAATCCAGGTCGCGCGGCACATGCAAGCGTAGCCATTAAGCCGCCTTTGGCACTCGCTCATTGGCGCCGAGGCAGTTCAGGCCCATGAGCGTCGCCTCGACGGCTTCGTCGAGCGGCGTATGCGGCTCGCGCCCGAGTTCGCTGACGAGGCGGGCGTTGTCGAGCCGCAACGGTTCGCTCCACAAATAGCGCATCTCCATCAGTTCACGCAGCGTCGTCACGAAGGGCGAGATGGCGCGCATGAAGGCCCAGGCGAAGGGCTTGCTTTGCGGCTTCAGTCCGTGGCGCCGGGCGACGCGGCAGATCGCTTCGACGAACTGCGAGCCGTCGGCATCCCAGTGGCCGGCCATGTGGAATACCGCGAACGCGGGCAGCGTGTCGCGCCGTTCGATCAGCTCGAGCATCGTGCGCGCGACGTCGGGCACGTACGACCACGCGTGGCCCACGCCGCGCGTACCCGGCTGGCGCACGACCTGCACCGGCTCGTCACGCTTCACGATTCCTTGCGCAAACCAGCTATTGCCCACGTGCGGCCCGAAAAAGTCGCCCGCGCGCACGACGATCGAGCGCACGCCATGCTCGCTCGCGGCCTGCATGCGCCGCTCCAGTTCCACGCGAATCGCGCCCTTGCGCGTGAGCGGCTGCTGGGGCGAATCTTCACGCAGCACCGGGAAGGTGTCGGGCCCGAAGTTGTAGACGGTGCCCGGCAGCACGACGGTCGCGCCCACGGCGGCCGCGGCGGCGAGCGTGTTGTCGATCATCGGCAGCACGACCTGCGCCCAGCGCCGGTAGCCCGGCGGGTTCACGGCGTGCACGATCACCGCGCAACCCTGCGCGGCGCGTACCACTGCTTCGCGCGAGAGCACGTCGCCGTCGAGCCATTCGATGGCGCCGGCCGCAGCCGTGCCCGGCGCCCCGCCGCGCCGCAACGCGCGGACTTGCCAGCCGGCGTCGAGCAACTGGCGCGCGACTTCGCTGCCGATTCCGCCGCTTGCGCCAAGGACGAGTGCGCGGTTTTGTCGATTGATGGGGCTGGCGTTCATCCTGGTTCTCCTTACGGGTGAGCTGTGATGAGGAGCATTCTGCGCCGCTTGCAGCCAATAAAAAATTGGCGAATACCGACCTGAAGCTATACATTTATGCATAGCCTGCAATTTGCATGAGGAGCATGCATGGCCGAAAAGGAACCGAACTGGGAGTGGTACCGGAGCTTTCTGCAGGTCCTGGAGAGCGGCTCGCTCTCGGCTGCCGCCCGTGCGCTGGGCATCACGCAGCCGACCGTTGGCCGCCATATCGAAAGTCTGGAAGCGGCGCTGGGACTCACGCTGTTTACGCGCTCGTCCGATGGGTTCTCGCCAACCGAGGCGGCGAACGAGTTGCGGCCCTACGCCGTCGGCCTTGCGATGACCACGGCAGCCTTGCGCCGCGCGGCGAGCAGTCACGGATCGGGTGTGCGCGGGACCGTGCGGCTGACGGCGAGCGAAGTCATCGGCGTCGAGGTCCTGCCGCCGATACTGGCGGGCCTGCGCAACGACTATCCGGAGCTGACGATCGAACTCGTGCTGTCAAACAGGGCGGGCGACCTGCTCCGTCGTGAAGCGGACATTGCGATACGCATGTTCCGGCCAGTGCAGGAGGCGCTGGTCGCCAAACGTGTTGGCGCGATCGAAGTGGGCTTGCATGCCCACGAACGATATCTGGCGCTTCATGGTGTGCCGAAGTCGATGAAAGAGTTGTCGCGCCATTCGATCATCGGCTTCGATCACGAGAACGCGTTCATTCGTTCGGTTCAGCCCAGGTTCGCCGCCTACAGCCGCAATAACTTTGCATTTCGCGCCGACAGCGACCTTGCCCAGCTGGGCGCGATACGCGCTGGATTCGGCATCGGCGGGTGCCAGTCGCCGTTGGCGGCAAGAGACCCGACGCTGGTTCGCGTTCTGCGCGACGAGTTCTCGCTGAGTCTGGATACGTGGGTGGCCATGCATGAGGATTTGCGCACGAGCGCGCGCTGCGCCGTGACCTTTGCGGCGCTGGCGTCGGGGCTGGCTGCTTATATCCAGGGACAAGGCGCGTAAATACCGCCTCAACGCGGCGCACGGCCCGCTCGCGCATACGAAGCCAGCATCGTCGCGAGTTCCTGTGCGGCAGGCGTGAGTGGCACGGCCGCGCGCTGCAGCAAACAGACCTGCTGCGCCGCCGGCCGCTCGGCGATCTTGATGCGCGCGAGCCGCTCGGCAAACGGGCCGCGCGTGGCGACCACCGACGACTCCAGCGCGAGGCAATCTGTCTCGCTGACCCAATGCAGGGTTTCGAAGAGCCCCTCCACCGTCGCGACGATGCGCGGCGGCGGCAAGTCGTGGGCGGTGAAGAACGTCGTGAGCCGGCTCGAAGCGAAGGCGTCCGCAATATTGGGCGAGCGCGTCGCGAGCCAGTCGCAGTGCGTGAGCGAGCGAAGCGTGCGCGCCCCCGCCTTCGGATGATCGCGGCGGCAGACGACTACCGGATCCGACGGGTAAAGCTCCGTCACCAAAAGATCGGTCGTATCGGTCTGGTCCGAAACGAGTGCGAGCGCGAAATCGAGCGTGCCTTCGCGAATCCACGAAATCATCATGCGCGACGTTCCCGTGCGCAGACGCAGCGCCACGCGTGGAAACCGCTTGCTGTACTGCCCGAGCACGGGCACGAGCGCGTCCATGAGCGGGTCGGTCGTCAGGCCAAACGCCACTTCGCCCGCGTAGTCGCCGCGCAGTTGCTGCGCCTCTTCGCTCGCGCGCTCGCACTCGCCGAGAATCGATGTCGCTCGCACCAGCAGGCGCTGACCGAGCACCGTGAGCGTCACGCCGCGATTCGTGCGCGTGAGCAGCGCGCCGCCCAGCTCGACCTCGAGATTCTGCAACTGCTGTGTCACGCCGCTTTGCGCCACGCCGAGCGCGCGCGAGGCCGCCCGTACACTGCCGCGCTGGGCGACGGCGACGAAGACGCGCAACTGGGAAAGCGTGAGACTCATGAGCGATGACTGGTAGCGATCGGTAGAAGTGATCATGATAGGCGAATTCGAGCTTTTCCCGAACGCAGCGTCGGCCTACCATCGGACGGGCAGGAGACTCCCACTTTCCCTCGCCGTTCATCATGCGCTCATCATGAAAAAAATCCCGTCGATGCTACTTTCCCTCGCGCTGGCCCTAAGCAGCAGTGCCTTCGCGCGCGAGGGCGACACCGTGCGGCTCGGCATCGATCCGACCTATCCGCCCATGGACGCCAAGGCGCCCGACGGCTCGCTCAAAGGCTTCGACGTCGATCTCGGCAACGAAATCTGCCGCCGTATTCACGCGCATTGCCAGTGGGTCGAACTGGAGTTCTCGGGCATGATCCCGGCGCTCCAGGCGCGCAAGATCGACGCGATCATGTCGTCGATGGCGATCACCGCGAAGCGCGAGCAGCAAATTCTCTTCACGTCGAAGCTGTTCCAGTTCAAGTCGCGGCTCGTCGCGCGCAAGGGCGCCCCGTTCGGCGCTACCGCGCAGTCGCTGGCCGGCAAGTCGGTCGGCGTGCAGGCGGGCACGCAGTTCGAGACTTATGCGCTCGCGAACTGGGCGCCGGCGGGCGTGCACGTCGTCACCTACAAGAGCCAGGACGAAGTGTTCGCCGACCTCGTCAACGGGCGGCTCGATGCCGCATTGCTGGGCTACGTGGAAGCCGACTACGGCTTCCTGCGCACGCCGCAGGGTAACGGCTTCGCGTTTGCCGGCGGCCCGATTTCGATGGGCGACCGTGGCACGGGCATCGGCATGCGCAAGGACGAAACCGCGCTACAGGCGCAGATGAACGACGCGATCGCGACCATGCGGAAGGACGGCACCTACGCGCAGATCGCGCATCGCTATTTCGACTTTGATCCGTACGGAAACTGAGCCGCCGTACACTTTTTTGAAACCGCATTGAATTCATGAACCAGCAATCGATTCCGCTCCTGAGCGCCACGCCGGGCACGCACCGCGAACTGACCAGCTTCCATTTCGGCCCTGCCGACGCGCCCCAGAAGATTTATATCCAGGCGTCGCTTCACGCCGACGAAACGCCCGCCATGCTGACGGCCGTGCTGTTGCGCGCGCAACTGGCGGAACTCGAGGCGCAAGGCGCGCTCGCCGCGCAGGTGGTGCTCGTGCCGCTCGCCAATCCCGTGGGCCTTAACCAGCACGTGCTTGGCCAGTTCATCGGCCGGTTCGATCTCGCGAGCGGCAGGAACTTCAACCGCCATTTCCACGCGTTTCCCAAGCTGCTCGCCCGTGCGAAGGAGACGCTCGGCGCGGACGTCGAGCGCAACCGCGAGCTGATCCGGCAACTGATGCGCGAAGCGCTGGACGCGCAGGCGCCACTCACGGAATTCGATTCGCTGCAGTTGGCGCTGTTGAGGCTTTCGCACGACGCCGATCTCATCATCGACCTGCATTGCTCGCTCGAGGCGGTCATGCACGTGTACACGAGCGAGGCCGGCTGGCCCGATGTCGAGCCGCTTGCCCGCTACCTCGGCTCGCGCGCGCAACTGCTTGCCACCGACTCGGGTGCGCAGGCGTTCGATGAGGCGCATAGCCTGCTGTGGTGGCAACTGCGTCAAGAGATGCCGGCCACGCAGCCCGTGCCCGCCGGACCCACTGCGGTGACGATCGAGTGCCGCGGCCAACGCGATGTATCGTGGGAAAGCGCGCAGCACGACGCCAACGCGCTGGTCGACTATCTGCGCTGGCGCGGTGCGCTCGTCGGCGGCGACGTAAAGCCGCTGCCGGAGCTGTTGATGCCGGCCACGCCGCTCGCCGGGAGCGCGCAATTCTACGCACCGCGCGGCGGCATTCTCGTGCACCGCGCGAAAATTGGCGACTGGATACGCGAGAACGACCCGCTCTTCGATATCGTCGAGCCGATGACGGGCGAAACGACGACGGTGAAGAGCACCGCGGAGGGCGTTTTCTATATGCGAAGGGCGATTCGCTTCGTCACGGCCGGCGCACCGCTCGGCCGTGTGACGGGTACGCGGCCGATACGCAGCGGCGTGCTGCTGGGGGCTTGAGGGGAGCGTTAGGCGTGCCGCGCTTTGTCCATCGGCACGATCACGCGCACCCAGAGGCCGCCCTCGGGATGATTGCCGATCTTGAGCTTCGCGTTGCACAGGCGCGCGAGGCGCCGGACGATCGACAGGCCCATGCCCCAATGCGAGTCGAGCCTGAGGCTCGCCGCGCGCGAGGCGAGCAACGGCGACGCCAGCGCGCCACCCTCGGGCAGACTCGCCGCTACGCCTTCGCCGTGATCCCGCACGCTCAAGGTCCAGGTGCGCGGCCGCAGATCGTGGCGTACCGTCCGTAGCCACCAGGCGCGCAGCGCGAGCAGAAGCACGCAGAGCGCCAGCATGAGCGCCGCGAATCGCGCATCGAACCAGTGGGCGACCCTCTTCATGCACGTGACGCCAGACGAACAGGCGTCGCGCAGATATGAGGCGTTCGACGCCGTCCCGGCATGCGGCGCCCAAATGGCATCGCGCAGACGAGGCGTCACCTCGGCGCCGAGATTGACGATGTCCGGCTTGATCGACACCAACGGGGCAATCCCCCGGACGCTCGCACCTTGCGCGGCCAGTTCCAGTTCCAGTTCGGCGTCCTGCTGCTGGGCGGCGTACGTCGCGGAAGCCGGATCGAATGCCGTGTCGCCGAAATTGAGCGGCGAATCCGCACCGAGATATCGAAAACCGACTTGCACCAGCATCAACGACGCTATCCATAACAGGAAAATCCGGGCAAACAAGACAATCACCTTTCTTTTTTTGACATCGAAGTTTGGCTTGCGCCGGCGGGCGCATGTTTGAAATAGCCGCAAATCTAGCTATGACCGGCATTGTCCGCGAAGTGAGCGAGTTTCTATTCGTGGAAAAGCGCCGGAATATGCGCCGTTTTTTCCCCTTGAGCGTTGCTGGCGGCACCCGCAGTGCAGCATTTTGGGAAGGGGGCGGCCGTTGTATCGGTCCAGCGCACGGCGCCCGGAGGCGTTTGGAGCTGGTAGTGGCGTGAGCATTCGGAGTCCTTGATAACATCGTCGGACGACCGAAAGCTCACGCATGCGGCATTTTGTCAGGCCGGCTGACGCAGCGTCCTGAAGGTCGCGCGAACTTCTTCCGTGAAGGCGGCAGGCTGCTCCCACGCTGCGAAATGCCCGCCTTTCGGAAGGCGGTTGTAGTGAACCAGCTTGGGGTAGGCGCGTTCCGTCCAGCTCTTGGGCGCGGCGTAGATTTCGTCCGGGAAGACACTCACGCCAACCGGCAGCTCCACATGCTTGGGCTCGAAAAAGTTGAGCTTGTTTTCCCAATACAGGCGCGCAGATGAGACCGCTGTCTTCGTCAGCCAATAGAGCGTGATGTTGTCGACCACATCATCCTTCGTCAGGCCTTCGGGCTGGCCTTCGAACACGCGCGCGATCATCGCCTGACCGCTCGCATCGTGGTCGAGCATCCATGCAGCCAGGCCGACTGGCGAGTCCTGGATTGCGTAGAGCGTCTGCGGGCGGTTCGCCATTTCGAGCGCGTAGCCCAGACCGTGCTTGTAAAAGTAATCGAGCTGGTCGTACGCGTGCTGCTCCTCCGACGACAGTCCGGCAGGGGGCGGCGTGCCGTCCTTGAGCGATTTGGCAATAGCGTCGGGTACGGTCGCGGGCATGTTGGTGTGAATGCCGACGAGTCCTGCCGGCTTCAGCAGCGCCAACTGTTCCGTCACGGCATTGCCCCAGTCGCCCCCTTGCGCCGCGTAGCGCTTGTAGCCGAGCCGGTCCATCAGCACGGCCCAGGCGCGAGCGACACGCTGGGGGTCCCAACCGGTCTTCGTCGGCTTGCCCGAAAAACCGTAGCCCGGAAGCGAGGGAATGACGACATCAAATGCATCGGCCGCGCTTGCGCCATGCGCGGTCGGATTGGTTAGGGGTTCGATGATCTTCAGCTGCTCGATGATCGAGCCAGGCCAGCCGTGTGTGACGATGATCGGCAGCGCGTTCTCGTGCTTCGAACGCACATGGATGAAGTGGATATCCAGTCCGTCGATTTCCGTGACGTATTGCGGCAGCGAGTTGAGTCTCGCTTCCACCTTGCGCCAGTTGTAGTCATTGGCCCAGTAATTGGCGAGCCTTTGCATGGTTGCGAGCTGCACGCCTTGCGAGGCGTCGTCGACCGTTTCGCGCTCCGGCCATTGCGTCGCGACGATGCGGCGTCGCAGATCGGTCAGTGCCGAATCTGACGCATGCACGCGAAGCGGACGAATCGAAGAGGGATCGCCGGCGGCAATCTGCGTGATTCCGTTCGCCGACGGCTTTGATTCTGCGAAGGCGAGCCGGCTCATTGCGGCGCCTGCAACCAGCGTGGCGGCAGCGGCGCCGATGAAGCGCCGGCGCGAAACGGGTGTGGGGTGAAGATCGGTTGACATACAAGTTCCTGATAGAGAAGGTGTATCGTGGCGAGCAGCAAATACCAGAGGTGCGCATGCGCCTCGGCAACCAGGGTGCGGATCGTAATCCTAACTATTCGTGCCTGAAGCCCGCCCGCGAAAACTGCGCGCGCTGGCGCGGCGGCTATTCGGTGTCGAGTGAGCGAATCAGATTGGCGCGCAGGGTCACAATTGCGTTTTGCAATCTCATGAATTCGTCGTGACCCAGCCCGGTCGCTTCGGTGAGATCGGCGATTTTCAGACTCTTTTCGCGCAGCTTCCGGCCGCTGGCGGTCAGGCTCACGCGCACCTGACGCTCGTCCTCAGGATCGCGCCGCCGTTGCACATATTCCATCGCTTCGAGCTTTTTCAACATGGGCGTCAACGTGTTGGACTCGAGAAAGAGTTTCTCACCCAGGCCGCTCACGGTCTGGTTGTCCTGCTCCCAAAGCGCGATGATCGCGATGTACTGCGGATAGGTCAGCCCGAGTTTGTCCAGGATCGGCTTGTACGCCTTGCCGAAGGCCAGATTGGTCGAGTAAACCGCGAAGCAAAGATAGTCTGCGAGCGGCGCGGGCGTGTCGGCCTGCGCCGGGTGGTCCGTCGATTTCATGGTCATCCTCTTCAGACAAAGGCCTCAATGGCTCGCAAACTTGAATAAATCGCTTGCGATTATATCGTAGGCCGACACCGGTTCCGCCGTCCACCGCCATCGCGATGCCCGGCGAAACAGCCACAACGCGGTGGCGCAATCAATGGTGGGCGAAGAGGCTGTTTCGCTCAATGGAGACGCGGCTGCCCGCGTCCGAGGTGGCATTGGCCATGCCGCCGTATGCCGTCGCTGCATTGCCGCTCCCGGTGCGCTCGGCAGCGAGCGTTTGCACGCTCTGACCGCGTTGCGATGCCGGTGCGCCGACTTCGGGCCGATAGGCCGGGGCCGGGCCGTAGCCGCTGGCGAATGCGGGGGCGGCTGCGCTCGCCGAAAGGGCGATGAGGAGCGTGGCGATAAATTGGGTCTTCATGATTGGATCTCGCTAGGTGAAGTGCAGTGAGTTTGGGTGAAAGAGGCGATTGCGTTTGCCGGTTACGCGGTGACGACGGTGAGGCTCACGTCGATGTTGCCGTGCACGGCCTTCGAGTACGGGCAGATCTGATGGGCGCTGCGCGCGATGGCCTCGGCCACCGTTTGCTCGACGCCTGGCAGCGTGACCGTGAAGTGCGCGCCCAGGAACCAGGCGGCGCCGGTCTGACCGATATCGACCTGAATGTCCACCGAAGCGTCCGACGGCAATGCGACTTTCTTCAGCGAGGCCGCGATGCCGAGCGCGGAGATGTAGCAGGCAGACCATGCGCCGGCGAACAGCTGCTCGGCGCGCGGGTGCGGTTCGGTCGCGACGATGTCGAGTGTTTCGCCGGCTGAGGACGAGAGTTCGAGGTCGACCACGCCAAATTCGCCGCGTTGGGCGACGGGATCGTGATTGATGGTGGTGTGGGTGTTGCCCGAGAACAGCACTTTGTCGATCGTTGCCATGTTGCGCTCCTTGATGGATTCCAGAGTTGGGTGATATGCGTCGCGTAAGATCAAATCGCATGCGATGTATAGTGGATGAGAAAATCCGGCATGTCAAGCGTATAAGATTAAATCGCATACGATATATATGGGGCGACTTCGGAAGGGCGATCGGTCGCTGGAGCGGTATCTATCGTATAGTGCGTTCATTGACGATTGAGACCTTTTTGCCGGCACTCTAGGGAGTGCCGGCACGGCTGGCCGAGCCGCCTCTGACTTTTCGCGAGCGCTACGCAGCCAGTTCGATGGTCGGTTCGCAAACAATGGGAAAGTTCACCGAATTGGCGATATAGCACTGCTCGTGCGCCGCATGATGCAGCCGCTCGGCGAGGCTGCGGTTGTCGCTCGCGCGGATGGTCACGCGCGGGCGCAGCACGATCTTCGTGAAGGCGCCGCGCTGCGGGGTATCGGCCATCGTGCCTTCGGCCTCGTCTTCATAGGCGAGCACCGCGATGCCCGCCTCGGCGCACAGGTGCAGATACCAGAGCTTGTGGCACGCCGAAGCCGAAGCCACGAGCAGATCCTCGGGATTCCAGCGTGAGGCGTCGCCGCGAAACGCCGGATCCGATGAGCCTGGAATGTCCGGCTTGCCGCGCGAGCGGATCACGTGATCGCGGTCGTAGTCGCGATAACCCGAGGTGCCGCTGCCGCGATTGCCGATCCATTGCACCGAAACGCGGTAGGTGTGTTCGCCATGCGCCATGCTGACTCTCCGTTCGATCGAAAAGGGGTAAGTCATTATGACCGTATTCGGCATTTTGGTATACCATTATGCCGAAGTGGCCCAGATGAGAACTGGGCTGGAACGGGGCATAACACGCATGGAAACAAAATTCGACTCCACGGCGGACGCGGTTGCGTCCGGATTGCGCGACCTGATCGTCAGCGGCGAGCTGGGCAGCGGCGAGCGCCTTGTCGAGCGCGATCTCGCGGAGCGTTTCGAGGTGAGCCGCATTCCGCTGCGCGAAGCGATCCAGCGGCTCGCGCGCGAGGGGCTCGTCGAGATTTTCCGCAATCGCGGCGCGGTCGTGCGCATGCTCACGGTGCAAGACGTGGAGGAGATCTACGGCCTGCGCGCACTGCTCGAAGGCGACGCGATCTTTCACGGCGTCAAGCGCATCGACGACGAAACGCTCGCACGCGCGGAACTCGTTCACCGGCTGCTGGGCGAGGCGGTCACCACGCAGAAGCAGGGCGAGCTCAACCGCGAGTTTCACGAACTGCTTTACGGCGCGTGCGGCAACGCCCGGCAACTGGCGGCGATCCGCGAATTGCGCGCGCAGGTGGAGCGCTACGAGCGGCTGCAGAATACGCTGCTTGCCGATACGCCCTCGTTTCAGCACGAACACGAGGCAATCCTGGAGGCGTCCCTCGCACGCAACGCACGCAGCGCGCGCGCCTTGACCGTGGCGCATATCGACTCGGCGAGGCGCATCGTGCTCGCCGTGGCGGAGCGCATGGCAGCGCAAGGCTAGCGCGCAGACACCCCAGCATTCACAACCATAGCGCTGGTTTTTACGACATTTTTTCTTGTGGCCCTTACGGGTCAACCCTAGACTGGGGGCATCGAAACGACTGGAGACGCCATGTCGATCTCGCGTGCAACCCAGCGCCCGGATGAGCAGATCACCTCCGTCCAGCCCGGCCTCGGCCGGCTCGTGCTGAGGCGCTTCGATCCGCGCCACGACTCGTGGGAAGCGCTTACGCGTTTGCTGCATCGCGCGTTCTCGCGGCTCGCGTCGCTCGGATTGCACTGCTCATGTGCTGATCAGGCGGCGAGCCTCACGCGTGAACGCGCGCTGGCTGGAGACTGTTTCGTCGCCGTCTGCAATGGCAGGATCATCGGTACGCTCACAGTGGAAGGTCACGATAGCCAATCGCAGTGCGAACATTATCGCCAACGCAGCGTGGCTTCGATCCATCAGTTCGGTATCGAGCCAAAATGGCAAAGCCGCGGCATCGGCGGTGCGCTGCTCGCTTTCGCGGGGCGTTGGGCGGCTGCGCGCGGCTACACGCAGCTCGCGCTGGACACGCCGTTTCCCGCCGCCCACCTTATCGCGTTCTATCGCGCACAAGGCTTTAGTCTCATTGATGTCGTGCGCTTTGCTGGTCGCGGCTACGACAGCGCCGTGCTCAGCAAAGCCGCTGCGGCGCGGTGCGGCGTGGCAATCCCGCACTTGCCTGGTGGACTGCCGCACGCCACGTCGCCGAGTCCGCTCGCCTGAGCGCGCGCCACGCTCACGCCTTGCTAGCGCGCGCCGCTTCACGCTCCAGATAGCGCAGGAATTCGTCGGCGGGCATGGCCTTCGCATAGAGCCAGCCCTGGGCGAACTGCACGCCGCGCTCACGCAGATACTGCGCTTGCGCCATGGTTTCCACACCCTCGGCGACCATCAGCAGGTCGAGGCTGCGCGCCATGTCGATCACGTGCGGCACGATCTTGTTCATTTCCTCGCCGCTCGCCAACCAGCGGATGAACGAGCGGTCGATCTTGATGCCATCCACCGGCAGTTCCTGCAGATACGAGAGACTCGAATATCCCGTGCCGAAATCGTCGATGAAAACGCGGTGGCCGGCCGCGCGAAACGCTTCAAGAACAGGCGCGGAACTGGCGGTGTCGATGAGCGTGCGCTCAACCGCTTCGAACCAGATTTGCTCGGGGCGCACCGCATATTTCGCGAGGCTGGCCTTGAGGGTTTCGAGCACGCGTGTGCCGGCGAGATCCTTGCCGGCAAGGTTGATCGAGACGTGCAGATCGCGGCGAAGCGCGAGCATGGCGCCCACGCCCTCGAACACGGAACGTATGACTTGATCGGTGATGGGCTCGATGAGATCGAGCGACTCCGCCATGGGAATGAACGTGTCCGGCGCGACGACGGTGCCGTCTTCGAGCTTCCAGCGCAAGAGCGCTTCCGCGCCGACGCAGCGCCCGCTTTCCAGCGAGACGAGCGGCTGCAGCCATGCCACGAACTGGCACCGCCGGATGCCCTGCAGCATCGCGCTGCGCGGCGTGCGCAGCTTGCGGCGCCAGCGCATGACAAGCCACGTGCCGATTGCGCTCAGAACGAGCGCCGGCGGGATCGTGGTCCTGAGTTTCGCGAGCAGGTTGCGGCGCATGCGGTCCTCGGGCTCGTACGCGACCACCGCGATGGGAAAGCGGCTCGAGCGCTCGACGACGTAATAGCGGCCCTCGAAATATGGGCTGCTGCCGGTGCGCTTGAGCGCTGCGCGGACGAGGGCATCGTCGGCGTGCGCCCAGCTCGAAATGACGGCGCCGTCCTGCGTTTCGAGCACGGTTAGCTGAATGGTGTCGTCGAGCGGCACGATGTCGAGGTAGAAGCGCGGATCGATCACCACGACGTGATTGCCCAGGCGCACGTTGAGCATGCGCCGTTCGCTGCCGCGCTTGCCGACTTCGGTATGCCAGGCGGTGAAACCGTCGGCAAAGGCCCATTCGGGCGGCGGCAATGCGATGTCGACAGCGCCGCGCAGCGAAGTGCAGCGCAGCCGCATGTCATCGATCGAGGCGACTTCGCGAATGTATCGAAACTGTTCCTCGACCTGCCGCAAGCGTTGCATGTGGTCGGTCGTGCACGGCGTGTCGGCGTATGACATGAGCTGGCGCAGCGCGGACTCGGCTTCGGAGGTCACCAGTTCGGCGCGCAGCAGCGCGCGATTCGAAAAGACGTCCACTTGCTGGCGCTGCAGGCGTTCGTTGACGGCGTCCGAAGCGTACACGGCGGCCGTGAGCGTTGCCAGGACGGCGAACGCCACGACACAAAACGTCGTCAGGGCGGTGAGTCGGCTGCTCATGGTGTGCGCTCGGGCTCCGGCGTCGCGAACGAAGGGGCCGCGCGGCTTTCGTCGATCGCCGCTGCCGATGGTAGCGTTTTTCCCTTGGCGGCGACGCGCTGCTGTGCGGCGCGCGAACGCAATCGCAGTGGCCGCCGGCGTTCCCGCTCATGCGTGGCGCATGAATGCGGCCAACGGGGGCGTCAAGCACCCGTCAAGCACGCGCAGGATCGATCGATCGGGAATCCTCTGCAACGACGCGATTGCGGCCACCTTCCTTCGCGGCATAGAGCCGCCGGTCGGCTACCGACATGAGCGCTTCGTAGTGGGCGGGGCAATCGGCGGGACTTGCCGCCACGCCAATCGAGACGGTGAACGCAATCGCATCCGCATCCCGGTTGGCGGCGTCGCCCGGCGCGCCGGCGGCAAGCGCCGAGTCCGCCGCGTGCGCTTCGACCGCGCGGCGGATGCGTTCGGCTACACCCGCCGCCGTGGCGAGATCGGCGCCGGGCAGCAGCGCCGCGAATTCCTCGCCGCCCACGCGCGCGGGCATTTCCGCGCTGCGCAGGTTGTTGCGCAGAATGTCCGCGAATATCACCAGCACGCGGTCGCCCGCCGCGTGGCCGAAGCGGTCGTTGACGCGCTTGAAGTAGTCGATATCGAGCATCAGCATTGCCATGGCGGGCGCCGGTGCCTCGTCACCGTCTGCGCGGGCGGCGCGTTCCAGCGTCTCGTCGAAGACATCCTGGAAGCGCCGACGGTTCGCGAGGCCGGTGAGCGGATCGCTGCGCGCGAGTGCTTTGAGCCGCGAACTCGCCTCGACGTATTGGCCGAATATGTTCTTCACGATGAACAGGGTGCCGACGAGCAGCACGGCGATCGCCAGCCAGGCGACGATCAGCGGGCTGTTGAACACGCGGCGCGCCGCCGCGAGCGTGAGCTCCGAGTCGTCCGTGTGCGTGAGCAGGATCCAGTGCGTCTCGCCCACGTGCTGGAAGAGCAAATACTGGCCCGAGCGCACAGCGTACCCCTGGTCGCGCTTCATCCATGCCGCCGCCGACGAGCGAGCCACGTCGAGCAGATACGGATCGAACCTGGTGGGACGCTGCGCGGTGATCTTGCCATCGACGCAATAGACGAGGTCGCCGTTACTGTTCAGCAGGCCGAACTCGGCAGGCTCCTGCTCGTCGTCGGCCAGATTGGCGGAGGCAAGCTGGAGCGCGAGCAGGCGCGAGGGCGCGACGTCCATCACCACGGCGCCGCGGAAGCGCCCATTGGCGTAGACGGGCGCGCTGAGCGTTGAGATCGCCTCGCTTTTTTTCGATTCCGTATAGATCGGAGTCCAGATGATGTCGCGTCCCGCATTCTGGCCGGTGACAAGCAGCCGGTAGTAGGGCATGGTGCTGAAGCGCCGCAACAGGTCGGACGCGCGCGCGTCCGGGCGTTCGGGCGAGAGCACGTACAGACCGTTGGCCGAGATGTACGCGACCGTGCTTTGCACCGCGTCGGCGTGCTGGCTGATCGCGAGGAGCGGGCTGATCGAGCGCACCAGCACGATGTCGGCGGGCAGCGTGGCGGCGTCGCGGTGAAAGCCCTCGATTCCCGCGAGTTCTTGCGCATTGGTGCCGAAAACGGGCGGTCCACCCATCGCGCCGGGGCCCTCCCATTGCAGCTTGTCGCTGTCACGCAGCGCGGCCTGCACCTCCTGATTCTGCAAGCCTTCGCGCTGCTGGCTCGACGAGGCGAGCAAGTGTTCCGCGTAGTCGCGCAGGAACAGCAGGCGCCGGCGCTCCGCGGAAATCATTGCGTCCACGCCCACGGCGCGTACCTCCAGGTCGCGCTGGCGGCTATGGAGGTCGTAGCGCGTCATCTGGTAGAGCTGGCGCAGGCCCACGACGCTCACCAGCGCCATGGCGGCAAGAAAGCACACCGTCACCACGAGATGCGGGCGTTTCATGACCATGCTGGAGAAGCCGTGCGGTCGCGCGCGGCCTGGCGTGTGCTGCATGAAGCCCCCGGGGACGGCGAATGGACGCGCGCGCATCGCGGTGCGGCGTGGCCCGGCGGCGCGTTTCCGGGCGTCGCGACGAGCATAGCATCGCGACGCCCGGAAACGCGCCGAACGCCGCCTCAGGCGTCCCGGATCGCTCCCGGCGGCACTCAACCGCTCCAGGCAGAATGGCGGATCACGCTGCAGAAGTTGCCGGCATGGAAATGCGGGTCCTTGTCTGCGAGCACGTCGGCCTTGACGTTGCCGAAGGTGGTGGCGGGCTTGTGCTTGATGCCGTCATAGAAGGTCTGGATGATGTCCTCCTTGAAGTGCTCGCTGCGCGGGTGCGCGTGGACCACGGCCTCGCGTTCGGTGTCGCTGAAGCGGTCGTAGGCAATGCCGAGCACGTCCATTTCGACGCCTGCCGTGAGGAGCGCGATCACCGGATGCATGTGCTGCGGGATGCCCGGCGTCGTATGCAGTGCGATGGCGGTCCACACAAGGTCGATGTCCTGCTGCGAGATGCCGTGGCCGCGCAGGAAATCGCGCGCGACATTCGCGCCGTCCACTTCGAAGCGCTCGTGGTCGCTGCTGTGAGCGTGCGTGAGGCCCATGTCATGAAACATTGCGCCGGCGTAGAGCAGTTCGCGATCGAACTTCAGGCCGAGCCGGCGGCCGGCCAGTGCGCCGAAATAATAGACGCGGCTCGAATGATGGAACAGCAGCGGCGATTCGGTGTCGCGCACGAGTTCGGTGATTTCGCGGGCGAGTTTGCTGTCGGGGATCGCGACATCGGCAAGGGTCGGGGTCATCAGGGTCCTCCGTCGGGGTGGGTGATGAACTCTATTCTCGGCGGCTCCAGGGTTGTCCTCAATCGACGGATACCGTTGTTTTCTGCCAATTCGACCGAAATTGGGCCATCAGGGATTCGCGACGCATAGCAGCGGTGCCGATAGCGGCAAAATTTCGCCGCAACAGGGGATTAGCGGCGATAATCGGCAAAATCGATTCGATCGGCGCGCATTTCATGCGCCCTGCATCGAGCGGCGAGATCCGGCCCGCGAATCGCACATTGGGCGCACGGGGACGCTGCAGGGAATGCGCCGCGCCAACCAGGTCGGTAAGAACAAGAACCCACGCGACAGACTATGTATTCGATCCTGCCAGCGTTCGTGTCCGCATTATTTCTCGGATTCGGCGTCTACGTGCTCCTGACCGAGGGCTTCACGCGCCTCTCGGTGCCGTTCGCCTTGATGTGCGCGACCACGTTCTTCTGGCAGGGCACCTGGGCCTTTCTGTTCCAGACGTCCGACCCGGAGCTGTCCGCCGTGCTCGTCAAGGTCGGATACCTCTTCATCCTCTTTTTGCCTACCACGTTCTATCACTTCGTAACCGAAGTGAGCGCCCGGCGCGGCGAACGCCCGCTCCTCATCGCCTCCTACCTGCTCAGCGTGCTGCTTGCGGCGCTGCTGCTTTTCAGCGATGCCGTCGTGGACGGCTACGGCACGTTCTTCTTCGGCAAGTATCCGAAGGCGGGCATGCTGCATCCCGTGCATGTGGCGCAGACAGTGCTGCTCGCGTGTCGCAGCGCCTGGCTGCTGTACGCCGCGCGCGGCCAGACGCAGGCGCACGACCGCCGCAAGCTGCTCGACCTGTGCTTCGTGAGCCTCGGCCTGTACGCGCTCGCCGCCACCGATTACGCCGTGAATTACGGGCTCGCGTTCTATCCCGTGGGCGCGGTGTTCATCGCGATCAGCCTTGGCATTCTCGCGGTCACGATCGTGCGTTATGGCCTCATGCGCCCGTACCTCATCGCGGCCACGGTGGCGCACGAGGTCGCCACGCCGCTCGCGGCCATCGGCATGCATGCGGAGGAAATCGGCAACGTGCTGCCCGAACTCATGCGCGGCTACCAGCTTGCCGTGCAGCACCAGTTGTGCGTGGACGGTCTCTACCCCGGGCAGTCGGAGCGCCTTTCCTCGCTCGCCACCTCGATACGCCGCCAGGTGGACAGCACGAGCACGGTGGTCGAAATGTCGCTGGCTTCGTTCACGCTCGACCGGCTCGACCGCCGCAGCTTCGAGACCTACCCGGTGCGCTCCTGCGTGAATGCGGCGCTCGAGCGCTTTCCATTCCGCACCGGCGAGCGCGATATGGTGGAGGTGGCGCTCATCGACGCGCAACTGAGTTTCTCGGGTTCGGATTCGCTGGTCGTGTTCGTGCTTTTCAATCTGCTCAAGAACGCGCTTTTCGCGATTCACGCGGAAATGGCCGAAAGAAGCGACAGGGTGAGCGATTATGTGGGCCGCGTGGAGATCAGCGCGACGAGCGAAGCGGGTTTTTGTGTACTGCGCTTCACGGATAACGGCTGCGGCATTCCCGCCGATATCCTGCCGCGCGTGTTCGATCCGTTCTATTCGACCAAGGCGCACGGGCGCGGTGCCGGCATGGGCCTCACGTTTTGCCGCCGCGTGGCCGAGGCGCTGGGCGGCACGATCGCCTGCGAGTCCGAGCCGCACGTCCACACCACCTTCACGATCCGCCTGCCCGAGCCCGGCACGAGTGCCGACCGCGCGCTGCACGATGCGCCGGCAAAACCCCGCCGCTTTCCGGCGGGGCAGGATTTCGCAGGCTAGTTCATGTAGCCGGGTTCAAGACGCTTAGTTCGAACCCGAAGGCAGGACCAGCTCGTATTCCTTCACGCGCTCGATGATGCCGGGCGGAAAGCGGCGAATGCGCTTGTCAGTGCCGGCGAAGAGAATCTGCTGATAGCCGAGCGAAACGGGCCGCCCGTCCACGCAAAAGCGGAATACGAGATACGCGGAGCACTGACGCACCTGGAAGGTGTTGAGGTAGCAATCCACGCGCTGGAACGGAAAGGTTTCCTGCACGTATTCCTGGTGCGCGCGCTTGGTGACGAACACGCCGCCCGAGGCAAGCAGATTGTTGTGAATGCACTCGTGAAACCAGCGTTCGCGGCAAATGCCCTGCCATTCGAAATAGCGGGCGAAATACGTGTTCATGAACGCGTTCGAGTCCTTCAGGTAAATGTCGATGACGTGATGGAACGTTTTGGTCGGCGTAGCTTCCATGATTTCGTCGGAGAATCCGGCGGTGCCACGGGACAGGACAGCGGGAATGGATTCGCGTGCGTACATCAGAGTGACTCCAGATAAGGACTGCTGGCGGCAGCCGCGCGTGCCTCCGGAGAAAAGGAGGCATGCATCATTCTCTTCGTGTTCGACTTCGTCCAATACCCTGCTCCCCACATACGCAAACCGGTTCATGCTCGCTGGGCGCGATAACGTTTGCGCGTGCTTTCGTTGACCGCGCGCATGCGGCTTCGGGTTGCTGTGTCCAGGTGTCACGCCGCATAATCGACATGTCTTCCTCGCGGTGCAGCTCCAGGTGTCGAGCGCGCCGCATGAGGCGCAGCGCGCTTACCGAGATCCAGCATGAGTTCCATCGTCAGACAGCCGGTTTACCATCCCGTCTCCGTCGTTTTTCTCGACGACAGCCCCGACTTTCTCTACGCGCTACGCGGCCTTTTTCCGGGCGCGGGCACGGACCGCTACTTCACGAGCGCGAGACAGGCCCTGGCCTTCGTCGCTTCGCACGAGGCGCGGCAGAGTGCGCGCAATCCCGCTGCGGGCGCTGCATGGTCGGAGTTCGAGAAGAGGGGCGGCAACGCACTGGGCGAGGACGTGATGACCGACGCGGCGCGTTTTGGCGATATCGCCGCGCTAGTCGTGGACTACGAAATGCCGGAGATGACCGGCGTCGAGTTTCTTGCCGCCGCGAAGGACGTGGCGTGCACGCGTATCCTGCTCACGGCTACGGCCGACGAATCGCATGCGGTGGAGGCGTTCAACGCGGGGCTGATCGACTTCTACGTGAAGAAGTCCGATCCCGCCATGACCCGCAAGCTGCGCGGCGCGCTCGACGACGCCAAGCGCAAGTTCTGCGCGCGGCGCGGCCATATCGGCGTGCATGGCGTGGGCGCGATCTACGCGAACCGGCGTATCGCCGATGTCCTGCACGAAGTCGCGCTGCGCGAGCGTATTGTCGAGTACTACTGGCGCCCCGAGCAGAATGCCGTGCTCACTTTTGACGCCGATGGCAACGCCGGCGTGTTTCTCGCGTGGGACAGTCACGACTGGGCGGCGCAATGCGATGTCGTGACCGACGAAGGCGGTCCCGAAGCCTTGCGCGAGGAAATGGCGTTGCGCCGTGTGATGCCGGTTTACTGGCCGAACGAGGCGTATCGGCCCGGCATGTCGCGCGTGGAGTTCGCCACGCCGCAGCCGGTGCCGGGGCTTGACGACACGCATACGAGCTGGACTCGTATCGGCGATCCGGGACTTGCGCCCGGGTTGATTACGTTTGCCGCGTGGCGGGCGGAGCAAGGCTCGCCGGGTGAGGGCGCGCGCCTTGCGTGATTACATCCCAACCCGCATTTAGAACGTTTCCCAGTCTGCGCCGTCGTTAGACGTGGCGGCCACGGGGCTGGCCGATGCCGCCTTTGCCGTTGCCGCGGGCGCTGCGTTCGCGGCCTTGCGGAACGGCGTGGTTTCCGTGGTCTTCGCGCGCGCGGGGGCAGGGCGCTTGAGCGGTGCAGCCGGGCGCGCGGCACGCGCGCGTTGAGCAGGCGCTGCAGTCGTGGACGCAACCACAGACTCAGCCTGCGCCCCGACCCGGAACACCGTCAGGACATCGCGCAACCCATTCGACTGCGCCGCCATCGACTGCGCCGCCGCCGACGCTTCCTCCACGAGCGCCGCATTCTGCTGCGTCACTTCGTCCATCTGTGCGACGGCGCGGTTCACCTGCTCGATGCCGGTGTGCTGCTCCTCGGAAGCCGCTGCGATTTCGCCCATCAGGTCGGCCACGCGGCGCGCCGAAATCACCACCTCGTCGATGGTTTTACCCGCTTCATCGACGAGCTTCGTGCCCTCCGACACCTGCGCCACCGACTGCCCGATCAGGTCCTTGATCTCCTTGGCGGCCGTTGCGCTACGCTGTGCGAGGCTGCGCACTTCACCCGCCACGACGGCGAAGCCGCGGCCCTGGTCGCCGGCGCGCGCCGCTTCCACGGCCGCGTTGAGCGCGAGGATGTTGGTCTGGAAGGCGATGCCGTCGATCACGCCGATGATCTGCTCCACGCGCTGCGAGCTGCTCGAAATCTCGTTCATCGTTTCGACCACGCGGCGCACGACTTCGCCGCCGCGCGCGGCGACTTCCGATGCATTCACCGCGAGCGTGTTGCCCTGGCGCGCGTTGTCGGTGTTGTGCTTGACCGTGGTCGTGAGCTCTTCGATGCTGGCGGCCGTCTCCTCGAGCGAGGCGGCTTGCTCCTCGGTACGCGAGGAAAGGTCCAGGTTGCCCGCCGCGATTTCCTTGGCGCCCGTCGTGATCGATTCGGCCGAAGTCTGAATGCGCTGCACGGTTTCGACCAACTGGCGCTGCATCTGCCGCATCGAATGGAGCAGGCTGTGCTGGTCGCCGGGCGCGAGATTCACGTGGGCCGTGAGATCGCCTTCGGCGATGCGCTGGCAGATCTCCGAGGCGTATTCAGGCTCGCCGCCAAGGCTACGGCGGATCGTGCGGATGAGCCACATGAGGCCGAGCGTCACGGCCGCGCCGATCAGCGTCACGAGCATGAGGTTGCTGATCAGCGCGCCGCGGAAGGCGTCGTCGATATCGTCGGTATAGATGCCGGTGAAGATGTGCCAGTCCCAGCCCTGCACGAGGGCGGAATACGTGATCTTTTCGACCGGAGCGCTCTTGCCGGGCTTCGGCCACCAGTAGCTGCTGTAGCCATCGCCGCCCGTGGACGAGCTTTTGACGATCTCGAGCGCGACATGCGTGCCGCGCGGGTCCGTCATGTTCGCCTGGCTCTTGCCTTCCATTTCCGGCTTGGGCGGCACGAGCAGCGCCATGGCGTTGCTGTCGTATATGCCGAAGTAGCCGCTCTGGTCGTCGCCGTAACGCGTGCTGCGCAGCGTGGCGATGGCGAGGCGCTTCGCGTCGTCGGCGCTCATGTGGCCGGCGGCCGCTTCCTTCTGGTAGTACGAGACCACGCCCAATGCGGTTTGCGTCTCCTGCTCGACCAGGGTCTTGCGGTCCGTCACCATGCCCGATCGCGTCATGAAGGCGTTGGCCACTACCAGCACGACGAGCGAGATCCACAGCAGCCCGACGATGCCCCAGGCTTTCTGATTCAACGTTGTTCGCTTCACGTTCGTTTTTCTCCAGCCATCTTCGATTTGTTTTCTCGCGGCGGTGCATAGGTGCAGCGCCATCGTGTTTAACGGATGGATCGAACGGAACCTTAAGGTTGGTCGATGGGTTCTTTGCGCCGGATGGGGGTAGGGTGCTGATTCTTTCGTTAGGCTTTCGCTCGCGGCGCCGCCGTCGAAGCCCGCACGACAAGCCGCGGCGCCGAGACCACGCACACGCGCGCAGCCATGCTGGCGGCCGAATCTGGCGCTTCGACCAGTTCCGTCAGCAACTCAACGGCCAGCTCCGCCGCCTCGATAGTTGCGACCGCAACGGTCGTGAGCGCTGGCCGCGACTCGCGCGCAAGCTGAATATCGGTGATGCCGACCACGGAAAGCTCGCGCGGCACGTCGAGCCCGAGATCGGCTGCGGCCTGCATCGCGCCGAGCGCCGGCAGGTCGTTGGTCGCGAAGATCGCGGTGAGGTCGGGATGCCGCGCGAGCAACTCGCGCGTGGCTGCGTAGCCGCCTTGCGTCGTATCCGGCGCATAGCGCACCGGCGCGCCCGCACCGTCGAGTCCCGCGGCCTGCATGGCCGCGACGAAGCCGTCATAGCGCGCCGCGTGTATGCCGGAAACCTTGCTGCCGACGATCGCGCCAATACGCCGATGCCCGAGCGTCAGCAAATGCTGTGCGGCAAGCTCCCCCGCGCGCCTAAAGTCCACGGCCACGCACGGCAGCCCCGGCGGGTCGAGCGGCCGCTCCCACATGCACAGCACGACCGGCGCGCCGCGCCGCACGGTGGCGCGCAGGTCGGCAAAGTCGAGATTGGCGTTCATGACGAGCACGCCTGCCGAGAGCGTGCCCGCAATCTGTTCGAGGTAGGCGCGGCCCGTTTGCGGGTCGCCGTCCGTATTGCAGATGATGAGGAAGCGCCCGCTGCGCCGCAGCGCATTCTCCACGGCAAGCGCGAACTCGGGATAGAACGGGTTCGCGATGCTCGACACCATGAGCGCGATGGTGGGCGGCCGCCCTTCGGCGAGCGCGCGTGCCGACAAATGCGGGCGATAGCCGAGCGCCTCGACCGCTTCGAGCACGCGTTGGCGTGTGGCTTCGCCCACGCGCCCGCGCTCGCGCAATACGTTCGAGACGGTGGCCGGCGTGACGCCGGCGCGGCGCGCGACTTCGTTCAGGGTCGGCATGCGATCTCAAAATATGGGAAGGCGATTCAATATTTGCATGATTGTGACGGGCACTGCAACATTGGCCCGACAATCAAAACGAATACCGGAGACAAGGCAGCCAGGATCGCATAAGCGATCACTTTTTATGGGCTGCTGATTAAGCGCTTAATCTCCGGTTCGTGCTGATTAGAACATGGAGACGGGACGATGGCGAGCATTTCGTTACGCGGCGTTCAGAAGGCATACGGCGAGAATGCGCCGGTGATTCGCAACGTCGATCTGGAGATCGGCAGGAACGAGTTCTGTGTATTCCTCGGCCCTTCGGGCTGCGGCAAGTCCACGCTGCTGCGCATGATCGCGGGCCTGGAAGACGTGACCGACGGCGACATTTCGATTGGCGGCAAACTTGTGAACGACGTGAGCGCCGCGCAGCGCGGCGTGGCCATGGTGTTCCAGAGCTACGCGCTGTTCCCGCACATGACCGTGTACGAGAACATGGCGTTCGGCCTCAAGCTCGCGAAAACGCCGAAGGCCGAGATCGACCGCAAGGTGCGCGAAGCCGCGCGCATTCTTCAACTCGAAGCGTTGCTCGAGCGTCACCCCAAGGCCCTTTCGGGCGGCCAGCGGCAACGCGTGGCGATTGGCCGCGCGATCGTGCGCGAGCCTGGTGTGTTCCTGTTCGACGAGCCGCTCTCCAATCTCGATGCCACCTTGCGCGGCCAGACGCGTATCGAGATCGCGCGTCTGCATCGGCAGTTCGAGCAGGCGAGCGTGGTGTACGTGACGCACGACCAGATCGAGGCGATGACGCTCGCCGACAAGATCGTCCTCCTGCATAGCGGTAAGGATACCGAACAATACGGCAGCATCGCGCAAGTGGGTGCACCGCTAGAGCTTTATCACCGGCCCGCTAGCCGCTTCGTGGCGGGCTTTATCGGCTCGCCGCGCATGAACTTTCTGCCGGCGCGCGTGGCTGCCATCGATGCGAACGGCGTGAGCGTCACGCTCGACGAAAGCGGCGAAACGGTGCGGCTGCCGGTGCAGGGCGCGCGGCTCGCCGTGGGCGCGCCGGTCACGTTCGGCGTGCGTCCCGAGCACCTCGAACTGGTGGTGGAGGGCGTCGCATCGCGTGCCTCGCGCGATGCTCAGGATGCCTTGACGATTTCGCTTCCCATTACGCTGGTCGAGGAGCTCGGCGAGCACAGCTATGTGCATCTCGATCAGCCGGGTGGGGCAGTGCTCGTCGCCAAGGCGCCCGGCGATGCACGGCTGGGTAGCGGCGACACCGCGCAATTCCGTGCGAGCGCGAGCGCGTGCCATCTGTTTGCGGAAGACGGCTTTGCCGTTGCGCCGCTCGCCACCGCCGATCAACCCGCATGAAAACAACAACCGAGGACACAGGGATGCGTCTTGGAGTCTGCTATTACCCGGAGCACTGGCCGGAGGCCATGTGGAAAGACGACGCCGCGCGCATGCAGGCGCTGGGTATCGCGCAGGTGCGTATCGCCGAGTTCGCGTGGAGCCGCATCGAGCCCACGCCAGGTGAATTCGACTGGGGCTGGCTCGATCGCGCGATCGACACGCTCGGCGCCGCCGGCCTGCAAGTGGTGATGTGCACGCCCACGGCCACGCCGCCCAAGTGGCTGATCGACCAGCATCCCGACATCCTGCCCGTGGGCGCCGATGGCCGCGTGCGCGCGTTCGGCTCGCGGCGCCATTACGATTTTTCGTCGCCGGCGTATTTCGAGGCTTCGCGGCGCATCTGCGAGGCGGTCGCAGCGCGTTATGGCCAGCATCCGGCCGTCGCGTACTGGCAAACGGATAACGAGTACGGCTGCCATCAAACGGTGGTCAGCTACTCGCCAGCGGCGGTGCAGCGATTTCGCGAATGGCTCAAGGCGCGCTATGGCAGTATCGACGCGCTCAACACCGCCTGGGGCACCGTGTTCTGGAGCATGGAGTACCGCAGCTTCGACGAAATCGATGCGCCCGTTGGCACCGTCACCGAGGCGCATCCGTCGCACCGGCTCGACTACCAGCGCTTCGCCTCCGATGAAGTGCAGCGCTACAACCGCATGCAGGTGGATGTCCTGGGAGCGCATTCGCCGGGTCGGCCCATCGCGCACAACTTCATGCAGCTCTTCATGGAGTTCGATCACTACAAGGTCGCCGCCGATCTCGACGTCGCGACGTGGGACAGCTATCCGCTCGGCGCGCTCGACCAGCAGTGGTTCGCGCCCGAAGTGAAGGCGCGCTATCTGCGCACCGGCCACCCGGACTTCGCCTCGTTCAATCACGACGTGTATCGCGGCATGTCGAAGCTGCCATTCTGGGTCATGGAGCAGCAGCCCGGTCCCGTGAACTGGGCGCACTGGAACCCCGCGCCGCTGCCCGGCATGGTGCGCCTCTGGAGCTGGGAAGCGTTCGCGCACGGCGCGGGCTGCGTGTCGTATTTCCGCTGGCGCCAGGCGCCGTTTGCGCAGGAGCAGATGCACGCGGGCCTGAATACGCCCGATAACCGCCCCGACCTCGGCAGTGCGGAGGCGGCGCGCGTCGCCGAGGAAATCGAGGCCGTGGTTGCGGCGGCGAAGGGCGGCCGCGACTTCGACGTGAAGACGCCTGTTGCGCTCGTGCTCGATTACGAGGCGAAGTGGCTCTTCGAGATTCATCCGCAGGGCGCGGATTTCCACTATCCGCGCTTCGCTGTGGAGTATTACTCGGCGCTGCGCGCGCTCGGCTTCGACGTGGATATCGTTTCGGCGCACGCGCCGCTCGAGGGTTACCGGCTCGTGGTCGTGCCGCCGCTGCCGATCGTGCCCGACGACTTCGCGCAGCGCCTCGCCAGTTCGGGCGCGCAAGTGGTGATCGGGCCGCGCACGGGCTCGAAAACCGTCGATCTGCAGATTCCCGCCAACCTGCCGCCGGGGCCGCTGGCCGCGCTGCTGCCGCTGCGCGTGTGGCGCGTGGAGTCGCTGCGGCCCAACATCAGCGAGCCGGTGCGCTTCGAGATGGACGGTGCGCACGAAGGCCACGCGCGCCACTGGCGTGATCTGATCGAACTCGGTGCCAACACCGGCGACAACGATTGGGACGTGCCGGAAGTGCGTGCGACGTTCAGCGACGGCCATCCCGCTTATGTGAAGAGCGGCGCCGTCCACTACCTCGCGAGCCTGTTCGACGAGGCGAGCACGCAGGCGCTCTTTGCGCGCGTGGCGCGCGAAGCGGGCCTTGCGCCGCAGCCGCTTGGCGACGCGATCCGCGTGAGCCGGCGCGGCGGCTTCACCTGGGTGTTCAACTACGGGCCGGGCACGCACACGCTTTCTGCGGATATTCCCGACGATGCATACGTGATCGGCTCGCGTACGATAGAGCCGCAGGGCGTGAGCGCCTTCCGTTCGCAATAGACGCATTGCGCAGTTGCTTCCGATGCAGCACCGACAACGACGTATAACCAAGGAGACACGCATGATCGGCAAGACCTTCAGACCACGCACCCTGCTCGTTGCTGCGACGCTGGCGGCGGGCGCGCTTGCAGGCACGTTCGCGAGCGCGGCGCAGGCCGGCACGCTCGAAATGAACATTGCCTACAAGGGCGCAAGCCAGCGCGCCGTGTGGGAACAGGTGATCGACGAGTTCAAGAAGACGCACCCCGGTACCGACGTGAAGGTGTCGTTCGTCGACGAGGAAGCCTACAAGGTCCAGTTGCCGAACTGGCTCACGACCGCGCCGCCCGACATCGTGAACTGGCACGACGGCGAGCGCATGGCCTATTACGCGAAGCGCGGCCTTTTCGCGGACCTGTCGGACGACTGGAAGAAGAACAACTGGGACAGCATGTACGCCTCGACGAAGGAGGCTTCGTCGTACCAGGGCAAGCAGTACGCCGCGCCCACGGTGTATTACTCGTGGGGCATGTTCTATCGCAAGGACCTGTTCGACAAGGTGGGCATCAAGAGCGAGCCGAAAACGTGGAATGAATTCCTCGACGCCTGCAAGAAGCTCAAGGCCGCGGGTATCGCGCCGATCGCCGTGGCCGGACGCGACGCATGGACGCTGGCGGGCTGGTTCGACTATCTGGACCTGCGCCTGAACGGCAACGCGTTCCACCAGAAGCTGATGGCAGGCGAAGTGCCGTACACCGACCCGCGAGTGAAGAAGGTCTACGTGACGTGGAAGCAACTGCTCGACGACGGCGACTTCATTCCCAATTCGCTCTCGTACGACCTCGATGCGGCACAGCCGTTCCTGTTCCAGGGCAAGGCCGCGATGATGCTGATGGGCACCTTCATTACGGGCGGCTTCAGCCCGACGGTCAAGCAGCAGATGGGCTACTTCCAGTTCCCGATCATCGACTCGAACGTGCCGACCGCCGAAGATGGTCCGGTCGAATCACTGCATATTCCGGGGAAGGCGAAGAACAAGGCCGATGCGCGTGCGTTCCTCGCGTTTGCGGAGACGCCCGAAATTGGCGAGCAACTTGCAAAGGGGCTGGGTTCGCTTTCGGCCAACAGCAAGTCGCCGGAGCCCGAGGACCCGATTTCGAAGATCGGCTTCCAGATCCTCTCGAATACGAAGGGCGGCATTGCGCAGTTCTATGACCGCGACATGACGAAGGAAATGGCCGACGAAGGCATGAAGGGCATGCAGCAGTTCGTGTCCGATCCGACCAAGCTCGACTCGATTCTCGCGCAGTTGGAGCAGACGCGTCAGCGTATTTACAAGAAGTAAGCCGTTTGAAGAGAAGGCGGGCGGTGCGTTCTGCTGTTACGCTGCCGCCCGCCACGGAGCCTGACAAGGGAGGTTTTTGCCGTGAGACAGGCAGTGACGCACACCGTTGCGCATCGCGTGGACGGAGCCGCGCCGGCAGGTGGCGAGAACGGCGGCATGCCGCACGCAAGCGGGCGGGGCATTCAGCCGCGCCGCCGTGCGTCGCCCACCGCGCGGCGCCAGCGCCGTGCCGCGTGCCTCTTTCTCGCGCCCGCGGTCATCATGTTCGCGGTGTACGTGATCTGGCCGATTCTCTCCACGCTGCGTCTCTCGCTCTACAACTGGGACGGCATGAGCGAAGCGAGCTTCGTGGGTCTCGCGAATTACATCGAGCTGTTCCACTCGCCCACGTTCTACACGGCGCTCAAGAACAACGTGATCTGGCTGGTGCTGTTCCTGCTCGCGCCGCCCATGGGCCTTGCGATCGCGCTGTACCTCAATCAGGCCGTGGGCGGCATCCGCATCGTCAAGTCGCTGTTCTTCGCGCCATTCGTGCTTTCGGGCGTGGTGGTGGGCCTTATCTACTCGTGGTTCTACGACCCCACGTTCGGCCTGCTCGCGCTCATTCTGGGCCACGGTATTCCCGTGCTCGGCGACCCGAACTACGCCACGCCGGGCATCATATTCGCAGCGCTCTGGCCGCAAACTGCGTACTGCATGATTCTCTATCTCACGGGCCTCACCACGCTCAACAGCGAGCAGATCGAAGCTGCGCGCATGGAAGGCGCGAAGGGGTGGACCATGCTCTGGCACGTGATCCTGCCGCAACTGCGGCCCGTCACGTTCATGGCCGTGGTGGTCACGGTCATCGGCGCGCTGCGCAGTTTCGACCTCATCTCCGTGATGACGGGCGGCGGACCGTTCGAGAGCTCGACGGTGCTCGCGTACTACATGTACGACCAGGCAATCAAATACTACCGGCTCGGTTATTCGGCCGCGATTGCCGTCGTGCTGTTCGCGATCATGCTGGTCTACATCGTCTATCACCTGCGCCGCCTGCTGCGCAGCGAGCACTGAATCCGCTACGAGGAGCCCCACATGTTTCCGATTCCGGTCGACAAATGGAAGCCCGCGTCGCGCCGCCTGTACAAGCTCTCGCTGCCCGTGGCGCTCGTCATCTGGCTGCTGCCGCTCATTGCGGTGCTGGTCACGTCCGTGCGCTCCACCGAAGAACTGAGCGAAGGCAACTACTGGGGCTGGCCGAGGCACTTCGCGATGGTCGAGAACTATCGCGACGCGCTCACGACTTCGCCGATGCTCCATTATTTCTGGAACAGCGTGCAGATCACGCTGCCCGCCGTGGCCGGGGCGATCGCGCTCGCGGCGCTGGCGGGCTACGCGCTGGCCATCTACCGCTTTCCGGGCAATTCGGCGCTGTTCGCAACCTTCGTTGCGGGAAACTTCGTGCCGATCCAGGTGCTGATGATTCCGGTGCGCGACCTCACGCTCAAGCTTGGGCTCTACAACACCGTTGGTGGTCTGATCCTGTTCCATCTTTCGTTCCAGACCGGTTTTTGCGCGCTTTTCCTGCGCAATTTCATCAAGCAACTGCCGTTCGAACTCGTGGAAGCCGCGCGCATCGAGGGCGCGAACGAGTGGACCGTGTTCGTGCGCATCGTGCTGCCGCTCATTCGCCCGGCGCTCGCCGCGCTCGCCATTCTCGTGTTCACGTTCGTCTGGAACGACTACTTCTGGGCGTTGTGCCTGACCCAGGGCGACGACGCCGCGCCGATCACCGTGGGCGTTGCGGCCCTCAAGGGGCAGTGGACGACGGCATGGAACCTCGTTTCCGCAGGCTCGGTCCTTGCTGCCCTGCCTTCGGTGATGATGTTCTTTGCGATGCAGAAGCACTTTGTGGCGGGGCTCACGTTCGGCGCGACCAAGGGCTGAACGGTAGATGAAAGGCGGGGCAATTTGACTTCGGCGCGGCGCTACGGTCCAATTTCGAACGACCCGACGCAAGTCACGCCCGCAAGGAACGCCCCATGCAGCAAAACGAACCGGCCCCGCAGGCGATGCAGCCCGCATCGCCCACGCAACTTCCCGCAGCGCTCATGCGCGAATTCGACGGCGAGCACCTCGAAGCGCGCCTCGCCGATGCGGTTCGCCTTTCGACCGTAAGCGAGGACGGCTGGCCGCACGGCGCGCAACTGAGCGCCGGCGAGATCCTGGCCGTGAACGCGACCACGCTGCTGATCGCGATCTGGCCGCAGTCCAGCACCACAGCCAACCTCGCGCGCGACGGCCGCCTCACGCTCTCGCTCGTCCATGACGGCGCGCTGCTGGAGATTCGCGCACGCTCGCACGCCGTGGCGCAGCGGCAAACGGCACTCGAACTGAGCGTATTTCGTGTGGAAATCGAATCCATCACCGAGCATCGCGCGAAGTATGCGGAGGTGCTGAGCGGCGTGACGTTCCGGCTCCACGAGCCCGCGCAGGTGCTGGCGCGCTGGCGCGAGCAGATCGCGATGCTGCGTGAATTTGCCTGAGTTTGCCTGAAGTGCGCGGCGAAAAGCTTCGTGATGTTGTCATCGTCGATGTGCTAGCGTGTTCTGCGGCGCGCGCGCTTCATGGGCACGGCCAACGCAAAAACAAACGCTACCGGAATAACGATGCAGACCACGGTACTCACAGACTGGCAGCAGTTCATGGCGCTGACGACGCAACTCGACGGCTGGGCGTTTCGCGGCCAGCTGAACGCGCAGTGGCACCTCGAAAGCTCGCTCACGCGCTACATGCGCGACTACGTGGGCGACCGGCTGCAATGGCGTCAGCGCGAGGAGCGCGCCATTCGTGTGTTTCGCCGCAAGGCGCACAACTTTCTCGCGCATCCGGACCTGCTCAAGGACGACCTGCGCTGTCTCGCGCTCATGCAGCACCACGGCGCGCCCACGCGGCTACTCGACTTCACCAAGAGCCCGTTCGTCGCGGCCTTTTTCGCGCTCGAACGCGCAACCGGCGACGCGGCCGTCTACGCGCTGAACACCCCTGCGCTCTGGAACAGCCGCGCGCTGCCCAAGGCCAATCCCACGCTCACGCGCGACGTGATCGACCCGCGCGCGCACGACAACTTCGAGCGCTACTTCTTTAGCAACACGAACGAAATTCTCTGGTCGGGCGAACCGACCGAGATGGACGACCGGCTCGTCGCGCAGTCGGGCACGTTCGTCGTGCCGGGCGTGATCGACAAGCCCTTGCAGGCAATTCTGGAAGGCTATGAGAGCCACGAGGAACTGCTGCACAAGATCGTGCTGCCTGAACGCATCCGCATGGACGCGATGAAGTGGCTCTACCGCATGAACATCACGAATGCGTCTCTGTTTCCGGGGCTCGACGGGCTCGCGCGATCCATTGCGGTGGAGCTGGAGATCGTGTGGTCGGGCATGGTGGTGCCGGTTGCGGGCTCGCCGAACTGAATCGGCTCCGGCCCGCAGCGGCCACACTCACGGCGTTTCGGGCCGCGGCAGATTGAGGCCGGGCGCAAGGCGCGTGGCCTTGAATTCCGTCACTTCGTAGGTGGCGACGCCATGTTGCGCGAAGGGATCGGCTGCGAGCAGCGCATCGAGCCGCTCGCGCGGCATGTGCGAAGCGATGACTATGCCGCCGTCGCGCGGCATTTTCGGACCGGCGGCAATGAAATTGCCGGCTTCGAACTGCGCGTCGAGGTACGTGCGATGCGCGGGAAGGGCGTCGTCGATGCGCTCGAGCGAAGCGGTATAGATCAGCGAAACGATGTACATGGGTGGTCGATAGAAAACGGGCGGAGTGTCTATGTTATCGCGCGAGACCGCGCAGCGCCGCATGCTGTAGCAGCATGATCGTCTTGCCGTCCACGATCTCGCCGCGCTCGATCATCCTTAGCGCCTCGCCAAGCGGCACTTCGACCACTTCCAGATCCTCGCCTTCCTCCTCGACTCCGCCGCCCGCGCCGGGCCGCTCGGCGGGGTCGTATTCGCCCAGGTAGAAGTAAAGCTTCTCCGTCACGGAGCCCGGACTCATGTACGCCTCGAACGCCTTGCGCAGATTGCGCACGCGGTAGCCCGTCTCTTCCTCGACTTCGGCGCGGATGCGCTCGTCGGGCGCGGCGTCGTCGAGCAGGCCGCCCGGCGCCTCGATCATCATGCCGTCGTGTCCGTTGACGAACGTCGGCATGCGAAATTGCCGCGTGAGCACGACGTTGCCGCTTCTCGGGTCGTGCAGCAGGATGGTCGCGCCGTTGCCGCGATCGTAGGTTTCGCGGCTCTGGCGTTGCCACGTGCCATTGCTGCGCAGGAAGTCGAAGGTCACCTTGCGGAGCACATACCAGTCGTCGGACAGCACGGTGGTTTCGATCATTCGCACGCGGTCTTTCGTTGCAGTCATCTCGTTCCCCTTGGTCAGCATTCGCCATTCATGGTATCGTGCAGTTTCGTGCAAAATCAAGAAAATTCGTGCAAACCGGTTCGTGCCATTCTCATGCTCACAGATCAACGAAAGAAAGCGATACTCGCAGCGCTCAAGCGCGACGGTCAGGTGCTTGCCGGCGAACTGAGCGCGAAATTCGGCGTTTCCGAGGACACGGTGCGGCGCGACCTGCGCGAACTGGCGGCCGAAGGCCTCTTGCAGCGCGTGCACGGCGGCGCGCTGCCGGCTTCGCCGGCGGTGGCGCCCATTGCCGAGCGGCGCGGCATGGAGGTGGCGGCCAAACGGCGCATCGCGCAAAAGGCCGCGGACATGATCGCGCCGGGGCAGGTGGCGATCGTCGATGGCGGGACGACTTCGGCGCTTCTAGTCGAGTGCCTGCCGCGTGATCTGCAGGCGACCATCGTCACGCATAGCCCCGGTGTCGCGGTGGCGCTCGCGGAGCATCCCACCATCGAGGTCGTGCTGATCGGCGGGAAGCTCTACAAGCATTCGATGGTCACGGTAGGCGCGGCGGCCGTGGAGGCGATCGCGCACATTCACGCAGACCTGTACTTCATGGGCGTGACGGGCGTTCACCTACAAGCCGGGCTGAGCACCGGCGATTTCGAGGAATCCTATGTAAAGCGCGCACTGGCCGCGCGCGCGGCTGAAACGGTCGTACTGGCGTCGGCCGCGAAGCTCAACGCCGCATCGCCGTACTGCATCGGCCCGATCGGCATGGCGCAGACCATCGTCGTCGAGCGTTCGACGGATGCGAAGCTGATCGAGCCGATCGAAGCAGCTGGTGTGACGGTGGTGCGCGCTTGAGTTCGTGCGCGCGCCGTCACGCCAAGCGCGAGGCACCAGCTTCTGCACGCGCCAGTTCAGCAGTTCGGCGACGAAGAGCCCATGCTTCACGGGCGAGCGGCCGCCCGCCATGCGCGCAGCAGGGCGCGTTCCCCGAACTCAACACAAACTCTGCCCGCGCGCACCCTAAAGAAAATGCGCGCGCAACCGATAGTGCAGTAATCGAGCGGAGGATTCCCATCCCCTAGCCGTTTTGCATACCAAGGTGGCCCATGAGCCCAGCGCCAAAGTCCCTGCCGCATTCCGCGTTCGACACCAGCGTCTTGCCTCGCGATCAGCAGTTTTCCGCATGGCGCGAGGCGGTGAGCGTCATCTTCGATACGCAGACCGCCGAAGCGCGCGATGCCGGTTTTGGCTCCACCGTGAGTGGCTATCTGTTCGGCGACGTGGTGCTGGGCTCGATACGCACGGGCGCGCAGCGCTACGACCGCTCGAACGCCAAGATCGGGCGCGACGGCCACGATCAATATGTTCTGCAGTTCTATCTAGGCGGCCATTGCCGCGCGCGCGACGGCGGCCCGGAGGCGTGTACGCAACCGGGCGACATGTTCATTGTGGACGCGGCCCAACCGCTCGCAACCGAAGCCACGCAAAGCGAATTCCTGAATCTGGCGGTGCCGCGGCGCTTGCTCGCCCCTTTGCTGACTGCGCCCGACCAGCAGAGCATGCGTGTGATTCGCGGCGCCGATCCGACGGTTGCACTATTGCGCGAGCATCTGGGCGCGCTTTACCGGCACGCACCGCAGATGACGCTTACCCACGCCCAGGCCGTCATGCCCGCGACGCTTCAACTCGCGGCCAGCGCGCTCAATGCGAGCGTGAGCCCGGAACACATGCCGGCGGTTCAGCAATGCGCGTTCGTATCGATCTGCCGCTATGTGGAGAAGCGCCTGACCGATCCGCAACTGAACGCGGAATGGGTTGCGCGTGCATTCGGCATGTCGCGCGCCACGCTGTACCGCCTTTTCGAGCAGGAGGGCGGTTTCGCGACTTATGTGCGCGAGCGCCGCTTGCGGCGCTGCCGCGAGATGCTCGCCGACCCGGCGCGACGCAGCATGTCTATTGCGGGCATTGCCGCCGCACACGGATTCACCGACGCCGCGAACTTCACGCGGGCGTTTCGCCGCTCGATTGGCCTTTCGCCGCGGGCGGTACGCATGCTGGCGCTTAGTGGGGATAGCGAGCTGGCGAAAGAGGCGACGGCGGACGACTGGCGCTACTGGATGGCCTTGATGCGTTGAGCATGAATCGCGCGGATCGTGCAAGCCGCGCGTGAGACAAAACAACAAGTATTTGAGACGTAACGACAGATTTGGCTTCGAGCACCGCCGATTCATTGCCGCGTCATGCGCCTCCTGCAAAGATGCAGGCGCCTGCGAGATCCAGGCAAACGGGGGAAACATGAAAAAGGCCCACAAAAGGCCGCGTCAAGGCGGCCTGTACTACTACGAAGCGGCGTATTCGCTCGAACTCGCGCGCGGCGCGTCGCATATTTCCAGCATGCTTTCGGCGGCGACACAGGAAGGCGCCGTCCACGAAGTGATGCACGAATTCATCGCGACCCACGGCAGGGCCGCGCTGGACGCGTTTTGCTGGCTGCTGGCCGAGCGGCTGGAAAAGCGTGGCTGCGCGGCGGCTGCCATGAAAGCCCGGGACTTCGACGGGTCCCGCCGGATGCGGGAGCTGGCCTGCGCAAAGATCCACGCAATGGTCTTGCTGAACAACGCGTCGAATTGAGGCGGCCGGTTCGCCGGCGCCGCCTCGATCGCTTCGAGTATTTCGTGAGTGCGCTCAGCGGGCGAGCCTGAACGCTCCAACGGCATCGCGCAGCGAGTCGGCCTGCTCGCTGAGCGCCATGGCGGCCGCGGCCGCTTCTTCCACGAGCGCGGCGTTCTGCTGCGAGACCTGGTCCATCTGCGTGACCGCGAGATTCACCTGCTCGATGCCGTCGCGCTGCTCTTCGGACGCGTTTGCGATCTCGTGCATGATGGTCGTCACGCGGCCAATGGACTCGCCAATCTCGTTCATCGTCTCGCCGGCCGAGCGCACATACTCCGAGCCCGACGAAACGTGTTCGACCGATTCGGCGATCAGCGTTTTGATCTCTTTGGCGGCGGCCGCCGAACGCTGCGCAAGCGAGCGCACCTCGCTCGCGACAACGGCGAATCCGCGGCCCTGTTCGCCCGCGCGCGCAGCTTCCACCGCCGCATTGAGCGCGAGGATATTGGTCTGGAAAGCAATGCCTTCGATGATGCCGGTGATATCGGCGATCTTCTGCGAGCTGCCGTCGATGCGCTCCATCGTCTGCACCGCGTTGCTCACGACCTGCGAGCCGCGATTGGCGACTTCCTGCGCGCTGTTGGCGAGCGTTTGCGCGGTGCGCGCGTTCTCGGCGTTCTGCTTGACCGTCGCGGTGAGCTGCTCCATGCTCGCGGCCGTTTCCTGAAGCGAGGCCGCCTGCTCTTCGGTGCGCTGCGACAGGTCGTCGTTGCCAGCGGCAATCTGGCGCGTCGCCGTGGAAATGGACTCGGAGCTATGGCTGACCTTGCGCAACGTGTGTGCGAGGGCGTCCTGCATGGCCTTGAGGCTCGCCACGAGGCGGCCCATTTCGTCGCTGGAACGCGTTTCGAGGTTCGCGGTCAGGTCGCCGTCCGCAATGCGCTGGAGTGCGCCCTGAACGTTCTCGAGAGGCGCTGCGATCGCGCGGTGCAATCCCGCGGCGCACACGCCCGCCACCGCGAGGCCGAGCACGATCAGCGCGATGCTGCCGGCCCGCAGCCACGAATAGCGGTCCTGCGCGCGGTCGAACGCCTGCTCGCCATGCGCCTTCTGCCATGCCTCCAGCGCAGTCGAGGCCTTGGTAAGCGCGACCGAGAGCGGCGGAATCTGCTTCATCGCGATATCGTCCTGACCCTGGCGGTCGCCTTGCTTGATCGCGGCCATGAGCGGCTGGATGCCTTGCTCCAGCATGCCGGTGAGGGCGACCTGAACGCCGTCGGCGAGCGCCTGTTCTTCGGGGTCGTGCGGCAGTGAACGGTAAACCTCCCACGCCTTGTTCGAGGTGGCGAGATAGTTCTGCGCTTTTTCGAGCAAAGGCAGAACGTCGGGCGCGTCGGGGTGCAGGAGGATGCGGTCGAGCGTCGTGCGCGCGATAGTCAGATTCAGGTTCGTCTTGCCGATGTTGATGGCGGCGACCAGCTGGTTCGAGTAGGCATAGCCGAGCGCCGTATTGGTGCGCGACATGCCCGCAAGGCCGGAAACGCCGGCTGCCACGATCAGCAAGGCCAGCACTCCGACCGCGATGCGCAGACGGACAGAGATAGAGAGTCGTGCAAACACGAAGTTGGCTCCAGAACGCGAGGGGCTACGTAGCAGAAAAACGGTCGTGCTTCGCGCGTGAGACGGCAAAGCACTGAACCTGTTTACGGCTCTGGGTGAAGGAACTGAAGGTCGGCGCCGGAGTCTTTGCGCAATGGTGGTTTTCCCCAGTTTATTGGGGGGAATCGCGCGCGCCTCAGCGCGCCACGGATTTGAAGAGGCGGTTCTTTTCGAGTGTCGCCGCGTCGGGCGTTTTGGCGTTTTCTTCCGCGCTTGCGGGGGCGCTGGTGTCTTCGAGCGCTGGCCGGTGGCCGCAAGCGATGTGAACGCGCATTCGCGGCCGCGCTCGTCGCCGTGCAGGCGCACATCGGCGGCTTCGAACGTCACGTCCGCGCGCGCGTTCCAGAGCAGGGTGGCCACGTCTTCGAGCGTGGCCGTCTGCGCCATGGCGATGCCGTCGCGTCCCCGGTAATACGGTCGGCCCTTTGGAAACGGTGGTGATGCTGCTGTAGATGCACGGCTCCGCGCCGAAGATCGTGCCCGCGGCGAGCGCCTCGCGCTTGCGGCTCACCTGCTTCTTGCGGCACAGGCTTGCGACGTCTTCGGCGCGGTAGATGCTCTTCGATAGTGGGGGCTCGGTCGTCGTTGCTGCTGATTCAGGCGTGGCGGGCGCGGCGCCTGGAGGCTGGTCCGTTGCGACGTCGTCATCGTTGCCCTCGTCGTCGAGGATGTCGAGCAGCGAGACGAGGTTCTCGATATCGGCGTCCGCCGTGAGTCTCGGCTTGAGCGCCGCGACGAGTGCGGCTTTGCTCGCCTGCCAGTTCGTGCGCGTGACGTACGGCGGCTCGAATACGGCATCGCTCCCCGTACTGGCCACGACGAGTTCCTTGCGCGGAATCGACGCGCTGATCTGGGCGTGTTCGCGCACGGTTTCGTCGAACGCGTCTATGAGCGGTACGCCGTAGAACGTAGGAGCTCCGCGCGAGTTCCGCGCGGATCGCGCAGGAGCCGTTACATGCGCTGCGCGTCGAGACCGAGCGCGTCGCCGTCGGGGATCTCGCTACCGAGGTACGGGCAGACGTTCATCTTGCAGTTTTCTCAAATATTTAGGAATCTTTACTAAATGGAAGTGGAGAAATAATCCGGCGCGTATTAGATGACTGAGCTAAGGCAATGCTGATCAAGCCGTGTAAACGCGACTGATCGCGATGCTGCATGCGTAGACTTTCCTAATCACCGATGAAGATGGTCATTCCGGTTCGTTTTGTCGCGCCACGGGCGCTCTATGCGGGCTTTTCGCCCGCGCTTCGCCCATTACGGGCGGACCTGTCCCGTAAATCGGCCTCGCGACAGGTAAAGGTTTGCCAAGGCGAGTGCAACGAAGGCGCGATTGGCGTTTTTCGCCAGACCCCGATAGCGCACCTTCGTGAAACCCCACAACCGTTTGACCACGGCGAACACATGTTCGACCCGGGCGCGAATCTTCGACTTGTTGCGGTTCTTGCGACGCGCCACTTCATCGACGCTGTCCTTGCGGCGCGTGCGCTGATTGGTGAAGTCGCGGGCTTTTGGAGCCTTGCCCTAAATCATTAAGTGTTGTGAAGTCGATGCAAATTCGGATTTATCTGGTGATGATTCTTCGGCCAGTAGACTAGTCTCGTCTACTACACGCTTGAAGCGATTCGCATAACGGCACCCAATTTTTGGTTATAGCTGCGCGTCGTCGTAAAACAATTGAAAAGCGCTCCGCGTCGCGCTGGGCTTCATTCAGTATTACGGGTACAGGCAATGCATAACCGTTGTTACCGGCTTGTTTTCAACAAGCTCAGGGGTATGCTGGTCGCCGTTTCTGAAACGGCAACTGGACACGGCAACGCGAGTCATGGAGAAACCGGGCCTTCATGCACACTTCGGTCCTTCACGCTTTTCGCCATGCGCCGCGTTGTATTTGCCGCGCTTGCGCGATGCCAAATACGACAAGCGGACCCACCTACTACTATCACATGGCCACGCTCGACGCGAACATTTTGGTTCCGTTCGCGGTCGCCAGTCAGTCGCTTCGTTATGTCGGAACCTTTCATGGGCAGTTCACGAATGACGAGCTGAACTATATCGACGACCTGACGATTGGTAGCCGCTATACGGTGAGAGGTTTCAGCGGCCAGACGATGCTCGCGGCGGAAAAAGGCTTCTACTGGCGGAACGAACTCCAGTATCCGCTCGGGCAATCGGGGCAGGTTCTCTATGCGGGTGTCGACTACGGCCACCTGTGGGGTCCGGCGACCGCTTTTCTCGCGGGCACGCAGCTCGCGGGTGCGGCTATCGGCCTGAAAGGTTCGGTGCCGTCTCGCTTTGGCGCCTACAGCTATGACGTATTCGCGGGTACGCCAATCTATGCACCGTCAGGTTTTCCCGCGCCGAGCGTAACGCTGGGCTTTCAGGTAACAGCGCAATTCTGATGAACGATTCACCGACCATAAGGAGATAACAACGATGGGAAAGAGTAAATTGCTGGCGGTTTTGATGGGTGCTTCCGTGCTGCTGGCGGCATGCGGTGGCGGTAACGGGAGTGGCTCGAATGCCGCGGCAGGCGGAGCGGCGTCAGCAGCCTCCGCTCCCGGCGGAGCCTCGACACCGCAAGCTTCGGCCCAGACGGCGTGCCGGCCGGACGGCAACTTCACTTATTCGGGATCGGCCCCGCAGGTGGCGGCGAACAACGGTCAACTGGCTGTGGTTGTTGTGCCGAGTTTGCCGGCGGCGAATTCGAAGAACAGGAACATGACTGCATCGAATGCGCCCGCATCGAGCCAGGTTCAACAGACCGGTGGTGCATTTACCACGCTTGCGTCGTCGGCTGCGGCGACCGACTGCCTTGGGCTCGCCAAGGGTGCGGTGACCGAAATCGAGGGCGTCGGTAGCGATGTTGCGATTGGCCGGTGGAATCAGGCCATGGACATGGACGCCAATACGTATACGAGCGCGCAGGGCGTTCACTATGCGGTCGGCACGCCGCTGTCATTGTCCGCGACGAGCGGCGCGCTCGCATGTACCCAACTGATCGCTGATACGGTGGCGAACAATGATGGCGGAGTAACCGGTACGCTCGCAACGGCTACGGCCACGCTCGATCTCGTGGCACGCACGTTGAACAATCTGAGCCTGTCGATCAATCTGGCGGGTACCCAGTATGCGCTGACGAACTCGCAGTCGCCGTTGAATGGGATTTCGACGACCGGGCAGTTGTCCGTTCAGTCGGTTGTCGTGGGGCACGACGCGACGAAGCCGCTGGTTGCCGTTGGTTACTCGGCCACGTTGCCGAATAAGCAGGGGATTGGTGGCGTCGTCGTGTTGCAGTGCCGGTGAGGCGCCTGGGCCGGGATCTTAGCTGCGCCCGGAATGCCTGAAGCGCTTGAGCACGAGCACGCAGAGCGCCGGCAAATGCACGACGCCCATGCCGCACGCGATCATCGCCCACGGCGGCGCGATCGTGCCGGACATCATCGCGCCGACCACGCCGAAGCACAGGCCGGCCAGCAATAGCGTGGCGTGGGCGACGATGCGCTTCGGGCCTCGCTCGGTGAAGCGCGGAATGTTCACGTGGACATATACCACGATCAGCAAGGCGACGGTGGCAACGGCGGGGAACAGCATGTTCGAATCCTCGAGTCCAGCAGCGATGACGGTAAAGTCTTCGACTGTAAGGGAGGATTGCCGTTGCGTCGATGGCTAATGGCTTCGGTCTAGCACCAAACCACGCTGTCGTACGCCACCGTACGGCGATACACGTTCTTGCCGCGCCAGCTGGAAAACTCCATATACGCGCATTCCAGCACCAGAATCCAGTTCGTGACCCGCATCGCCGCCCCCAGGTTATTCGTTCGACTGCGAGACCAGTCTATGACCCGGGAGCGGCGGACAATGCGGCGAGCAACGCGCGATAACGCGTCCAGTTCGCCGCATTGCTGGATCAGGCGTGCGGCGCGAGCGGCATGAGTACGAAATCGAACGTGGAGCGCCAGGGTGCGACGCTGTCGGCCACCCGCTCGTATGGCGCGACGAGTGACGCTTTCACCCCGAACACGGCGTCCGACTGCAGGTACGGATCGTCGCCCACGAAGGTATGCGTGACCACTTTCTGGTAGCCCGGCGCGGTGATGAGGAAATGCATGTGCGCGGGCCGGTACGGGTGGCGGCCGAGGGTGGCGAGCATCTTGCCCACCGGGCCGTCGTGCGGGATCGGGTACGAGACCGGCTTGATGCCGACGAAGCGATAGGCGCCGTCCGCGCCGGTCGTGAAGATGCCGCGGTTGTTCCATTTTGGCTGTACGCCTGGCTGCTGCACATCGTAGTAGCCGTCGGCGTTGTCGGACCACACGTCGATGCGCGCGCCTTCCACCGGGCTGCCTTCGAGGTCGAGCACGCGGCCCTCGAACAGGCAGCGCTCGCCTTTGCCGTCGGCGGTGATGCACTCGCCCATCTCTCGCTCGGGCGCGCCGGCCACGTGGAACGGGCCGAACACGGTGTTTTCGGTGGCGGCGCCCGGGCGGCGGTTGTTGATGGCGTCCACGAGCATGGAAAACCCTAGCGCATCCGAGAGCAGGATGAACTCCTGGCGCTCGGCGCTGCAGAGCTGGCCTGCCGTGGTGAGGAAGTCGATGGCGGTTTCCCATTCCGGCTGCGTGAGCTGCACTTCTTTCGCGAACGCGTGGAGATGTCGCACGAGCGCGCTCATCACCTCGCGCACGCGCTCGTCGGCGTTTTCGCCAATACGCGCATTGACGGCCTCGGCGGAGGCGGCTTCGCTGAAGAACTGGGTCATGGTTAGGGGTTACCTGTAGGGTTGCCGCCTGATCGCGGTGACGTAGAGGCCGGGCCGTAACAGCACGTATTGTGCGCCTGTCGCCATCGGGAACCAAAATCTGGTCCAATTAGCCGATTCGCTTAGCCGTTCCCATTCGTCATGCTGAAAAACCTCTGGTACGTCGTGGCTGCCGCCGCGGACCTGCGTGAGCAGTTGCTGCCGGTCACGCTGCTCGGCCACCGTTTCGTCGCGTTTCGCGACGCTCAGGGCCGCGCGCAACTGCTCTCCGATATCTGCGTGCATCGCGGCGCCTCGCTTGCGGCAGGGCGCCGCGTGAACGGCGAGGTGCAGTGCCCCTACCACGGCTGGCGCTATGGCGCTGACGGCGTTTGCACCCACATCCCCGCGCAGCCGCAGGCGCGCATTCCAGCGCGCGCGCGCGTGGACAGCTACCCCGTGGTGGAGCGTCACGGCTGGATCTGGGCGTTCGTGGGCGACCTGCCCGAAGCCGGGCGGCCGCCGCTGCCCGATCTCGGCTGGGCCGACGATGCGGGTGTGCGAGTCGTGCACGGCACTTACGCGTGGGAGGCGAACTGGGAGCGCGTGATCGAGAACGGACTGGATTTCGCGCATGCGCCGTTCGTGCACGGGAGTTCGTTCGGCGCGCCCGACCGCCCTGAAATCGACGCGGTCAACGTGAACGCCGACGCGTGGAGCGGCCACGCGCGGCTCGTGATGCGGCGACCGGTGCGCAAGGGCTGGCTGCGCCGCGCACCCACGGGCGAACATGTCGACGTGGTCACGCAAACGGGCTTTCACTTGAGCGGCCCGTGCGCGACGCTCGAACTCACCCTGGCCAACGGCTGGCGCATTCATATCGCGTCGGCGCACGTGCCGGTGGACGTGGGGCGCACGCAGACGTTCTGGATGATGGGCCGCAGTTTCCTGCGCAATCCGCTCTTCGACGGACGTTTCCGTGCGCGCAATCTGCGCATTTTCGAGGAAGATCACGCCGTGCTTCGGCGCATCCGGCCGGTTCGCGTGCCAGAGAGTTGGCAGAACGAGGTATCGGTGAAGTCGGATGCCTTGCAGATCGCGTTCAGGCAGCGCGTGCTGGCGCTGGCGGAGGGCGGCTGGAACGCGCCGGAGGCGTCGCAGGGGAGCCGCGTCGCCACGGTGATTGCTTGCCCGATGCGGCTCACGGTGAACACGTGGGCGCTGGAGGCGGTCGACGCCCCCGAGGCGCCCCCAATGGCCGCGAACACCGGGACAACGCCGCGCTGAACGCCGGCGTGCCCTCGACGCGATGTGCGGCTCCGAATACCCGCTTGCCGTTCGGAGCCACGCGCCAGACCCGAAGCTCAGTGGCGCGGCGTGACCGGCTCGACAGCGGCCCAGTACGGCTCGGCGCCGTAGTACGCGTGCAGCGTGCTGCCCCACGTCGCGTCGGCCATCGAGGGCCAGTTGTCCCGGTCGAAGCCCGGCGCTTCCTTCACGCGCTCGGACGACACATTGAGCAGGAAGCACTTGCGGCTCGTGTCGAGCATGAGCACGCCCCAGGGAATGGCAAGCAGCTTGTCGCCAATGCCGAGAAAGCCGCCGCTCGACATCACCACGTAGGCCACGCGGCCGCTCTGCACGTCGAGCATGATTTCCTTGATCTTGCCGACTTCCTGGCCGTCCGAACTCAGCACGCGGTCGCTATCGAGCGTGCTCGCGGCCATCACGTCGGGGCCCGGCCCCGCGGCGCTTACGCGGCCCTTGCCGACGATGCGCGCGCCATTGCCAGTTGGCATGGGCGGAGGAATGAAGGTGGGCATGATGGTCTCCAAATATGAGGGGAACAATGTTGAGCCCGGCCAGACTCCCGACGATTCCCGTGTCAGGCGGCAGGCGATGCCGCGGCGGTTCTGGCCGCCTGCTGCGTGATACAGCAAGCGGCGTACCGCGCCGCGCCCGTCGATTCGATGCGCCGGCGCGAGGCGCATCGGGGGCGTTCCTGCCTGTTTGGAGACCCGCTTTGGGGCGCGCCGTCGATGCCTCAGGACGCAGGCGCGGCCGCCTTCTGCGGGGTGTCGACGTCGTAGCGTTTCGCCTGCTCGAAGAACGCGCGCTCGGCGGCCTTGTTCATCACCAGAATGCTGATGCGCCGGTTCAGCGGGCTGTCCGCAGTGTCGTGGTCGAGCGGCAGGACGTCGGCGAGGCCGCGCACCTGGAGCAGTTTCTCCTCGCTCAGGTGGCCGGCCACCAGCGCGCGGCGCGCGGCGTTGGCGCGCTCGCTCGAAAGCTCCCAGTTCGAGTAGCCGGTGAGGCCGCCCGAGTAGGGCACCGAGTCGGTGTGACCCGCGATCCACACGCCGCTGTCCACGTCGTTGAGCGCGCTGCCGATCTGCACAAGGATCTCGTAGGCATAGTCTTCGAGCTTCGCGCTGCCGGTCGCGAACATGGGATGCTTGAGCGAATCGACCAGCTCGATGCGCAGGCCTTCGTCCGTGATCGACATGCGGATCTGGTCGCGGTACGCGCGCAACTCCGGCTTGCGCTCGATGAGCGCCGAGAGTTTTTCCTTGAGCTGCGAAAGGCGCGACTTGTCGACCGCTTCCACGTGCACGGCGCGCGAGAGCGTGGGCTGCGCGTTCGAGCCGCCCACGGCCGGCGTCTTGCTCGAAATGTCACGGCCGCCGCCTTGCACCACGCTCGGGTTGGCAATCTATTCAGGCCGGCTCGACGAGACGCTTGAGCCGCGCCTCGTTCGCCGCGCGATCCACGTTCAGCAAGGCATCGATTTCACGCGCCGCCATCGCTTTGCCGAAGAAATAGCCCTGCGCGTAGTCGCAGCCCTTCGCTGCCAGCGTGCGCGCGAGTTCTGCGGTCTCCACGCCCTCGGCCACCGTGCTCATGCCCAGGTTCGTGGAGAGCGCGATGATCGCGTCGACGATCTTGGCGCTCTCGTTGCACGAGGCCATGGAGAGCACGAAGGAGCGGTCGATCTTCAACTTGTCCACCTTCAGCTCGCGCAGGTGCTGCAGGCTCGAATAGCCGGTGCCGAAGTCGTCGAGCGACATGCGCAGCCCCGCGTTGCGGAAGTCCGCGAGCACCGCGCGCGCCGCGTCGAAGTCGTACATCAGCGCCGATTCGGTGATCTCGATCTCCATGCGCTCGGGCGGCATGCCCTCGTCGGCGAGGATCGTGAGAAGCAGCGCCGCGAGTTGCGTGTCCTTGAACTGCGCAGGCGAGAGATTGAGCGCGAGGTGGTAGCGCGAGGGCCAGCGCAGCGCGTCGCGGCACGCGCGCCGCAATATCGAAGCCGTGAACGCGGGCGAAATCCCCATCTGCTCGATGAGCGGCACGAACACCTCGGGCGAGATCCAGCCGCGCTGCTCGTGATGCCAGCGCGCGAGAATCTCGAAGCCGGTGGTCTGGCCGTCGGCGAGGCGCACGAGCGGCTGGTAGAACGGCCGGATCTCGCCGCCCGCGAGCGCGCGACGCAGGTCCGATTCGAGCGAGGCCTGCAGGCGCAGTTCGTCGTCCATCTTCTGCTCGAAGAAGCGGTAAGTGCCCTTGCCTTCGCATTTGGCGCGATACATGGCGATATCGGCGGCGCGCAGGAGCGCGTCCGGGTCGCCGCCGTCGCGCGGGCAGCATGCAATGCCAATGCTCGCGTCCACGTTGATGCGCAGCTTGCCGATGTCGATGGGCGCGCGCGTGGCGGCGAGCATGCGCTGCGCCAGTTCGCTCGCGGCCTCGATGTGGTCGTCGCGGTGCACGCGGGCGAGCACGGCGAACTCGTCGCCGCCCAGGCGCGCGACCGTATCGCCGTCGCGTACCACGCGGCGCAGGCGCGCGGCGATCTCGCACAGCACCGTGTCGCCCGCGGCGTGACCGTGAAAGTCGTTGACGGGCTTGAAGCGGTCAAGGTCGATCACGAACACGAGGTAGTCGGGCGAACGGTGCTGCGTTCGCTCCAGCGCCGCGCTCATCTCCACCGCGAGCAAACGCCGGTTGGGCAGGCCCGTGAGCGGATCGTGGCGCGCCAGCGCCTGGGCGTGGGCCTCGGCGGCGCGCGTGGCCTCGTGGGCGATATGCAGCTCGCGGGACTTTTCGCACAACGTATCGAAGGCATGCGCCATCGCGCCGATCTCGTCGGTGCGATTCATGTCGGGCAATGCGCGCATGTCTTCGCCGTGTGCGAGGCGCACGAGCGAATCGGTCAAGGTATGCAGCGGACGCAGCAGCGTGCGCTCGAGGTAGTGCAGCAGCGCGAGGCCAAAGGCGAGCGTGGCGAGCGCGATCGCAACGGCGGCTTCGAGCGTGTGATGCACGCGTAGGATGCCGTGTTGGACCTGGCTGTGCAGCCGCTCGACAGCAAGCTCGCGCGGCGCGACGGAAACGGCTTGCCTATGCGGCGCTTCGCTTTCCGGCGGGGCGCTTTCGTCGTTCCATGTGGTATCCACGCGTTCGAAGGCATGCCCAAACGCGATCAACTGGCTTGCGAGCAGCGTGGTTTGCGCGGCGAACAAGGCAAAGAACAGGCCGATGAAGAACTTCGTGCGTGCGCGGATAGAGGCGCGCAACGTAGCGCGCGCACGAACTATCCAGGGAAGCGCCGCCGTGGGATTCAGGGCAACGGCGGGATCGGGCATGGCCGCCACGGTTTCCTGTCTCATGTCTCGATATCCGTGTGGCGTTAGATTCTGCGAGTGCGCACCTGCGCCGCGAGGCGGCGCATGGCGTAGTGATGCGACGTGCCGGTTTGCGCGTGAGCGCTGCGCGACGGTGCGCGACGCGCACGGGGCGCAGCGCTCATGCGTGTGCTGGCGCCACAGCCGACGGCAATACGCGCCGCGGCGGCGATGGGGGTGCTCTGTTTCAGTCGCAGTGTTTGCGCGAGGGTTCTCATGGTGACACCGGAAGGGGTGGAGCTTTGCCCTTTTTACGGCGATGAAAAAGCGTTGCTGAAGTCGCCAGACATGTTTTTTTTGAGGGCTTGATCGATTTCGCAACACGCTAACCAGCCGGTTAAAAACGGTATCTAATTCGGATGACGAAGCAATTCCGCCGCAGTGAAATTTCAGGGAGAAGATGCGTCATGCCTGTGGGGCCGGGCCACGCGAGCAGCGCGGGTATGACGGCGGCTGCGCTCGATGATTGCGCAACCACACGCGTACCGAACGTTCGTGCGCTTAAATTGCGGTTCCTGCATAAGGGAAATGCCTGGCGCGCAAGGCTTGCGCGAGACGCGTGGTTCGGGCAATCCCGTGCTTCAGTTTTTGCTTAATCCGGCCGTAAACCCAGCTAAGGCGCGCCGGTACGGGAAGCGCCACGCAACCGTATCCGCCCTGCCGGGCCCTCACACGATGATCACTGCTCCGCTTCCTCTGGATGAGGACGTCCGCCTTCGGGCGCTGCGGCAACTTGACATACTCGACACCGATCCCGAAGAGGCATTCGACCGCATCTCGCGGCTCGCCGCCTTCGCGTTCGACATGCCAATCGCGCTGATCTCGCTCGTGGACGAAAACCGCCAATGGTTCAAGTCGCACCATGGGCTGGCGGCTTGCGAAACGCCGCGCAGCGTATCGTTCTGTGCACACGCCGTGCTGAGCAAGCGCATGCTCGTGGTGGAAGACGCGTTGGACGACGAGCGCTTTCTCGACAATCCGCTCGTCACGGGCGCGCCGAACATCCGCTTCTATGCGGGCTCGCCGCTGCGCCTCGCCGACGGCCAGGTGGTCGGCACGCTTTGCCTGATCGACGAAAAGCCGCGCACGTTCGACGCAGCACAGGCCGCCATGCTCGCGGATTTCGCGCATCTCGTCGAACGCGAGCTGGAATTGCGCCGGCAGTTGAACCGCTCGCGTACGGCGCACGAGCGCGACCGCCGTTCGCTCGCCATCAGCGAGGCGCGCTTTCGGACCGTGTTCCAGCAAACGCCGATCGGCAAGGCCGTGGTCGATCTCGACGGCCGTTTTCTCGACGTGAACCAGAAGTTCTCGGAGATCATCGGCTACGAGGAGAGCGAGCTGCGCCGCCGCACGTTCGCATCGGTCACGCACCCGGCCGACATCGCCGCCGATCTCGCGCAAGTGGCGGAATTGCTCGCGGGCCGCCAGGCCACGTATGCGATCGAAAAGCGCTATTTGCGGCCCGACGGCCAGGCCGTGTGGGTCAATCTCGCGGTGTCGCTCGTGCGCGACGTGTCGGGCACGCCGCTGCATTTCATCGCGGCGGTGCAGGACATTACGACCCGCAAGAAGAGCGAAGAGGCGCTGCGCAACTATCATGTCGAGCTCGAAGAGCGCGTGCGCGAACGCACGGCGGAGTTGCGGCGCAGCCGCGACGCGCTGCAGACCATCACCGACAACGTGCCGGCGCTGATCGCCGTGGTCGATCGTGATCTTCGCTACCAGTTCAACAATGAGACGTTCAAGCGCGTGTTCGGCGCGGAGCCGGCGGTGCTGCGCGGGCGCAGCTTGAGCGAAACGCTGCGTCCCGAAGTGTTCGAGCAGTTGCAGCCGCTCTTTGCGCGAGCGCTGGCCGGCGAACGCGTGACTTGCGACGAGGTGCGTTATCGCGCCGACGCCGACCGCGTATGGTCGGCCACCTACATTCCGGCCAAGCGCGAAGGCAAGGTGACGGGCTTCTACGTGATGGCGCACGACGTGACCGAGCAGCGCCGCACCGAGCAACGCCTGCGCGAAGGCGCGCTGATCGACCCGCTCACGGGACTCGCCAACCGGCGCGCGCTGCAGGAGGCGCTGGGCGAACTGCGCGCGAGCGGTGAGCCCTTCGCGCTCTTCTTCATGGACATGGATGGCTTCAAGTCCATCAACGACCGCTACGGCCACGATGTGGGCGACGCTTTGCTCAAGGAGGTCGCGCGCAGGCTCGTCGCCACCGTGCGCACGGGCGACGTGGTGAGCCGCCTGGGCGGCGACGAATTCGTGGTGGCGAGCCGCGGCGTGAGCGACGCGCGCACCGGCGAGCGCATTGCGGCGGCCATTTGCCGCGAGGTGTCGAAGGCGTTCGTTGTTGCGGGCCGCGTGATCGAGACGAGCGCGAGCGTGGGCGTCGTGCTGACTGGCGTGGCAGGTGCGGCGGGTGTGGTGGACGCAACGAGCGCGGTGCTCTCGGCCGAGGCCGAGAACAGGACGCTGGCCGACGATCCGCTTTGTCTCGCCGATGCGGCCATGTATGAAGCCAAGCGCGCGGGGCGCAATACGTGGCGGTTGGCGCCGGGCGCTGAAGCGATGATGGCGTCGTGAAGCTGCGCACTCCATTTTCATGTGACTGATTCGATTGCCGCTAGCGCCTTGCTGGCGGCAAGTGCGGCTCCGCTCCCCACGCGCAGCCTCTCGCGTTATCTCGCCTGCGGGCAACATGTCTTTCCGGCTTCTGCTCCTGCCGGGCTCTCCCTCCAAAATCCTGCAACGTGTTCGGGGTGCGCAGCTTCGTGTTTCGTTGCGCCCGGTCAAGCTAACTGTCCCCTTGCTTTGCTCGAATAGGGTAAACCCAGGGCGCGATGAAAATTAATTTTCACTAAGATCCGTTCATGTAATTTCATTTACGGACTTGCCGTCCTAACCCCCGTACACGCATGCCAACCCGACCGTCAACTCCCGACACGCCCGAAGCCGAGATCGTCGCGCGCATCACCGCCGCGATGTCCGTTCTCACGCCGGGCCACCGGCGCATGGCGGAGTACGTGCTCGCGAACCTGTTCCACGCCGCGACCATGCGCATCGACGAACTGGCTGGCGCGGTGGGCGCTTCGGTGGCCACGGCCAACCGCTTTGCGCGCTCGCTCGGGTTCGACGGCTATCCGCAGTTTCGCGAGGCGCTCGTGCGCGGCTTCGAGGCCACGCTCGCGCCGGTCGAGCGGCTGCGCAGCGCGCAGGAATCGCCAACCAGCGGCGCCGGGTTGTTCGGCGCCTCGCTGGAGCAGGCCGAGTCGAACCTGCGTTTGTCGCGCCAGTCGATCGACAGCGAAGCGGCCGCAGCAGCGGTGGACGCGATTCTTTCGGCGCGCCGCGTCTACGTGATCGGTTCGGGCACGAGCGCGTTTCTCGCCGGGCTCATGGAGAACGCGCTGCTGCCGTATCTGGACAACGTGCAGGCGCTCGCCTCGGTCGGCGGTCCCACGCATTCGGCGCGCAGGCTGCTCGGCGCGAACAAGGACGATCTGGTGATCGGCATCGCGTTTCCGCGCTACGTGGACGACACGATCAAGCTCTCGCGCCACGCCGCGAAGCTGGGCGCGCGCGTGCTCGCGCTCACCGACAGCATCGACTCGCCGCTCGCACGCTTCGCCGATCTCACGCTGCTGATCCGCTCCGAACGTCGCCTTGCGGCGAACTCGGAAGCCGCTGTGCTGGCCGTCATCGAAGCGCTTTGCGACGCCGTGGCGTTGCGCGCGAAGGATTCCGTCGTCGCCGCGGCGGCCATCACCGAATCGGTGCTGCCGTGGCTCACCTCGGCCTCGGCGCAGGCGCCTGCCGCGCCTTCGGCCCCATCTTCCCCAACGAAAAAGAAATCATGAAATCGAACGCAGTCATTGCCATTCACGGCGGCGCCGGCACGATCCTGCGCGCTTCGATGGCGCCCGAAGTCGAAACCCGGTATCTCGACGCGCTGAACCGCATTCTCGCGGCTGGCCAGCGCATCCTGGCCGTTGGCGGCAGCGCGCTCGACGCAGTCGAGGAAGCGGTGCGCCTGCTCGAAGACTGTCCGCTTTTCAACGCGGGCCACGGCGCGGTCTTCACGTCCGCGGGCACGCATGAACTCGACGCCTCGATCATGGACGGCCGCACGCTCGAAGCGGGTGCCGTGTGCTGCGTGAAGCGCGTGCGCAATCCCGTGCGGGCGGCGCGCCGCGTGCTCGAGAAGAGCGAGCACGTGCTCTTCACGGGCGAAGGCGCGGAAGCATTTGCGGCGGCACAGGGCCTCGAATTCGTCGATCCCGGCTATTTTCACACTGATGCGCGCTACCGCCAGTGGCAGCTCGCACGCGGCGAAGCGCGCGCGATGCTCGATCACGATGGGGCAACCCTTCAGGCAAATGTCGAGGCTAAGGCCGCTGCAAACGCATCGGAAGACAGCCTGCCGCACGAGCCGATCGACCCGAACCGCAAATACGGCACGGTGGGCGCGGTGGCGCTCGACGCGCACGGCCATCTCGCGGCGGCGACTTCGACCGGCGGCATCACGAACAAGCAGGTGGGCCGCGTGGGCGACGCGCCGCTGATCGGCGCGGGCTGCTATGCCGACGACGCCACCTGTGCGGTGTCCACCACGGGATCGGGCGAAATGTTCATGCGCATGGTTGCGGCCTACGACGTGGCGGCGCAAATGAAATATCGCGGCGTTTCGCTTTCCGAAGCAGCCACGAATGTGGTGATGGAGCAATTGCCGCGCATCGACGGCCGTGGCGGCCTGGTCGCCGTGGACGCCCAAGGCAACGTGGTCCTGCCGTTCAACACCGAAGGCATGTATCGTGGCTACGCGCGCGTGGGCGAAGCGCCCGTTGCGTCGATCTATCGCTGAGCGGCGCATCGCTTTGCGCATCAAACGAAGGAATCCTCATCGTGCAGATGTCCTCGCACTCTCCTGATACGGCGGTGGCCAGCGATAAGGCCACGCTGCCGCCGAACCGCGTGATCGACGTGCGCGATCTCAGCGTGTCGTTCCGGCGCGGCGCGGGCACATTCGAAGCCGTGCGCAATCTGTCGTTCCACGTCGATCGGGGCGAGACGCTCGCCATCGTCGGCGAATCGGGCTCGGGCAAGTCGGTCACGTCGCTTTCGCTGATGCGGCTAGTCGAGCACGGCGGCGGCAGCATTGCAAACGGCAGCATCGACCTGCGCCGCCGCAAGGGCAGCGTGCTCGATCTCACGCGTGCGAATGGGTCGACCATGCGCTCGGTGCGCGGCGCGGACATCGCGATGATCTTCCAGGAGCCGATGACCTCGCTGAACCCGGTGTTCACGGTGGGTAACCAGATCAGCGAGGCGATCGCGTTGCATCAGCAGATGAACGCCGCGCAGGCGCGCGCCGAAACGCTGCGCCTGCTCGACCTCGTGCGCATTCCCGAGGCGCGCCGCGTGATGGACCGCTTCCCGCATCAGCTTTCGGGCGGCATGCGCCAGCGCGTGATGATTGCGATGGCGCTCTCGTGCAAGCCCGCGCTCCTGATCGCCGACGAACCGACCACGGCGCTCGACGTGACGATCCAGGCGCAGATCCTGCAGCTCATTCGCGGCCTGCAGGATGAGATGGAGATGGGCGTTGTCTTCATCACGCACGACATGGGCGTGGTGGCCGAAGTGGCGGACCGCATCCTCGTGATGTATCGCGGGGAGAAAGTCGAAGAGGGCGCATCCGATGCGCTTTTCGCCGCGCCTTCGCATCGCTACACGCAGGCGTTGCTCGCCGCCGTGCCGAAGCTCGGCGCGATGCGGGGCACTGACTTGCCAGAGAAGTTCCCGCTGCTTTCGACGAGCGAAGCGGCGCGCCCGGTGGCCACGTCAAACCTTCCGGCGAACGTGCCGAAAACGCACGCGGCGCCGGTCCTGCGCGTGCGTGAGCTCGTCACGCGTTTCCCCGTGCGCAGCGGTCTGTTCGGCAAGGTCACGGGCCGCGTGCATGCGGTCGAAAAAGTCAGCTTCGATCTTCACGCTGGCGAAACGCTCGCGCTGGTGGGCGAGTCCGGTTGCGGAAAATCGACCACGGGCCGCTCGCTGCTGCGGCTCGTAGAGAGCCAGAGCGGCACGATCGAATTCGCCGGCCAGAATATCAGCACCCTCACTGGGCCCGCGCTGCAGACGTTGCGCCGCGATATCCAGTTCATTTTCCAGGACCCGTTCGCTTCGCTCAATCCGCGCCTCACGGTGGGCTTCTCGATCATGGAGCCGCTGCTCGTGCACGGCATTGCGAAGGGTGGAGAGGCGCAGGCGCGCGTGGAATGGCTGCTCGATCGTGTGGGCTTGCCGAAGTCGGCGGCGGGCCGTTATCCGCACGAATTCTCGGGAGGCCAGCGTCAGCGCATTGCCATCGCGCGCGCGCTTTCGATGAACCCGAAAGTCGTGATCGCCGACGAATCGGTGTCGGCGCTCGACGTTTCCGTGCAGGCGCAGATCGTCAACCTGATGCTCGACCTGCAGCAGGAGCTTGGCGTGGCGTATCTCTTCATCTCGCACGATATGGCCGTGGTGGAACGCGTGAGCCATCGCGTCGCGGTGATGTATCTGGGGCAGATCGTCGAGATCGGCCCGCGCCGCGCCGTGTTCGAGAACCCGCAGCACGCCTATACGAAGAAGCTCATGGGCGCGGTGCCGATCGCCGATCCGGCGCGCCGCCACGCGAAGCGCGTGCTCGCCGCCGACGAACTGCCGAGCCCGATTCGCGCAACCGTCGACGAGCCGCAGGTCCTGCCGCTCGTGGCGGTCGGCCCCGATCACTTCGTTGCGAAGCATCGAGTGGGCGGCGCTTACTGAACGCGCCGTCAAGTCACACAATCGTTCGCTTTCTAGCTGGATCATTTCGCTGAGTCGTCAAGACTCATTGGTATGGAGACCTGATTGATGAAAGAAGTCAAAACATGGATGAAGGGCAGCGCGCTCGCACTTGCACTGATCGCGGGCGCGACTGCGGCACAAGCCGCCGATCAGCGCGCCGTGATGGCTGTCGATTCGACCTTCTCGACGCTCGACCCGTACGACGCCAACGACACGCTCTCGCAGGCGGTTGCGAAGTCGTTCTACCAGGGCCTGTTCGGTTTCGACAAGGACCTGAAGCTTACCAACGTGCTCGCCACGAGCCATGAAGTGAGCGGGGACGGCCTCGTCTATACCTTCAAGCTGCGCGAGGGCGTGAAGTTCCAGGACGGCACCGACTTCAACGCGGCGGCCGTAAAGGCGAACTTCGACCGCGTGACGGACCCGGCGAATCACCTGAAGCGCTACAACATGTTCCGCCGCATCGCGAAGACCGAAGTGGTCGATCCGTACACGGTGAAGGTCACGCTGAATGCGCCGTTCTCGGCGTTCGTGAATGTGCTCGCGCACCCGTCGGCGGTGATGATCTCGCCTGCGGCCATGAAGAAGTGGGGCAAGGACATCGGGCTGCATCCGGTGGGCACGGGCCCGTTCGCATTCGTGAAGTGGGACCCGGCTGGCGACCTCGTCGTGCACAAGTTCGACGGCTACTGGAAGAAGGGCTACCCGAAGATCGACGAGATCGACTGGAAGCCGGTAGCCGACAACAACACGCGCGCGGCGCTCATGCGCACTGGCGAAGCGGACTTCGCCTTCCGCATTCCGTTCGAGCAGGCGAGCACGTTCCAGTCGAACCCGAAGGTGGACCTGATCGCCACGCCCTCGATCATCCAGCGCTACATCAGCCTGAACACCGCGAAGAAGCCGTTCGACAACCCGCTCGTGCGCCAGGCGCTGAACTACGCGATCAATAAGGACGCGTTGGCCAAGGTGGCGTTCGGGGGCTATGCGCTGCCTTCGGACGGCGTGCTGCCGCAAGGTGTGGACTACTCGGTCAAGCTCGGCCCCTGGCCTTACGATCCGGCCAGGGCGCGAGAACTACTCAAGCAGGCCGGTTACCCGAATGGCTTCGAAACGACGCTGTGGTCGGCGTATAACAACTCGACCGCGCAAAAAGCCATTCAGTTCGTGCAGCAGCAACTCGCGCAGGTGGGCGTGAAGGCGAACGTCGAAGCGCTCGAAACGGGCACCGCCGTCGCGCGCGTGGAAAGCGCGCAGGACCCGGCAACGGCGGGCGTGCGCATGTATTACATCGGCTGGTCGTCGTCCACCGGTGAGGCGGACTGGGGCATCTCGCCGCTGCTCGCTTCGGCATCGTGGCCGCCCAAGCTCATGAACACCGCGTACTACAAGAACCCGGCGGTCGATGAGGACCTCGCGAAGGCGCTCGAAACGACGGATCGCGCGCAAAAGACGGCGCTCTACACCGACGCGCAAAAGCGCATCTGGGCCGACGCACCGTGGGTGTTCCTCGTGAAGGAGAAGGTCGTGTACGCCCGCAGCAAGCGCCTGGCCGGCGCGTATGTGGCGCCGGACGGCTCGTTCAACTTCGACGAGATCTCGATTCGCTAATGCGTTGCGCGCCGCGCCGGAACGTTCGAGTCCGGCGCGGCGCGCGCGCCCCGATGCAGTAACGCGCTCATGCTGAATTTCATTGTCAAACGCTCGCTGGGCCTCCTGCCGACGCTCCTGATCGTTGCGGTCCTGGTGTTCCTGTTCGTGCACCTGCTGCCGGGCGACCCGGCGCGCCTCGCGGCCGGCCCCGAAGCGGACGACGCCACGGTTGCGCTCGTGCGCGCCGACCTCGGCCTCGACCAGCCGCTGCCGCAGCAGTTCCTCCACTTCTTCGTGCGCATCGCTCACGGCGACTTCGGTGTTTCGATGCGCAGCAAGCGCCCGGTCATCACCGAAATTAGCGAGCGTTTCATGCCCACGCTGCTGCTCACGCTCACCAGCATGGTCTGGGCCGTGGTGTTTGGCATGGCAATCGGCATCGTCTCGGCCGTGTGGCGCAATCGCTGGCCCGATCGCATTGGCATGGCGCTCGCGGTGTCGGGCATTTCGTTTCCGGCTTTCGCGCTCGGCATGGCGCTCATGGAGCTGTTCTCGGTGCGCCTGGGCTGGCTCCCCGTGGTGAGCGACGGTTCCTGGCGCAGCTACGTGCTGCCGTCGATCACACTCGGTGCGGCGGTGGCTGCGGTGATGGCGCGCTTCACGCGGGCCTCCTTCGTCGAAGTGCTCAACGAGGACTTCGTGCGCACGGCGCGCGCGAAGGGCGTGGCCGAGCAATGGGTAGTGATCAAGCATTGCCTGCGCAACGCGATGATTCCCGTCGTCACGATGATGGGCCTGCAGTTCGGCTTCTTGCTGGGCGGCTCGATCGTCGTGGAAGTGGTGTTCAACTGGCCGGGCCTCGGGCGGCTGCTCATCGATTCGGTTTCGATGCGCGACTACCCCGTGATTCAGGCCGAAGTGCTGTTGTTCTCGCTCGAGTTCATCGTCATCAATCTGATCGTGGACGTGCTGTACGCGGTCATCAATCCGACCATTCGATTCAGGTGAGCCCGCCATGAGCACGACCCTAGACGTTGATGTACGCGCACAGGACGAAGCGATCCGCACACCGTGGCGCGAATTCTGGCGCAAGTTCCGCAAGCAGCATGTCGCGCTCGGCGCGGGCGCATTCGTGCTGCTGCTGGTGCTGATTGCGGTGTTCGCGCCGCATCTCGTGCCTTACGACCCGGAAAATTACTTCGACTACGACTCGCTGAACGCGGGTCCAACGGCTGCCCACTGGTTCGGCGTGGACGCGCTGGGCCGCGATATTTTCAGCCGCATTCTCGCGGGCACGCGCATTTCGCTCGCGGCGGGCTTTCTTTCGGTGGCGCTGGGTGCGGTGGTCGGCACGTTCTTCGGCCTGCTCGCGGGGTACTACGAAGGGTGGTGGGACCGCATCACCATGCGTGTGGCTGACGTGCTGTTCGCATTCCCAGGCATTCTGCTCGCCATCGGCGTGGTGGCGATCCTCGGCAACGGGATGATCAATGTGGTCTGTGCGGTGGCGGTATTCAGCATTCCGGCGTTCGCGCGGCTCGTGCGCGGCAATACGCTCATGCTCAAGCACCTCACGTATGTCGAGGCCGCGCGCAGCATTGGCGCGTCGGACTGGACGATCATCATGCGGCATATTCTGCCGGGCACCGTGTCGTCCGTGATCGTGTATCTGACCATGCGTATCGGCACGTCGATCATCACGGCGGCGAGCCTGTCGTTCATCGGCCTTGGCGCCCAGCCACCCACGCCGGAGTGGGGCGCCATGCTCAACGAGGCGCGCGCAGATATGGTGACGGCGCCGCATATCGCGCTGTTCCCGAGCCTCGCCATCTTCCTCACCGTGCTTGCGTTCAATCTGCTGGGCGACGGATTGCGCGACGCACTCGACCCGAAGCTGGACCGCGCATGAGCGTCGATCGTGGAGATACCGCGCCGCATGTCGGCACACTGGCGAGCGGCGCGACAGGAACGATAGCCGACGTAAGCGGCGTGCGCGTTGGACATTGCACGCTCGACGCGGGCGATGTGCAAACAGGCGTGACCGTGCTGCTGCCGCATGCAGGCGACCTCTTTCGCGAGAAGGTGCCGGCGAGCATTTGCGTGATCAACGGATTCGGCAAGAGCATCGGGCTCATGCAACTCGAAGAGTTGGGCGTGCTCGAAACGCCGGTCGCGCTGAGCAACACGTTTGCGGTGGGCACGCTTGCGCAGGCGCAGATTCGCGCGGCGGTCGCGGCGAATCCGCAAATTGGACGCGACCTGCCGACCGTCAATCCGCTCGTGTTCGAGTGCAATGACGGCTATCTGAACGATATTCAGGCGCTGGCGGTTCACGAGGAACACTATCTCGCCGCCTGCGCTGCTGCGAACGCTGACTTCGCGCGTGGCAGCGTAGGCGCGGGGCGCGGCATGTCGAGCTTCGACCTGAAAGGCGGCATCGGCACGGCGTCGCGCGTGGTGCAAGCGGCGCTCGCGCAGTACACGGTGGGTGCGCTCGTGCTGGCGAACTTTGGCCGCTTGCCGATGCTGACGATCGGCGGTGTGCCCGTGGGGCGCGAGCTTGCGGCGCGCGCTGCGTCGAATCGCGCAACGCAGGAGCCCGAGAAGGGGTCGATCATCATGCTGATCGCCACGGACGCGCCGCTCGACGCAAGGCAGCTTCGGCGCGTGTCGATGCGCGCGGCAGCGGGTCTCGCGCGCACGGGATCCGTTTATGGACACGGCAGCGGCGATATCGCCATGGCGTTCAGCACTGCGTACACATTGATGCACGACGCGCCGACCCACGCTTTGCCGCCCTTGCTCGCCGACTCGCAGCTCGACCCGCTGTTTCAGGCAAGCGCCGATTGCGTGGAGCAAGCGATTCTCGACGCGTTGTGGCGCGCAAGCACCGTACAGGGCCGCGATGGCCAGGTGCGTCTGGCGCTGCGCGAAGCGGTGCCCGATCTCGCCGAACTGCTTTCAGGCGGAGCGCAGGCGTGAAGGTCCTCATCTCGGTCGATATCGAAGGCATAGGCGGAGTCTTCAACGTTGCGCAAACGCGCGCGGGAAACGCCGAGTACGAGCAGGCCCGCCGCTGGATGACGCTCGAAGCGAACGCGGCCGTGGAGGGCGCGTTCTCGGGCGGCGCGAGCGAGGTGTGGGTCAACGACTCGCATGGCGCACGAAGCCGTCGGGCAGGTGGCACGCGACGGCGCGTGGTGGGACCGCGCGTGTGCCGCGCCGCGCGTGCGCACGTGCGAGCTGCATACGCAGACTACTGCGCTGGCTGACCTCTTTGCGCAGTGGCCCGGTGTCGAGCGCGCGGTGGGCTGTTTGATCCGGTTCGTGGCGCCAACCGCCGAGTCCCTCGTGCGCACGCTCAATAGCTTGTCGGCGATGTCTGCGGTGCTGCGATGAGGCGGCGGTCGTTCGCCGCATTGTGCAACTAACTGTCAGCCCCCCCCCACACGTCGCACAACGGATAGGCGGCTTCGCCGCCAATCCGCAAAAAAGCCTGCCGATTACCCGGTGAGATCTTCCTCCAGCCGATCGAACACGCGCCGCGTCGCGCCACGCGCGTGCAGCGCGAACAGCAGTAGCGAACGGCCTGTCACCTGGTAGATATCGCCCGCTTCGAATTCGGGCAGTTCGTCGCGCACGGGCATGTTCGTGTCGATGAGGCAGTTCCACTGATCGTTGCCCGGCACGGAAGGCAGCGTGAAATCCACCACGTCGTGATAGGCGTTGAGCACGATGAGCATGGTCGCATCCGAAGCGAGGCGCATGATGCCACTCGTTTGCGATCGTCCATCGATCAGCATGCCGAAACAACGCATCGCCGAATCGTCCCACTGCTCCCGAGCGATGGGTACGGCCGCGGGTGAGAGCCATTCGACGTCGGTGACGTCAAGCGCGGCGTTGTGCTCGCCGATGAGAAAGCGGTTGCGTCGCAGCACTGGCAGCGCGTGGCGCAGCGCGGTGAGCTTGCGCACGAAGTCGGCGAGCGCGCGGCCGGTGTCGTCAATGCCCTCCCAGTCTACCCAGCTCACCTCGTTGTCCTGGCAGTACGCATTGTTGTTGCCGCGCTGCGTGCGGCCGAACTCGTCGCCCGCGAGCAGCATCGGCGTGCCCTGCGAGAGCAGCAGCGTGGCGAGGAAGTTGCGCTTCTGGCGCTCGCGCAGCGCGCGGATTTCGGGGTCGTCGCTCGGGCCTTCCGCCCCGCAGTTCCACGAGAGATTGTCGCCGTGACCGTCGCGGTTATCTTCGCCGTTGGCTTCGTTGTGACGCTCGTTGTACGAAACGAGATCGTTCAGCGTGAAGCCGTCGTGCGCGGTAACGAAGTTCACGCTCGACCATGGCCGCCGCCCGCGCCGGTTGAAGCTGTCGCCCGAGGCGCACAGGCGCGTGGCGAGGTCGGGTGCCTTGCCCTCGTCGCCTTTCCACCAGGCGCGCGTGGTGTCGCGAAAGCGGTCGTTCCATTCCGCCCAGCCTGGCGGGAAACCGCCCACCTGGTAGCCGCCTGGCCCGCAGTCCCAAGGCTCGGCAATCAGCTTTACGCTTGCGAGGATCGGGTCCTGGCGGCAGCTGTCGAGAAAGCCGCCGCCTTCGTCGAAGCCGTAGGGCTCGCGCCCGAGGATGGTCGCGAGGTCGAAGCGAAAACCGTCCACGCCCATTTCCAGCACCCAGTAGCGCAGGCTGTCCGTGACCATCTGCAGCACGCGCGGGTGCGAGAGATTGAGCGTATTGCCCGTGCCGGTGTCGTTGATGTGGTATCTCCTGTCTTCGGGTAGCCGGTAGTACGAAGCATTGTCGATGCCTCGAAACGAAAGCGTCGGGCCCAGTTCGCTGCCTTCGGCCGTGTGGTTGTAAACCACGTCGAGTATCACTTCGAGACCCGCCTGGTGGAGGCGGTCCACCATGTTCTTGAACTCGTCGATCGAGCCGTGCGCGCCCACCGAGTAGCGCGGGTCCGGCGCGAAGAAGCCGATGGTGTTGTAGCCCCAGTAGTTCGTGAGACCGCGTTCGAGCAGGTGCGAGTCGTTCACGAAGGTATGGATGGGCAGTAGCTCCACGGATGTCACGCCAAGCCCACGGATATATTCGAGCACCGGCGTTTGCGCGAGCCCTGCGAAAGTGCCGCGTTCTTCGGGCGGCACGTCGGGATGGCGGATCGTGTAGCCGCGCACATGCGTTTCGTAGATGATCGTCCGCTCGCGCGGCACCCGCTCGCGCATCGGGTGGTGCCATGTGAAGCCCTGATCGACTACGCGGCAGCGCGGCACATAGCGCGCGCTGTCTCGCGTGTCGAACGAAAGATCGCCGTCGGGGCTCCCGATCGTGTAGCCGAACACGGCGGGATGCCAGCGCATCGCGCCCAGGTGCGCCTTCGCATAGGGATCGAGCAGCAGCTTGTTCGGATTGAAGCGATGGCCCGCTTGCGGCTCGTACGGCCCATGCACGCGATACCCATAGATGGCGCCCGGTTTGAGGTCTGGCAGATAGACGTGCCACACCTCGTCGGTGTATTCGGGCAACTCGATGCGTTCGAGTTCGCGCAGGCCGTTCTTGTCGAAGAGACACAACTCGACCTTCGTAGCGTTCGCGGAGAAGAGCGCGAAGTTCACGCCGCGGCCGTTCCAGGTGGCGCCGAGTGGGTACGGCTGTCCTTCTACGATGCGGGTAGCGGTTTTTTTCTTCATGGGCTCGTCGGTTGGGGACGCAATGGCGCGCGCCTCCAACGCCGTTGCGCGCGAGGGCGGGGGCTTCTATCAAGCAAGGTTTGGGCCTAAGACGCGCAGCGCAGCGCCACGCAGGGGCAAGACGAGGAGAGAGGGGCCGGATGCGTGGGGCATGGCGGCAGCGCAGAAGATGGTGTGCGCCGCGTGGATCGCGCCGCGCGTTGCTGCGTCAGGCGGCGTGCGTGCTGCGAGCGTGTAGCTTTGGCGCAGCGCGTGCACAGATTTACCGATTTTCTTTACGACTCCGCGCGCAGCGCCTATTTCACGGTTTGCACGACTTCGAAGCCTTCGAACTCGGGGTGGCTCAGATAGATCGGACGGTTTGCGCCGCCCGTATTGCCCGCGTTTCGATGCGCCGCGCGAAAGGCGTCGGAGCGCGTCCAGTCTTCGAAGTGCGCGTGTCTCGCCCAGATCGTGTGGCTCGCGTAGAGCACGTGGTCTTCGCGCTGCGGGCCTTTGAGCAGATGAAATTCGATAAAGCCGGGCACTTGCTTCAAGTGCGTGTCGCGCGTGGCCCAGACTTCCTCGAATGCGGCCTCGGAGCCTGGCGCGACCTTGAAGCGGTTGATGGCAAAGTACTTGTCAAGCCAGAAAAGCCTTATGTGGCGGGGGTTTTGGTGATTTGCGAATGTGCCAGCCCGCCACGCAGTCCGCCATGGCTGGCCAACACGTCTTCGCGAGGTCCAGCGTGGGCTAGCGGGGGTGGGGGGCGGCAGCGGGATCGCGCTCGGCCAGGCGCGCGGCAATCCACGCGTCCACCTCGTTTTCAGACCAGCGCACCGCGCGTGAGCCGATACGCACCGGGCGCGGGAAGTCCCCGCCGTTGATCAATTCGGTGAGCATCGATTCATCCAAGCCAATCTTGTCGAGTACCTCGGGCATGCGCAAAAGTCCACCACGCAAACGTCTGTCATGAGGCGCACAGCAGACATCGAGGGAGGCGTCGCCGAACACGCCATTCTTCAACCTCCCGTCGTAGGACTGTCAGCGGGTCACGTGCTCTCTCTGTCTGTCCTTGATGCCTGACTTTCACGACCTGATGGTGCCTGTAATGTCGTTTCCTTGGAGTCAGGGGCGGCCGGCATCGCGATGTGGACACGATTGCGCCCTGCGTTCTTAGCCGCATATAGCGCGGCATCGGCACGCTCGTGCGCTGCCACGATGTCATCTTCGCCATCGTGGTATGACGCGATGCCGATGCTTACGGTCTGCGAAATGGTCTGTCCTGCCTCGAGGGCGATCGGCGTGTTCTGGATGGAGGTGCGAATACGTTCGGCAACGGCCTGGGCCTGTTCAGCTGTTGTGTCGGGCAGGATGGCGGCGAATTCTTCGCCGCCCAGGCGGGCGGCCAGATCCTCCGCGCGCAGCGCTCCTTCAAGCACGCGTGCCACAACTGCCAGCACACGATCCCCGGCTGCGTGACCGTACGTGTCATTGACTAGCTTGAAGTAGTCCAGATCCAGTGCCAGCAGCGATAGCGGCCGGTGCTGCTCACGAGCACGCGCAACCGCCTGCGTGGAGGCCCTCGCGAAACTGCGGCGGTTCGGCAGTCCAGTGAGCGAGTCCACTTCGGCTTCGGAGCGTAGCTGAGTGAGCTGCTGGTATTGATGACTGACGTCGACGAGTGTGACCAGCAGTGCATCGGATTCATCGGCTTGCACGCCAAAGGGGAGTTGTGTGCTGCGCAGCAGCATATGCCGGGGTCCGTCGCGGGTGAGCATCGCGACCGCGTCGTTCTGACCGACCGCCTGTGTCTCTGTCCATGCTGTGGGGTCAACAAACAGCCGGGCAAACGGCTGCCCCTTGCCCGCGACCGCACCGAATACATCCAGCATGGCTTCGTTGGCAACCAGAACGTTACCTGCGCTGGTTTGTACCACAACAACCGGCGTGGGCATGTTCTTCACAATGGTCGAAATCAGGCTGGCAAACTGTTGCACCTGATCGAACAGGTGACGCTCACGGCGCACGAGCAGGTTCGCGCTCGCCAGCATGACCAGGACTGTGGCCGTGCCAGCGAGGTTGATAGACAAGCTTTGTCGTACACTCGCGCGGTATACATCGACCGAAAGGCCGACATCAAGTGTCCAGTAGCTTGCTGTGGATCCGAGCGGGATCCTGCGTGTGGCCACCAAGTGTTGCGTACCGTCCGGAGGAAAGAGCAGATAACGGGTCGTCGGCGTGGGGCCAGTCGTCGCCGTGCCGTCGATCAGCTTCTGTCCTGGCGCCACCGCGAGAGCGGCCGGGTAGCGTGCGATGACGCGGTCCGCACTGTCGCGCAACAGGACGGAAGTGCCCGCCGGCAAATTCATGGCTTCGAGCGGGCGCGGTTCGACGTTGACCACCTGGACGATGACCGCGTCGAGTTCACCTGCCCGGTTACGATGCCCCTTTGCGAAAATGATGACTGCCTCTTGTGCCCAGGTCGCAAGGTCTGTGACGAGGTCAGACGGATCATTCCGCACACGGGCAAGCACTGATTCAAGGCCAGGCACCTGGTTGCCGACACTCGCACTCGATCCGGCAAGCGGCCGGCCGTCAGGCGCGAAGACAGCAATGAGCACTTCACCGAGCGCTGGACGCATGATCATTGCCAGTTGCGTCAGCTCGACATCGGCGAGCGTCTGGCTATCCAGCATGTTCTCGATCTGCGCCGTCGACACACTTACGCGCTGCAAACGGTCCTCGATGCGTGCCGTGATAAGCGAGGCCTGGCCGTTCAGCCGCTGTGCTGCAAGGGTATCTGCGGCTCGGAAGTCGTGCCACGACTGCCATGAGTTAATCAGGATATTCAGAGTAACAAGCAGGGCAAGTGCGAGCAGCGCCCTTTGCAGCCACGATTTGCGCGCAATGTAATCGAGCGACCAGCGAGCGGCGGTAGTGAGTGAACGCGCCATGATGTCTGACTTCCGGTGCGGGCTTGTCTATCATCGTAGGCGATCGACGGCGCCACCGTATTTCAGGACGGGATCACCTCCGAGACACGTTCCCAATTCTTGCACGTCAGTTCGTTTGTGCCCGCCCGGATGACGAGTGGCGGCTCTCCAGGGGCATCTCGCCTTTGGCTTACCGGCATCCCGTATGGCTGTCCGGATGCGGCTGACTACTGCTCGACGCGTTCGGCGGTAGCCGACCCGATATAGCGGTCCTTTAACCTACAGCGCAATCGGTGACGGTGACCTGCGGGTATCGGCCATACATCCATCCGGAGTCGTCTATCTCTTCTGGAAACTTCGCAAAGCCAGTTTTCGCCATTCAGGGTTGCAAACGCTTTTGGCAACGCTATTCAACATGTCTCAGCCAATGAGGACGCCCGACTATGCTTCTTCGAAATTTGCGGCGTCAGCGCGCTGAACGGGGGGGGGGCGAGTTCGGGCCGCCCAACGCGACCATTTGCTTTTGCCGTTTGGACGTTCCAGCCGGCTGATTGATGGGAGCAATGCGTCGAGGTGACCCTCATGAGGCGCCAATGACCCAACTAATGATCGAACCAGCGATACTGGATCGCGACGGAGACGATCTGATAGTTGCCGCCCGCGCGCACGACAAAGCCTCGAGAGTAGGCAAGCTTGGCAGACCAGCCGCGACCGAGCGGCACGGCAAGCGTGACGCCACCGCGCGCGTTAGACTGGCGACCGCTGCTCGATCCACCATTGACTTCAGTAGCGCCACCGAGCGCATAGCCGAGATCGGCGGCGAGCCAGAGCCCCGGCCGAAAGCTGTATCCGCCATGGAGCTGTGCGACCGCGAGCGGAGCCTGGCTTTTTTCCCGTCCGTTGAAAAAGTTCGTGTTGTTCGTGAACAACCAGACACCGGCCGAGGCCTCGAAGAACCAGTTTCCCCATGGCTGTGATATCCCGACCTCTGGCTTGAATGCCCAACGGTTGTTACCGACGTTGACGAGGCGTGAGGGGACGTACTGGCCTGTGGGCGCCTGAATCGTCACGCTCGCGCCGAGCGAGGTAACGGGCGGTGCACGGGAAAACGCTTCAGGTGAAAGCGCGGGGTTGCCGATCAGATTCAGCGCGAAGCGAAACTGCACGTCACCGAGGCCTGCGCGATGCACCTCGGTCGGTGCACCTATGACGAGCCCATTCAGGTTGCCGCTCACGAATGGCACGGCGACGCCGATCGACGCCGCGCGGTCTGCCAGCGCGAACGTGTGCACGTAGCCGAGAACGAGGTTGTTCAGTTGTGTGCTTACACCCGTGATGGGGAGGGACGGGTCGGTGAGTACGTCGCCGCTTACGTGCGCGTAACCCAGGAGGAGAAAGTTGGTGCCGATCGGCGAGGGAGAATAGGTGCGCGGCTCCAGTTCCTGCGCGCGCGGTGCGTTTGCCAGCCACGGCAGCACGGCAGCGCAGTAACAGAGACGCAACCCGAGAGCGGGTCGCCTGCTCATGGCGGTTCAATCCGGTTTGCCGGAAGGGGGGCGAATGCGATGCGGCTGCATACGCCTCGCGAGTTCGGAACCCAGGATAGCAGCGACGTCCCCGCCGGTGAATAGGACGATGGTCTGATTGTCGTCGGGAGGCGGCGCGTGAACGGGCTCGTTTGACCTGACGGATGGAGCAATAACTGCCCTCGGCCTGCCGTCCCCGGAGCTCGCCGTGTAGGACCATAGGCCGATTTTCACAAGCCACCATAGTGGCAGTATCGGGATGTGTCGGTGCAGTGAGGCCGTCGCCAGCGCACAGCAGGTGCGGCGGTATTCCTGACCGGACCGGGTTCGCGTTGCGGCGTCCCAGCTCGAAGGACGAGCATGGCACGGCAATTGGTACACACACGGGCACTACCGGGGTTCGTTCCAGCCGTCGGATTTGTAGCGGGGCTTCACGATGCGCGTCATACATGCGTTGATGTACATTGCGGCGTTCTGCGCAGGCATGTCCGCGGGTGTGGCGACGTGCTGCGCCGCGCAAGGTGCGGTGTCGCAGCCTGCCGCTTCCGCGTCTACCCCGGCAGCCGCTGCTGCCCCCGCGTCGGCTACCGGGGCGCGCCGTATCGATCTCGGCAACCAACCATGGAAGGGTGACTTCGACGCAATGCTCGACCGGCGTGTGATCCGCGTACTCGTTCCCTATAGTCGGACACTCTATTTTAACGACCAGGGTCACGAGCGCGGACTGACTGCCGGGCTCATGCGGGACTTCGAGCGTTATGTGAACAGGAAATACAAATCGACGCTTGGCAAGCGCCCGCTCACCCTGGTCATCATCCCGACAACGCGCGACCAGTTGATCCCGGGGCTGATCGCCGGCCGGGGCGACATCGCGGCCGGCAATCTGACGGTGACCGAGGCGCGTCTCAAACAGGTCGACTTCGTGGCGCCGCGCGACCGAACGCCGGTACGCGAAGTCGTTATTACCGGGCCGAAGTCGCCGTCTCTCGCGAAGCTTGACGATCTCAGCGGAAAGACGGTCCATGTACGCGCCAGCAGCAGTTACTACGAGAGCCTGAACACGCTGAATGCGCGCTTTCGCAAGGAAGGCAAGGCTCCCGTAAAGCTTGCGCTGCTCCCCGATGCGCTTGAGGACGAGGACGCAATGGAGATGCTCAATGTTGGGCTCATCCAGATCCTCGTGGTGGATGACTGGAAAGCGAAGATATGGGCGCAGATACTGCCTGGGATCGCTGTGCACGACGATATGGCGGTGCGCGACGCTGGCTATATCGGATGGGCGATCCGTTTGCAGAGCCCCAAGCTGAAGGATGCGATCAACGACTTCTACGTCAATTACGTGAAGAAGCAGAGCGTCGCCGAGGTCCGTCTCCAGCAGGAAATGAAACGCATCAAGCAGATTTCCAACAATACGGAGACGGAGGAGATGAAGCGGTTCAGGCAGACCGTCAGCTTATTTGAAAAATACGGCGGGCAGTACCGCTTTGATCCGCTTTTGCTTGCGGCGCAGGGATATCAGGAGTCCCAGCTAAATCAGGACGCACGCAGTCACGTTGGGGCGATTGGAATCATGCAGCTCATGCCGGCCACCGGGAAGGAACTTGCAGTAGGCGACATCCGCGTGACGGAGGCGAATATCCATGCAGGAGCAAAGTATCTCGATTCCCTGATGGTCCGTTACTTTCCAGATGCACAATTTTCGGAGAGGGATCGCTCGCTCTTCGCATTCGCAAGCTACAACGCGGGGCCTGCAAAGATCGCGAGGATGCGCAAGGAAGCGGCGGCACGCGGTCTGGATCCCAACAAGTGGTTCAACAATGTCGAGATCGTGGTTGCCGAGAAGATTGGCACCGAGCCAACGACCTATGTACGTAATGTTTTCAAATATTACGTTGCCTACCGGCTGGTGCAGGAAGCCGAGGCGGCGCGCTCTCGCGCGATTGGACAGATGCGCAAGAAGGGATGATCGGCAAGCGGAGCTCGCGGATGGGCGTACGCGGACAGTGGACTATTACCCGTGCCAATGGGCAGCGCTGCAGCCGCACGTGCGCGCCAACCACTGGCGGGATCGCGATGCGCAGGCTACAACCCCGCATTCCCCGTAAGCGAGCATTGGCTCTAAACGGTGTCGCCGGAAGTAGGAAACCTGCATATCCGGCGTGCGAACGCTAGCGCGCCAGAGCCGTGAGAGCGTAGCGCAGCGGATGGCTCGATACGACGATCATTCCTCGAAAGAGCGTATCGAGGTCGACAATGACGTAGGCGACGGACGCAATTGAAACGGCGCCCAGCATGATTGTGATAAGAACCAGTGGGTTGCGGGGCGCCATCAACCCAAAGCTCAGAAAGATTCGCGTTCTGGCTGTTTGTTAAGCGTGGACGCGCAACCATTCTCCCTGCAAGCGCTTTCATGGCCGCGATGGCGTTTTGTCGGACGAAGGTCTGATATCGGCTTTGATTTCGGACGTCTAACGTGTTTCAGAAGCGCCAGGCGCGCCCATTGCGATGGAAACCAGACCTGCTATTTTATGAGGATAGGCCGCTGCCGACGTCACATTTCCGTTCGTGCGCGACCAGGAGAGGTGAGATGGAAGAGACCGAGGTCATCAATTCAACGGAGTGTCACGAGGTCATTCGCCAAAGGGCTTTCGAGCTTGCAGACACAGGCATTTTTGACGACTGGGAAGCCATTCGACGGGCGCTCTGCTCGCGCTTCCAGGTCACGCACCTGTACCAGATTTTTTCGAGCCCGTTCTTCAGGATGGATATCGACCGGCGCTGCCGGACCGCGCGTACAGGTCGTTCGCAAGCGGTGGTAACGCCTGTGGAGGATGGCAGCGGCCAGAAAACAAAGTCCCGTCTGCCGCACAGGGCGTCATCCCGACTGGCCGCAAGTTACGGGCCGAAGCGATACGATGATCCAGAGACACGGACGCGCAGGCCGGGCCTCGCGGGCGCCATCGCCGCAGCGTTGGCCGACGGCAGCGAGCGTACCGCGACCCAACTGGCGCAGCAACTCAGCGCTGGACACCGTGAGGTGCGACAAGCGCTGCGGGAAATGCTGTCGAATGACGAGGTGCACGTCGCACGACGCGCGCCGCGCTCCGTCTGCGGGCGCCCCGCGCGCTTGTTCGCGAGCGGGCCCCAGATCAGGGGCGGTCGTGACGGATCTGTCCATGCAATTTCCTGCTGGCCGAAAGCAGATCCGGTGGTGCTACGCGCCATGGACGCATTCTCTCGCCACGGGTGACGCATTGTGCTAGCTTCAGGATCATCGCTCGGGAGAACCCGGCATGAAAGACGTCTACCCACCCATCTGCCAGAGGGACGGCTTCCCGTATCGAGCTTTCGGCCCGGGGAATTGCGGCGAAGCGGCGGACACATCCGTCGCGTCAAATGCGGCCATTCCCATCGTATTCGTCGTGGACGACGACGAGCATGTGCGCAATGCCCTGTCGCGCCTGCTCCGCTCGTGCGGCTACAACGTCCAGGCATTCGACAGCGCCAGCGCATTTTTCCAGCGCGCGAACCTGACGCACGCGCCAGCCTGCCTCCTGCTCGATCTCAAGCTGCCAGACCTGAGTGGTATCCAGCTGCAAAGGCGACTGGACGGCGTCGTGCCGATAGTCTTTATTTCAGCACATGGGGACCTGAATACAGCAGTAGAAGCGATGAAGGCGGGCGCAACGGATTTCCTGGCGAAGCCAGTTGATGCGTCCGTTCTGCTCGATGCCATGCGGCGCGCGCTTGAACGTGCTCGACGGCTTTTCGACGAGCACGAACGACGTGACGAGGTCCAGCGGCGCGTCAATACGCTGACACGTCGTGAGCGTGAGGTCATGGCGCTCGTCGTGACAGGTCGGCCTAACAAGGTCGTCGCCGATACAATGGGCGCGGCGGTGAAAACAATCAAGATACATCGGGGACGCGTGATGGCGAAGATGAAAGCTCGTTCGCTGCCCGAGCTGATCCGCCTCGCCGCAATGGCCGATCTCGAAGCGCCGGAGCCCCCCATGCATCACCCTCGGGCCTCTTGCGCGGCTCTCGCCGTTCCCGGTTTATTAAAATAGGGATATTGAACTGTCGTCTCTTTCATACACTGCTCGTACCAGCAGTCCATGTTGGCAGCTAGCGCAACGTCTCGTTGTCTACCTTGAGTCGAGGCCATATGAGCACTATCATGCCGGCCGGACACGCCGAACCCGAACGACGCGCACCGATTCTCAATACCGTCGACCGTGTCTGCGAAATATGTTTTGGTCTGTTCATGGCCCTGACGTTCGTCGGTGCCGTCAAGGCGGTCACCGCAGGCGAAGATGAAGGGTACAAGATGTTCTTCGCGGCGCTCGGATGCAATCTCGCGTGGGGTCTCGCCGACGCCGTGATGTATCTCGTACGTACGCTCGCTGATCGAGGGCAGCGCCTGAAACTCGCGCAGTCCGTTAAGCGCGAGCAGGACGAGGCTGTCGCCGTACGGGTGTTGCGCGATGCATTGCCTGAGAAGCTGGAGCCGCTCGTCGAAGATGCCGACCTCGAGCGGATCCGCGCGCGCCTCGCGGCGGCATTGACGCTGCCACCTCGGGCGAATTTTGTGAGTGGTGACTTCGTCGGCGCGCTGGGGATCTTTCTGCTTGTTGTTTTGGGAACCTTCCCGGTCGCGGTGCCGTTTCTCGTCTTCAGGGATGTGACAACGGCACTCGTCGCCTCGCGCGTGCTCACACTCGTGATGCTTTTCGTCGCCGGCTTTGCGCTGGGGCGCTACACCGGTGCAGGGGCAATGAAGGCAGGTATCGCAATGATTGCGCTTGGCATTCTACTTACGATGGCGATCATCAAGCTGGGCGGCTAACCGACCCTTCTACACCCGGCCGGCCCGCTTTCCAGGTGCGAGTGGATTCCCGGCAGGGCGACCCAAAATATTGTGGGAGGTTTAGCATCATGAAGGCCGCCAACAATTCCGCGCACGCTACGCTGATGGCTCGTCACGTCGTGGCAGAATTTCCCAAGGCCCTTTGGCAGCTATGTGCCCCGATCGCATTTCTGTTTGCGCTTTACCTCCTGCTTTCCGTCGTAATGTATAACTTCGGTGGTCCGGTCGACTCTGCAAGCGGATTGCCATGCTCCTTTGGGGAAGCGCTCTACCTTTGCGCGATGAGGGCGATTACGATCGGTCAAAGCGACATCGTGCCCACCACAAGCGTTGGCCATATTGTCTCAGTGTCGCTCGGGGTGCTGGGCATACTGCTCGTAAGTACTGTTGCTGCCGCAGCGGTTCGCGGTGTCGACGAGGCGATACAAAACGCAGGTACACGTCGCTAGGTCAGTTGTCGCGCTGAGCAAATAGTAAGACCCGGTTCGAATTCTCACGGTTGATGACCCTGATGGAAATCGTCTTCACCGTTTTGATCCTGCTGCTCGCGGTCGCCGTATCGGGCGTCGTCGTGCGGCTTCTGCGTGGCCTGTTGCCATTGCCGCTCGTCCAGATCGCAATCGGTGCATTGCTTGCGTGGCCAAAGTTCGGTCTGTACGTCACCTTCGACCCCCAACTGTTTCTGCTACTCTTCATCCCGCCGTTACTCTTCGCGGACGGATGGCGCACTCCGAAACGCGAGTTCTTCATGCGGCGCCGTTCGATCCTGCTGCTCGCATTCGGTCTCGTGTTCATGACGGTGCTCGTGGTCGGCTACTTCGTGCATGCGCTCGTGCCCACCGTTTCGCTTCCCATCGCGTTTGCGCTCGCAGCGGTGCTGTCGCCGACAGACGCCGTAGCGCTGGCGGGCATTGCCGGCAAGAATCGCATTCCAGCGCAGCTGATGCATATTCTCGAGGGCGAAGCGCTGATGAATGACGCCTCGGGTCTCGTCGCGCTCAAGTTCGCGATTGCGGCCGCGCTGACCGGCATGTTCTCGCTGCGGGAGGCTTCTATCAGCTTCGTGATCATCGCCGCAGGCGGCCTTGCGATGGGCGCCGCGGTGAGCTGGCTGTTCAGCTTCGTGATACGGCGGTTGCGCAGCGTGACGCGCGAAGGCGATCCAGCGCCCGGCGTTGTCTTGACGTTGCTGATTCCGTTCGCCGCCTACCTGTTCGCCGAACATTTCCATTGTTCTGGCATTCTCGCGGCGGTTGCTGCCGGCATGATGATGAACTACGTGACTGTCACCAGCGCCGGTTCGGTATCGGCACGCGTGAGGGCGAACAGTACGTGGGCAATGGTCGAATTCGTCTTCAACGGAATGGTGTTTATCCTGCTGGGATTGCAGTTCCCGAACATCATCGGCCGTGCGCTCCTCGACGCTCACGAGACGGGTAATGGTGACGTGTGGCGGCTGATCGGCTACGTCGCAGCAGTCACGCTCGCGCTCTATACGATGCGCTTCGTGTGGGTCTGGCTGCTGCGGTGGTTTGCAAGCCTCGGAGCGGCCCGGCACGGCGTGATCAACGCTGTGCCGGGGCTACGTACCGTGGCGATCATGACGGTCGCTGGGGTGCGTGGTGCGCTGACGCTCGCAGGCGTGTTGTCGATACCCGTTGCGTTATCCAGCGGAGAGCCGTTGCCGGGGCGTGACCTGGTGATCTTTATCGCTTCAGGGGTGATCCTGACGTCGTTGCTTGTTGCCGTCTTCGCACTGCCGCAGTTGCTATATGGGACGCGCCACGGGCACGATGCCCATGCAGATGAGGAAGTCCACGCGCGCAAGGTCGCTGCGCAAGCCGCAATCCGCGCCGTCGACGACCTTCATCGAACCGTCACCGGGGATAATGGCGAGTCCGCAACCGCCTTCGCTGCGGATGCGGCTGCACGCGTGATGGATCTATACCGCCGGCGACTCGCCAGGTTCACCCACGACAGGAATTCCGCTGACGAAGTGCGCAGGGTGGAAGCGCTGGAAATTCAGTTCAGCCTTGCGGCAATGCGCGCAGAGCGCGCTGCGCTGCTGGAGCTGCGCAACGCCAACGAGATCAATGACGAGACGTTGAGCAAGCTGATGCGGGAGGTAGACTATTCGGAAACGGCGCTGACCACCCGTGAACAGGCTGCTAACTGACGGATCACGACGGTCAGCTTTCGAGCGCACTTCGGTCGGCGGGAAACACACGACGTCCGGGCCGCGCGTTTCATACAAAAGGCATGACCCGACCCTCAAGAGACCCATTGCCCCCTGAGCTATCTGTCCGCTTTCTAAACACTTTCCGACTTTGGCGCGGTGCTCTGCGGCAAATCAGATAAAACGTTGCCCTGACCTGGCGGTCGATGGACTAGTCATGATCAACCCCGTCTTCCCCGGACGTGACGTGCCACCACGCCGCAGCATCCGGTCGCCAGCCAGTGGAAGAGGTCCAGGGTGTCGTGATTACACTTCAGACACGTTGACTGCGCATGGAGCGATTACCCCTTGGTTTTTCAGTCCCTGTAGCCCAGGCTTGAACTAGCGTCGGGTCCAGCTGCGACAGGTGGGCGCGTCCGTTCAAGCCGGCGGCTACGCGCAAGCGCCCCTGATTGATCTCCTACCTGTTCCGCCGTGACGGTGAATCCGAAGTGCAGATTTCCCCGCGCCCGGCCATCGCCGCAATCGTGGCGTCCCTTTTGGGTTCACCGGTCTTGCTGTGACGGTTTCCGGAGTCGGGCCATGAACAAGTGGTTCCGCGTCATCCAGCGAGTTACTGCCCGGGGTCGGACTGACCTACCGGAGCGGGTTCGTGCCACGATCAAACGGAAAACCATCTTGGGGTTGGTAACCGTTCTGGTAACGGTGACGGCTCTTCTTGGCAATACGCTTTTGTTTTCGTCATCCGCCTTCGGGCAGTCCGGCGGCGGTGGCGGTGGCAGCGTTTTAGGCGGGGTCAGCAGCGCAACTGGCGCCGGCGCCAACGGCGGCAACAGCACCACGAGGTTTAGCGGCGGCGGCGGCGGCGGAGCGGGCGTCACGGGCGGTAGC